>CASIAW010000001.1 GCA_949372875.1 Candidatus Poseidoniaceae archaeon
CGAGCATTCCCATTGATTCAAGTGGTTTCGACTCACAAAAAGCCCAGCCAAACTACAAATGCTCCAAACAAGTAGTTCTGCCATGCGTAGCAGCACTCCTCTGTTCCTTGCCTTCTTGATGTTCACCGCAACCCTTGCTGGTTGTATTGGTGGAGACGAGACTTCAGAATCCGTCGACATCACCCCGTACACCGAACAAATTGATGCAAACAACGTTACCATCAGTGATCTGCTCACCAACATTTCCCAACTTGAATCGGATTATGCTGATTCTCAATCCACTGTTGGACAGCTTCAACAAGATATCGTAAATTTCAGCGGTCTTCTTTCAACAGCCAATCAGAACATTGCAAGCATGGAGTCCGAAAAGGCAAGTCTGGAAACTCAACTTGCAAGTACACAAGGAGAACAAAACTCCACTGAACAAGATGTTGCAGAACTTCAAAGCGAACTCTCCGCACTCAACGCCTCGCTTAACGAAAACATGTCCACTGTCACTTCTTTGCAAACTCAATTATCCGCAGCCTTCTCTGATTTGTCCGAAGCCAATGCTCAAATTGTTCTCCTGGAATCCAATTGGGCCAATGCAAACGCCACAATTGAAACTCTTCTGACAGGATGGAGCGGAGCAAATTCAACCATTGCTTCGCTTATCTCAACATACAGTGCAGTCACATTAACGGATATTGTTGAGATTAATTATTCCTCAATCTGTCAGGGAATCGCGAAAGAATTAGGCCAAGGTTTGGATAATGGTGATGGAAACGGTACTGCTGCAGACGGTCAGTTACATGTTGATGAAATCGATTCACTCGCCATTATTTGCCCAGGTATTGGAATGTTCAAAAACATCCGCAGCGGAAGTACCGACAGTTTTCCCTACTCCCTCACAGCCGTTGGCAACACCCTCTATTTCCGAGCCGACGACGGAGTCAACGGAAAGGAATTGTGGAAGAGCGATGGAACATCCTCCGGCACAGTGATGATCAAGGACATCAACAGCGGAAGTGGCGGCAGTAGTCCCAACGGTCTCACAGCCGTTGGCAACATTCTCTATTTCGCAGCCGACGACGGAGTCAACGGAAAGGAATTGTGGAAGAGCGATGGAACATCCTCAGGCACAGTGATGGTCAAGGACATCAACAGCGGAAGTAGCGACAGTAATCCCTGGGACTTCACAGCCGTTGGCAACATTCTCTATTTCCGAGCCAACGACGGAGCCAACGGATACGAATTGTGGAAGAGCGATGGAACAGCCTCCGGCACGGTGATGGTTAAGGACATCAACAGCGCAGGTGCATCTCCCTCCTTCCTCACAGCCCTTGGCAACACCCTCTTTTTCCAAGCCAGCGACGGAGCCAACGGATACGAATTGTGGAAGAGCGATGGAACAGAAACAGGCACAATGATGGTTAAGGACATCTACAGCGGAAGTGACGACAGCTATCCCACCCACCTCACAGCCATTGGCAACACCCTCTATTTCTCAGCCGACGACGGAACCAACGGATACGAATTGTGGAAGAGCGATGGAACAGCCTTAGGCACGGTGCTTGTCAAGGACATCTACAGCGGAGTTATCAGCGGTGATCCAGAACACCTCACAATCATTGGCAACACCCTCTATTTCTCAGCCATCGACGGAGGCAACGGATACGAATTGTGGAAGAGCGACGGAACAGCAGCAGGCACGGTGATGGTCAAGGACATCCGCAGCGGAAGTACCAGCAGTTCTCCCTACTACCTCACAGCCGTTGGCAACACTCTCTATTTCGAAGCCAACGACGGAACCAACGGAACCGAATTGTGGAAGAGCGACGGAACAGCCTCAGGCACATTACTAGTCAAGGACATTAACAGCGGAAGTGGCAGAAGTTATCTCGAACACCTCACAGCCGTTGGCAACACCCTCTATTTCACAGCCGACGACGGAACCAACGGATACGAATTGTGGAAGAGCGATGGAACAGCCTCCGGCACGGTGATGGTTAAGGACATCAACAGCGGAAGTAGCGACAGTAATCCCTGGGACTTCACAGCCGTTGGCAACACCCTCTATTTCGCAGCCGACGACGGAACCAACGGAAACGAATTGTGGAAGTATAACATCTTTTGAAATCATCTTCCTAATCGCCCATTTTTCATCCAGGCTAGAATTCTGCTGAATACACTGGCTTGCCACTGTTGGGTGATTAACTTGCGGACCAAATGGATTTCAACTCACAAGCGTTCGAACCCTCACCTTTGACGTCAATCAAATGCGAGTCTCTCGTTACGAAGAACTGTACGTAAGTAATTGCAATTGTCCGGACGGAACTTGCGAGATTCCCGGTACTAAGGAAGGATACCCTTTGATTGGATGCCTCGAAGGTCAACACGCATTGACTTGTTTGCCTGTCCTCCTTGAATCTCACTTGGAATGGCACAACCGTCTTTTCACCATGTTTGTCAATGGCGGTCATTGAGAGATTTTTTGTCGAAGGAAATCAATGGTCGCTAAGAGATGACGTTGGTTATTCCAATCGCGAGCGAAGGTGTCGCATTGTTGTTTATCGCGATGAACCCGGATCCAATGCTGGGTTGAGTTTTCGTGTTCTCCATCACTGTTTGTCCACGCATGAGTTTCTGAGTTGAGTACCAGTTCATCTCCTCGTTCCAATTTGGTTGCTGAAGCAACGAAGCAGGATGACTTCCCGAAGATACCTTTGCGATAGATCACCGCCGTCATCTCTTCAGCGTGCCAGCGTACCTCTCGATATTGGCGGGAAACGAGATACTGAAGCGGTGCGAGCAAGGCAACGATGACAAGCGGCCAAATCTGCTCTTGGAGCGGTGAAATCGGTGATGCATCGCCGTCTGAAACGGTCATTAAGAGATACAGGGCGGTGCACCCGATGTACACATACTTCGCGTTTCTAACTTCGTCCCGCCTCATGATCATATCATCGGGGACTTTGTCTTTCCATTCCGCATTCAATATGGTTTGCTTTTCCATATATTTCTCAAAGGACAATCCGGGAGAGGCTGAACCGTGTTGCTCTGCCTTCGTTTTGTCCTGCAAATCGGGGTTGTCTTCCTCGCCAGCAATCCAAAACGGAGAATCAGTCTGTCCTTCTTCCTGCATGATTTCTTCCATCCAAGCCGCTTTTTCAATCTCATCCCATGAGACAACGCTTAATCATTCTTCTTCACGCTGCGAAAGAACAATTTTTTGAGGTTTTGATTTGTTTGAGTTTTCTTTTGGTTCAGACAAGAAGGGATATTTTTGCAGAATGAGGGAATTTATTCTCTTATCAGCTGCTTGCAAACTGAAAAATGGATAAGCTATTTTTTTCGGTATGCCCGCGACATGGGCCAAATCTTTTGTCGCTTTCTTGTACCTGTTCGACTGTTCTAAACTTTGAATTGAACCGACGAGAAGAATTACTAATCCAAGAAGGATACTTCCGCAACACAACGTATTATCACCATAGAAGAAGTCTTCAAACGAAAAAATTGGAATGAGAATGATGAATACCAAACTGAATATGAGTGGGAAAGTACCTGGATCAGGCTCTTCCTTGATCTTGATAAAAGCCTCGTAACTTTCAACCACTAGGGCTTCTTCATTGTCCTCAACTTTATCCATGCTTTATCAGATGGCTTTACTTTGATTAAAGTTACTCCGACCGGAGTCTTCTTTAAGGCAATTTGTTCAATGGACAAATATGGTGAAAATCGAATTTGATGCGGATCCAAGTAAGTTTGTCAAAAACTCGGTATCAGCATTCAAAACGAGCAGGCATCTGCAAATTGCTGCTGTCGTCGTCTTCCTTCTTCTGGTTTCTCAACCAGCCTACTCGTTGTATCTTGACATTACAACACCTGCTAACGCGCATGAGCGGGAAAATTATTACATTGTTTTGGAGGAGGACTGGGGATATGTTACTTGGGTTGCAAGTACGCAAGTGTCTCTTTCAGATGAAGAAAGTTTCTCCGTAATAATGGATGAATCACAATTTCCAGGCGAGGCTGACGGCATGAACATCGTAATGGTAAGTTTCGATTTCTACGTTATGGATATGAATGACGACAATGAAGACACATCCGGTATAGGGTGCGCATGGAATGACGGTGAGGACGCTTACGATTCTGTTGCTGCATCAGCCGACCACCCCTCAGCGTCATCAAGTAACACTGTTACTGAATACGGTGATTATCTACGGCTTGATATGTTTGAATATCCCGAATTTGATACATTCCCATTAATCACTGGCTATACTGTTGAGGAAATCGAGGAGATGTTAGATGCGAGTGACGATGTGAAGGGTGAGTATTCATTTAATTTCACTGGATTTGTTGAAGCTGGTGAATCTACCACGGAGTGCGAGCGTAGTGATTCCAGTGTCACTGTTGAATATGAAATTTTATTGTACTATAGCGAATTTTCGGTGATGGAATGGAATGATGAGATTCCTCTGTGGGGCTGAACTTCAAGACAGTAACTGACTGCCAAATTCATCGCCTTTGAGATTCTACAGTCGTACTTCGAAACGGATATTGATTCTTCATTGCCATGGTTAATGCAGATAGATTCCCGGAATGAGCAATCGATCCTTACGTATGATTGTACGGACGGAACTTGCGTGATTCCCGGTAAGGGTCTGTCTATCGACGGATGAGCCTTACTATTGCAGAGACTATTAGTGCTAATCCAAAAATTCCAAACAATATAGCAATGAGGAAAGCAAGTAAGGCAATTGAAATAATTACAATACCGAACGTAATCGCCGCAAACAACCCAAGTCCGTCTGAAGAATCAAATTTCGTTAATTCCTCCAACATCCACGAACCTACTCCCGAACCTGCGATGAAAAAGTTCGCAGAGAGGATAATCATTACTAATCCGACTAGTAGTGAAATCGGAAGAAGAACTAATGCCCATATCAATGGCAGCGGAGTGACTGCCAAACTCGCCTTGTTAAGTAACCAAGCATACACTGATGCAAATTTTCCTGAACCTGGATCTGCAATGGTTGAATCATCATCGTTTATGTTCCATTCAAATTCTCTTCCACAATGCGGACATTCAAATTTGCCTGGTGCATCAGAATCGAGCTCTATTGGGCCTTCACAATGCGGGCAAAGGTTCGTTACCATGAACATACCAAATGCAAATACGAGATAATGATTTGCCTGTTTTCATTATAACCTAATTTTAAATCTAAATTGAATTGAGAGAGATTACCATGGTCTTTGCAGATAGTATTCCGGTAGAGCACTCTTCTATAGAATAGGCAGCACAGTATATTCTTTGCGAGTTATATCGTAAGGGCTATGTGTCGCCAGTCTTCGCCTTGTGGTATGAACAAAGCACACGCCTTGCTTTTTGCCCTGATGATGATGACCGTTTCTCTTGCAGGATGTTTCGGTGGAGAGGTTCCTCCCTTTAGTCGTTCATCCTTCATGGGTGAATGGAAATCTTGGATGACCTACAAAAAACGTTACTATAGGATTGTCCTCTTGTGAATTCTCAATGAGGTCTCAAATAATTTATACTACGGGCACAAATGGCGATTTATGAACAAAAAGGCAGTTTCTCTTGTTTTGACATTTTAATGGTCATGTTGATTTTTTCGATCGTATCAAATTCATTAAACCAACAATCAAGGTCGACCCAACATAGTGTTAATCATTGGCAGGACCCTCTTGTGCAGATGCTGTGCTCTGAGTATGTTCTCCGATGCTTATCCTCGTGACGCGGTCTGTTGCAATGTTTCTGTATTGTTCTTTTTGCATATCAAAAACCGTCTTAAGGTGATAGTCGGAGGGGTTGTAGGACATTCTCATACAAGTGCTAGAGTTGCTTTCATCACCATCTGTCACCATTCCAACTTCTTCTCGGGCGGTCATGTTGCGAAGGTTCCCATTACGCATTTCAAATTGAATGCTAAAAATTACGTTTGGATGCTGATTGACTAATTCGAGGATTCTCGCTTCTGGTAGAAATTCTCTCCCCGATGTTGAGGGTCGTCCTGCAACAAACCGTTCATATGGCGGGAAGGAAGGAAGTGATTGAATCTGCTTTGCAGTGAGTATTGAGTGCAGTGTTCTTGGGACTGCGCCTGGGTTGAACCCAGCACGACCGAGCAGTAAAATCATACTGGCGACCATATCTGTATGCAATGGGCGAGGTTTCGAACGTTTTGAGCGAACGCATGCATCCGAGCCATTGAGGTAAATCGGAAGGTGGTTTGCCGAGAATTTTGATTGCATTCCAAGGTCTATACAGGCTGCTTCGAGCGGGAAGATTTCAATCAACTGCCCATTGATGGTTCGCTGTAGTGAAGTGTTGGTTGCATTTGACTTTGGGTTCCAGAGTGTTGTTTTAGCGATGACTTCGCACCATCGTAAAGCACGATGTACTGGTCCAATCTTTTTTGTATCAGCTTGAATAGAAGGAGTTAGCATTCCAAAAGGAGTTTCATGAATCATGAGACGACGAAGAATTCGACTCTAATTAAGAAACGACTTCGATTATGCTCTTCTATAGGATCGGGTCAACGAGGTTATCCACCACCGCCACCACCGTCTCCGCCTTCGCTCACTATTGCTCTTCGTTCAACTGAATGTGCAACTCCATACAGGTTTTGTAAGACTTGGCATATCTCCTCTCCTTTCTTCGTAGTCAAATCGATAATTGAGGCTGCCAATGTGCCATTGTGGAACATTTTGATTGAGCCTTTACGTTCTTTGTCAGGTGCAAACTCCCCACTTCGTTTCAAAATCGACGTGAACAGTTTAAATCTCCCTGCCACATATCTCTGCTCGTGCTTAATCGAAGTGATTTCGTTCGGGTAAAACTCGAGTTGTTTTTTCTCGCTCCAGTGAAGTAATTTCATCTTCTGATTGACATCGATTCGTATGCCATAAGCGCATATTTGTCCTGGATAAGGATGGCCAGAGTTCGCTCTCCGTTGGATTTCCCTTCGTTCTGATAGTTGAACCACGAGAAATCCGAAAAGAAAAATCAATGCGACGATGCCAAAGGTGAAGATTGAGAATATAATGAGGGAAATTACACCCACAATGTTATCGATTTCGAAAAAGTCATGATATTTACCTAAGACAATTGGCTTATCAAGGAGTTCATTATTTTCATAAAGCACCGTTTCGTCACACGTTGGGCACAAATATTCTCCAGATAAGTCCTTTTCCAATTCGAATTCTTGGTCACAAAAAGGACAAAGAATACCGACCATGCTCACATGAACAAATGCTCATACAAAGTTCAACCCCCTACACGACTTCCTTCGTTACCAAAAGAAAGTATCGAATCGTTCTACAACCTAAGTCCGAGGAGTATGGAGGAGAATTATCATTATGTATGCAGATAGTATTCTTGTGTGAGTCTCTCTTCTTTGGTTCAAATTGATTCGTGGCTGCGTTCATCGACCCATTCGAAGAGTGATTGCAGTATCGGGCTGAGAGATTTCGCATCTTTTGTAACTGAATATTCAAAACCATGCTCAGAGTTCGTAATTTGTTTTCGAGAAACTAGGCCATGTTGTTCAAGTTCGTTCAAGCGACGAGCAACAGTGGTCGAGGATGAATCAACGAGTTTCTTTAATTCGGAAAATCGTGCAGGATTTTTTTTCCGGTCTAAAACCATCAATGTGTGTAATGATTTCGATTTGGTCAAGAGCGATAACAATTCATCTACTCGGCCATAGGTCGGGTTGCACATTTTCTCCATATGCATCAATCATGGTCGGCTGTATTTGTCCTTTCCTGTAACAAGACTGTTACAAAGAGAATTATAAAATCCCACGCTTAGCAATACATGTGCGGAGTAAAGCGTTTCTTCTTGTGTTGATGTTTTGTCTCAGTACGTCGACGGGACTTTTCTTCGATTCCAGTCATGAATCGACTCTTTCAGTTGTCGATGAAATATCTCTGAGTGATTCAAAATCCACTCTTGATACCTCCAGCTGGGTTGTCTCTCCATCGAATGGCTGGACGACCGGTGGTGAAGAAATTACCATCACAGGAAGTGGTTTTTCTGACCTCGCCTTCTCCAACATTACCGACGATGGAATCAACCATCAATGGGTGGAGACGACCATGGACTATTCTGATCAAGCCGGCCGATGGAATGCCGTTGCCGTCGATTCAAATGGCCACATCCATGTCGTGCAAATTAAGGATGAAAGTTACCAAATCCGTCACAGTGTCAATGACGGAACCGGTTGGATTTCAGGAAAAATCAACGATTGTGGTAGCACATATTGTTGGGACATTCACATGGTCATTGATGATAATGACCACATACACTTGGCCTACACAACATACACCAGCTGGGATGAAACGCTGGTCTACATGAACTACGATGGAACAACATGGACGGATACCGTGGTTTCATCCTCCGCTCATTTTGGGCCAATCGGTATCGCAGTTGACTCGAACAACCATCCGCACATCTCCTATGCTCTCGACGGCTCAGATCAATGTGGTGCTGGACTTCGCATTTCCTCGTATGATGGAACGAGTTGGTCGTACACGAACGTTGACCAGGGGGCCAACCGTGGTTGTGAGTCTGCCATTGTCATTGATGAAAGCGATAATATGTACATCGCCTATCAAGACAGAAGTTCCTCGAAATTGAAAATCGCAACAGACAAAAGTGGATCTTGGGACTCCTATTTGGTTGATACAGGAACATCTCCGAGCAATTTGTATCCAGGGTACATGACATCGATGGCCATGGACCGGCAAGGACAATTTCACATCGCTCACCAAGATAACAAAGAGTATGATTTACGTTACTCAACGGGCGCTCCCAATAGCCAATGGACGACCACCATAGTGGATGCAACTGGGCATACTGGCCGGGACCCTTCAATCGCAGTTGATGCTGCTGATCAACCCCATATTGTCTACCATACCTGGTCTGGACAGAATTTGAAATACGCAACAATCGACCCGGTTACGGGCAATTGGACCGTCAGTACACTTGCCAATAGTGGCGATGTCGGTGAGGGTAACTCTATTTTCATCGATGAAAGCGGGGTTATGCACGTTCCTTTTAATGACGATGCAAGTGATGTTCTGAAGTATGCTACGAAATCAACTGGCTTGAGTCAAACTATGGAAATAACTGTTCAATTTGGCCAATACGGCTCCGTAACTGGAACGGTTGTTGATGATACAACAATTACCGTTACGACCCCGGCGGCCGGTCAAACAGCAGATACCATTGACATCACGCTGCGTGACAAAGATGATGATTCACATATTCTTTCGTCTGCATTTACCTTCATTTCTCCTGATGATTTGGACAGTGATGGTGTGCTCAATGCGAATGATGACTGTCCCAATACAGCCGGTACATCCTCCATCGGACAAGTTGGTTGTCCCGATGCTGATGGAGATGGATATAGCGACGCAAATGATGCCTTTCCAAATAATGCGAATGAGGCATTTGATACCGACGGCGACGGAGTTGGGGATAACAGCGATGCCTTACCAAATGACCCAAATGAGACCCTTGATTCGGATGCAGATGGGGTAGGTGACAACAGCGACGCCTTCCCAAATGACCCGAATGAGACCCTTGATTCGGACGCTGATGGAGTCGGTGATAACAGCGATCTGTACCCTCTCAATGCAAATGAATGGGAAGATTTGGACGGTGATCAGATTCCAGATAACTCACAAGCAAGTAAAGTCGAAATAACAACATCTTCCGAAGATGGAAAGATTCACCTTTACCACATCTTTGGAAATAATCTCACTCTCACAATAACTGCCAATACCTCTGAAGGATATACCTTGGTTTCACTTCAATCCACTCCAAACATTGTCCCAAACACGGGGGGATCACCATACGGCTTCTACGGCGGAGATTCGACGACATTGACACTGCAAAATTTCCTGTTAATGGAAAACATCCCTCAGGAGTTTTTCGACGGAGAGTACATCACTGAAATCGATCCATATGTCAATTTCAGCGCACATGTGACGGGGACGCCCCACGGTTGTGGTGTCTACGAGGAGTTTTGGGATACTGAGCAACAAGAGACATGCCCAGGCAAGGTTTCCATGTATCGTACCGATTATTACATTAATTTCTCCATGATGCTTTGGAACGGTGACGACGATAACGATGGTGTTGCCAACAGTTGGGACCTTTTCCCAATGGATGCAAGCGAGAGTCGAGATTCTGATGGTGACGGTGTTGGAGATAATCAAGACGCTTTTGCATTTGATGCCACGCAATGGTCTGACGCTGATGGCGATGGCTACGGTGATAATTGGGGGAACTCAACATGGAATGAAAGTCGCTCACTTGATTGGCCCGGAGAATTCGTCAATGGAGCGGTCCTGGCAGACCATTGCCCAACTGAAGCTGGAAATTCCACTGTCGACGGTTACTTGGGTTGCCTTGACATCGATGGGAACGGCATTGCAGACATCTATGACGATGAAGTTGAAAATAACTCTGAAACCCCTTCTAACGAAACAAATCAAACAGGGCCAATGGATTCAGACAACGACGGTGTCGATGACCTGTATGACATTTGCCCTGAAACAGTGGCATTTGGTATTGTCGATCTTGATGGATGCCTGATTGATGAAGACGGCGACGGAATTGATGACTTCAAAGACGATTGCCTTGGAACAACTCCTGGGGCGACTATTGACGCCAATGGCTGTGCAGTGAATGTGGATGAGCCGAGAAGTTTCTTTGAATCGTTGAGCTCAGGCGAGCGAGGTGCTGTTGTCCAAACTGTTGGTGTTGGTGCCATTATCGTCGCTCTGTTTGCTTTCCTTCAGACCAACATGGTCGCAGCATTGCTTCCTGAATCGATTCGTTGGATTCGAGTGTTCCGCATGGGTTCCAAACTCAATGCTGAGGAAATACGTGAATTGGAATATCTCAAATCGCTTGTTCAAACTTACTTCCAAGATCCGGAAGTGTTGCGTGATGAACTGTATCAAATGAAATCCGAACTGACTGCTCGTTATACAAACAGCGAAATCAAGAAAGTTACCTTGGAGAAGATGAACACCCTCATTGCGGATTTGCTTGCAATGGAGCCATCAGATGTAAGTCGCGTCGCACACAACGATGCTTATTTCGGATTAGGCGGCGCTCTTAATACGCAAGAACGTGCACAATATTTGTCTCAAGAAGTATTGATGCGCGAGGATACATTTAGCCAACCTCACATCAACACAGGCGTTCAAAGCCAAGCCAGCATTGGCTCTCCTCCGAAGGAAATGAAAGGTGCAGTTCGTGAATCAGATGGGTATGAATACCTCGAGTATCCTTCTGGAAGTGGTGCCTGGTACTATCGTGTTCGTTCAACAGGTGAATGGGCAGAATGGGCTCAGTAGCAGCAACTTCCTCTTTACTTCTTGACATGATGTAAGGTAATAGATTCGGTATCAATTGTTTCAAGAGAGTAACATTTTCGTTACAAGAGGAATTATAGCCTTAATGAGATAGTTAAAAACATGCGGAGTAAAGCGTTTCTTCTCGGGTTAATGTTTTGTCTCAGCACGTCGACTGGGCTATTCTTAAATTCCAGTCATGAATCGAATCTTTCAGTTGTCGATGAAATCTTATCCAGCGATTCAAAATCTTCTACTGATACATCAAGTTGGATTGTCTCTCCATCGAATGGCTGGACCACAGGTGGTGAAGAAATCACTATCACGGGAAGTGGATTCCTTGACATGGCCTACAAGAACGTCACCAGTGATGGCGAAGCCTACACATGGACAACGACTACAGCGAACTATGTCTATTACAGCGGTTGGGATCCCTCCATTGGCGTCGACTCAAATGGAACCGTTCACATTGCTCACTCAAATTTGGATAGTGATGATTTTTGGCTCAGCAGTTATGATGGTTCAACATGGACGCATTTGAAAATTAGGGATTGTGGTACATGTTCGTAACGCTGATCTCGTTATTGACAGCAATGATAACATTCACATCTCTTATTACCACAGTTTATCGAGGCACATGGCTACCTACTCTATACCATGTATGATGGAACATCGTGGTCAAATAATTGGAGTACGTCTAACGTGTGAGAACGACCAAATTTCCATTGCCCTTGATGCGAACGACCGGCCACATATTTCCTACTCAAGAGATGGATACATCTGCAACGCAGCGTTGCTGTCTTACTATGATGGGTCTTCATGGACAACCGTCACTTTGGATGACACAACCACATACATTGGTTGTGACTCTTCCATTGCGATTGACTCAAACGGCTTTGTCCATGTAGCATACAGACACCATGGCAACATGGACATGAAGATTGCTTCGAACATCAGTGGCTCATGGCAACGGTACACCGTTGATAACGGCGCTAGTAGCGTGGGCTATCACAGCGCTATGGCTGTTGACTCGAGCGATGAACTTCATCTTGTTTACGCATCCAATTCTGCTGGAAATACTGCGTACTTTGCAGACGGTGCCTCCGGTTCGGCTTGGTCTGTCTCAAACCAGGGCACCTCAAGAAACACGTTTAGCATGTACATTGACCAATTTGACATCGTTCACATTTCTGAATACAATGGCGGCTCAAACCTTGGTTACAGTATGGTGGCCCCAGGGGCCTCACGCCAATCGATGACTGTCGACAACGTTGGAGACGTAGGCTATGGAAATGACATTGTTGTTGATGACAACAACATGGTTCACATTGCATATTACGACTCAACCAACAAGAATTTGAAGTATGCCAACCGTTCTACAGGTATGTCTTTGACACAGGAAATTACTGTACAATTTGGCTCCTATGGAAAGGTGACTGGAACTGTGGTCAACGACACCACCATTCGAGTAACAACACCGATGGCAGGTCTAACCGCCGACACGATTGACCTCACCGTTTCGGATAAAGATGGCAATGGGCACGTTCTTTCTTCTGCATTTACCTTCATTTCCCCTGATGACGTGGATATGGATGGCGTGCTTAACATCAATGATGATTGTCCAAATGTCGCAGGGACTTCAACTCAAGATGTGAGTGGTTGCCCAGATGTTGATGGTGATGGTTACAGTGATTCAGGTGACGTCTTTCCTAGCGATTCTACGCAATGGAGTGACACTGACGGCGATGGTTATGGAGACGCCTCAAGTGGAAACAATGGTGATATGTTCTCGCTTGATTCAACGCAATGGAACGATACCGATGGTGATGGATTCGGGGATAATCCGAACGGAACGGATCCGGATGGTTGCGTTGAAGAATTTGGAAATTCAACGGTTGGACGTTTAGGATGTCTTGACGATGATGGTGACGGCTGGGCAAATATTGACGATGCATTCCCATTCGACGCTTTCGAGACAACCGATAGCGACGGCGATGGTGTTGGGGATAACAGCGATATGTATCCCTCTGATGCTAACGAAACGCTCGATTCAGACGGCGATGGCGTAGGAGATAATGCGGATGCTTTCCCAAATGATGCAAATGAAACTGTAGATTCCGATGGTGATGGACTTGGTGATAACAGCGACCCGAATCCATTCCAACATGATTTCACCGACACTGATGGTGATACATTCCCTGATCTCATCGATGCATTCCCCGAAGATGGAAGCCAATGGTCAGATACTGATGGCGATGGTTTTGGAGATAATCCAGACGGCAATGATTCTGATGCCTTCATCAATGCTCCAAGCCAGTGGAACGATAGTGATGGCGATGGGTATGGTGATAATTGGGGCGACAGCGCTTGGAATGAAAGCCGAATGCCAGAATGGACGGGTATTTTCATTGACGGTGCTGTCATGTCAGATTACTGTCCTGATGAGAACGGTAATTCAACGGCCAATGGATTCAATGGCTGCTTGGATGCTGATGGAAATGGAATGGCAGACGTGTTTGAACAAGTGGAAAACAACTCAGAGACCAATGATTCAGTGATTGATACCGATAACGACGGCGTTTCAGACTTGGAAGATGCTTGCCCAGAAACCCCTGCAGGTGCTCAAGTCAATACCATCGGTTGCGTCGTTGTTGACTCTTCCGAGGATGGTTCAACTTCAGCTTTCGAATCCTTCTTCTCAGGAGATGGCGACCCAGTAGCGACAACAGTTGGTATCGGAGCGATTTTGCTTGCTCTGTTTTCTCTACTGCAAACCAATGCTGTAGCAGCAGTTCTTCCAGACACATTCCGTTGGGTTCAAGTTCTTCGTAAGAACTCGAAACTTACCAAAGAAGAATTGAATGAATTAACCTATCTCCAATCTCTTGTCCAAGCCTACTTCAGTGAGCCTGCAGAACTGAATGAAGAGTTGCAAGATATGAAGTCAGATTTGACCGGGCGTTTTACCAATAATGAACTCAAGAAAGAGACGCGAGAAAAATTGTTCATACTGATTGATGAACTTCTTCACACAAGTCCTGAAGAATTGGAACGCATTGCTCACAACGATGCTTATTTTGGATTGGCAGGAACCATTGATTCCAAAGAGAGAACAGAACTTCTTGAACAGAAAGTCGCAATGCGAGACGCTCCAGATACGTTCGAAGCAGAGTTCATGCTGAATCCTCAGACGCCTAATGCAGAAATCAAAGGCGTTGTGAGTTCAGATGGGTATGAATATCTTGAGCATCCAACAGGAAGTGATGTCTGGTTTATTCGTAACCAATCTTCTGGGCAATGGGATGAATGGAAACAGTAAGCTCTCAACAGTCGAACGTTCATTTAATCACATCGCACGATATCTTAGGATGTCATGATGGCTACAGGCATGATTCTATTACGGCCATTTTCCAATCTTCATTTGGGATTTATTGGAGTGTGTGTTATATGTTGTGTGCCTATCGAGAACTATGGGTTCCGGTGAGCATGTCAGCGACTGGGAGAGTTTGCCTTCAGGTGAATGGCTTGATAATGACGAACATGGAACTCATTGGTATCTTGATGACGAGGGCCGACACTGGTATTCAACCGATGAAGGATATCGAGTGTGGCGCGAAGAAGTTGAAGAGACTCCTGTTGAGATTCCAGCCATTCAAAGAAGAAGCCGAAGCGTGAGTCCGTCTTTTGATGAAGTTGAATCCGATGATAATGACTCTGATGACGACGGCCAAGATGATGAAGAAAGCGAGGAAAAGGTTCCAACTGCAAGTGTTGGTTCGGGAACTGCCTTCTTAACAATGTTTTTTTCCATGATTGTAGGGGTTTGGACACTCGGATTTGCAATGCCTGCTATCGAAGATAATCTCACAGTTTTTAATCCGAGCAATGCTGATTTTGTCAAAGCAGATCAGATTCTTTTTGATGGCTTTGAAACGGTTCAGATGTTGAATAATTTGACGCTTCTCCTTGTCGGATTCATGTTTTTTTTCTCTGTTTTCAGTTTGTTTAAGAAAATTCCATGGTGGTCACTTCTGGCATCCAATGCAGGTCTCTTTGTCCTTCTTTTCATAACGGTATACACGGCATTCTCTTCCGAGGTCGAATGGCTTAAATCGTGCGATCCAATTCTCATGTATTGCTATCAAATGGAACTTTCTCCACTCTTTGAAACCGACGCATTCATCAGTGCCGGATTGAGTTTTGTCGGTTTGATTTTTGTCATGAATGGTTCGTTCAACTCATGGATTAACTTTGACCCAGCAGATGAGGAAGAGCAGCAATCTATCAGCCTCATTTTTACTGCTCCGGTCACCGTGGGACTTGGATTCTTATCACTCCTCATTGGTATGCTGATGTCACTTTCTGTTCTTGCTTGGACATACTTTGGTTCAATACCAGTAACGAAGATAAATATTAATGACAACGCTTACTATCCCCCATATGTTGAAAAATTGGAATTTATTCAGTCGTTGAATTACATTGCTATGGGGCTTGCAGCCTCTCTTCTTCTTCTCTGTCTTGTTTCTGTCTTCAAAAATTTACGTTGGTGGTTGATTCCATTAGCGAATGTATTACTCGTGGGGCTGTTGGTTTTTACCGCCCAAAAGAGTATTTTTGACGGTAGCAGTATCGTCGAAGCAGACGCCTTTTACTCTGGCTGTTGCAGTCTTCTTGGATTAGCGATTATTGGTTCGGCCACGTTCCGTGCACTGAGTGATGTTGACTGGGAAGAATATGCTGAAGACAATGATGAAGATGATTATCATTCATACAGTTCAGCTAAATCGAGTGGGTCATACGATTTCTATGACGATGATGATGATGAAGGCTGGCGCAGTAAAATGAAAATAGTCAGTCTTGTCTCCTTATTCCTTGTTGCAGGATTAGGTGGATTCACTGCTCATTATTTCATCGATCCTGACTTGAGCGCTGACCCAGCTTATGCAGCCGTTTCAGACGCAACAAGCATTACCAATAATTCAACTGATTTACTCATTGAGGTCATGCTCCTTGACAAAACCCTCGCTTATGAAAAGAACGAAATCGGTGCCAAAATTATGATTGATGGCAGCGATGAAATCTGGTGTGACTCCTCTTGGTCAGATTCATCAAACAGTGCCTGCGTTATGGAATGGTTTGAGTGGGACCTCTTTGTTCAAGCAGATTCTCTTTGGACTGCGAATGAAATTCTTGAAATCTATGAAAACGAACAAGGTCTTTGCTCAGGTTCAGGGAATGAAGTATGTGAAATAACGGTCGAAGTCTATTCCATGACCGGCTCTTCGATTGAAGATGCAACCCTGTTGACTTCATTTACAATGAAGCCATCCTAATCAACGGGCGATATGCAATGGTTGATGAAAGAAAGCATCGACCGGGTAATATGGCCACACTTGAATCGTTGACGTGGCTCAATCGTTTTTTAGATGATACGCCTGGAGATTCTGAATTTGGTGGGGCTTCGCGACAAGTACCCCATGCCTGCTGGTCACGGGTACATCCTTCGCCGGCTCCTCATCCTGAACTGATCCTATGGTCGCAAGAAATGGCTCACATGCTGAACCTTGAACGTGGCCAGGCAGAAACGCTGGCAGGAGGGACTCCAGTGCCAGGAATGGACCCTTACGCACAACGCTATGGTGGGCATCAATTCGGAAACTGGGCAGGCCAACTTGGTGATGGGCGAGCGATTACATTGGGGGAAGTTGAAACCGAAACTGGAGTCGTTGAATTACAACTCAAAGGTGCTGGTAAAACCCCTTACTCTCGGTTTGCAGATGGCAAAGCGGTTTTGCGCTCTTCGATACGAGAATTTCTTTGCAGTGAAGCAATGCATCACTTGGGAGTGCCGACGACTCGAGCCTTGTCATTGGTTTCGACAGGTGAACAAATTTTACGCGATATGATGTATGATGGAAACCGTGCCTATGAACAAGGTGCAGTCGTGTGTCGTGTAGCTCCGAGTTTCCTACGATTCGGTAGTTTCCAAATACACTCCTCAACCGGTGATGTAGAGACCCTTCAAACATTGGTGAAGCATGCTATTCAGCATCATTTCCCAACCCATTCATCAGATGACGATGATGGTTTGGTTCGCTGGCTCAACCAAATCGCACAAGATACGGCATTGATGGTATCGCACTGGATGAGAGTCGGTTTTGTTCATGGAGTTATGAATACCGACAATATGTCGCTTCATGGTTTGACAATCGATTATGGTCCCTATGGCTGGCTTGAAGATTACAATCCGGGGTGGACTCCGAACACGACTGACAATTCCACTCGTCGATACAGGTATGGACAACAACCACAAATTGCTGCGTGGAACCTTGCACGATTACTCGAAGCGATGGTGCCCTTAATGGACGAGCCTGAACGCTTGCATGAAGTTCTCACGGCATACACGGATTGCTTTGATATGCATCATAATCGGATGTGGGCTGAAAAATTAGGTTTGGATACTTTTGCAAAACAAGATGAAGAATTGGTCCGAACCCTCAACAGTTTATTACAGGAAGTCGAAACAGATATGACGCTCTTTTTCAGATTACTGTGCTCGCTTCAATCACCTGATATCTCAGCACTTCGCTTTGCATTTTATGACGAATCAACGATTCCCGAGCAAGCATGGAACGAATGGTTATCCTCATGGTGGACTCGAATCGCAGGTCAGCCAAACCGTGAAGTCATGCTTCAAGCGAATCCAAAATATGTATTACGTAATTGGATGGCTCAATTAGCGATTGATGCTGCCGAAAAGGGTGACTTTTCAGTGTGTGAATCTTTGCATGAACTTCTTCTCAATCCCTATGATGAACAGCCGGAGCAGGAAGAGGAATGGTTCCAAAAACGACCCGAATGGGCGCGTCACAGAGTCGGTTGCTCAATGTTGTCATGTTCGAGTTAGTTTTGAGGGATTACTTTCTATACTGTAATTTTGACCGTTGAGTATGTCGAGTGAGGGTAACTTTTGGGATTCTGCTGTGGCCTCTGGCGAAGAGGCGAAAAAAGTTGACGAGCCTACAATTCCAGATTACTTGCCGAGAGAGCCTCAAGAAATTCGGAGAAAGGTTGTTTCTCTCTTTACCTGTCTGATGATCGCAGTGCCGATACTGCTCGTGTCCTTACCCTTTGCTTTAGCCTCTTTCGGGGTCATTGGCCAAGATGAATGCTGGGACTCTTTGAAATCGTCGAACGAGTTCACATCGACTCTTGAGTCAGAGGAAAATCAAACATTGCACTGTGTTGGTGGTGATTTTTCAGAGGAGTCTGTTTATTCTTATCGTGGAAACCATGTGAGTGTATCCCACTCTTTTGGATTTGATGAACTTCTACGCTGGGAGACTCTTGGAGATGGAGGTGTCATTGGGTATGCTTACTTCGAAGGTTATTATGACTATGAGGAGGAGGATATCCAGTGGGACGCATATGGACATTGTGAATGGATGGGTGGCGGTCCCGCAGAGCTTTGGTATTGTGCAAGTTCGGAAGGTATGGTCTCGATAATCGGGTATGAGTACACGAACTCGTATTGTGAATATCAGGCAATGAATTGGTATTGCACGGATTCATTTGGCCAAAACTCTAACTTTTCAGACACCTCCAATGAGACTCGTGCCGGACCAGAAGTTCTCGATAAGTGGGTGTACTCTTGTATTGCAGTTTCTTTGAAATCTCCTTTTGATGACAACACAACCATTGAACAAGTAGCTGATATTGAAACAAAGGTCATCTTGCCTGAGTGGTGCTATGAGACTCCAGTCTTTTCTGAAAACACAACATTTAATCAGATTTTGCCTTTTAATGGCGATGCAGTCTACCTCTATGCGAACGGTGAAAAACAGTATGGTTCCATCGACTTGATGCAATATTCGGAAGCATCCTTTCGGTACCAAATGATCTCTTTGCACACATACAATTCTGATGGAACTCTAACTGAAGTCAGTAAAGACGCTCAGAATGGGCTAGGGATAATTGGCATGCTTTTCTTCACTTTCTTTTATCTGGTTGCCGGATTTTCGCTGTATGTCCTTTCAACAGGAAAACATCACATAGAGCATCTTGGAACTGAAAATACACTCCTTATTTCCAAGAGTTGGAGAAATAAGCCGAAGACTCTGAAATCCAAAATTTCTCTTGATTCATCTTCACTCTTGGAAACGTATACGGTCACTTCGAGTAGTACAGACTCGGATGGGCATACAACGACATCAACCAGCCAACATCATCAAATTACCCACGCTCATCGTGCAACCGATCAATTACCTAACGGTTTTTCGACCGATGAATTACTGAAACTAACGGGTCTTCAGTTATCTGCTGATTCATATTAAGCGCATGCTTATTATCCGCAACCTACAGGAACATTTGATATCATGTCCTTTCGAGTTTGCATCGCTTGCCACGGAATACGAGTTTACCCCTATGTTGGATTCATGACTGGTCAGCGCTACCAATGTCAAGATTGCATGGAACTGATGGTCATTCCGTTAGAGTTTGAGAATGAAGCGGACTACAAAGAGTATCTTGACATTGTATCTGAAGACAAATAAAAGTGTCGAAAAAACCCTCTTTAACCCATCTTTTGACGGGGAACCTTGATAATAGAATCAAACAACATACGATTTGGATGGGATGCGTATGGTTGAGCGAAAGCAGGATGCTTTGAGCACAAATTTCCTTTTGGGATTGATGGATGTTGAAGAACAAGACAAAGGCGAATTGCACGTTGATGTTCGAAAAGCACCGAGGGTCAAAGGTGACCAGTCAATCTCTCATTTAGCGAACAGAATTGTCGACGAAGTACGTGTGATTACACCTCGCCAACGGGCGCAAAAAGTATTGTCGAATGCAGGTCTTGCACCGAAATCCAACGTCACAACGACCTTCAATACGCACCTCCAGCATGTTGGACAGCGTGCCCGAAAGATTCCACTCAATCATGATTCGGTCCGCAAAGTGCGTCGCGTTAAGAAGCAGCCAGAATCAACCCGACGTCGAGCAATGCGGGGACCGCCTCCAGCAACTCGTTCTCGACCTGCTACAGGCATGGAAGATGAAGTCCGCCTCTCTGCTCGTGACTCTTCAAATTCGAGAGGAAAGCGCCGAAAGCGTCGTAGCTTCTTACGACGTTCTTGACTTCAAACCCGACAAAGGGTGAAAAAGGAGTGTCACTCCCGCAAAATGGGTGAGACCAATGGATATAGCCAATCCTAGTGAAGAACACGCAATGCTACGCGAGATGGTTCGCGACTGGACCAAAGAATATGTTGAACCTCAAGCACTCGAACATGACCGTAATGAAGCGTTTAATTTACCACTTCTTCGCTCTATGGGTGAACTCGGCCTTCTAGGTATCAGTGCTGATGAAAAATATGGTGGAGCAGGTCTCGATGCAACAGCATGTGCGATTGTCCATGAAGAACTCTCAGCGTCTGACCCTGGTTTTGCACTTGCTTATCTGGCTCATTCTATGCTGTTTGTGAACAATCTTTCCTTCAATGGCACTGAAGAGCAGAAAGCCCGTATACTCCCCCTCGTTTGTTCTGGTGAATGGATTGGTGCCATGGCTATGTCAGAGCCTGATGCAGGAACTGATGTACTTGGTTTGTCGACAACAGCCGTTCTTCAAGAAGACGGAACATGGTTGCTCAATGGTCGCAAAATGTGGATTACCAATGGTTGTCTTGATGATAACGGTACGCCTGCTGATGTTGTTTGGGTCTATGCGAAAACCGGAATCGATGAAAGGGGCCGTGTCCAAATGTCGACGTTCTTGGTCGAGGCTGGAATGCCCGGATACAGCGTAGGTCAAAAAATAATGGATAAAACCGGAATGCGTGCATCAAACACCGCAGAACTGGTCTTCCAGGATTGTGTTGTTCCTGCCGCAAACATTGTTGGCTCACCTGGTGAATCACTTCTCCACATGATGGCCAATCTTGAGGTTGAACGTTTGACTCTCGCTGCAATGGCTTTGGGAATCTCTCGACGAGCTCTTGAAGACATGAACCGCTATGCAACCGAACGAACTGCTTTCAAATCTCAAATCCGTGATTTCGGTCAAATACAACGTTACATCGGTGAATCATGGGCCAAATACCGTGCTATGCGTGCTTACATCTACGATACTGCTCTTCACATGACATTGGGTAAGCCAGGTCATCGACTTGATTCCGATGGTGTCAAATTGTTTGCAGCAACTGCAGCCAAAGAAATAGCTGATGCCGCAATGCAAGTCATGGGCGGATACGGATATGTCGGCGAATACCACGTTGAGCGACTCTGGAGAGATTCGAAACTCTTGGAAATTGGCGGTGGAACAATCGAGTCCCATCACAAGAACATCACTCGAGACTTGTCCAAAGACCCAGATGCCATCACTCGATGATTTCAACGGTTTCTCGGATGCCGACCAATTTCTTGGTTGATCTCCAAGCAGTTGCTAGCATACTGCTTCCGAGTAGCAAAGCGATGGCAAGAATCGTACCCCAAGTCCATACATTTGAGACCGTTGACATTGCATCACCGTTCATCATCAGCCCCATGAGTGTGGTAATTCCAACTGCTAACGAGGCTTGAACTCGTATCAATAACGGCATTTTTAATCCAGACTTACCTAATCGATGGAGAAGATACATCACCCATGTAAAGGAACCTACCGACCATAAGAGAAGATCAGCAGGATATGCGGTTGTGAGCATCCATTGTTTCTCAGTCACATATTGATCAAGCCCAACAAGGGCAACAATCCACAGCAATGAGGCCCCAAGAATGTGGAGCATTTCCCCCATAGCATCACTCGTTCCAATCATTTGTTGAGTGTTGTGAGGTCGGGTTATCACGAGGGGACTTTCAACAACAGGAATCAACTCTGTGTCCGTTTCTTTTGCTAAGTGTCTTTGACGGCGTTCTAGTGAATCAACACGTGATGAAAGCCTTTGCATTTCTTCGAGCAACAAGAGTTGATTTGTTTGCTGTTCATTGACAACTTCCATTCTCTCATTCTCAAATTCTGGTAGGGTAACCATTGAGGGAACATCATCGAGAATCGGTTCAGACAGCAATTCATCTTTGGCTTGTTGAGCCTTCATTTCACGCTTTTCATTGCGTTTGTCTTTCGAATCTTGAACAGCCTGCTTCACCTTTTCATTGGTTTTAGAAACTGCGCTTTTACTGGCCTTCGATGCCGATTGGGCTGCATCAATGCTCACTTCGGCAGTTTTCTTGGCAACCACTTTGGTAGCCTGTGCCGCTTTTTTAGAGAGTTGAGCCAATTTAGAGCCAGTAGCATTGAGCCGGTCTGCCATTGTTGGGCCGTCATCCGTGTTCTCGCTCATGAAGGTTCGTAAGCGTATCACATTGTCAAACTTCTGTTATCAGTATTCGACAGGTACAGGGTCAAGCATTCGCCAAAGATACCATGATGCTGCGGTTCGATATGGCGCCCAACGTTCAGAGATTTTCAATACGTCTTCTTTCGTTTCTGCCTCTGGAACTAATTTCTGAACTGCTCGAATGAGACCAATATCTCCGATGCTAAAGACATCAGGTCGCATGAGAGTGAAAATTAGAATCATTTCTGCTGTCCACGGTCCAACGCCACGGAATTGAATGAAATGCTTGAGCAGTTGTTCATCGGTATGCGCATTCCAATCATCGAGTATCAAGGCTTGTGATTCCAATGCAAGGTCATGAATGTAACTTGACCTTGGACGTGAGAGTCCGCATGTAGCGAGTTGTTCAGGGGTAAATTTGCGAATTGCTTCCGGTGTCATTTCCTTGACCAATTCAACCAGTCTGCCCCAAACAGCATCTGCTGCAATGACCGAGATTTGCTGTCCAACAATGGAGCGCACCAATGTCGAGAAAAGGTCTCCTCTTCCAACGAGACTTTCGTCAGGGTATGAACGGACTACTGCGCCAAGAACTTCGTCCTGTGAAAGGGCAATATTGGCTTCATCCCACCACGCAGGCTTTCCCGTATCCATGTGGTGAGTTTAGGCGTTGAGGTTTTGAGTGCTTGTCTTATGGCGTAACCATGCGAGACCAACTGAAAGAGATTCTCGGGCTGAAAAAAGTCCTTCGAAGTGGTTGGGTTCGAGCTGGTGTTCCTTCTCCAGAATCGGTAGCAGCACATTCCTGGGGTATGTCGATGCTGGCTCTCAAACTGACCCCTCCTGAATTGGATTTACAGCGCGTCCTTTCCTTGTGCATTGTTCATGATGTCCCTGAAGTTCGTGTGGGAGATTTGACGCCACATGATGATACTTCAACAAAAGCAGAAGATGAGCTCAAAGCAATGCAAGGACTTGCACCGGAATGGGTCAACTTGTTTGAAGAGTATGAACAGGGTCAAACTCCCGAATCGAAGTTTGTCAAACAACTCGATAAGTTAGATATGGCGCTCCAAGCCGAAATTTATCAGGCCGACCATGGAATCTCTCTTGAAGAGTTCATCGAAAGCGCTCGACTGCGTATTGTTGATGAAGATATTCAAAACCTTCTCGCTTGAACAAATTCGATGCTGAAGTTCCGACAAAAACAAAAGGGTGAGCCGACCGCCTGTGTATCATAGCCCGATAGTGTAGGGGTCCATCATAACGGGTTTTGGTCCCGTTGACCTCGGTTCAAATCCGAGTCGGGCTACCTCTAACATGACGATGTTAATTTTCATCGGCGCCGTTCGAACAGTCCCATTCGCCATCGTTAACAAACATCTCTGGTACTGATTCTCCATTGCCACAATCAAACCACCCGTCAGCGACAATATCTCCTGTGCCAACAAACACGAAGAGGTATACTAGCCAGAATATTTGTGGTAAAACAGTGAGTACGAGGGAAACAAGAGAAATAATCCAACCGGCCTTTACCATTCCTGCGTCTTTGTGTCCCTCAATATGTTGAATTTGAGAGCGGCTCATAAAGGCTAAAATGACTGCTGGAATTACGAAGAGAAGATTACACAATCCAAAGAGAGGAACCCAAGCACCACCAAGTGCACCCATGAGAGCCAATCCTGCAAAAACAATGGCGACAATAGCAATCGTGTTTGTCTCCGCATTTGCCTGAATTGGAACATATTGCTGGCCCGGCTGGTTTACAATTATTCCATCATCGACCTCATCCATGAATGAGTTCAATTCATCTTCCACTCCCCATTCAAATTCTCCATCGCAATGTGGGCACGCAAATTCGCCAACTGCATCATCATCAAGTTCAATTTCTTCTTCACAATGAGGACAGAGTAGTTCGACCATGGGTTATTCCTTTCAAACCACATATTAAAAATTCACCCGGTCATGCCTACCAATACTTCGGGCAGGTTCATCAATTGAGTGCCTTTGGCATGTATGAGTGAGTGATATGAGCATCAACAAAATAGCAGTTCTCGGAGCCGGGCAAATGGGGAATGGAATCACACAAGTGGCAGCATGCGCAGGCTATGATGTAATCATGATTGACATCAAGCAAGAGTACGTCGACCGTGGAATTGCAGCAATAGAAAAATCCTTGGCAAAACTCGTCTCGAAAGACCGAATGACACAGGAAGATGCAGACGCCTCTCGTGCTCGAATTTCTCTCTCTATTGACCGTGGGGTTTGTTCAGACTGTGATCTTGTCATAGAAGCAGTGCCAGAGATTTTGGATTTGAAGGTGAGTATTTTCCAAGAACTTGATATGATTTGTAAACCAGAAACGATTCTTGCATCAAACACTTCCTCTATCTCCATCTCGACAATTGCTGAGTCGACCAACCGTCCAGACAAAGTGATCGGGATGCATTTCATGAATCCAGTTCCAATCATGAAACTTGTTGAAATTATCAACGGCAAGGATACAACCGAAGAAACCAACGCAGCGGTTATCGAGGCTTCTGCGAAGATGGGTAAGACCGCTCTCTCATGCAATGATTCACCAGGTTTTATTTCCAATAGAATTCTTTGTCCAATGCTTAATGAAGCGATTTTAACGCTCCAAGAAGGCGTTGCTCAACCTGAGGCAATTGACGGTATTATGAAACTTGGAATGAATCACCCGATTGGACCACTCGCTCTTTCAGACTTGATTGGCTTAGATACAGTTCTCCACATTATGAATGTCTTACACGAAGGTATGGCTGATGACAAATACGCCCCAGCGCCTCTTCTCATTCAGATGGTCGAAGAAGGGAAACTTGGACGAAAGTCCGGCCAAGGATTCTATACATACTGAGGGTGTCGATTGAATCTCAAAGATACGTTACAATCTTGGGCTATTGGCCAATTTATGTCGACGTTTATCTCTTCTCCTGAACAGCCTATTTCCGATCGCAAGGCAGCCGACACTCGTCTTGACAATCTTGGCCGATTAGCCATTATTCGAGCAGGACTTTCTGGTCTAATCTCTGGACTTTTTGTTGTTGCAGCGGCCCTTTTTCTTCGAGACTGGGAAGGTGCTGATGGATTAAGCGGTTTGAGTTTTGTAGTGATTCTTACGCTTGTAAGTAGTTTGACAACGGCTTTGGAATTAATTTTTCTTTATCGTGATTCTTTGAGTACTGCAGCCCGTATGGCAAAAGTTCTTGACATATCTGAAGAGGAACTTCAACAAGTTGAACTTGAGAATTCAATCCCCCATTGGCTGGTTCATGCAGCACTCGGCGCTCCTGGTTTTCAAGGAACCATGTTTGGTATCGACCCGCTTGCTAAAATTGGTAAGGTTGGAATGATTCTGCGAAAAGTCCTGAAAAAAGTAAAGATAGTTGCCAGTGCGACCGTTTTCAAAATGATCTTGCGAAGGATGTGGGTTCGTTTGCTTGGTCGAGTTGCGCTTCGCGCTTACGTGGAATTAATTTCACTCCCCGTCTTTGTTGTCCTCAACATGTTGGGAATGAATTGGATGATGAACGACATGCGTTCTCGTTTGGTAGGTCATGAACTTACACCCAAACTCATTGCACATGCCTTCCCCGAAGGATTCGATGATGTGAGCCCAGGATTACGCAGCGCATTACATTCAGGGATGGAAGAGCAAATTACAACAGCTCGATTTATTCATCCGAATCAAATCAGAGTTCTTGACTTGCTTGGGGAGATTGAAGGTCTATCCGTTCAACCGAACGAAGATGAAACACGTCGGGCCAATCGTTTCCTTTTAGCCGTCACTACGATGTCCGGGAAAAACACTTCACGTTGTAAGAAACTTATCCATCGTATTGAACAGGAGTTGGGTAAAGAAGAAGTTTCACTCGTACGCCAAGAGATTGATGACGCAATTTATGACCTCGTGCCTTTGAATCGAACATGGAATTGAGCGTAGTATCAGTTTATTATGCCTCAACTCGTGGACTTACTATGACCTCATCCGGAACATTCTCATTACGCAGCCAAAGTTTTTTGCTCATCTTCCTTTTGCTCGGTTCTGGAATGCTCGGACTCATTCCTATTCAATCTGCAGATGCAGATTCTGCTCGTTCGACTGGAAGCGAAAGTCTGAACGTTGAAATTCTCGGAGATTATTACGACCGTGGGACGAATATTACATTGGTCGCTACAGCGACAAATTTAGACTCAATGGCAGAATACACCCTTGAATATACTCTCTGCCGTGCAACTGGTGAATGGAATGATGAAACGGAAATAATGGAGATTGAATGTACGGAATGGTTTGAACAGGTTTCAGGCACCATCGAATTGGGTTCCGGAAATTCATTCTCCCTTACAGCTACATCGATTCAAGATACAGGATGCTGTGACCTTCCTTCTGGAGTTGAAGGCTTTGAGAACGGAACAATGATGTTTTTGGTAAACCTCACATCCCAGTATATCACAACTGCCTCTTCTTGGACCGGCGTTTTCGTGTTGGGGAATGAAATCGTTCACATGGATATGGAGGTTCGTGAAGGAAATATCTTGTTGGGGATGGACTATGACGTTCACACTCTGTTTGAATTAGAATTTTACAATCTACAAGCCAACACTTACTCTGTCAACTGCTCGTTGATTGACCCCAACGGCACCGTCATTGATACGAGTTTGTTTACTTGGAGCGATGACAGAGATGCCATTGATTCTCACCTTGTACTCCAGGCCGTTGGCGAAGGGGAACACTACCCACACTGTACACTCTCTCGAGTTTCCGACAACAGCATCTTAGCAAGTCAAAATGGAGCTACGTTTGAAGTGATTAAGAGCAATTACTCCGGCTATGAAGCAGTGATGGGCCAAACGGATGTTGTGTTCTATGAGCACAACAACACCATCGACTTCACAATCGTCTTGTCAAACCTGTATATCGGCGCAGAATATGCATTCGAATACACAATGTGCTATACACATGTCTACTACGACTATCACATTCGTAACTATATTATTGAATGTGGTGACGATGTTCAGTATGGTCTTGTCGATGACGTTTCAACACCAAATGTGGACGAATCACAGGTGGTTTCGTATAGTGACCGAATCACAGTGACCCCTACTGCATCAACGCATGTCGAACAAGTTTCTCTTACACTACCAAGTTGCTGCGGTAAGAATAAGGTTTACTTGAACAATTCAGGACTCCTCAGTATCGATTCTCTTGAGAATGAATCGCTCACCTTCGATTTGGTTGTCAGCACACGAAATGTAACTTTAGATGCAGATATATCCAATACTTTCGTTCTCGGGGGTGAGGTTGTAAGTGATCATCTGACATACGACCGTACTCGAATTTTGATTGGCATGAATTCAATCACATACAGCCGGTTTAACTTGGATACAATGA
This sequence comes from Candidatus Poseidoniaceae archaeon, assembly GCA_949372875.1. Taxonomy (GTDB): domain Archaea; phylum Thermoplasmatota; class Poseidoniia; order Poseidoniales; family Poseidoniaceae; genus MGIIa-L1. The sequence goes on from CASIAW010000001.1 coordinate 28,126, forward strand.
ACAGTTTCACTCTTACCTACACGATTGAATGTTCTCTCTACAATTCCACTGGAGATGTTGTCGACACTCGTTCCTCGAACTGGAACCATAATGGTCAACCTAGGGCAGATATTGCTCTGCTTGCTCCAAATCCCGGAGTGTTCCATTCAGAATGTAATTTGACTCGAAATATCGATGACAAATTAATGGGCTCTCAAATCGGAGAGACAATTACTGTTATCGATGTGAACTACACGGCAAATGAACGCCATTCAGTCACCACTGACACCCACTTCTACCCGCATAACTCAACCATGGAGTTTAGCATTCACACCACCAATATGTATCCTGAAACGAATTATACATTGGAATATGATTTGTGCAGTTTAGTGACCGAGTATGATGAAGGAGTCTTTGAGACCTATTGCTCTGGAACCCCTTCTTTTTACTCAAACAATATCCCTGAAGAAAATCGGACTCTTCTTTCTGGTCTCATTGATTTCACAGCCTCGGCATCTTCGCACACAGAGGTTGTTACAATCGTCATACCAGAATGCTGTGGTGATTTTGCTAACAACGTCTCATGGTGGTTGGAAAATGGTTCGATGGCCTTCGAATCACGTCTTCTCATCCAAGGGGTCGTGCTCAACAGTCCTTGGGATGAGAGCAGTTACTTCTCCATTGGTGGTGCTGTTTCTGCGTCTGAAATGTTACATCAGTCACTTCAACTCTTACCGAACATGAATTTGTATGTCGACATGATTTGGTTCCTGGATCATCGTAATGAATTTATTCAAACCTACCAAGAACATTGTAACTTTATCGACGCATCCAATCAAACTGTTCTTGATTCGACCTCATCAATGTGGAATCACCGCCCAGAACAAGTGAATACAATGAATTCTATCTTTTCACCACCTGGTGAAGGAGAATATTATGTTGAGTGCACGTTGACTCGAGTCGCAGATTCGATGCTGCTTTCAACCCATACGAGCGAGAACATCACGGTCTTACCGGAAATTGGTAGTCAAGACGATGCAACGATCAGTGTGAGCACATTGGTCAAACCCGACGGTTGGGCTTTAGTCCTCGTATCGATGGGCAAACTCGATGCTGGACAGCAATATTCAATCAACTGGAATGTGTTGGATGCCTCGACCGGTAACAGCAGTGTCATGGACTCAGGAGATTTCACTTGGGTTGAAGGAACCGACTCCGTTGAGGTCATAATCCTCGAATACAATGCACTTGCTGATTCTACTCATGCATGCTTTACCGTTGATTTGAATGCTGCTGATGAGATTTTGGTTTCAATCAATAACACCACGATGACATCGAATTTATGCTGGACTCAAAACTCATTATCGGACCTTGACTCAGATGGTGTTTTCGATAAGAACGATGAGTGTTCAGCTACACCTTATGGAAGCGTTGTTCAAACCAATGGATGTTCTGATGCCGACCTTGATGGATGGGATGACAGTGTCGAAATCGAATGTAATTCTGATTATCAAAACCCTACATCTGTTCCAGTTGACTACGACCAAGATGGAATGTGTGACTCCTTAGACGATGACGATGACAACGATGGTTTCACCGATGAAATTGAATACCTCAGAGGCACAAATCCATATGACTTGAACGATTTCCCAACCAATCAATTGCCAGTATGTACCTTCTTCTTCACTCTTGAAGTCGATGGCTTACCTTTCGCCATTTCGGGTGAGGAAGAAGTTTCCACCTTGGTGATTGGGACGTCCTCTGTAGCCGGTATGGGGACGGGAATTACACCTATTGTTACCGTTCCTTCTGGTGACTATTTCGTGACCGTTACCTGCCAAGACATGGATAATGACCCAGTCACCATTTCAGTTAATGACGTCGTAGTCGGTCCTGCAATGGGCGAAATTACTGCCTCGGCCATGATTTCCCTCTCTGCAGATGTTTCCGAATCAGTCGATGCGAACATCACTTGGGACGATGGGGTAAACTCCGCTACAACGATTCTTACCGTGAACATGGAAAATACTGGAAGCAATTCCTCTTATGTCCCTGGATTCACTGCTTCGCTTGGTATCCTCGCGCTTCTCGGTGCGGTCATGGTTTCACGAAAGCGAATGAATTGAAATCCCCTTGACGGCAGAACCAAAAACCTCCTGCTCGAACTCCGTTCATGGCTCAAGGACCCTATGTCGTAACCGGTGCATCGAAAGGAATTGGACGAGAGATTTCTCTTCAACTCGCAACCCAAGGTCACCCGGTAATTGCTCTAGCACGGGCTTCCGTAGAACTCGATGAAATCGGCACAACTCTTGCACAAATTTGCCCGGGCTCCTTTTCTCTCGCTTGCGATTTATCTCATCCTGAAATTATTCAATCAACTGCTTCTCACATCTGTGAAACTTTTGATTGGATTGCTGGGATTGTTCACAATGCAGGCACAATTTTTCCGATTATTCCATTGGCGCAAGCGGATATATCTCTCTGGACTCACTCAATCAGTGCGAACTTGATCGGTGTTCAAGACTTAACCCAACGACTTCTTGCGAACATGGGTGGTTCTCAGCAATCTCGTATTACGACCATATCCAGTGGTGCTTCGTTACGTCCGGTTGAATCATGGTCAGCTTATTGTGTGGCAAAGGCAGGTCTTGATATGTGGGCGCGATGTTTAGCTGCGGAAGGTTCAGCATCAAACATCAGCGCAATTGCAGTAGCTCCTGGAGTTGTTGATACGGGAATGCAAGTTGATATCCGTTCAGCAAATCCTAAGCAATTTCCAGCACATCCGACCTTTGTATCTCTTCATACCGATGGTCATCTCACCCAAAGCAAGGATGTGGCAGGACAATTATGCCCCCTAATTCTCCATCATTCAATGGAACAGTCTGGGCAAAGATTTGATGTTCGTGAACTGTAATATCAATGTAAAAAAGAGCGAAGGGTGATAAGCCAGCACCTTGACAGCGCAGATAGAGGGATTCTATGCCAGGAACAGACCGTGTTGAAATTCGAACTTTGAAAGTTGGACGCTTTTGCGTTGTCGACGATGAAGCTTACAAGATTTTGAGTATCTCTACTTCCAAACCTGGAAAGCACGGCTCTGCTAAAGCTCGTATTGAACTGATCTCTTTGTTTTCTTCAAAGAGAATCTCCCACGTTGGCTCAGTCACTGATAGCATCAATGTCCCAATGATCGAAAAAGGCAAGGCAATGGTAACTCACATCGATGGTGAAGAAGTTCACGCCATGAACATGAAAGACCACTCGATGATGATTCTTCCAGTTGATTCCGAAATTGAAGTTGCTTCAGGTCAAGAGATTCTTTGGATGGAAGCACTTGGTCGATATAAAATCGAACGCTGAAACTTCTGGTCGTTTAATTATCAAATGTGAATCTTCACATTTGAGTGATTGTCCGGTGATGTATTCATAAGCGGAAAGAGTTCATCATCGTCTATGTCCGATGCCGTAACCGGAAATGCAACTGAACCTTTTTCAGTTAACGCAGCCATGGAAAACATGAGTGAGACCGATAAGAAATCTTTGAAAAGTTGGTATTTCTTTGACTGGGCAAACCAAGCATATGCACTGACTGTCATGACAGTCATCGCTCCTCAAGTAATGTCTGGGTTGTACAACTACGCAACAGGAACACAGACTGGTGACGCATTCTACGCTCAAGTCCTCACCTTCTCGATGCTCTTTGTGGTCGTAACTGCACCAGCTCTTGGGGTCATTGCAGATCGTATGCCGATTAAGAAATCCTTACTCAAATGGTATACCGTTGCTGGTGTTATTTTTACTGCCCTTATGGGCGCTGCTCCATACTTTGGTTCTGATGGTTACAAAATTATGGCAGTTATGTATGTCATAGGTACCGTTGGTTTCACCGGTGGTAACGTCATTTACTATTCATTCATGCCTTATTTGGCTGAAAAGCGATGCATGGACCATGTCTCTTCGAAAGGGTATGCATATGGTTTCATGGGTGGTTCAATGCTTCTCATCTTCCATCTCATCATTCTCTTGGGTCCATTTGGTTGGGACTCAAACTTCCGTTTGTCAACTATTTTCGTTACCTCTGCGTTGTGGTGGTGGGGCTTTGGTTATCTGATGTTTAAGTGGACTCCAGAACCGGAAATTCCGAACGAAATGCAATGGGAAGGCTTTGCACATGCAACGAAAGTGGCATATGGCCAAGTCTTTACGACTTTCAAAGAAATCAAAAAGTTCAAGATTTTAGCAATGTATCTTCTCGCTTATCTTCTGTTTTATGATGGAGTCAATACCATCGCTAGTATGGCAAGCGCATACGGGGACTCCGTTCTTCGTTTGAGTCTTCAATTGAACATCTATCTTCTCTTGACAGTCAACATTGTTGCAATTCCTATGACTTTGGTGTTTGGTAAACTTGCCAACATCAAGGGCACCAAGTTTGCTTTGATGCTCTCTCTCATTATCTATTGCTGTGTTGCAGTTGTTGCAGCTGGCTTTGCTCCGCTTGAACTGGATTCAACAGTCAATGTAGACGACGAGGGAAATCCAACAGTGGATGATGCAGACCGATACGATTTCACCTTCACCTGGAATGAAGAAACCTCAATGTATGAAATGACGACACTCTACGGAAAAGGATACGAAGGATGGATCAGTGAAGAAGGCGCAGGTGACAATGAATTCCGTGATGCTTACCAGAGTTATTTCCCAGCAGAGTCGACAGACTATGAAACAAGTTCATCTTCATCAGGCTCCATGGGTGCTGGAATTCTCATGTGTATCGCAATCCTTGCAATCCTTGGGACCTTCGGCGCAGGTATTCTTTACATTCAAAATCTCGAAATGGGTTGGAAGGGCGCACTCCTTGCTTTCCTCTTGGTTGGTTCAGGACTCTTAGGTGTCTCGATGCTTGCTGAAGATGAAACGGTGGCTGAGGAAGTAATTCCATCTATCAACGCTGAAAATGCTACGGCAATGGTCGCAGCATTTGATGGCACAAGTGACCACCGCTGGTCGATTATATTCATTGGCGGACCACAAAGTGGTGCTGATGAAATTGGCGATACTCACCCGACAAATGTCGATCAAGGTGGTCTTGCTGATGGCTATGCCTCCTGGATGCGTTCGAATTTATGGGAGCCTCTCGGAATGGGTGTTACTGCTCAATGGATTACTCTTGGAATGTTTGTTGGTGTAGCAATGGGTGCTGCTGGTGCTCAAGCACGTTCGATGTTCTCTATGCTGATTCCAGAAACACGGACATCTGAATTCTTCGGTTTCTTTGGTTTCCTCGGAAAGTCTGCAGCAATGATTGGAACCTTCTTGTATGCAATTGCAAGCACTCAATTTGACAGCCGTGTGGCAATTTTGACCATCACGATTGTTATTCTCATGGGAACCTACCTTACGAGTCGAATAGACTTGGAAGAAGGTATGCGAGTCGCAGATGAAGAAGACCGTATAGCACGGGAAAACGGCAATCATCCTTCACAAGCAGTTATCGAGTGATACAAACAACACTTGCCATTGAGTTAAGTGACTAGTATTATGAAGCGCTTGAAAGAGCAAGTGGTATGAAAGCATTCCAACTACTCCAGACGATTGGCTCATTTGTAGTCATACTCTCGATGGTGGTTGTTTGGGGTGTTCCTCTTGCACCTGCTATCGTTTACTTTAACTGGGCCAATGACTTGATTTCATCAGAACATGAATGGTTACAGGCACTCATTACAGGCCTGATACTTTCAAGCTCGTTCATTGTCTACACCCTTTGTCTCCTCCTCTTTTCAGCCGTCCTGCAATTCATTTTACACCTCCGAATTACTGAGAAGACTGTGGTTCCACTGGCATCGTTCAAAACTATCCGTTGGGCTTTCTGTGGGCAGGTTTTACGTTCGACTATGCCGTTTCTTCAGCACTTTGTCCCATCATTTTTAGCAACTACTTATTTCCGTGTGGCAGGTGCTAAAATAGGTAAGAATACTCAAATCAATACGTTTCGACTCAACGATCCTTGCCTCATTCAAATCGATGACAATTGTGTGATTGGTGGTAGTGCTATTTTCAATGGACACTTGGTTGAAAAAGGTCAAATGGTTTTTGCTCCGATTCACATGAAAAAGGGTTCACTTGTTGGAGCTGGGGCAACGGTCCAACCTGGCGTTACCATCGAAGAAAATGCAGTTATTGCAACCAATGCCTTGATTCCCAAGTATCGTACTATTCCTGCAAATGAAGTCTGGGGTGGATTGCCAGCGGTCATGATTCGTGACAGTTCAACGAGAGAGGAAATCTCCTCTTAACATGGTAGAAATTGTTCGCAAACAATAGTAACCTATTCAAACGGATTGCTCCACCTTAGGACATACGCGTAGCGTATACGAGTGTGGAATCTATGGGTGTCGAAAAATCAGCATACCGCCAACCAGTGACGCCTCAAGGATTGAAGGCCATCGAAAAGGGAACACTTACGTGGCTTGATGACGACATGTATAACAACCTCAATACGGGTGTTCTTGAACAATACTTGGAAGAGAAAAACTTGGAAGAGTCCTTTGAAGTATCGCATTGGAGCACGCCCAAGGTCATTTACGGAATTGCTATCGGAGCAGTCTTTTCTGGCGTTACCGCCTACATCGGTCTCAAACTTGGTTTGGCCATCTCCGCTGCTTGGTATATTGCTTACCTCTTGGGTATGGCTCTCAAATGGTCGCCATCCGAAGTCAACATTGCAACTTCGGCTACAACAGGAGCAACTCACGCGTCTACCGGATTCATTTTCACATTCCCTGCTATCTTCCTCTTAGCCTCGGATCCTCGTTATTTCTTGGCAGATGGTCCGTTGATTAGTAACGCTGATACGTTTAATTTAGCCTTCGTTGGAATTGTTGCGAGTATGTTTGCTGGATTTTTAGGAATCATGTATTTTATCATCTTCAGACGAGTTTGGCTGGTTGAAGACCCTTTGCCGTTGCCTGGTTTTGAAGCCACTTTGAAGATGCTCGACATCGCTTCGGATGTCAATACCGGCGCTGTTGAACACGCTCGTGCATCTTTGAAAACGATTGGATGGTGGACGACAATTACCATGGGTGCCTTGTTCCTCATAGAGTATCCGCTTGATCTGGATTGATGGAAAGAAAATCGCACTCCTTGATTTCCTTGCAGAATCTGGACACATTGGAGACTATGGTCTCGCAACTTTTTATTCGAATGGTAAAATCCATCAACCCAGTGGAATAGAAGATGGCGTCTCTTTGAATTATACCCACTGGTCGGCTGAAACGGCTTGGAATCCATTCGCTTACACCTACATTGGCGTTGCACTTACGCCATCGATGTTTGCGATTGGATGGTTCATGAAAACCCGTGTCGCGTTCTTGGTTAATCTAGGGACTCTTGTCGGTTGGTTCTTCTTGGTTCCACTGGTTGTCTACTTTAATTTCCCAATTTATGATGCGACTCAGCAAGCCAATATTCCTATTCAAGACTATGCCGCAGGTGGTTCAGCATCGCTTCAAATGATTGCGTTTTCCAAATCTGTCCGAACCATCGCTATCGGCTCAATTGTCGGCGGTGGAATGTTTGGTCTAGCTAAAATGTGGAAGACCTTCGTCAACATCTTTGCAGACATCGGCTCTGCATTCAAAGGCGATGGGAGTCAAGAATACATGGAAGGTAAGGGCTGGTATGAATGGCCATTGAAACATATCCCTATCTTCATGGGTATCACTTTCCTGGCTATGATTGGCATTTTCACCGTTGGAGGCTTTTCTGTTCTCGCTTCTCTGGTCTTTGCAACCGTTCTCATCTCTCACCACATTCCTGCTCGGGGCAATTGCAGTCCGTGTCATGGGTGAAACAGGAATTGAGCCCGTATCGGGAACCTCATTCATCGTTCTTCTCATGTTGCTCGGCGTCTTCTTGAACGCTCAAGATCTCCTTCAACTCAATACCCAAGATGCAGTTCTTCTGGGTTTGGTTGGAACAACCGTGTTTGGTTCTGCGATTTCCATGTCTGGAACGGTCATCGGGGATTACAAGAACAGCCTTTACATCGGTAACCGTCCCTTACCACATCTCGAAAGGTAACATCATGGGTGTGATTCCAGGTGCTATCATCGGGGCAGGTGTCGCCATCTTCCTCTCAAAGCAACTTGCAGATGGAACCATCGATTTGATGGCACCACAGGCAAATGCATTTGCTACATTCTCGGTTATTTTTGCTGAAGGGCAAGGCGATCTTGGTCCTCTTGCACTCGGGTTCCTTCTCGGTATGTTCGTAGAATGGGGTACTGGAATGGGTACCTCGTTCGGACTTGGAATGTATCTCGATGTCCCTCACACCCTCCCAATGCTCATTGGTGGATATTCTCGTGACAAGTGGGAAGACAAGCGACTTCGTCCTAAGATTGAAGCAATCAAAGAAAAGGAAGGCGCTACGATTGCTGAAAAGCAGCGCGCACTCATTCTGTTGAGCACATTCATGGTTGCTGCAGGTCTTCTCACTGGTGAGGCTTTCTTTGGCACAGAATCCAGTATTCTCTCGTTCCTAGACACCTTGGTTGCTGACCCTGACAGCCGTATGTGGTATTTCGGACGCATGTTTGGATTCATTGGCCTGAATGTATCTGATTGGCGGCGGAATCTACCTTCTGTTCAAGCGAGCCGGTGTCATTGGCGGCGATAGCGTAGATGCAGTGCTTGAAAACTGAGCGTGAGAACATGTCGCAATCACCCAAGGCCCCGCTTTGGGTTTGGGGATTACTTGTTGCTGCAGTATGTGGAGTCTCGAGTGCAGGAGCGCTGTTTCAGCACGTAGATTCAGTGCCACCTTTGCTTCGTGCTTCATGGCGTTTGCAACTCACTTCTCTCGTGCTTGCTCCGTTTTTTATCTATCAATGGCGGCAGCAGGATTCTTTGATTAAATCAAGAATGTTTGAGCGTAAAACGGTCCTCATCATTAGTTTGAGTGGTTGTGCACTTGCCCTTCATTTTGGCGCATGGGTTGCCAGTTTAGACGCTACATCGTTGACGCATTCACTGTTGTTTGTCACAGCCCATCCGCTCATTATTATTGTTGGAATGGGCATCTTAGGTTCATTCTTTGTCGGTCATCGCAAACCAAACCGTCGGGAGATACTCGGTGCGCTGATTGGTTTCTCCGGCGCAGCGATTACTTTACTGGACCAAGGTCATCAACAAGGAGGTCATACTGTTACGCTTTGGGGTGACGCTCTGGCCTTTTTCGGTGCAGTCTTTGTGGTTGGCTACATCATCAGCGGCCGCATTCTTCGTGAATGGATGCCGATTTTTCTTTACGCATTCCCAGTAACTCTTCTTGCCTCAATACTGCTTGTTCCAGCCTCATGGCTTGTCGAACCGGAATTTGCTTCTTTGGGCGTCATGGGCTGGACGGATGCTGAATACTTCCCTTGGTTCTTAGCGCTCGCTTTAATCGCTGGTTTACTCGGCCATACGGGACTGAATACTTGCCTTCGTTACATCTCTCCCCTAACTATTTCGACAAGTGTAACGCTCGAACCGCTTATTGGTTCGTTGATTGGTTGGGCATTCTTTGGAAGTGGTGTTCCAGGGACTTGGACATGGGTCGGTGGACCTGTTCTGGTACTCGGAGTGATTTTGGTAATCTTGGGCGGTAGGGATGTGGGCAATACGAACAATCAAACACACTCGGCAACCGGGGAACAATGAGGCGGTGTTATGTCTACTACAGAAGAACAGGGTTGGATTTTGCTCACAAATGACGACGGTATCGAAGCACCAGGTTTCCAATTGCTCGTACAGGCTCTGAACAAAGCTGGTCACAATGTTGTTGCTTTCGCACCGCATGAAAATAATTCAGCTGCAGGTATGCGTATCAATCTCGGTACACCAATGGAATTACGCTCAAGAGAAGACCTTGTGGCTACCTGGGAATTGAATCCCGAACTTTCACAAACGCTTCTCTATGAATTGGAGGGTACTCCATGCGATACAATGATTGTCGCTTTGGATGGTGGATTGGCTCATACCGTTCCTGGAATCCATCCACGTCTCGTTGTTTCTGGAGTTAATCTCGGACCCAACATGTCCCAAGACTCGTATCACAGCGGTACGATGGGTGCAGCAAGGGAAGCCGGTCTGTATGGAATGCCAGCAATTGCCTCCTCGTTCACTTCCTTCGAACGTGAAGGCATGGAAGATGCAGTTGAAGCGACCGTTCAACTGATTGAAGTCGCTCTTCGCGTTTTACCTAAAAAACCCGTCAATCTTCGACGCCCGAAGGTGGATCTTTCGGCAACCCACCTCAGTCGTTGGCCTGACATTCCAGACAAACCAGCATGGGAAGACGACCCTCAATCAGCACTCAGAACTGCATTTCAACAGGGTGAACTGATGCTCAATCTCAATGTTCCACCTGGGTGGAATGGAGAAGTTTCTACCACTCGATTAGGCATGCGCTGGTATCGTGATGCAGTATCGTTTAATTCTATAGAGTCTGAGGAGGCGGCAACATTCACTATTGGCGCAGCATCCATTGACCATTCAGAAGTTGCCCAGAGTGATTGCGATGTGGTTGCGAAAGGAATGGCCAGTGTATCTTGCTTACCGGTCTGGCCACAAACACATCCACTTGCTCTCGATGACAAACTCCTTACATGGGCATTGAAGTCCTGTGAAGGTGGTTATCCTGCTTGGCTTTACGACTGATTCAGATTGAGTTGTATACCCTGATCGAGTAAAAAGTGACAGACGCCGATGGCCATATGGCCTTGAAGCCATTCATCTCCGAGTGAACGACGTAACATCTTTTCATGTTTGAGGTCTTCAGGTAACGGTTTATCGTCACTGAGAATAAAACCGATGTCGATACCAGATACTGTGAAATTGCCATGTTCGCCTTCATACGCTGAAAGCGCCTTACCGTCGGTTGGAATGGGTTCGTTTTGTTGCCATAATCGGGTGGCTGCAGCCTCAAGACATACGAGAGTTGTTTCTTTCCATTCCGCCAATGTATGGTTGATGTCTCCACCACTGTCAAAAATCCCTGATGAACGTTCTACCCAATGCCCTCGTGCAGGTGTTGGTTCTTTCATCACCTTCGCAATCTGCCCGGCAACTGCTCGTTCTTCAGCGTGCACTCCTTTCAGGAGAGAACCTACGAATTTGATTCTCCGAGAGGGACCGGGGCCACCCATCAAGTGAAGGACAACTTCCGTATCATGTCGAATTCCATGACTTGTGAGAAGGCCTGCCATGAGTGCTCGGACAAGTACATCCATTCGACCAGCCCCACCGGCCATGTCGTTGAGAGGTAATTTGCCTTGAGACATTGCTCTATGACCAATGATTGCAAACCGTCGCATAGTAATGCCTCAGATTCCTCTTTCAACAAATGTTCGAATGGCTTCACACATTTTCTGCGTGTTTTCTAATACAAAATGGCTACCAAATGAATCAACTAAGTATCCTCGTGGCTTGCTTTTATCTCCAAGGTCTTCTAATCTGTTAGCGACAACAGCAGTCATTCCAGCTTTCTCAATTTGGGCTGTTGCTCGATAAATCAAATCTTTCTGTTTGATTCCAGATTCAAGTTTAAACCCTATACGTACAGCATTCTTACATGCATCTCGAATCGATTCAATGTGTTTTTCACCTTCGAGAAGTTCAACTTTCAGAGAACCTTGCTGGCTTGCAATTTTCCCTTTTGCTGGTTGGGCGACCAAGTAATCGAGAACTGCGGCGGTATGAATCCAAGCATCGATGGAGTCTTTTGTCAAAACTTGCAATTCTTTGAGCATTGCATTCGGTTCTGGTGCATTGAGGATAAGTGGGAGCCACTGTGGTGCAGCAACGCTGGTTACGCCGGCAACACAGGTGACATCATGACCGTGGCGGTACAAATCATCTGCAACAGCAAAACCGGTCGCTCCAGAGCTGGTATTTTGGACATAGCGAATATCATCGATGGCAGAACGAGTGGCGCCAAGTGTGACGACGACGTCTTTTCTGTCACTTTTCTCACGGTTCATGTGGTGAGCAAAGCGGGCTACAATTTCTTCATGGTGTGGAGTTTTTCTTTTGCCTTCTTGCTCTTCACCCCAAAAAACATGAATTCCATGCTTGCGAACTTCTTCAACAATATCGTCGGTTACGGGATCGTTTGCTAAATCCAAGTGCATGCTTGGTATCATCATTACCGGGCAATCGCGACTTCGTGCTACACTGAGAGCCATCATCAATGGACCATGCTGTAATCCATGAACATAACTCGCCATCGTGTCTCGTGTTGCTGGAGCCACTACAATGCCATCAACTTCATTCAGTACCTCCATGTTTCCGTCCCAGTCCGTAATCACTTCACCTTGGGTTGCCCATTCGACGGCCAGTGGGGTGATGATTCGTTGAGCAGAGTGTGTGAGTGCGACACGTACATCCGCTCCATGCCGACGTAACTCTCGTGCTAAGCGTACGGTGTCAACAGCGGCAATGCCGCCAGAGACCCCCAGCAAGACCGTTTGTCCCGCAAGGCTGTCGCCTCGCAAATTGACATCGGTATCTCGAATCCCCATATACGATGGGAGAAAGGTCTCCATCATGACTTCTTCCATTGGGGATTTCTGTCCTTATGTAACCGAGCAATGCTTGAAACACCATGAACACTAGGGTTCACTATGGCAGACCGAGGCGACGAATTGGTCATCGCGGGGATGAAACCAAACTCAATCGCCACGAGCACCAACTCCTTTCTTCGATTGCACAGAGGAATCACGTTCATCCTCTTGGTCGACAGTTTCATTGTTCTCTTGGTTTTTTCAGATGTGCTCTCTGCGTTTTCTGGTGCACCGCAGTCAGCGATTCTCGGGTTTACCGCCGCCATTCTCATGGTGAATTTTCTTGCCTATCGGAACAGACATCCACTTGTTTACTGGGTTGGTGGAGCTATCATTGGACTAGCGGGTTTGCTTTTCGGATTTTTAGCACTGTTGAGCCTTATGAACGGTGGCCTTTTGATGACTTTCCTATTTGTATGGGCAATGTTTGGTTCCGGTCGTCGTTCCCTTTCTCACTTTCATCCAGGATACAAGAATGCATACATGGGGCAAGATGAATCAATCCCAGGACTTGAATTAGAAGCAGGTGAAATGTTAGCAGCCTGTCCTCACTGTATGGCAGTGCTTGCTATACGGCCTGATTTGTTAAGTGCAAATGATGACTGCCCATATTGTAAACTCCCCTTGGTGAGTTCACAACTCGCCGATAAGTATGAAGAAGAATAGGTCTACTTTCTTTGTTGAAATGCTTCTGCGGGAGGTGGTGCCATTGGACGCTCTACCTCCATTGCTTCGGAATCCGCAAAGTGTATGACCTGTTGGTTTACCGAATTCCAAGTCTCATCTACACGGGCTTCTTTTTGTTTGTTGAATACGACAACGGCTCCGGTAATGAGTCCGCCAAGAATCATGATTCGAAGTATCAAATCAAACCAAGAGTCCATATTTTCATTGTTTGGAAACGGGTCGTGTGCATTGGCTATTCCATCACCATCTGAATCGTATTGAGCTTCGGGATCAAAGGGGAACAAATCTGAATTATCACCCATGCCATCTCCATCCGAGTCCTGCCACTCAAAGGCGCTTAGAGGAAAGGCATCCTCATTATCGCCGATTCCATCAAAATCTCGATCAAAGCATTCAAGTGAATCATTTGGCCAAACATCGATGTTGTCGCCACAACCGTCAAGATCAGAGTCCATCCATTCTGTCGCATCTTCTGGGAACACATCACCATTGTCCCCTATTCCATCTCCATCCGTATCGTTCCACTCTGCTGAGTCATATGGGAATACATCTCTGTTATCACCATAGGTGTCGTTGTCTCTGTCTGCCCAATCACTGGGGTCATCAGGGAACACGTCTGAAAAATCACCTACAGAGTCATTGTCACGGTCACTCCATTCCCCCTCATCAAACGGAAAGGCATCCGCATCGTTGCCAAAACCATCGCCATCACTGTCAAGGCATCCAAGAGGAATGAATGCATATCCTTGTACGAACGGGCACTCATCCTTGTTGTCGCCATAGCCGTCAAGGTCTGTATCAGCCCATTCGGTATTGTCGAAAGGAAACGCGTCTGAATTATCACCCACACCATCCTCATCAATATCATTGCAGTCAAGGGGGTCATTGGGAAACAGATCTGCATTATCACCACACCCATCTGCATCAGTATCCGCCCATTCACTTCCATCCAGCGGGAATGCATCATCACCATCTCGAACAAAATCATCATCGGTGTCATAGTCACGTTTGTCAGTGCCTATCGTCTCTTCATCGACGTTTGAAAGACCATCTCCATCGGTATCGTCGTCTTCGATATCATGGCAACCATCGTTGTCTAAATCATAAGCATGAACGCCAATCAGGCCCATTGGACAGTTGTCAAAGTCATCATCAACTCCGTCATTATCATCATCGAGGTCTACTTCATCACTGCACCCATCCATATCATAATCCGATGCAGATTGGGAAAAAGGACAAGGGTCAATGGAGTCATTGAACCCATCACCATCTGAGTCTCTTTGGGAGGTGGAGCATCCAGCAGCATCCACACTTTCTCCAAACGCAGTATTCGGGCACGAATCCAAAAGGTTCGTGACACCATCATTGTCGTCATCTTGTTGCTCCCAGGAACATCCTGTAATGTTGGTAGAAGAGCCCGTTTCAGTCCAAGAACATAGGTCATAGAGATTGATAATTCCATCGCCATCAGTATCCGGTTCACCAATACTCTCAATGGCATACTTTCCGATAAATCGGTGCATAACTCGTGTTGGATGTGCTTTGTCAAAGAACAGATATTCATCTACATTTGAAACAACAGTATCTCCACTGCTGCATATCGGGAGTGGGAGGAGGGACACACCTCCCGAACACGCCGCATCTTGCACATTGGTAAGGCCCAATGCTTCCTTGTTTTGCAAAATATCGTTGAATATATTCCAAGCATCTATCGAATGAATGGTGATGCCGAGTTCTGCTGAAAGATTGTTCGAGAGTGCAGCGAGTTTTTGATTATACAACACCACTTCTGAACCAATATTGTTTTGTTGATTTTGAGTACGACTCATCACTTCAGGAGTATTTTCAAGTGGAGGGAGATTCGGTATGATGAATTCATCAGCTCCCGCACCCGTAAGTTGTCGGATATGGGATTCCATGTTCGCAGCAATTGTGTTTGCATTTCCCGTACCATAAAGAAAATCATTTCCACCTGACCAAAGGGATACGACAACGTCCGAAGGAATAGTCGATTGCACATTGGCGAGATAATTATTGATTTGTGTACCTACATTTGGCAGTAAGACATAGGAATAGCCAGCACCTGTTTGAGAGCCCCCAAAAGCTCTGTTGTCGCCAACTGCTGCCCCAGAACCAATCGTCGTCGAGACTCCATACGCATCAGACATGTATTCCAACCACACCTGGCCGTTCGAGAACCGACCTTGCCAGTATGGAGGTACATCAGGGACGTTGAGAATGGAGTTCTTGCCATTCCCCATATCGCTTAAGGAATCGCCAAACGCAATCAGATTCCCCGGTGTTGCCACAATCGTATTCTCAAAAACCGTAAAAGATTGTAATTCAGAGTCGAGTATACTGCTTTCTTCATCACGAATATCAACTTTAATTTGATGAAAGTGGGCTCCATTGTAAAAATTCTTGAGTGGTATCTCAAATTCTGTTACTGTCCCACTTGCCAGAAAATCAATCGTTCCGTTGAGAAGTGTAGCTCCATTTTCATCGTTAAGTTCCCAGTCTGCAAACAGATCGATACTGTAAGGTGCATTGGTTATTTTTACGTTGATAGAGACCGTTTCATTGGAGAGCCAATCGTATTTTACAACAGAAAGTTCCGTTGCAGCCGCCCTACCTTCTGCCATCACTAAACCAGTGCTGCTTTGGAGCAACACCAGAGCAATGAGAAAAAGAACTGCCTTACGCACATTTGCTCTAAAGCGGTCAAGTTGAAAGCAGTTCCTCACATTCCAAACGATGAAGGGTCCATATCCATATCACCATCTTTCATCATTTTTCGCATTTGTTTGTTGAGTTTCCTGTTTCCGCCCATACCTTTCATCATCTTCCGAGAACGGTTCCACTGAGCAATGAGTTCCCGGACGTCTTTTTCCCGGACTCCTGAACCACGGGCTACACGACGAATACGGTCTGCTTTGATTTTAGCAGGTTCATTTTTCTCCCATGCAGTCATGCTGTCCATAATTGTTCGATAGCGGTCGAGGTTGCCTTGCATCGCTTCTTTTTGGCCTTTCGACATTGCACCCATTCCGCCGAGCATATTCCCTGGGAGGAACGACATGAGCTTGTCAATAGTGCCCACTTTCGACATCATTTCCATTTGCTTATACATGTCATTAAGCGTAAATCGACCACTCATCAAGCGCTGAGTAAGACGCATAGCTTCCTCTTCATCCATATCCTCAGGTGCAAGATCAATCAAGCCCTGAATATCGCCCATTCCTAAAAGACGTGAAATGAAACGGTCTGATTCAAACTTCTCGAGGTCTGGGACATTTTCACCAGTCCCTATGTGGACAATAGGTGCACCTGTAGCAGCGACAGCCGACAATGCTCCACCGCCTCGAGCAGTTCCATCGAGTTTGGTAATCACAATACCAGTGACTCCAGCGAGGTCGTGGAATGATGCAGCGACTGGTCCAGCAGCCTGTCCAACTTGAGCATCGATAACAAGCCACCGTTCGCTTGCTCGTGTAATGGAAGATATTTGCTCCAACTCATCGACTAATTCTTTATCCAGTTGGTGACGACCGGCAGTGTCAACAATGACTAAATCCGCAGCAGCACAAGCAGCAAGACCATTTCGAACGATGGTGGGTGCATCCTTGGTATCAGGTTCTCCATAGACTTGAACAGTGGAATCTTCGAGTAATTGGGTGAGTTGTGCATAAGCTCCAGGTCGGTGAACGTCAGCTTCGATCACCGCTACTCGAAGCCCATGCTTTCTGCGATACCATTCTGCTAACTTCGCAGTCGTTGTTGTTTTTCCTTGACCATACAGTCCTACTAAGAGCAATGTTGCTCCATGAGGTTGGAATTCATGTGCAGGTCCGAGCATTCGGACAAGTTCAGTGTAGAGGATATTCATTGCATGTGTTTGCAGATTAATGCCAGGACGTGGCTCTTCGTCACGGAGACGGGCTTCGAGTTTTTCGACTAAATCCTTTGTTTGACGAACGTTAAAATCGGCTTCTTGGAGTGCTCTTCGGAGACTACGAGTCATTTCCTTGAGTTCTTCTTCATCCAACTTACGTTTGTTCTTGAGCAAACCAATGGAGCGAAAGATGCCCTTAGAGAGACCTTCGAGTGCCATAACCTACCGTGATGGTGTTCCCATTTCAACCCACCCATTGCATGAAATGGATTTTCATTCTTCAGTGAGTGGAATGTCGAGTTGAAGAACATCGTTTTCCAACTTGGCCTTTACTCGACTGGCTTTGGTTGGAATCTGCGTTTGCACTTCTCGTTCACGACCGTTCAAACCTACAAACAAAACGCCCTCATGGCTTCGCAATGAAAGTTCGTCTCTTTTTATCCCCGGATAATGAAGGTATATGCGTTCAATATCTCCGTCAATCTCCTTCTTCATGCCTCGATGTATAGAATGCTTGAGGGCAGAACCAATCGGATGGGGACCAAGCGAATCATCGAGTTTTTCTACCGTGCCGTAAAGGCGAGAACCGACATCTCTCAAGCGTTCGATGCCAACGACTTCATCATCCATAAGTTCCATTATTGCAACCTCGACCTCCTCAAGGTTCTGTTTCAATTCCTCGATTCGCTCCAACTCGGCATTTCTTCGATTCATCAAAAACGGATGTTCAAATTCGGGTGTGACACGATTAACGAGGCAGTTTGGTACTGGTAATTTGTATTCACGAAGTGATTCATGGGCTCGTAATGTTTCATTAATTCCCATCCGCTCGGGGATGGTTACCAAAGTAAAAGAGGTAATGTCTTCATTGGAAAGTACTCTGCGAACATGCAATACCCTGCGCCGAAATCGCTCTAATTCTTCTTTCATTGAATCGCTTTCTTTGCGACCGAAGAGCATTGAACGCAATCCACCGGATACTCGCATCATTCGGATAAGTCGATCAGACCATGCTTCAATGAGTTCTGGTAAAGAGAGGAAACGAAGTGTATGTCCCGTAGGTGCGGTATCGAAAACAATGACATCCCAAGTGGGGTCTTCTACATGCCTGAGTAATTCGTCAAATGCCAGCGCTTCGTCTAATCCTGGGATGACCATGTCGGAAGTTTGAACCTCGGACCTCATATCTTCCATCTCTTGCTTTGCATTTGGGTCAAGCATCATGCTGAGACTTCCAAGACCGCCCATTCCTCCACTCGAACCCATGTTGTTCATCATGTCACCAAGTTTTGGTAGCACTGAGGAAATTTTGGATTCAGGGTCCATTTCAAGCCCAAAGAGGCCCTCAACGCCTTCGATTGGGGTTGGTGTTGAACCGATTTCTACTCCAAGTGAATCAGAAGTAGAGTGTGCAGGGTCGCTGGAGACGAGGAGGACTCTTAGGCCAGAATCTGCAAGCCAGACTGCGGTAGCAGCGGAGGTTGTCGTCTTACCAACTCCACCTTTTCCTCCAAACAATAACAGTCGAGCCATACTCTGTCCAGTCGTTCGTGGTCTTTGAATCCAGCGCATAACTTTGATTGAAGCAACGACTTGATGAAGGAAAACACTGCCCACTGGCCATGGCCTCGACCTTTCTCCTGTTTCAGGTCGCAAGTGTTTCGGCTTTGGTAGGTATGACATTAGGTTGGCGTGGGGTCATGACGCGTTATTCCGGATTTTATGATCTACCAACTGCTTGGAGTAATGTATTTTGGGGAATACTCATAGGTGGATTTTATGGCTCTTTCACGTACAATAATATCGTGTTACCGTATATCGTAATGGTGAATGATAATCAAGCACCTGTCGTCAACCCTATCAATCTCCTTCTCGTTTGCTTAATGGCATCTGTCGCAGTTCATCTTCTATTGAGAAGAGATCGAGTGCGCAAAGGAAGTTCTCAGCCAACCAGTGGCTGGGCTCTGGGTCTTGCAATGGGCGGAATGATGTCCTTGGTATTCATTCTGAGCATTCTACAAACTGAGTTCAGCATTAGCCTTGTCGTCACTATCGTTTGTCTTGCATTATTTGGTCCGAGGTGTGAAGCACTGATTTCCTCGTTCCAAGGACATCTTATGCTTCAAGGAAAACGATGGGGTTCGGTTCTTCGTGGAACTTTTTGGCGGTGCGCATACGTCGTGATGTTCGCTTTTGCTCTGGTCAGCCTTTCTGCATGGCTTTTCATTATTCCAGCAGCACTTCTCTTCAACAAAACCTCCGAAGCATGGATTTGGGAGTCAATACCGAAGGAAGGCAAGAAACGACTTCGAAAGATTTGGGCACGTAATGCCCGTGAAAAGGAAGCGATTCTTAGCGAGGAAGAGTGAACGGTCTTTCAATCGAGTGTTTAACCCTCATAATTTACGAGTTTCGAGCTCCTAAAATGGTCTTCCAAATCATCGTAATGAGTCCTCTGGCATACCGATACAGGCTGAGGTCGAGTAAGAATGTGCTTACATAAGTTCTATGGCCTGTTTTTACCTCATTCCGTACCGGCATTACAAATAAGCATTATCGGGGTGTTCCGCACGCAACCGTTATACAACGCCGGCATAACCAAAACCACATGGGTACCTGCCCCTATTGCCAAAGTGTCACCTATACGGGTGACACAATTTGCTACTCATGTGGTAGGATTTTGGCAAATATACGTTCAAACAAGTTTGCTATGGAGCAACAATTTCACAAAGGAAGTATGGAAACTTCCTACAAGATGACCAAGAAGCCTACGAAAGGAGGCATCGTTCAAACCCACACTGGGCGTTCATTGAACATCATGAAAAAACGAAGAAACCGAACACGTCATTTAGTCTTGCTTTTCTTTGTAGCATTCATCATGCTTGCTCCACAAGTCCGAGAAAACCTGTTCGAAAAATGGGCACCGGGGATTCAAGAATATTTGATGCTCATCCCGGCTCAATACCACTTGTATGATAACCAAGCTAATTTCACGCTTGACCGATCTATCGTTGTCATTAATTCAGACTCGAATGGATGGTTGTACGAAGATATTGTGATTCCAACCGATGTAGAATCTCTCTACGGGGAAGACAGCGATTTCAAGTATACGAACGGAGATTTGCCAAGTCCTACCACAAGTATTCAGAAAATCAATTCTGTGAATTTGGTCATTTCAAGTGGTGGTTCGATTATTGATGACCTCATCTCTATTCCAATTGATGGAACCACGAAGAGTTATGATGACAAATTAATCACATCAAATGGTCATTATGTTTGGTGGCCCGGATATGGGCCTGACAACAGTACGTGTAATGTTGGCAACTGTGTGAAGTTGGAGTTCCAACTCAATCCCGGAGAAACAGTCATCTTCTCATTCCAAGTAACCATTACGAGCACATCTTACTCATGGTGGGACGATTCTCTTCGTGTTGATTCACGAGTCGCAGGGATTGATGAGGGAATTAATGTAGAGAACAGTGGTGACTTTAGCGACATCGCACTGCGTGGTAATGGTCAAAGAACTCAAGAATACACCAGTGAAAATTGGTATGACAGAGGAACTCGAAGTGGAGTTGCTCACGGATATGCTATCAGTTCTCAGCAAGAGATTGTTCAATCAACGGCTGCCTTGATTTCGTCATCACTCCCAGAAGGCCTACAAGACAATGCATACGCATTTTCAAGAGCTACTTTTGACTATCTTCACGAGCACATTACGTATGATAAGAATGCACCGAATCCTGCTCGTAGTGGCTCGCTTTGTCTCGAAGAATTAACGGGTGATTGTGATGAGCAAACCAACGCATTTTTGTCAATCCTTCGTGCAAAGAGTATCCCTGGATGGTATGTATTTGGTGCTTTAACAGATGCTGACTATGATTACTGGGAAGCACACGGATGGGGGTACATTCTGCTACCAATGAGTGACTCATGGTGTAATGCTCGAAATATCGAATTAGACTCATGCTTTGTCGAAGCAGCAGTTGATGTCGTGAACAATAAATGGCTGCTTCACACTCCAAATGCTTACATTGCGTGGATTGAGGAGCCAGACAGCACTGGCACACTTCTCAACAGCTACTATTCACCAGGTAAATACTCATCCAATGGACTCGTGCGTTCGCCCCCATCCTACTCAACGCTCGGCGATGTTGATACAAGTGGTGGTATGCATCGAGTTAAGTCTCTGGCCGAGAATTTACGGTGATTTCTATGCGGATTATTATTGGAGGAGCAGGTCGGGTTGGAACCGATATGGCTCGTGCACTTCGTGCTGAAGACATGGATGTTGTTTTGGTAGATTCAGACTCACGAGCGGTCAAGAATGCTCAAAATCTCGATGTGTTGGTCATTCATGGTGATCTGACTACTCGCAATAAGTTGCATGAGGCTGGAATTGGTGAAGCAGAAGTTTTTGTTGCTGCAACCAATTCTGATGAACGTAATCTTCTCGCATGCGCCCTTGCTCAACATGCTCATGACGAACTGAAAAGTTCAAAGGCAAAACCACTCTTAACCATTTGTCGAGTCCGAAATATGAATTATGTTCATGAACAGGATCACGGTAAACTTCAGCAGTGGGCAAAGGTCGATTATGTCGTTAATCCACTTGAAGGTGCAATACGACGCCTTCATTCAGGTTTACGTTCAGCTGCAATTGAAGAGGTTATTCCCTTCGGTCACGATGCGTTTATCATCGAATTAGACGTCACAAGTGAAGCGTCCAAAATTGTGTTCCAGAGTCTGCGAGATGCGAGTCGGAATATTGAAGGCGGAATGCCATTGATTGTCGGACTCAAGCGCGAAGGCGAGAAAAGTTTGGTTCCGGATGGTGATTTTATGCTCATGCCAAATGACAGAATCGCTGTTGCAACAACTGGCCTTTCGAGTTTCAATCGCATCTTGAATATTTTTGGTCACGAGGCCACAGACTTCCCGGCTCAACCGAGAGTGGCAGTACTTGGAGCCAATCGTATAGGCCAACGTATTGCTCATGATTGGTTGAAAACTGGAGCATCGGTGACTGTTATCGAGCGTGATTTACAACTCGCAAACACCTTGGCAGGAACTGAAATTGGCTCAAACCCACTCCTTGAAGTCATTCACGGTGACCATTTAGATAGAGATATACTTACTGAGATTGGAATTTCAGAGCATCATATAGCCATTGCTGCGCTTGAAGACGATTTGGCAAGTATTGCAGCAGCACTCCTTGCCAGCGACATGGGTGTTCAGCGAACGGGTCTGCTGTTGTATGATGCAGACTTGGTAAAGGTCACTCAACGAATGGGGATTACCTTCGCAGTTGACAGAAAGCGTGTCGCAGTCGACAATATGCTCGCACAAATACACACGAAAACAGCCGGGGGATATGCAATCTTATCCAATATTCCAAACATCATTGGAGTCAGTATGCTGGTATCTGGTGAAGCAAAGTTTGCAGGTAAGAGAATTATTGAAACAGGATTCCCAGAATGGATGCGTATCGCCTTTATTCAACGACTGAACACGAACGGTATTTGGGAATCACTTCGACCATCATCGGACAAAACGTTGCTTGAAGGGGACCGTTTAATCATCTTCTGCAGTCCAGATCGTGTTGTTGAACTCGAAAAACGGTTCAAGGTGTGAGTATGCGTTACGATGTTCTCAATCTTATTTTAGGTTGGACGCTTATTGCGCTCACCTTGCCATTGGTGCTGTGTGGTATTATCACCTTCTGGCTTGATGATCTTGAACTGGCCTTGTACGCATTTGCACTCCCCGCAACCATCTCTCCAACGCTTGGATTACTTATGGTGAGTTTTGGAACTCGCACAGATACAACTGAACGTTTACGAGACAGAGAGGCATTTGCAGCCGTGGCTCTGGTTTGGCCTATTGCTGTTTTTATTGGCTCTCTGCCGTTTTGGCTCGGAGGTGTTTTCGTTGGACCTTTCACCCCAGATGCTACTTTTGCAGATATGGCACGAGGTGCAGTAAACTCATGGTTTGAATCGATGTCTGGGTTTACAACGACGGGAGCAACTGTCATTTCGCATAACATGAGTCCAAATTGTATTCCTGGGACAACAGTCGATTGTATCAATGCCCAACCACGTGGCCTTCTCATTTGGCGTTCGCTTACCCAATGGTTTGGTGGCATGGGAATCATCATGCTTGGAATGATGATTCTCTCACGGGTCATCGGTGGCGGGATGGCGCTTGCCCGAGCTGAGTTAACGGGACCATCTCTTTCTCGACTACGACCGAAACTCAAACAAACTGCATTTGCGTTGTGGGGATTGTATATATTCCTCACACTTTTAGAATTCTCTCTTCTTTACTTTACAGGCGCCATGGATTTATTCGATTCAGTGAACCACGCTCTAACGACTATGCCATCTGGAGGGTTTTCGACCAGAGATGGGAGTATTGGATATTATGATTCATTCTTAGTCGAGTCAATCGTCATAGTGTTCATGTTCCTTGCAGGTGTTAATTTCACGCTTCTCTGGTTCATTCGAGACGGGGATTTCAAGAGAGCCTTTGGTGATGAAGAGTTCCGAAATTACGTCGTCTATGTCACCGTTGCTGTTCTTGCAGTATTCGTGGCACTGATTGCTTCTGGGACCTCGGCAGGAAGAGCACTGCGTAACAGTATGTTTCAGGTTATTTCAATTGGAACCAGCACGGGGTATACCTCCACCGACTATATGGATGATTCATGGCCATTGGTTACGCATTTGATTTTGTTCATTCTCATGGTCGTCGGTGCGAGTGCAGGTTCGACCAGTGGTGGACTGAAACTTCTGAGAGTTACCTTAGCGTTTAAAGTTGCAATGCGAGAACTGGTACGTATTGCTCAGCCTCGAAAAGTTGAGCAAATTCGTATGAATGGTGAAGTTGTTGAACAGAACCAAATCGGCCTTATCGTTGGGATGTTGTTCGTTTGGGTTGGTTTATTTTTCATCTCCAGTCTTTTACTCGCGATTTTCATGCCGGGAGATACGTTTGAGAGCGTGACGATGGTTGTTGCCTCTTCGCTTGGTAACACGGGTCCGACATTGGGAGATTATGGCCCGAGTTCAACATGGTCAGGAATGAACTCCGGTGCATTGTTGATCACTTCAGTACTCATGTGGTTCGGGCGTCTTGAGTTACTCACAGCAGTTATCTTGATGCATCCCAGAACATGGCGTAGAGAAAAGCGTGTTCACTCTGATCGCTCTGCTATTGCCTTGTATCGTCGATTGATGGAAGACAAAGATGAGAAGAAAAAGCCAGAGTGATTAGAACAGTTTCATTTGTCCTTTAGAAGCACCCGGTTCCTCTTCTTTGGTTTCCTCTTCTGCCTCGGGCTGAACGTCAACATCTGGCTCTTCTACGGTAAGAGGCTCAAACGTTTGTTCAGCCAATTGCCTTTCATACGCTTCATCATACTTTGAAATCAGTACCTTGGTTGCTTTCCGTGAAAGGGGAAGTCCTGCAAGTGAAGCGTGTTCTTCTCCACTGAGGCCGAATTTGAGTGAAAGAGCGAAATTTTCGGAGTCGCCAAGTTGTGGTGAATCTTTGAGCATTGCCGACAGGAGGGGGAGCAGTTCTTCTCGAAGAGAAGACTTACTCATTCCAGAATAACTCCCCATCCGTTTGATGATTGACGGTCGAGTACGTGCTGACTGTCTACGGAGGAAGTTTGGATAGGATGGGTAAATGCGTCCGTTGAAGGGGGATGTGTTGGTTACTGAAGCCGAGAGACTTGCCAGCTGACCGCTCCAATACCATGAACGATGGGCAGTGCTCCTAAACTGTCCCATATACATTTTTGAGGCAAGAGAAAGACTTTGCGCCCCTCGACGAACCGATTCACCCTTTGGAAATAATGCAGCATTATTCCAGTGTACCCAATTAATCATGTCAGGCGGGGGTTTATCTATAGAACGGCCAATTGTAACGGCCTCTTCCGCTTCTAATGAACGGTATAATTTGTCCAACCCTGGAAATACGCCTTCTGAGGTGTCTCTGCGTCCAGCATGTGCTTGACTTACGACCATCTCTTTGGTGAGCATTCCAGAAGCAGTTGTTGAAAGTACTTGCAAGTCACGTACCAGTGCACGTAAATCGCCGGGGTTATTTTCAACCAATGCTTCAATCGCAGCGTCTTCGAACTCCAATTCTTCTTCACGTAAAACCCTTCGAGCAATACGTCGGAGTGCCTCATCACTCGCCCTGTCAAAAGTAATGGTTTGAACATACTTCGAAAATCGATCTCTCGTCGAACTCCAAGAAGAACCCCTCCCCCAAAGCCCCATGATTTCGTTACATGCGAGGATTACGGGTTGTCGAGTTTCTGAAAGGAGGTTGAGTAATTCGGCTTTACCACCAGAATCCCCTTTCAGCGAAACATCCTTTCCTCGTTCATCTTCCCCCTGAATGGCTTTTTCAATTCGGTCTTGACTCACCGCTCTCAAGCCACCAGAAAGGTGGTCGACTTCATCGAGCAATACCAGCGTACGTTGCTTTTTTTCATCGGGGTTATGGAATAAGGAACGGTGTGTTGAGCCGTGGGTTGCAACCTTGCGAATGGCGGCAGCATTTCTCGCATCAGATGCATTCAATTCAATGACGTTCCAACCCATGTCTTGTGCAATCGCACGCGCAACAGAGGTTTTCCCAACTCCCGGTGGACCAACGAGTAGTATCGCCTTTTTCCGAGGCGTGCCCATTTTCCATTCATCAAGCCAAGCACGAATCTTTCTACGCTGAACTTCATTTCCTTCTAGATGACGTTCCGAAGAGGGGCGGTGCCGTTCGGTCCAATCGGTTACACCAGCCATGATTCGTCAATTTTCCGAGGGTTCTTCAACCTTCACCGATGATTTTACCATTTCTTGGAAAAACGATGACTTTACAACGCATCGATATGAACTCGGTGTTGTTCACCAGAGTCTCTATCCCGAACAGTAACAGTTTGGTCTTCAAGCGATTGATGGTCAACAGTAACACACTTTGGAACACCGATTTCATCAGCACGTGCATAGCGCCTACCTATTGAGCCGCTACTGTCATACATCGATACAACATTGGGTTTTGAGCAGAGGACTGCATGTATAGACTGGGCCAATTCACCCATACCGTCTTTTTCAAACAATGGGAATACGCAAAAATCAACAGGTGCAACATGGGTGCTGAGGTGCATTATCGTATATTCTTCTCCGTCTTTTCCTTCTTCATCATATGCGTGATCGAGAATATGCCATATGATTCGATCAATTCCAAATGCCGGTTCGACGACGTGTGGGATGTACCATTCACCCGTAACGGATTCCGTACGCTGGTCTCGTTTGACGTGTTCTTCCTCCACGGTAACGACTTCACCGGATGGAAGCGTTAATTGATGAGGGAACGAAGTTTCTGCTGGAAGTAGTTCTACTGCGGTTTTCACTGCACCAGCTAACGCCCTAAATGCGGGGCCTGCTTTGGCACCTAATATTGTCCAGCCATCCGTCTCAATGATTTGTGGTTCAGAGAATTCACGTCGAGCACGCAGTGATTTACCCGTTGCTTTTTCATGAGATTCTAAGTCATAGCAGCCACGGTGAGCGATTCCAACGCATTCGACCCACCCGTAAGAACCATGGATTTCTGCATCCCAGCAATCGGTTGCATAGTGTGCCATCTCGTCAGATTCGTGTTGCCTGAAGCGAATACGTTGAGTGTCAATTCCCACCTTCTCCAAGAAATCATATGTTTTGGCCATGAAATAACCAACTGTTGCATGCCGGATGATATTAGATTCAACGGCTTCCTTGAAACTCATTTCTACTTCGCCTTCACGGTCTGCGATGAGACTGACTTTGGAATCTTGCCATGGAGAAAAATCGTGTGATGGCTCTACGTGGGGGTTGATGAAATATTCGAGTTCAGCCATGTTAAACTCACGCAATCGTATCATTCCTTGTCGTGGAGATATTTCATTTCTGTATCCCTTTCCTACTTGAATAGCACCAAATGGAAGACGCTCACGATTATGGCGATACAATGCAGGGAATGAAGTGAACATACCTTGAGCAGTTTCGGGTCGAAGGAAACCTGGTCGGCCTGATGCGCCAGCTCCGATTGTGGTGTTGAACATCAAGTTCTGGGCGGTTATCTCAGACCAGTCAACTGCTTGGCATGCCGGACAAGGTGGTTGCGATTGGTCCAGAAGTGATTGGAGTTCTGCTTTGGTTAATGAGTCGGGGTTCGGGTGATATGATTCGAGAAGTGTATCAGCACGGCTGGCTTCTTCACATGAATTGCAGATGGTCATAAAGTCTGAAAACTCTCCAACGTGTCCCGATGCTTCAAGAACGGCATATGGGGTGACTGTTGGGCATGATATCTCAACGATGTTTCCAAGTGAGAGCCAATGGTTGATCCAAGTTTGGTTCACTCGGTTCCGAAGTCTTCCTCCGACTGGTCCGAAATCATACAGTCCCTTTGCGCCACCGTGAATCTCAAAGGCAGGTAGCAAAATGCCTCTGCGCTTGAGGACGCCGGATAAGCGTTCCAGACGGCTTGTATCGGGTTCAGTCATTGCCACACCTAAACACCGCTGGATGAACTGGCCTTTCAACCTCACCGTTCTACACACCCTAAATCGTCCAAGCGTAGCGTTAAGAGTGACCGCCACGAAAGGTCATTCATGGGGCAATCTATGGTAGCCATCACCGAACCGGATTGCACCGGTTGTGATTTGTGTATCTCACACTGCCCATTTGAGGCTCTTCTTCCCCTCGCAAGCAATCCAGAGTCGCGTCAGCACAAAAAACGACCAATTGTTGTTGTCGCATCTCAATGTGTTGGCTGTCTTTCGTGTATTGGCTCGTGCCCTACGGGTGCTTTACATGAAGTTCAAACCCCTCTTGATGCATCTCAGTCGACTCTTTTACTGATGCCATCTGCTCCTGAAACCGAACCCGTTAATCGGTGGAAAAAAGGTGGAATTCGCTGGGCTTAATTGTTCAGCGAACTGACTCGATAATCGACACATTGATTTACTCCTTGCATACGACTGAGGACCACGGAGCGTAGAAAATAAATGGCAGATATTCACTACTTAGAGAATCCTCTTGAAACAGAGGAACTCTTGGAGTTACTTTGCCCTCCTGTACGCAATTGGTTCAAAGATAAGTTTCCTGACTTTACTGACCCTCAAAAATTGGCAATTCCTGCGATTATTGACCAAGAGCATTTACTGCTCTGTTCTCCAACAGGCTCCGGAAAAACACTTACAGCATTTCTTTCGATAATTGATCAGTTAGTTCGTAGAGCATTGGATAATAAATTGGATAAGCGAGTCTATTGTGTCTATATTTCTCCAATTAAAGCATTGGCTAATGACATTGAACGAAACTTAATTGGTCCATTGACTGAAATTTCTGAATCTTATCTCCCAAGTCGTGCTCAAGAGATTAAGGTTGGACTTCGAACGGGTGATACACCTCAATCAGAACGTCAAAAGATGTTACGTAATCCTCCGCACATCCTCATTACCACTCCTGAAAGTTTAGCGATTGCGATAACTTCGCCAAGGTTCCAACCAATCGTGAGTGAAGTTGAATACATGATCGTCGATGAATTGCACTCTTTGGTCCCTAGCAAGCGTGGTGTCCACTTGGCTCTAACGCTTTCATACTTGGATACACTCCTTACACGCCCTGTTCAAAGAATTGGAATTTCAGCGACCATGGAACCTCTTGAAACGGTTGCTGAATACTTAGTCTCGAGTGATGATAGAGAAAGTCGTGGAGACAACACCCGAGTTTGCATTGCCAAAATTTCTGGTTCAAGAGAACTCGATTTGGATATCCTCCTCACTGATCCTAAATTCAGTGATCTTTCCGTTCTCAAAATTTTTGAGAAAAACGTTGAGGCAATTGCCGACCTTATCGCTGCACATAATACCACATTGGTATTTGCAAATACTCGGAAAATGACGGAAAACATAGTTCTGAAATTGCGTCCTTATTTGGGAGAGTTAGTAGCTGGTCACCACGGTTCAATGGATAAGAAAATCCGTTTAGACGTCGAAAAGAAACTCAAGCACGGTCATTTACGTGCTGTTGTAACCTCTTCATCCTTGGAAATGGGTATCGACATTGGTTCTGTGGATTTGGTTTTGCAGATTGGTAGCCCCGGCGATATTGCTACTGCATTGCAACGTATCGGACGTGCCGGTCACCATGTCGGAGGAATCCCACGTGCTCGGTTTTTACCTTCCAGTGTCGATGACTTGATCGAATTAGCAGCACTCCAATCGGCGATTCAAACTGGAGATATGGATCGACTTGATTTCCCTGAAAATTGCCTGGATGTCGTTGCTCAATTCATGATTGGATTAGTCATTATCAATGACATTGACATCGATGAAGCATACGAAGTCATCGTCAATGCATGGTCGTATCGAAATTTCGAATACGATGATTTTATCGAAGTTCTCGATATGCTTGAAGACGAACGTCGTATTTGGATTGACTGGGAAGAAAATCTCTACGGAAAGCGTGGCTATTCTCGGATGATTTATTATACGAATATTGGAACAATTGCTCCCGACAATTCATACCTTGTCTTCAATGCTGAAGGCTCCATTCTCGGTCAACTATCTGGCTCCTTTGTATCGAATTTACGAGGAGGAGATGTCATCTTACTCGGTGGCTCAACATATCGGGTGACAAATATCCAAGGCACTCGTGTGAATGTTGCCTCTGTTACAGGCCATCGGCCAACAGTTCCGTCTTGGTCTGGTGAAGCACGTTCACGTTCACGTGAACTTTCAAACGCTCTTCTCAGCCTCATCGGACATTGCATTGTCGCTTTGCGCCGTGAAAAGGACCCTCGTATTCTCTTACGTGATGCTTACGGTCTTTCTTCTGATGTTGCCAATGCGATTGCTCGACATTTGGAGGAGCATTCCATTGATTCATTCCAAGTTCCCGACCCCAATCGAATCTTGGTCGAACAAGTTGTTTCAGGTGGCCATCCGACCTACATGATTACCACGTGCCGAGGAAGAGGTTTCAATACAGCTCTTGGATATTTCATGGCAGGTCTTGCTGAATCCAATAACATCTCAGTCATTGAACTTTCATTTGATGAAAACGGTTTACTCATTCGTACTTCGGAGGAAGTCGACCCAGGTCAAATGTATCAAGCATTTAGAGACAATGATTACACAGAAGTCATTGAACGCTATATCGTTAATACTCAAATATTCGCAAAACGATTTAGAGAAGTCTCAGGTCGTTCTATGATTATACCAAAACGCATTGGTGCTGAAGAAATTAGCCCCCAACAGTTTCAACAGCGAGCTGATGCATTGCTTAACAAGCACCGCACTATTGACGATAGCCTTCTCATGCGTGAGGCTAAAAATGAAATCATGTTTGGTGATATCGACATGAAGAGTCTCAAACAATTTTTGAGTTTATGCCTCACTGGAGATGCACGCATTGTTCACAACAAAGTAACCGTTCCATCACGTCTTGGAATGTCACTTTTCATGTCAGCATTTGAAGATTTGATGGCTATGAAAACGCGTGCATTCTTGGTAAAAGATATCGACCCAGCAGTACTTCAACGGCTTCTAGGGACACGAAGTCTCGCTACCGAACTAAGTTCAGAACAACTGTCAAAGTTTTATCTTGACAAAGCCCCTATTCCCGAAAATGCAAACCAATTGTTCACACTGATGTCTCACGGAGGAGGTCTTGATTCCTCTTTCCAGAATCCGCTGTATAATGAGAAACTCCAAGACATTGAAATGAATCTTCTTCGTGAATGGGTTGAAACCCTCTGCCAAGCCGGGAAAATCACCAAACTCGACGGTACGGGTGCACCTGAGTTAGACGGGAAATGGTTCAGTACCTTCATGGCGGAAATCCATGGAACTCTCGGCTGCCTTTCAGTAAACGGTGGTGGAGAGGTCGATGATCTACGTGAACTTCACATCAGTGGTCTGTCCTACAAGGTCGCTACCGCTTTTGATGGGCGAGTCCCAACGACTTGGGAGTCGAAAGAACTCGGAGACCCTCACGAAGCACTGCGTGTGAAAATTATTGAAATGCTCGGAAGTGAAGGCCCTCAAACGGGTGATGTTCTCAGTAAGCGACTCCCCTTCCCGAGGAAGATGGTTGACCGTATATTGCTCGAACTGGAAACTCGCAATGTTCTCTCTGTTGGATTCTATAAACAAACCGATGACGCTGAATATATTCTCAAAATTGATGAGCATCGTCTCATTGATGGTTCCGAAGAAGTCGTTGAATATCGCTGGGTCCAAAATCTTGTTTTGGATAAAACATTCAAGAAATATAACGATGGATTCGCTGCATTTGATTCGCATGTTCTTTTCCAGAAACAACAGGAACTTTTGTATCGTGTCAATGACTTCAGATTCAAAGATTGGCAAGACATGCAATTAGATTCGGACATCATCATGGGTCGACTTTTGCACAACCGAATGGGGTATACCAACAAGGACACTATTCCTATGCTTCTCGGATTGAAGCCTGAGCCATGGATTGGCCCTATGGAAGAAGAACTCCTCAAACGCATACCTATTGGTGAAAACGTCACACGCCAAGAAATTCTGGAAGACTTCCCAAAGGGAGACGAACACCGTGCATTGCAACGTGATATCAAATATGCAATGTCGAACCTCGAACGTCAAATGCTCGTAGTTAAGCAGTTTGAGGACGTATCAGGCCGTCGCCGCCGCTTGTCACTCTTCCATCGTGTTCACGGCGTTTATGATGCACTTGATTTTGAAAGCGCACTGGTCGATATCATTCGCCGCATGGGTCCAGTTAAAGGAAACACACTTCGATTCTATGTTTCGCGTTCTTTTGAAGACTTAACCATTGCTTTGATGAATCTCGAAAAGGAAGGAAGAATCGCTAAAGTTATGGCTTTGGTTCCTGACCCTGAAGCATTTTACTGTATGCCAGAGGAAGTTGAATTACTTCAACGTCCTCGCAGAGAAGACCGCAGTATGCGAATTTTAACGCAATCTGATCCTTATGTTTCAAGATTTATTTGGGAAGTTCGAAGTGTTCTTGACCGAGGTTGGTATCTTCCAATTTTCAAAGGGATTGACCCCGTTGGCA
Organism: Candidatus Poseidoniaceae archaeon; assembly: GCA_949372875.1. GTDB lineage: Archaea > Thermoplasmatota > Poseidoniia > Poseidoniales > Poseidoniaceae > MGIIa-L1. Next base: position 60,432 of record CASIAW010000001.1, read on the forward strand.
AGGTTTTGATGTTCAAGGTAAATGACTATCTGGTCATTAAGGATTTACATATTCCTACTGCGTATTTGGATGAGTTTTGCTCTGCCTTTGAACTACTGCTTGAAAATCATGCAGACCAACTGGTCGATGTAGCAGTCATGTCAAATTTCAACAGTGAACCCGTTGCTAATTTGGATGAAAAGACCCGTTCCGCACTCGAGTCAATTGGATTCAAGATGGCAGGAGAACGCATGATTCGTGGCGGTGTTGTTGACCCCCAGCCAAGAGAAATAGCGGAAAGGGCGCTTTTCTATCAACATCACTTACACCAAAAAACCCGTCTTGAACATGAAAGTGCAGCGGTGAAGCAGGTTGATGAAATTCGTGATGATTTTGCTTTGCGTGGACGCTGTGAAATCTATCGAGTTGATCTCAAGAGCATGGCAAGTGCAAATCGTCTACATCAAGGTGTAAACTTGCGAGGCCATCAAGTGTGGTCGACATACGAACATTTCCAAAACTTACTTGCAATTCGTGGTGAAGCACACGAAGATGAACTTTGGGACATCATCGAATTCTTTAGCGGAAATTCCGACCCGAATTTGTTCAAAGAACGTCATGCACTTACCCAATCCGAATTTAGAAAGCTCATTCAACCACTGATTCGAACCGGACATATTGTTCAAGATTTCAGAGGCGGATTCAGGACCGTAAAACTTCCAAAAAATGTGGACAGAGTCGAATTACGACGTGAATATTTGAGAAACTTGGTAAAAGAATATCCAGTTATTACCCTCAAACAAATACTTCGTTTGGCTGGAACTCCTTTCAAGCCTGAAGAAATTAAATCAGTTCTTACCTCCTTTGAAGAAGATGAAACACTCGTCAAGGGATTCTTAATAGAAGATTTGGACCAAGTTTGTTGGGGTCGAAAGAATCTGCTTGAAGAAGCACAGGACATCCCCCCTATCCGAGATTTCGTTCTTCCACCAAGCGACCCCATTGCTCCGTATTTCTCTGATATTCTCAAAGAGAGGTTTGGTTTTGGTTCTGCCTACCTCGTTTTCAAGAACGCTGAGCCTGTTGCAGCTTTCAAAGCGAACACTCGAAACAACATCATCGATGTCAAAGATTACGAAGGCTCCGAAAAAGCGTGGAGAATTGTCAAAGAATTCGCTTGGGAGCATCAAATGCCACTACAAACGGATTTAAGAATCGGTGGAAAGCGTCTCAAGTGAGGATTTTTTTCTCTTTCTGACAAACACCTTACCAATTGCTTGATAAGTCACCGTCGAATCGAATTTTACATGAAAGCACAGACAGTCACCGTTCTCTTACTGTTTTTTTTGAGTTCATTGTCACCTCTTTTCTCAACAGTTGAAGCAGAAAATGCAACGGGTATTGAGATTCTCGATACGGCAATCAATCCTGAAAATAACCACACCTATCACCTTCTCTCCGCGAGTTCTTGGGAAGATGCAGCGAATGCAGCACGTGGTTTAGACGGCTTTTTGACCACCATCAATGATGGTGCAGAGAATCAGTGGGTCTTTGACACATTTGCATCTTTTGACAACCAATCACGTCACCTATGGACAGGATTATCCGACCATGCTGCTGATGGTATTTACAAGTGGCAGGATGGAACTCCATTCTACTACAACAATTGGGGCGAAAGCCAGCCGTCAGCGGGTGGCGATGAAGATTATGTTCACATTGCCAGTACAAACATGGGTAACATCATGCCAGGCAGTTGGAATGACCTCGAAAATGACCCACAATACTTTCCAGTCTACGGTGTTGTAGAAGTTGGAGAAGGTGCAGATTTTTCACTTCGATTCAACGGTGATGGTGATCGCATCGTCATTCCTCATGAAGACGGGCTCAATGTGTCTGAAAGCATTCACATCTCTGCGTGGGTCTATCCATATTCAATCCAAGGAATTCAGTTCATCACCATGAAAGGAGATTATGGCTGGGGCATGTATCTGAATAACGGGGCAGTCGGATATGCGTCTGAATACAGCCTTTCTCAACACCCTCTCTCGAATGTGAGCATCAATGCAAATGAATGGTCACATGTGGAAATCTCGCTTTCTGAAACTGAGGGTGGACATTTCATGATTAACGGCGAAGAAGCCGGATTGATTGCTCTTGAAGATGCTACTATACCGGTCGGTGACTTTGGTTCCAATGACTGTTTTACATCGGGTGATTCTTGCGATGAGCTCTATATTGGCAGTATGGGTGCTGGCTGTGAGTGTAACTACTTCGAAGGTATCCTCGACAATATCTCCATTGGCACCAACATCTCGAATCTCGGCGCTGATTGGATTTCCAACTGGACTTTCCCAGAAGGTGAAGGTTCAACGACCACGGATTTTTCTGCCCATACTGGAGAAATCTATGGCGCAGATTGGGTTATGCCTGACGGAACGATTGTCACCCAAGCAGTGGAACTTTTCAACGATGAAGACATTACGATTGAACTTGCTGAAGCAGGTGACCAATTACTGTTTTATGGCGACGTAGAGGAAATGACACAGGAGATGTATTTCAACATGTTTTCATGGAATGAATTCGGTAAAGAACCGATCACAGTTGACGTCTACATGTCGCATGAGTCGATCCCGAGTTCGTGGGAACATGACTTCTATTTTGAAGCCGAATTCAGCTATCTTTGGGAAAGTTGGAGTTGGCCCGATTCTGGAACCTGGTGGATTGTCATTATACCGTCCGAAGACATTGAAGATTTGACGCTCACATTGTCTTGGGTAATCGCCGATCCCCCTCCAGCACTTGAGGAAATGACTGAATTAATCAACGGAATTCCAGTGACTGACCAATCAATCGATGTTGGCCGTCAAGCCGATTTCGATGAAAGAATGATGTTTTATTATGTCAATGTCACTGAACCACTTGCGAGTTTAACTGTGGAAACTTACAGCGGTACTGGCAACATTAACCTCGGTCTATCTTGGGGAACAGTCCCTGACCCATTTTCTTTGTTTGAAGATATTTTCATTCCAGACAATGAAGATTCGTCTTCAAAAACGGCTTGGAGCAGTGGCCAAGGTAATGAAGAAGTCGCAACATTGTATGATGTTGAACCCGGAATGTATTACGTGACTGGGTATACTTTCCAACGTGCACTTGATTACACCATCAAAGCCAGTTTTGCCTACGCCCCAGACAATGTTGCTCCAGAGGATGCAATTGAACTTTCACCAGGTATTGCCTATGGCGAAATAAGTGGCTATGCGGGCCTTTTACAATACTTCAAAATCGACGTTCCTACAGGTACTGAGCGACTTGAAGTTGACCTCGATGAAGGATACGGAGAGGCAACACTCTTCATGCAATATCTCGAAGCTCCCGATACAGTGAATTTCGATTATCTCTCAGGAAGCCCTGGTGCGGGTGATATGATCGGATTCAATGACCCAACGCCGGGTATGTGGTATATCTTGGTCTACACAGATGAAATCTTTGCTAATGTCATGATTACCGCTTCCTTCGAAGATCGCTACGTATGGAGTTATGATGGAACGCCAATCGAATTGTTCAACGGAGAGGAAATCTCCGGAATCGAAGCACCAGCAGGAGAGCAGTTGTTCTTTTTCGTTCAACTTGAAGAACCTGGTGAATATTTGGAAATAACTTCTTTTGGTGGTGAAGGTGAATTGGTCATCAAGGGCGAGGGTGAACAACTAACATTCAATTTCGATGATGACTTTGAACAAGGCAATGGAGGCGGTGGAGGCGGCCCTGGTGGCCGTCAAATGCCTGGTTTGGAACTCGGTTCAGAAACCATCACCATCGAATCCTTTGGTGAAGGCACCGAGCAATCAATCTTTATTGAAATGCCATCGAATGGGCGGTTTAACATAACGCTCTTGGCCGAGGAATCATTTTCCGATGTATCACTTGTTGCAAGTTGGGAATACTCAGGTTTACCTCCTGTTGAACCAGACGAACCCGATGAACCAGTAGAAGTGAAGACATGTGAAGAGATAGCTAAGGATGTATTCATGGAAGCTGATCTTGATAAAGATGGAGCGTTAACTCCTCGCGAGTTTGAAATGTTTGAAATTGATGATATTACTTTTGAGAGCGTCGATGTTAACGATGATGGTGAAATAGAATACCGTGAAGTTCTTCAAGAATCATGCTCGTGCAGTAATGAACTGTGGGTTACCTTCGACCAACTCGAATTCAGGAACAGCGTTTCACTCGAGCTTTTTTCGTCGCAAACTTTCCTGAACTCGTATGAACCCATAGCGTTTGATTCAAATGGCGATTTTCAGCTCGATGACGATGAAATTGAAATCGCCTCACTTGTGTGCAAAACGACCTTTGATGCCTTTGATGGCGATAAGGACGGAGTCCCTGATGATGAAGATGCTTTCCCGAATGACCCAGATGAAACCCTCGACACCGACGGTGATGGTGTAGGCGATAATGCCGACATTGCACCGAGTGTAGCAAACGACATGATCTATTCCGCTGGAGGTGCATTGTTTGTTATGCTGATTGGAGTGCTCGTCTTTTTCCTCCGAGGTAATAGTGGTGGTGGCTCTTCGAAAGATTGGGACGCCCCTGGTCCTTCGGATTTTGATGAAAGAATGATGCAGGTCGAAGACAAAGAACTCCCTTCGCTCGAACCAATGTCTCCCGTAGTGGAACTCGCTTCGAATACTTCCACTCAAGTTGAGTCGCAAACAAATCCATTTGAAGCATACAAAGAGCCTCAAACTACCGTATTTCCTTCTCTTGGTGATGTCAGCGACTTATTCGACACTCCAGCTCAAGCACCATCATCTGCTCTCATGGGCATGATTGATGCATCCGGCCGAGAAGTGATTGAATTCCCAGCAGGTAGTGGCACAATGTGGATGCGAACAGACGCTACACAGAACTGGGCTCAAAAGTAAATTAAGATTTGTTCTTGACATTTGGCTGTAACAATCCAAACGGACGCAACAGTCGGACGATATGCCTGTGCAGTTCTGGTAGAATGTCAAACATGATGAGAGCCATCAAAAACATCGCACCCAATGAAACGACTCTTGCTGCATAGGCGTGTCCAAATTCAAACACCGACATCCCTAGATAGGACCATTCCGTATACGTCATGTGCATCCAAATCAGTCCAGCGTTTCGGAACAAATTGAGAATATGGATGACTGGCAGAGTTAGAATAAGAGCTCTGCACCGTCGCTTCCAATCAATGTCGAGAACTGCAATTGCGCCAATAAAAATCACCATTGATTGCAATGCAGTGCACGCTAAAACAAAATTGATTCCAATTGCAGTGCCATCGCTGAGTAGAAGTTCAGTTTGAAACGGGTATTCTCCTACAAACTCGCCCATAAACCAACGGTTTCCATCCCAACTGCTCCAGGCGACTTCTCCGTTCACTGTGTTGACCGTTGTTTCTCCAAGAACGACATCTCCTGAACCCGAAAAACGAAGAAAGAGTGCAGCTTGACTTGCAACAAACCAAATGGCGAGAACATTCAGCCACGGCACATGAGCAATGAGCAAATATGGGCCTCCTGCATAAGCAACTGCGCCCCTCGCCCAAATCAATGAACGTGCAGTTTTTGGATCATCGACTCGTTGCTCCCAAAGGGCCATACCGACTGCCATTGGCAAAGTGGCAATAGAAAATATAGTGAGAACTGGGTCATCATGTTCGAGATATTTAGAGGCATCATTGAAGAACGTCAAACCGACTAAAATCCAGCCAAATTGTGCGAGCCGAACCTCAGATTTTTTACGTCTATGCCAAGAGATTGCCAGAGAGATTAATCCAATCGCTCCGATAAGCGAAGCCACCTCCGGACTAAACAGCATGTCGCATTCCACATGCTGATTCCATTTCAACACTGTGTTGATTCGACCAAAATCACTTCACCTTCGACCCTCTGGCCTTACCATGCGAGGGTTTGTTGTGCAGTATACCCCCGCTCCGTTACCTGCCTCAGCGCCTCTTCATGGTGGTATTGCGTTTATCGATCGTGACGGCGTTCTCAACATTGGGAGTTCTGAATACATCAATCATCCGAGCGAGTTTGTTTCACTCCCGAAAGCTGCGAAGGCAGTTGGTATGCTTCGAAGAGCTGGATTCCAAATTTGTGTGGTTACGAATCAGTCTCCAATAATGCGTGGTCTTTGGGACGAACATCGATTGCATGAAATCCACAATCACATGCGTGCCGTTTTTCTTGAAAGTGATGAAGATGCACACTTCGATATGATTCTTGCATGCCCTCACCGTCATCGGGACCGTTGCATCTGCCGTAAACCAATGCCAGGGATGCTGAGGTTTGGCCAAAACGTCCTTCGAGGTAATGTAGACCACTGTGAAGGGGAGTCTGTTGCTGAACTTTCTTCTCAATATGGTCAAGTCGATTGGTGGGGAGAAAAGCCGACGCCAACAAACCCAGTTGATTGCATGGTGGGCGATAGAGGTAGCGATATGGGTGCGGGATGGGCCCAAGGGCTGCGGTTATTCCAAGTCGATGCAACTCATGGAATCTCTCCAGTTATCGATGCCATTCTCGATATGGAGAACTCAGGTGATGACTTTCATCCAGTTCGGTGATTTGATGGGTTGGCTTGGGTTAGATGACACAGACAGTCTCGATGAAGGCTGCACGACATATTCTCTCCACCTGCTTCTAGAAAGTTTGCCTGATGGGATTACCGTCCAATCACCAAGATTAGTTCGACTTTGGCCTTTTGCACAACATCGAACAAGAGGAAACGCTGCGGTGGCAGTCGAACTTCTTACAGACGACGAACATCGGCTTCTCGAGCATCTTGACTCTTTCTGGAACCAGCACCTCGTACCTCTCAAGGGTAAAGTTTCATCTTCCGAACATGATACGCGAAACCAATCTCCCGCAGATCCAGGTATGGTTTGGTTTTCATCAACTCGACCTGATGAATCATATTACACAATGTCCGTACAATCTGAAGTCAGATTGGACCAAGTTCCACCCTCAGACCGTTCTTGGGGTGGCCACGGTAAGATTGGAGCAACCGCAGCAGTCGCTTGGCGCCAAAGGGATGTGACTTGGGAATCGATTGCATGGCGGCAACCGAATCGTCATGGGCAAAAGGAGCGTCAGGTTTGCGAGCAAACCTTGACCTTAGTTGATGCAATGCCTTCGACGTTTCTTTCGCGCGATCCCCGGAAGGGCAAGGGTTTGGTAGCCCCGCGTGGCCCATGTCCAGTTCTTTTTGGATTGCGGGCACGTGATGAACATTCTTCTCGAGAGGGTGCGCAACTTTTGCTTGCTTCTGAATCAACAGAATCCAGTATTGGATTTCGAACTTTTGTCACAAATCAAGCATCTGATGACCATCTCGGCGAAAACTTAGAGGCGACTGTAACAGAGGTTGAAGTTTTGAGTCGGGGGAATTGTGTACTTACCACGACTCATGGGACATGGCTTGCATTTGCTGAATCCGGTTCAATCAAAAAGCTTGCACAGTGGCTTTTGCCAGGAGATGTCGTTGAAGGAAATGGGCTTTCACCAGAATTAGGAGTCCTTCACCTAGAAAAATTGCGTATACTTGCTGCAGTTCCTCGCCTAGAACGACCACTGTGTGAACAATGTTCTGTCCGGATGAAGTCGATGGGTAAGAATCAGGGATGTCGCTGTCCGAAGTGCAAGCATCGAACTGAAGATGCCTGGGTCTCAATCCCTCGCCTTCCTCCATACGATTCTTGGGTTCAACCTCCTGCAGACGCTCGCAGACATCTCGCTCGACCATTGGAATGGATAGAATGAACAAATTCATTCACATTCTTGGGAAATCAATAAGTCACAGGTTCCGCTGTAGTGAGCATGGCTAGTGAAGAACTGACCAAGAACATCGCTTACATCGCACTCGTACTTCTGTTTTTTGGAATGGCTTGGTTCATCGCCAAGCGAGCAGGTGAAAACCGCCAATCAATGCTTGATGATGCTGCACCAAAGATTGCTGGAGAAGATATGCTTGATGGAGGCGCAAAGAATCCGAGTCAGTTCGATGAACCAGATGAAGATGCCTTAGAAGAAATGGCAGAATTACTCGGTGAAGACGACGACGACGAATCTTAGATGAAGTAACCTTCTTCTTCGAGTTTTAATTCAATCGTGTCTTCGTGCTGGACCAGAGAACGAAAAGGACCATCTTTCGGTCGTTCCAATCTCCAAATCTCAAATCCTGCCTTACGCATTGCCTCTTCTGCTCGTGCTACGATAGCGCTGCTTGATTTTCCGCTTGCATCAGCGCTTCCTTTACTCGTGAGTAACAAGCAAATGGTATCATCAATTTCTTCAGCCAGTCGTTTCACTGATGCGATTTTTTCAGTAGATATTTTTCCTGATTTATCACACCAGTCATCCAAAACAACTAATTCTACACTTGGTAATGAGTTTGAAGTGTCGATCAAGATGTCCATTGCTTGATTAAAATCCCCGACCAAATTCATCGCATGGTAACGTGATGAATGTGCTAAAGAGATATGTGAGAACAGTTGTCCAAAGCGAACATTATCTGGCATAAAGGGTGATGCCCAAAGCACTCGCCCTCCCTGTTCAATTACATCTGTTGCAATGTGGAGTCCCAAGGTGGTTCCACCTATGCTTCCCTCAACAGCGAGGTGGATATTTTTCCCGCTAATCTCAAATCGAGCTCTCCCCATATTATCGCTCAGGAGAAACCCGTCATTGATACTTACCCTCGCTCGTTTTTTTGAGGAACATTCATCGCCTACCCTCTCAACCCCGATGTATGAGCGACGAACTAGTAGTCCGTAAAGGAGAACGAATTCCTCGACGCCCACTTCCCGATTATGAGGAAGCAGCGTCCTTTGTTGAAGCTATCAAACGGGACGGAATCATGGGTACTTTATTCCGTGATTCAAATCAGTATGGACCACTTTCGATGCTCTTCGTACTCTTGATCTCAGCAACTATTACCGGTGCAATGATTAAGATTTTCTCGATAATTGTCTAACCGACACCTCGATTGGTTCGTGAAACGCTCGTTTTTACTCCTCTTTGGACGGTAAACATCAAACCCTTTGCCAGTGGCGGGGATTCATGGGTAGTGGGGATTCGGTCAATGTTGAAAGTCGAACCTCATCTCAAGATAAGCGCTGGACAATCATGGCTGCTCTTCTTGGAACGAACACAGCATTCATGCTCTTTCAAGGCATTCAGCAAGAAGCGGACCCTACCTTCATTCGTGAAATTGCTCTAGCCATAATCGCTGCAACAATTCCTTTCCAGGGCATCTATTTCTTGATTTATACATTCTTAATGGAACACGGCAAAGATTTGAGTCAAGAACGTATCGATCGTCTCAACACGGCATCGGCAATCTGCCAAGTTGTATCCTATGGTTCACTGCTCGGTGTTGCAATGATGTGGTATAATATCTCTCTTTATGTCGGTGTTTCGTTCGTCCTTTCCGGGGCTCTGGCTATTATTTTGATACGTTCGGTGATGGGTCCTGTTATCACAGAAGAATAGTTCCGGGATAATTTCTCAACCCGAACAGCATCATTTTCAAAGGCAATGTTGATGAAGCGTGGAGTGGAGTCGATAGTATGTCCTTCTGCCCACTTGATTACCGCTATGGCTGCCAAGACTTCAAACGAATCTGGTCTGAGGTCGGACGTCACGAACGTCAACTTGAGGTTGAACGTGCTCTTATCTGGGCTCACATGCAACTTGGACGAGTCACAGAGGAGGATTACAACATTGTTGCCTCAATCTCAAATCCTGTTTCAGTCACCAAAGAACGTGTGTCCGAAATCGAAGCTGAAACCCGTCACGATATCATGGCACTGACAAAAGCAATGGCAGAAGCTGCAGGTGATGCAGGATGGTGTATTCACCTCGGAGCGACTTCAAATGATATTGTTGATACAGCAGTTGCTCTTCAACTCCGAGACAGTATTATCATGCTCCGTGAACAATTGTGTTTACTTATCGGTGTGTGTGCAGATGTGGCAGAACGTGAACGTGACACTGTCATGCTTGGACGCACCCACGGTCAAGCAGCAGTTCCTATTACCTTTGGACTGAAAGCAGCAGTTTGGCTTGATGAACTTCGACGGCAACTCATCCGTTTGGATGAAGCCTCACCTCGAATTTCAGTGGGCAAGTTCCTTGGAGCCGTAGGCACAGGCGCTGCCCAGGGCGAAAATGCCCGTGAACTGCAACGCCTGATACTTACGCACTTGGGTCTTGGTGTGCCTTTAGCAACAACTCAAGTCGTCGGTCGAGACCGTTATATTGAGTATGTTTCATGGTTGGCAAATGTCGCAGCAAGTTGTGAGAAAATTCTTCAAGAAGTTCGAAACCTTCAACGCTCAGAAATACGTGAGGCCGGTGAAGGATTTGATGTCGAGAAACAGGTCGGCTCTTCGACGATGGCTCACAAAAAGAATCCAATCAAGTCCGAAAATGCTTGTGGACTGGCCCGAATTGTCCGTGCGATGATTATTCCAACCTACGAAAATGCCTTGTTATGGCACGAACGTGACTTGGCAAACTCAAGCAGCGAACGATTCACTCTTTCCCATGCTTCGGCTCTTTGCGAGGATGTAATGGCCAAAACCCGGGATGTTCTCAAAAACATGTGGGTTGATGCAGACCGATGTCTTGCCAATATCCATTCGCAAAAGGGCTTAGTAATGGCGGAGAAGGTCATGATTGACCTTGTTGACCACGGTATTCCACGTGATGAAGCACACGAGATTCTGCGAGCTGCATCTTTTGAGGCTGTGGATAAGAACATTGAACTGATTGATGTTTGCAGTCGAACTCCTGCCATTGTAGCAGCCTTCTCTGCGGAAGAATTGGAAGCGATGTTTGAACCATCGAACCACATTGGAGTGTCTGGAGAAATTGTTGACGAATGCGTTGCACTTGCCCGTCAAGCAATACTTTGAACCCGTTCGATTTCATATGTTCCTCGCCGACCGTCCCAGTTTACCGTTCCAGTCAATTCTAAACATCCCGGCAGATGTGGTCCTCCGGTGACCAGTGTTTCATATTCCCCGCCTTCTCCATCAATACTGAATCGAAACTTTTCAGCCAGTTGTTCAAGTTCTTGAAGGGATGATTCGTCGAGTGTGCGGCCAATCCATTCTTCCCCTAAACCTTCACAACTCACGCTAGTGATGAAGACTTTGAATCCATTTTCAATGAGTCCGTTCATGTGGTCGTGGCTCTTTTGATGCCAGAGAGGGGTCCAACTTTTGATATTGAGACGCTCAGCCATCCGCTCAATTCTGCTCTTTTGGTAGTCCGAACGCAATGCTCCGCTTACCACCCCATCGATTTTGAGTGCAGCCAATGCTTGTTCAAGATCACTGATTTCAATCTCTTGTACGCCCTCTGAAAGGACCTCAATCCATTTGACACCAGCAAGTTTTGCCTGATGCTCGACCAGGTGGGTTCCCGGAACTTGAAACATCCATGAGTCTCCGCCTGTGATTCGAACGGTTACCAGGTGCGTTACATCCCATCCCTTGCACATAGCCCACCACCAAGCAGCGGCGGAATCCTTTCCTCCAGAAGACAGGACTGCGACACGCATGTTGGTGCTACAACGCCATGTTTGAAGAGTTTAGGGGTCAAGCCTTTTTGGGTGAGGGTTCAAATGGGGTGGCGGACTCAGCAATATGTCTCGGCCTATATGTGATGATTCAACCCTAAGAACCCTCATCCTCATAAAGCGTCGATTCAACGAGACATTGAGAGTGACGACATGCAACCAAGCGGAAGAGGATATGACCACGGAATTACGACATTCAGCCCAGACGGACGATTGTTCCAAGTTGAATATGCAAGAGAATCCGTTAAGCGAGGAACTACAACTGCCGGTTTGAAATTCCGAGACGGTGTCGTTTTGGTTTGCGATAAGCGCATCGTTAGCCGTCTCATCATTCCTGAATCCATTGAAAAGATGTTCAAAGTTGACGGCCACATCGGTATTGCAACTTCAGGACTCGTCGCTGATGCCCGCCAATTGGTTGCTCGAGCTCGAGTTGATGCTCAAGTAAACCGTATCACGTATGCCGCTCGTGTACCAGTCGATGTATTGGTCAAAAAACTCTGTGACTTCAAGCAATCTTTCACTCAGTACGGAGGGTCCCGTCCGTTTGGAACAGCGCTCCTCATCGGCGGAGTCGATGATAACGGCATTCATTTGTATGAAACAGACCCAAGTGGCGCATATCAGTCATACCACGCTGGAGCTATTGGAAGCGGACGTAACACAGTTATCGAATTCTTTGAATCAAACTGGAAAGATGGTCTTACCCTCAATGCTGCTATGAAACTCGGACTCGAAGCTCTTCGCAGCGCAAACGATACCGAACTCAACCGAGAAGCTGTTGAAGTAACTGTTGTTGACGCTGATGGTTACCGTGTTTTGGACCGTTCTGAAGTCAACAAACAGATTGACCGCCTCAAGCCTCTTGAAGAGTGAACTTGAAGGGCACGTTCAAGTGCTGTCTCCCTTTTCACTAACTGAGGGGACACAATGGTAAGTCTAGATGATGCCGTGCTTGCACGGATGGAAAAAGGCGGTAAGCGCTATGAACTTCTGGTTGACCCAAATTCTGTTGAGGATTTCAAAGCCGACCCTTCATCAGTTGACTTGAATCAATTTTTGGCAATGGATGAAGTCTTTCACGATATCCGTGGTGCGGAACGCCCTACTGAAGAAGCCATTGAAAGTACTTTTGGAACACAAGACATACTCGAGATTGCCAAGATTATCTTATCCAAAGGTAGTATTCAACTGACCACAGCACAGCGGAAAGCACGTGTTGAAGAAATGCGCCAACAGATTGTTCATGAAATACACACAATGGCAGTCGACCCAAAATCAAAAAGTCCTCATCCAAAGACTCGAATAGAATTAGCGCTTGAAGAATCAAGATACTCTGTCGACCCTTTCAAACGCCTTGATGACCAAGTCAAGGATGCAATTGAGTTGTTGAAACCCATGATTCCCTTGTCATTTGAATCGATTCGGTTAGCGGTTCGAGTTCCTGGATCAGCATATGGTTCAGCCTCACGGATTTTAAGACCTTATATGGAGAAAGAACAGTGGTTGGAAAACGGCACATGGGCTGCAATAATTGAATTACCAGCTGGAATGAAAGACACTGTCATTGGCAAACTCATGCGCCAATCGTCGGACACTGAATTCAAGGAATTATAAGTTTGAGACTTCGTATTCTGTTAGACGCTCAAGGGGTCGGCTTTATCATGGGATGGCGATTCGCCAAGAATGGAGAGAAAGAAATGTCCAACGGTCAAAACGGCGCCGAGCTGCGCCTCGTGACCCCGGGGATGGCTATTGGGCCATCTGCTGGGATGCGCGTAGGAAGTGGTGCACTCGCACAAAACGATACAATCATAGCCACCCGACTCGGGTGGGTTAAACAACTCAATAACACGGTGTCTGTAGACCCAATTAACAGTGCCTACATGCCCCGTTCCGGTGACTTAATCGTCGCTACAGTTGCTGAAGTCCGAAACAATCTCTGGTTCATGAACATCAACGGTCCTTTCCAAGGATTGTTGCCAATGTCCTTGGCTCCTTGGAAAGTCGAGTTTGGTGCTGCTCGCCAACACATGGGCATCGGAGATGTTGTCCTAGCTCGCGTTCAAGAAGTCGATGAATGCCACAATGTCGTTCTTACAATGAAAGGTGTTGGATTGCGCCGACTTAACCAAGGCTCCGTTCATTCAATCCCTGTTACTCATATCGAACGCCTTCGTGGAGAAGGCAATGCGACCATTCAAAGACTTCGAGACGCATGTGATTGCAGAATCATCGTCGGCGAAAATGGAAAAGTTTGGGTCGATGGTGACGCAGATGGAATTGCTTGGGCTCGCCAAGCAATTGATTTAGTCCATACTTCAGGACACAAGAAAACATTCGAAGCAGATATGTCTGCTCTTGAAAAAAATGCTCCAAATAATGGTGATGCTTAATGGGCGGATACGGTGATGTACAATTATTACGCGACGACGGTCTTCGACTGGACGGACGCAAGCTTGACGAAATGCGACCAGTTTCTATCGAGGCAGGAATCTTACCTGCTGCAGATGGTTCAGCAATGGTTACGCACGGATTGAACGTTGCAGTTGCTGCAGTCTATGGACCTATGGAGGCACACCCTCGTAAGATTCAGAGACAAGATCGTGCTGTGATTGATGTTCGTTACAATATGGCTCCTTTCTCGACCAGCGACAGAATTCGTCCAGGATTTAACCGCCGGTCTCGAGAAATTTCCAAAGTAACTGCAGAAGCACTGGAATCAGTTGTTCTGGTAGAGCGTTACCCACGTTCGAAAATCCGTGTTGAAATTGAAATCCTTGCTGCTGAAGCCGGAACACGCTGTGCAGGTCTCACTGCAGCAGCAGTGGCTCTCGCTGATGCTGGAATTCCTATGCGTGACCTCATTGTTGGTGTTGCATCTGGTAAAGTCGAAGGTATCGTCGTTCTCGATCTCGACAAAGCTGAAGATAACTATGGGCAAGCTGACTTACCAGTTGGAATCTTGCCGAACACTGGAGAAATTGCTTTCTTACAAATGGATGGAGACCTTTCTCCAGATGAATACAATCTTGCCATGGAATACAACTTCAAAGCAGCAGCAGAAATTCATGAAATCATGGTTGATGCTCTCAAGCGCCGATACGAAGGAGGTGAGAACTGATGGTCGAACTCGTACCTACACTTCTCCGCCAAGAACTCGCACGTCTTGCTGAAGACGACCTTCGACTCGATGGCCGTGGACAATGGGAAGGACGCGATGTTGATTTGCAAATTGACTGCCTCTACAATGCGGAAGGTTCTGCTAAAGTGGTCATGGGTAAGACAATCGTTTACGCTGGCGTCAAGTTTGAACTCCGAACACCTTGGCCTGACCGTCCATCACAGGGCTCTCTCATGTGTGGTGCAGAGTTGCGACCTGTTGCTCATCGAAAGTATGAACCAGGACCACCATCCCCTCAATCCATTGAACTCGGCCGTGTTGTCGATCGTGGAATCCGTGAATCTGGTTGTATCGATATGGAAAGTCTGTGTATCGTCCCTGGAGAGAAAGTTTGGGGTGTCATGATTGACATCCACGTACTCTCAGATGGTGGAAACGTCTTTGATGCATGTGGCTTAGCTGCTATCGCTGCTCTACGCACTGCAGTGGTTCCTGCTGAACGGTTTGATGTCGGAGAAGATTACACTTTGAAAGTTAAGGGGACGCCTATTATGGCATCTTTTACCCGAGTTGGTGGACGTTACATCTACGACCCTTCAGAAGAAGAAGAACTTGGTGGCGATGAACGCATTCATATCACTCTCGGAGACGAGGGTCACCTTCATTCCCTACAAAAGGGGTTAAGAGGGGTGTTCACGCCGGCAGAATTTGCAGAGATATTCGATGTGGCACATCAGCGATGTGCTGAACTTCGTAAACTCGTTGCAACCCAGGAGGGGAACTGATTGGCAAAGCGAACACAGAAAGCAGGTGCAACAGCACGTTTTGGAGCTCGATACGGTGTATCCGTTCGTCGAAATACTGGAACTGCATTAGCTAAGAAGACAGCAAAATACACTTGCCCGGTATGTCAATACCGCAAAGTTCGAAGAGTTTCTGTCGGAATCTGGAACTGTACAAAGTGTGACCACACCTTTGCAGGTGGCGCATGGGAACCATTCACTCGAGCATCCGATACCAACAGCCGTATTCTACGACGTTCAGTCGAAGGTGCTACAACCGCTGACATGGCATTTATCGCTCAACAAGCAGCGCTTGATTACGAGCGTGCCCTAGCCGCTGGCGAGATTTCAGAAGAAGAGTGAATACACTCCGAGGAGTGTTGAGCATGGCTTCCAATTGGTCGCTTACTCTCACAGTACAGTCGAGTACTCCGGCAGATACCAAAGCCCTGGCAGACGCACTTACAACCGATGAGATCGTTTTTTGGACAACTTCGAGAGATTCCTTTCATTTCACACTCCGAGAACAAAAATCAAAGGATTTGAGAGCGATGTGGAATACACGAATGCGTGGAATCATCGCAGTCGATTCTTTGCTTTCATCACTTTCAATGGAGTCCGAGGGTTCTTCAACCAATACCCAATGAGAACAACAGGTGAGAACATGGATAACCTCGAACAACTCCAAGTCGTCGTCAATGAAGTACAATCTGCTCGTCAACAACTTGCCAACCTTCGTGCACAAGTTGTCGAGTTAGAAGCAACGGTGGAAGCGGTAAAGAATCAACCTGAAGAACTCGCACTGCACCAACAAATGGGTGGAGTTTTAGTTGAGGTCTCTGACCGTCCGAACTTAGTCAAAGATTTGGAAGAAACACTCGTTGCCCTGAAAGAACATCTTGAGCGCTTTACTGAACGTGAAGCAGAACTCTTGTCCACGTACAATCAACTGAAGCAAATGATTGCGGGGTCGGAAAACGCATGAGTTCTTCTGATGCCCACGAAGCAGAACTCGAGTCTTTCCATGCCTGGCTAACCGAAGCATGCTCGAGAGGTGCAGTCCCTATTGTGACAGGTAAAAACGGCGATATGGACACCATCGGTTCAGCGGTGGCTCTTTCAGCAGCACATCCCAATCTTATGGCTTGTGGATTACATTTAGGCAGAACTGCAAAACGAATGGTTGAGAACCTTCAAGCACCGTTTCGCAAACTTTCAGATCAACAAACTGTATGGCCTCAATCATTAGGCGGCATCATCATTGTTGATGCTGCGGCTCCTGGACAAGTTGGGATTGAATTACCTGCTGGAATACCTGTATGTGTTCTGGATCATCATTCAACCTGTGATTGGGACTTAGGTGAAGACGACCTTCTGCTGCAATGGAATGTTCGTGCTACAACACAAATTGTTGACGCTTATCTTTGCAAATTTTCCCCAGTATCTCGTTCTCTGGTCGTGCGGAAAATGCTTCTGGCTGGACTGTTGACCGATACAGGTCGGTTTCGTCATGCTGACAAAGGAGCCTTCCAGACAGCTGTCGACTTGTTGACTGGTGGTGACTTAGATTACGCCTCTTTCGTCGAATATGTTGAAACGGAAACGACAACACCGAGTGAACGTGGTAGTCTTCTTCGTGGTTTGGGACGGGCAAACTCAGTCGATTCTGGACCATGGAACATTGTCTATACCCATTCAGGGACTCTTGAAGGAAGATTAGCCAGCCTTCTTATTGGAACTGGAGCAGAAATCGCACTCGTGAGTCGATTCAGAGATGGTGAGACGAGATTGACAGCCCGTGCTTCACGGCATACGACCCAAAAAGGAATTCATCTTGGTGAACTCATGGCATCCGTTGCTCAACAGATCGGCGGCGAAGGTGGCGGGCATGATGGTGCGGCAGGTTGGAGCGGCAAAACCGACCGCATTGCAGCAGAATCCTCATTTATTGCCTTAGTTGCCTCTATTAAAAGGAGAGATGATTGATGTCGGAAATTGATGTCCCTAACGCCCCTGGATACTTTATTTCACGCTGGCGTGAGCAAGGACCAGTCGACATTGACACATTGGAGCAATGGCGAGCTGAATTGAATTGGAACACTTGGCTTCCGCTCGCTGAAGCAGCACTTTTTTTGGATGCTGCAGAACTTCTTGCTCTCATTGAATCGGTTCTCTCTCCGGCCCAAAAAGCAACTTTGTCTCTTGTTCGACGTCGAATGCTCGGTGACACTCGTCTCCAGCAAGCCATTGAGGCTGCACTTGATATTGCACGTCACCCCGAAACGAGAGACTTAGCGCTTGAAGGTCGACTTCGTATGGAGTTGGGTCTGGCTAAGTATGAACTTGGTGATACGGAAGCTGCGAAAGAAGATTTGACTTGGGCAGAAACCCGTTTGAAGTCAGTTGCTCTTGCGAGTCGCGACCATGATCTCTCACTCATCAACAAGGCCGCACTTCACTCTGCATGTGGTGAGCCACTGATGGCGCTCACCGTTTATTCTGAAATACCTCGAAACGGTGACCATGCAGACGAAACTGTCGCATTATCACGGTTAGGTGCAAGTCGAATTAGCGCTGCTTTGGGTCATCATTTTGATTCAGTTCGTCATGCTTGGAATGCACATGCATTTGCTCTTAAAGCGAAGCAAATCGGTATGGCTATCGAAGGTGGAGCACTTTTCCTTGATTTTGCATCCGATTCACAAGATGATACCGCTGAACGAATGCATATTCAGATCTCAAATTCGAAACCGAGAGATGCGGGTGAAGAATTACGAGAACTGAAAGTTCACCCAGAAGATATCTCAGATGTGTTCTCGTGGTGTTGCTCTCATCTTCCTGAGAATCATGCTGGCAATGATCGTCCGGACCTACGTGCAATGATCAGTTTGGCGCATCGCTTGAATCAGATGGAACATTTTGACGCTTTGATTCAAAACCCTGATGGAATTGAAGACCCCATGCTGGTTGCTGTTGTGCAAAATTGTATTGAAGACCCAGAATTAAAGAAACTTTGGAATGTTCGTCTCGCCACATTGACAATGCTTTAATCTATAGATGAGCACCATTGATTTAAATCGGAAAACTCTTCATGTGTCCATTCGATAAGTGGTGGTATCTCATTCCACCATTTGACCATCTGAACCTTAGCGTCATCAACGCTCCATTTTTCGTTTTTCGGCACTTGGACATGAACATGCGCCACCCAACCCTTCGGGTAGTAGGTTTTATTCCATTTTTGTATGACGCCTTCAAGTCCAGTTTCCTCTTTCAATTCTCGGAGTAAGGCTTGTTCAGGAGTTTCACCTTTCTCGATATGTCCTCCGGGAATTTCCCATCCACGTTCAGGATGTTCCACAAATACAACACTTCCACCTTCACCGAGAATATGTTTGCTTTTGTCCTCGGTAGTCACCCATGCAAGAACAAAAATTGGTTGTTTCTCTGTTGCCACTGTATCAACTCAAAAACTGTCTTTAATTTTAGCTACCCACTCTTCAGCCCATTCTTCACCTTGGGACACTAATCTTCTGGCTAAGAAGAACGCTTCCGATGCATCTCCAGCATCCATGAGTGATTGCAGTCGTATTCTATCTGGATGGATAGTTTCTACTTCTCCTGATTGAACTGAAACGGAATCCAAAACTGGTTCTGATGTTGAAATACGCTTGGAAAGTTGAAGCATTTGTTCCAAAAACTGAGACCTCTTCTCGATACTTGGAGCACTCCATGGCTTCTCTTTCTCACCCATCATTCGACCTGTGATTCGATTTAAAAAGGAGTCACGTGGAGTTTGATGCGGTTGCAATTGTTGAACATGGTCATAGCAAGACCACGCTTCATCCATCTCATCACGTCGCTCATACAGCCGACCGAGTTCCATCCAGAGTTCATGGTTATTTGGTCGGTGAGCAAGAAGATGGCGTGAGAGTTCGATGAAGAGGTCCTCATGACCACCTGCACGAATACGTTCGAGTCTTCGCCCATAGACAATGTTCGCACGCTGATCGCTAAAATCTAAATGACGGCAACGTTGAGCAAAATCTTGAATTTCATCTTCGAGAGACTCAGCAGATGCAAAAGTATCCCACCAAGCGTCAGGGTCTAATGGGTCTCGAGCAAATGCTGCTTCGAGCAGTTCGAGACCTACGAGAAGAAAATCAATGTCTTTCAATTGATCAACTTGGTCGGGGTCTCGGCCCAATACGATGAAGATGTCCTCAAGGACCGCACACAGCCCCATGCCATCACCAATAACGATCTTGATATCTGCAAGGCAACGCCAATTTCTCTCATCTGTGAAGTCATGGAGTAGAGCTTGTCGAGCGTTCTGTTCCGCCCATGCAAGGTTTTCATCAAATCTCTGAGGGTCTCTTGAAGCGAGTCGGACAAATTTTTGAGCTTGTGACCGATAGCGGTTTCCAAGGTTTCTGCGAGGGTGTTGCAAAAGGTCTGCACTTTCCCCAACCATGTATCGCACACCAACTCTCTGCATTCAATATCTTCGTTGCAATGTTCATTGAACCGACATGAAACCATCATGGTCTACACCCCAAGGCAAGGTGGCATCAAAACCAACCTTTGCAGTTAGGCCATCGGAGTCACGGGAAGGGTCCAAAGAACTCCCCTTCTGATTTGATAGAATCACTGTGTCTGTGTCCGGTTGCCAACGGGTCACCATTGCCCATTCGACACGAACGGGGTCTCCGATGTCGATATCTTCATCAACAACTGTAACCATCTTCATGCTTCTATGTCCTGCTAAGGCTGCTTCAATGGCACGAATTGGATCGTCTTTGTTCACCTTTCTGATCTTGATTACGGCTGCTAACCACCCGCACCCTCCTTCAGTCATGTGGACATCAATGCAGTCGCATACTTCACTCACAGCGGATTTAATGGTTGGTGCACGAGGCAGACCCATGAGCGTCTTGTGTTCAGCCTCTCCTGGAATGAGTGCGTGGAAAATCGGGTTGTCTCGGTGAATCACACCATCAATTTCAATCACGGGCTCTTGACGAACATCATCGACCGTTCCTGTAATGTCGACATAGGGTCCTTCGTCGTCGTCTTCATTCGTAATTCGTCCCCAGAGGACATACTCTGCATCAGCAGGTGCAAGTATACCGTTTGGCATACGTGTTAATCGAAGTGGCTTGTTGTAGAGTTTTTCGTGTAAGGCAGCAGCGATTGTCAACTCGTCGATGTTCTCATCAAAAGACATAGCAGCAGCCAGTAAGACCACAGGGTCTGGAGCGTTGACAATAGCAATATCTACCTCTCTTCCCTCTTTACGTGCATTCATTGTCATGGTTCGCAAATGCCTTGGAACCAATCGAACCACCAGGTGGTTTGAGTCTCTCACGAACTGCCGGTGGAAGGACATATTTCGAATGCCATTATCTTCAGCAATGATGACGCTTGCTGAAGAATAACGGCCACGGTCTTGAGGCCAATGGTGAGGGATTGGGAGTTTGGTGATGTCAATACTCTGTTGGAGGTTTTCAAAGCACTCAGCTTCTGATGCATCAACGATTACTGGTTCGCTTGGGTTTTCCATTGCCCACCCTAATGTGTCAATGTATTCTTCCGGTGTGATTCCAATCGCCTCGCATAACCTGTCGCGTGTCAAAATATTAATCGCTGCACGATGACCTGGAGATTCAGAGATATTGGTAAACAAAGTAAGATCGTGATGACTCGCTCGTGAGTGTTCCCACATGCCGTGGATGAGGCTTACAGGGTTGGGTTCTTCGGTTGCTGCACCGAGGTGGTCACGAAAGGCCATATTCTTGCGAAATGAACTCATCGCTTGAACCTTGTTTAAGACATACAAGGTAATTCGGCTTAATTCGCCGATTAAGGTTGGTTCACACCCATCGATTTTCACCTTCTCTTGTCGTAATGGTCGATGTTATCTACGCAGGCTTTGAGGGTCGTTTTAAATAGGGGATTCAAGTCGGCAGAGTGCTTCAATGCGGTGATTATGATGGGTAGAGGACTCTTCGCAGGTGCTAAAATGGCAAAGGACCGTCAAAAGTTTCGTTGGTCGGACCGCCGATACAAGAAGCGAATGCTCAAGTCACGAGCAAAGCACGACCCTCTTGCGGGCTCTACACAAGCCAAAGGTATCGTCATTGAAAAGGTCGGTATTGAGGCTAAACAGCCGAACTCAGGTATCCGTAAGGCAGTGAAGATTTCACTCATCAAGAACGGTAACAAACTCACTGCTTTCGCTCCTGGCGATGGTGCAATTAACTTCATTGATGAACACGATGAAGTGATGGTCGAGGGTATTGGTGGACGCATGGGTCGTTCATACGGAGACATTCCCGGTGTCCGCTACAAAGTCATTCAAGTCAACGGCGTTTCTCTCAATGAAATGGTCCGTGGCCGAAAAGAAAAGCCAATCCGCTGAGGTGTAAATATGTCCGAATCAGAAATGGTAGATGAAGAAGAACAAGAAGAAGTCGTCGTTGAAGACGTCCGCCCTATTGCTGGAATCGGAACACTCGTTTTTGGTAAGTGGGATGCATCTGCAATCACGTGTAAAGATCCTGGACTTGCACCTTACATCAACCTCACAACTGTGGGTGTTCCTCACACCGGTGGCCGACATGCCAACGCATGGTTCGGAAAAGCCAAGTTGTCTGTCGTTGAGCGCTACATCAACAAACTCATGCGTACTGGACCTTACACTGGTAAGAAGCAAGGCGCAATGAAGGCCTTCGAGTCTGCTCTTGACACAATTGCTGAAAAGACTGGTGAAAACCCCCTTCAAATCTTCGTTAACGCTATTTGTAACGCTGCGCCTATGGAAGAAATCACTCGTATCAAGTTCGGTGCAGTGTCTCAACCGAAAGCAGTTGATTCATCACCTTCTCGACGTCTGGATGTTGCTCTTCGCAATCTTGCTAAAGGTGCTCAACAAGGGACTCACAAGTCAAAGCGAACTTTGACAAACTGTGTCATCAACGAGATTTCTAAGGCCGCATCTGATGATGCTACTTCATTCGCAGTTGCGAAGAAGGAAGAATTAGAGCGTATCGCCTCTTCTGCTCGCTGAGCATTTCGAGACGCTTTTCTATCGAACTTACATGATGCATGCGTACGCCTTTTTTGCTTCACTGTCTGCACCAGCCGTATCTTCGTTGCGAGTCACTTAAGAACCCCTTTCCGGTGGCCGATATTGACGAGAAGTCACGGGTGATTCCATGGGCCGAAAGGAAGACAATATTAACAAAGCAACAGAAGTCATGCACATTTTACCACAAATTCGTAATTTATGTATTGCTGCACACATTGACCACGGAAAAACGACACTCTCTGACAACTTGATTGCAGGTGCGGGAATGATGTCCAGCGACCTAGCTGGATCCGCTCGTGTTCTCGATTTCGATGAGCAAGAGTCCGCACGTGGAATTACAATTAACGCAGCATCAGCCTCGATGGTTCACGCTGTCGAAGGAACAGACTACCTCATCAATCTCATCGATACACCAGGTCACGTAGACTTTGGTGGTGACGTGACTCGTGCCATGCGTGCAGTTGATGGATGTTTCATTCTCGCTTGTGCTGTTGAAGGACCAATGCCGCAAACTGAAACTGTTGTTCGCCAAGCACTCAAAGAAAAGGTCAAGCCTGTTCTTTTCATCAATAAGGTCGACCGTCTTATCAACGAATTACAAGTTACTCCTGAAGACATGATGGCTCGTTTTACAGAAACCATCAAGAAAGTCAACCGACTCATTTCTCAATTCGCTCCTGAAGAGTTCAAGAAAAGCTGGCAGGTTAGCGTCATGGACGGAACTGTTGCTTTCGGAAGCGCATATCACAACTGGGGTATTACCATTCCATACATGCAGAAGTCCGGAGTTTCAATGACTGAAATTTTTGAATACTGTAACAATGAAGACCAGAAGACTTTGGCTACCAAAGCACCAGTCCACGAAGTTCTTCTCGACATGGCAGTTACCAAACTACCAGGTCCAGTCCAAGCTCAACCTTACCGTATCCCGAACATCTGGACCGGTGACCTTGACTCTGAAATTGGAAAGGCTATGGTCAGTTGTGACCCAGAAGCAGAACTTGCAATGATGATTACGAAGATTTGGATGGATCCACACGCTGGTGAAGTTGCAGTAGGACGTATCTATTCTGGTTCGATTTCTCAAGGTGAATCAGTCTATGCGATTGGTGCTGCAAAGGCAGAACGTGTTCAACAAGTGAGCATGATGGTTGGTGGAGACCGAATCACAGTCCCTAAGGTCGTTGCAGGAAACATTGCAGCACTGACTGGAATCCGTTCAGCCGCTGCTGGTGTTACGCTCTCACGAGACAAAGACTTCACGCCGTTTGAAGCAATTCGACACTACTCGGACCCCGTAGTTACTGTCGCTGTTGAGCCAAAGAGTATGAAGGACCTTCCAAAGTTCATCGATGCTCTTCGTTCACTTGCTAAGGCAGATGCATCGCTCCAAGTTACTACCAACCAAGAAACCGGTGAAGCATTGCTCGCAGGTATGGGTGAATTGCACTTGGAAATTACAGTCTACCGGATTGAAGAAGAACAGAACATCAAGGTCAGCGTGAGCCCACCTATTGTTGTCTACCGTGAAGGTATCCAAGGCACCAACCGTGGAAATGCGTTCGAAGGTAAATCTCCGAACCGTCACAACCGTTTCTTCTTTGAAATTGAACCTCTCACACCTGAAGTTGTCGCAGCGCTCCGTGCTGGAGATCTCGGTTCAGGAACCATCCGTCCGAATGACGCAAAGGAAACTGGACGAAAGTTCGGGGAACTCGGAATGGATAAAGATTTGATGCGTAAAATTTACGCTATCAACGGTTCAAATGTCCTCGTAAACGACACAAAGGGTATTCAAGGACTTCACGAAACTCGTGAATTGATTATTGAGGCATTCAATGGTGTTTGTTCAAAGGGACCAATCGCAGATGAGCCTGTTCAAGGAATGTTTGTTCGACTTGTCGATGCAAAGCTACACGAAGACGCTATCCATCGTGGCCCTGCACAAACAATTCCAGCAGTTCGAAACGGTATTAAGGGCGCAATGATGCGTGCCCGAACCGTTCTACTCGAACCTATGCAGAAAGCCTTCGTATCAGTTCCAAATGACTGGCTTGGGCAGGTCACTCGTGAAGTCACCAACCGCCGTGGCATCATTGAAGATATGCCTTCAGAAGGCGAAGTTACTACAGTTGTTGGTGTTTTGCCAATTGCTGAGACATTCGGTTTCTCCAACGATATTCGTGCCGCATCTCAAGGTCGTGCTGTTTGGAATACTGAAAATCTCGGATTCGAAATGCTCCCACCTCAATTGTTTGACAAGGTCGTAGGCCAAATTAGAACACGCAAGGGTCTGAAGCCAGAACCTTACCCAGAGTCATATTACTCAGAGTGAGACGTATGCAAGGCTCAATTGTGGGCCTTTTTGCAGCCCCTTTAGGGGGGGTTCCAAAACCAAAGGTGCAAACCTTGCACGTAACGGAAAACGGTTGTACTGGTGACAAACAAAACGATTTGAAACATCACGGTGGTCCAAACCGGGCTGTTTGTTTATTCAGTTCAGAAGTCCTTACCACACTCACACATGAAGGAAATCCGATATTTCCTGGTTCAGTCGGTGAAAATGTATTGGTTCAAGGAATCGACTGGGATTCAGTTCAGATAGGAACTCAATTCCATTTTAAAAATGTGATTTTAGAAATAACATCAGACGCTCCTCCATGCCGAACAATCAAAGCCTCTTTTACGAATGATGAATTTACTCGAATTTCGGTGAAGAAATATCCGTTTTCAACACGTTGGTACGCCAAAGTGATTCAAGCGGGTGAACTCATTACCGGTGAAAGTGCAACCATCAACTGATTCGCTTAAGTTGGAAGTCGGTGAGTTCTCGCAATGCTCTCATTGCAGGACCTTGTGGGATTCTGTCAAGACAAGCATGTGCTTTTGCATGGTATTCAGTGGCTCTTTTCTTGGCATAATCAATCGAACCGATTTTACCAAGAGCTTCGAGGGCGTTTTGAATCGATTCTTCGTCAGCAGTTTCTCCTTTGCCAAGTGCTGCTAGAAGAGTCGTCTTGTCCTCAGAGTCAGGTTGCGATAATGCATGGATAACCATCAGTGTACGTTTTCCCTGGGCGACATCTGAGCCTGCTGGTTTGCCTGACACTGCGGAATCTGAAAGAACGTCAATGAGATCATCCATTAATTGGAAGCATAGACCGACTGCAAGCCCCCAATCTGCCATGCAATCAATGGTTTCTTGATCTGCACCAGCCATACGAGCACCAATTTCAGCACATGTCAAGAACATGACAGCGGTTTTACCTTCAATCATCTCGATGTAGTCCTCCTCCGAAACAGCGAGTTCATCTTCAAACTCGATATCCATCTGTTGGCCTTCGCTGACTCTACGAACCATCCATGCAATTCTATTGACAAGAGGTGCAACATCGGCATCTTCCAGACCTTCTGCTTGGACCAAGCGCTCGAATGCAATAGCGAGCATAGCATCACCGGCATTGATTGCAGTTGGAAGGTCAAATTCAATGTGAACTGCATTTCTTCCTCGACGAACATCATCGTCATCCATGATATCATCGTGAACGAGTGTGAAATTATGAACCGTTTCAATAGCAGCGCCTACATCAAGCATTCCAGAGTGCGTATCACCTACCGCTTTACCGACAAGCCAAGGCAATGTTGCGCGAAGTCGCTTACCGCCACCGTGGATTAAATGCGTCATTGCTGATGCGAGTCGTGTATGACGTGAAGCCATCAAACTGTTCATAATTCGCTTTTCGACGAGTGGTTTAACTTCAAGAATCGAGATGTCTAAGCCAGCTCCTTCTGCTTCCGGAAGCATGTGTGTTACATCGCCCATGTCATGGATTTTATCATCTGCCAGCTCGGCTAATGCAGAACTGTTTCCAGCCGCACCCCACCATTCTTCAGTCATAATAAGCGCAGCAATGCAACGGAACCACGGAGCAATAGAGCCATTTTCCGGTTTCTCAGCAATCAGCATCTCTTCGAGCTCTTCATACGTCACCCAAGTCACTTCCGAGACTTCATTTGGATTAGGGTTGAGTTCAACATCGACCTTAGCAACCAAGATGTGATCAACTTCTCGCTCAATCCATGTCTCATTCATTCGAGAGGAATACCGCATTTTCGTCATGAAGTGAAAGTCATCAGTCGAAAGTGATGAGGGTGAGATTCCGAGTTCCTGCTCCATTTTACGTATGGCAGCATTTTTCACACCGAGTGCATTTTCCTCAATCAACTCGCTTTCTGAGTGCAAAGGATGTGAGCAACACGAGTTTGCCCAGACACCCGGGAATGTGACTTTGTCATCTGCTCTCCGCTGAAGTAAAAGTCTGTTTTGAGAGTCAAAAAGGAGTACACTGAAGGCTCTGTGCAATGCTCCAGCATCCCTGTGTGCAGATATCTTTGAGATTGGACCTAGAACCTCATCGGTTTCGCTGACCATGATTATTGATTCAGCCATAAGTTGCGACTGAATAGAATCTGCACCAATCGTATTGAGCAATTCTTGTTCAGAGTCGGTGAGTTCAACACTCGGAACGTCGTTTATGTCGTAGCCTGCCATGTGAACCCCTGCTTCAATGGATTCGCGCTCGCTACATGAAGAGTTCTCTGTATTAAGTTGGAGAATATTGGTCTTTCTATTAACAAAAAGGGGCGCAGTTCACTTTTTGGCAGTAACAACAGTTCCACGAACTGGTTTTCCGAGCATAGCGCCTAAAACCCGTTCTGGTATTCCGCCATTGATCATCACCACTTGGACTCCTTTTGAAGCAACAAAAGAACCGCGAGAGGCCTTTAATCCGATACCTCCAGTTACGTCAATGTCTGATTCATGAGTTCCTTCAAACGAAATGTCTGGGGACCAATTTTCAATCAAATCTTGCTCATTTGCTTGTTCAGGAGGTACTCGTAAGAGTCCATCAACCCCTTTGATGGCAAATACAAGTCTCTTCACGTTTGGTAATTCAAGCGATAATCTGACGACGAGGTCATCTCCAGAGAGTATTCCGAATTCTCGAGAATCTTCAACTTCGACTACGTCACCAAATGTCACATGTATCTTGGATACGTCTTGGGATGAAAAACGGTCAAGGTTTCCGATGAAAGACGGTCCAGTATTCTTAGCCCATTGATGCGGTGGATGGATTAGAGGCTTCAGATTTTTCTTGAGCAGTGCTTCACAAACATGAGAATTGAGTTCAAGCATTTCTTTTCGAACAACTTCCATTGCTTCATGTTGGGTGGAACAAATTCCATCGTTCTCAAAAATATGGTCTGGAAGGTATCCCTCGTTGAGACGCCAATGCTTAGAGCGGAGGTGCCCGAATGAACCAGCGCCATGTACGAGAATAACATCGAATCCGTGTTCTATGCAGGTAGCTACACATGCTGCGAGTTGCTCCAAGACTTCCAAATCGGGTGTACAGAGGGAGGTTTTGTCTGTGATGAGGCCGCCACCCCATTTGATGACAACCCGTTCGCGCATGAATACAGCGAAGGTGAAATGGCTCAAGAGCATGCCCCTCCATTTTCACACAAATGATTGTTTTCTCACCAAGCATTCATGACCCACGGTGTGAACCAACCATTATGTCCGAGGGTCCGTCATTGAGTGACTTTATGCGCCATCTCCAGGCCGTTCTTGAAGAATCAGAAGAAATCGGAGACCGAATCGAACGTGATTCACGCCAACTCCAAATTGAATCTGCCATCCAAGAGGCTATCATTTTCGGAAACCGATTCCGTGAACTTCAAGAAAAAGGCATTGACCCACTTCATATTGTTCTGCCAAACTCTCGGGAAGATGCGACTCAACACGTTTCCAAATTAGAAACTCTCAACGTCGGACACAGTAACTGTGGCAGTTGCGGTGCTCGATTAGAAAATGATCTTGACTTCTGCCCATCGTGTGGGGAAAAGCGATAATCACTCTTCTTCTGACTCTTCAAGTTCCCATTGTGCGATGATTTCCAAAACCATTGGGTCATCAGACTCAATCCTGTAGAGGTATTCACCTGGCATTTCATCAACCAAGAAAACGGTCTTACCTGCTCGATAGATGATGTGCCCATCAGCAATTGCCCGGACAGTGTCAACTTCGAGAATTGCTGGACGGTTGATTTGAGAGGAGCCTTTGTATCCTGCCTCCATAGCATTGGAAATACTTCGGGAAAGGTGAATGTGCTTTCGGTCTCCGGTCGTGATTCCTAATTCCATGATTGTCTCAACCTGGCCTTCTTCACATGGCCAATAGAGTGCCTCTGGGATTTGGTCTGTAGGTAGGTCAAGTTCCAGTTCAATAGAGTGCCCATATGTGGCACGAATCATTTCACCCTCAACCTGGTATCTTCCTTTGTCATCAGAATTAGCGATTGCAGAAAAATGCCAGCCTCGTAGCCAGTGATAGTTTCGACGTTGCTTACCAATTGCTTCTGAAAGTTCTCGACTGTTAACCCAGCCGTTGATATCCATCTCGACATTGAATTTTTCAGGAGCGTGTCGCAAAACGAGTGCGAGCATTCGACCAAGCGAATTTGCTTCACGGTCACTCATGATGAATTTGCCTTCTTCGTTGCAGATATGGCAATTTGGGCCAGTGAAGAATCCGTTGTTTATTTTGCAAGAACGTTCTCGACATTGTCGTAGCATATTTTGAGGGGAGCGGGGCGTGTTCTTAGACTCTACGGGTGCTTGCAACGGTTTTGATGCCCAAATTGACCGACTTACTCAAGTGCTGGTCCCTCTTGGGGGTGTCATGGTCGATGTTGCCGTTATTGGTGCTGGTCAAACAAAGTATGGTAACCACCAACTTGGACTGAAAGGAATGTGGGCCGAAGCCGCAGAAAATGCATTTTCCAGTGTAGACAAAGATTTCGATCCACGCCAAGTCGATGAAGCATTCATTGGAAGCGTGGCTTTTGGTGGTGCACAACTTGGTAATACTGCTGCCCTACTCACCGAACATTCAGGCCTGGATGGTATTCCAGTCCGCCGTGTGGAAAATGCGTGTGCTTCCTCTGGATTTGCTCTTCGAGATGCATGGATGGCCATCAAGAGCGGCCAAGCAGATATTGTCGTAGCGGGTGGGATTGAGAAAATGAATGACCTCTCTGCTGAACGTAAGCGCTTTTGGCTCGGCGTATCTGGTGACACTGAATGGGAGCGACTTGCCGGATTGACTTTCCCGGGCACCTATGCATTGATGGCTCGACGTCATTTCCACGAACACGCATCATCACATGACGACCTTGTTCACATTAGCGTCAAAAACCACATGCATGGATTTGAGAATGAACAGGCGCACATCCGCAAGCAAGTCTCTTTTGAGAAGGCAGAGAGTGGATTTATGGTTGCAGATCCTCTCACCCTGTATGATTGCTGTCCAACATCCGATGGAGCGTCATGCGTCATTCTCGCCGCAGATCACGTCGTTCAACAATTTACTGACGATCCTGTTTGGGTTCGTTCTTCTGGAGCTGCATCAGATAGGCTAGCTCTTCATGACCGACCTTCAATTACGCAATTACTTGCAACTCAAAAAGCATCGCAGTTGGCTTACTCTGCAGCCGGAATCACCTCCAACGATGTTGATTTTGCCGAAGTTCACGACTGCTTTACTATTGCCGAATTAATGGCAACAGAGGATTTAGGCTTTGCAGCACATGGCCAAGGTGGCGTTTTTGCTCGTGAAGGTCGAGGTCGACGAAATGAAGGTTCTGTTTGTATAAATCCAAGTGGTGGTCTCAAATCAAAAGGGCATCCTCTCGGTGCAACAGGTACTGGTCAGGCAGTTGAAGTTTTCAAGCAATTACGAGGTTCAGTTGAATCTTCTCGACAAGTTCGGGATGCAGAGATTGGGTTAACACACAATGTAGGCGGTTCTGGTGCCACATGCGCAGTTCATATCTTTGGGAGAGATCGCAATGATTGAACAGCACCCTTGGAAAGGCTATTTGGTGGTATTGAATCAAGATTCACTTTTGATTCAGTCTCCATATATGTATGAGGAAACAATCGTCTATGGTCCCGATAGCGATTCTACAACGATGGCTATTGCTGGACTACAATTTATGAAACAAAGAGGACATGAAATCGATTTTGTTCACCTCCCTGATACAATCGATGCTGCTACAGTCTATCTGGCAACCAGTGTTGATTCTATGTCACGCAATGATGAACTTGATTTTGATGCAGTTAAGTGGGATTTTTTGGATGGTGACGAAGCCACACTCGTTTTGTCAAAGACTGGCTTAGATTCCTATGATTTTGATACTCCAATCGGTTCTGAAATAATCGATAGTCAATTCCACATGGACATACAAGAGGCTTGGATTCGTGAACGTGCTGAAAGTAATGTGTCCCAGGGAGCATACGTCTCAAAGTCAATGTATCTTGAAGGTGCCCTAGCACGGTTATCGTTGGCATCTCAAAAAAGTGATGAAAAACTTATTTGGCCACCGCGCCAACTTGATTCATCCGGTCAACGTATCCCTTCTGGAACCCATTCGCTTACAGGCGAGGCTACTGTAGAGTCGTGGACAAAACTCAGTGCCGCTGGTGCACCTTCGGAATTCTCACTCAGGGCACCAATTCTTGGAGGTATCCAAACAGTTTTAGTTCGCTTTGAACAAGGTCCACGTGGTGTTTTCCTCGTCTGTGATGATGTTGATTATGCACCCCACATCGGCGATAAGGTTCATTTCACTGTTCGTAGAATCTACGCTCAAGAGGGTATCATACGGTATGGGTTGAAAGCACTCCCTCTCCCATGAATTTACAGTCGCAGTTCATTTCGATTCTCCAAAGCCTTGATAGAAAGGCAATGATGTGGCGTAAATATGGCAGGCTTTGGCAATATGCGAAAGGGTCGACGCGAGGCCGTTGATAACCTTGGGTTCAATGAAGGCGGAGATTGCCCACGTTGTGGCGGAGAAGCACAGCCATCAACCATGAATGGATATCTTCACTGTGTGTCATGTCAACATGAGTGGAAAGATCCTGACTATGTAGAGGATACTCAATCGATAGACATCCCTTCTTACCATCAAGACACAGAGAAAATTGAAGAATTCAAACGTGAAATCCAATCTGGAAGTCTTGCAGGCGTTCTTGGTGTCGAAAATAATCTCTCCAAAAAACAAGAAGAGTCACTTTCACGGCTCGAAGACAAATGGATGACTGGTATGCAAGGACATTTTAACACGGCAAAGGAGGAGAGAAAACCTCTCATGATTAATTTTGACGATGAAGACAATATCGTGTCAACAGAAGTGGCAGCTCTCACTGTTGTTGCCAACGGTTTTGACGGTGGGGAAGAAATCCGTTTAGAATACCCCGGCAAAGGTACGGAATTCTACTGCTTCAATGTCAATGATCCGAATGGATGGAGAAAGGGCCGCTCCGCTGAAGATACTGCCCGATCTATTTGCACAACTATCAACAATAATTCATCACTCGTATTTGCATCAATTGAAGGTCCACGCATCTCCTTTGAACTACGTCATGAAGACCTCAAGCCAGAATCTCTTGTCCTCTTCGTCGATGACCCTGGAGGCACAGATATTGTTGCTGAAAAGAATGGAATTGTTCTTGACGCTCGCAATCTTCAAGATTTTGAAGATTACAGAAATATCGTGGAACTCGTTTTGGAAGATGGTATCATCTCACCAAGCGAAGACCAACTGCTCTGGTCTATGCGACAACAACTCGGAATTGATGATGTTTACCATGTTCAAATGGTCCTCGAAATGTATGGTGAGGAGACGCTCAAGGAATGCACATCATGTGGGAAAATGGCACAACTTTATCCAGAGTATGCTGCTTGGTATTGTCAAGCCTGTGAAGAATGGTGTTGACACATTCTCCGCTTCTTACGGAGACTTGAGGCTCCTTTCTATAGAATCTTCCCGAGTCCCACCAGTGGTTATTCGAGCCCTTCACCGACAGTTAACCCCTCTCACAAGGGAGGTATTCTTCATAAGGTAGTTCGCAATGGCAAGGATAGGCGAGTGCTATGGCAGAAGACATATTGTATATTGGAATTGATTTAGGAACCTTCCGTTCCGTAATGGTATCTTCGGATAGCCATGAAGAAGAAGAACTCACCGTTATTGGAACTCCAAAGGACCCAATCGCACGTAACTTCCTCAAGCGAGATGTATTGTTTGGGGAAGAAGCTCTCAAAAACCGACTTGCTCTGAACCTTTTCCGTCCATTGGAACTCGGTGTCATTAAGGATACACAAGAAGACCGTGAATTCATTGCTCACTTCATCACTCACCTCATTGGGCTTTCTGACCCCGAAGATTACGACCGTGTGGTCGCTGTCATTGGTGCCCCGGCAGAAGCAAGTTATGTCGATAAGACCTCTATCTTCGATGCTGCTGCTGGCTCTGTGAATGCTGCAATGATTATTTCTGAACCGTTTGCTGTTGCTTATGCTCTCGATATGATTGAACACACTCTCGTTATCGATATTGGAGCAGGTACTGCTGATCTTTGCCGCGTCTATGGAACAATTCCTGGACCAGGCGACCAAATGCACACAGGACATGCTGGAGACTTCATTGACCGAGAAATCATCAAGCAAGTACAATCAAAATATAGCGGTGCACAAATTACCAAAGACATGGCACGACGCTGGAAGGAACAGTACTCATTTGTTGGGTCTGCATCACCTGATGAACCGGTCATGGTCGACTTCTCAATCGAAGGAAAAGCAATGAATCTTGACATCACTGATTGCATTCAACGTGCCTGTGAAGCGATTGTTGAACCAATCGTTGAGAATGTCAAACTATTGATTGCAGGTTCAAACCCAGAATACCACGACGAATTCCGTCGAAACATGGTTCTCGCAGGTGGCGGCTCTGGCATCAAAGGACTCGGTGCAATGATTGAGCGCAAACTCTCCGATATGGGCGATGTTAATGTTCACGTAGTTGACGATCCAGTGCGCCTCGGTGCTATGGGAGGTCTTCGACTTGCTATGGAAGTCCCTGAAGAGATGTGGAAGAACCTCACTCTCGCAAGTCGCTGATTTTTAATCGATTGACTACTTTGAACACAACGCTAGCGTTGTATACGACCCACTGCAAGCCCTTGTGTATGGCAAAATATCAAGGTCTTATTGAGAACCCTTGTGAATATATCTATTCATTATTCACTGTATGTTTACGACCTACTAAATGTCAAATTTTGAAACGCAATCCTGAACTTCATGCAGGAGTAAGGAAATGCTCAAAAATTGTATACCAATTGAGCAAGTCGTTCGATTGTCTGCCCAACATCGAATTTGAATTTTGTCTACATATCAAATGAAGGATATAATCCAATTATTGGTAGAGATGAAGAGGGCTTCAAAATACGATTCTTAATTAATGGGTGTTCAGTGCAGTACTAGGGTACCCTTACGCTCGGTTATGGTCGTGTGGGGTCCCCATGCGATTAGTAGTAGAATCAGTAGAGATGATTACAGATACATCATAGAGGGCTACTATTGCCAGAAAGCAACGTGCGGGTATGCTGGGATAAGCTTCATCGGCATCGCTCATATTATGGCCGGTGTCCGTTATTGCAAGCATAGTGTGGGGTTTTGAACGAATCGAAAAGGATTCTCGTATGGTGTTATGATTTGGGTTTCAGTCGTTCTTTTGTGGACTGCACTGATTCTTGCACTCATGACACTCTGGTAATTCCGTCCATATACGGAATAAGTTGCTTTGCTACTCAAGACCTCTCGTTCAAAATCTGAGTATCAATCAATGGTTCATCAATGACCCAACTTCCTTCTTCAATTTTTCATCTTTCTTTTCGGGGTGTTGAACATACTTATTTGAATGAACTCAAAATATTAGAAGTTCGTGAATGCTCTGTTCAACCGGTTGCTAGGGCAAAGTGTCAACGAAAAATTACGTGTTGCTTGTATTCGGGCATCCATATTTGGTTTTCTTGGGCACTTACTACTCTGCTTTACGTATCAGTTCGAATTGATTGATTTGTCTGTGAAAACCAGTGGATTATTCGATTCATATCTCGACTCATTGTACACTCCCTTTTCTATATTCTTGGCCTATGAAGTCTACGAATTGATACGTACAATCCCCAAATCGTTTACCAATTCAATTGGTAAACAATTTGAAATCATTACTTTACTTGTCGTTCGGGATATTCTCAAGAGATTGTCCGACATTGATGCATCAGTCTCTTTTTCCATTGATGGCAGTATCTCGACCTTGGCGATGGAATGTATTGCTTTCGTCGTCCTTTTTTGGACAGCACTGTTCTTTAACAATGTTCAAAGAGAATCAGGCATGAATGCGAGTGATAATGAAGATCTCGCCAACTTCATTTCACAAAAGAAGCAGCTTGCGATTTTACTTTTATTCGTGTATGTCGTGATTGCATGTTACTCACTATCGACTTGGTCGTATGCTCTGTTCCAAGGGGACGGGAGTACAAATCGAATGATTTTCTTTTTGGATTTCTTCACAGTACTCATCATGGCAGATATCCTCATACTACTGCTCTCTTACCAGTATATTACTGATTTTCCATACTTGGCAAGAAATACTGGTTTTGTCTTGTCCACTGTAATTCTGCGCGTAGCGATTGCAAGCCCAGGTATCTCTGGAGCCATCCTCTTTACGCTCGCTGGATGCTTAGGTTCGTCAGTTTTGTTATCGGGAATGATGTTCAACAAAAATGAGATGAGTCGTTCTTCAGAATCAGAACGTAAATTCAATTCTGAATTAGGGCTTGAGGAAATAGAACTTGTTGAGAATTAAGCAGAGGGGACCCTTACTCACAGAGGCCATCGACTTTAACCAAATGCTGAGCCACCAAGGCTACTGATGATGCTAATGAAGCCCAAAAAGGCCTTTGCAATAAACCATGCGACGATTAAGGCGCCAATGATTACAAGGATTAAGGCGACGCTTCCAACTGGGAATATCCATTGCAACCATGATGAATTTACTTCTTTGTTGTTCGCGCTAATTCGAACTTGCTTATGTTTATCTGGATTTAATTTAACCACAAGTTCCTCAATGGGAACCCATGACTTTCCATCCGGACTTAGTTCTAAACCCATCTCCTTCGCTTGTGCTAAAGTTTTCTTTACAGAAGATTTAGACATAGGCTCATTGAGAACTCAAGAAGAGTTTACTTAAATTTTGGCCCAACACTTTCGATGAAACAGAAATCAATAGGTCTTGGCGAGAATTACCCGACGCTTTGTCATTTTACCACTCATGTGGCATGGTATTTCTTCTTCAAAATCTTCAGTTGAATCCCCGAGGAATGTCATTCCAGTCGCACGTTCAATTGCTTCTGCATGAGCATCGGTTCCATCGAATGGAATTTGGTAGATTTTCCCATCTTCAATTTCTCCATGCATAACCCACGTTCCGTCATTCTCTTCAAAGGCAGGTAGAGGTTGAATGACGTCTTGCATGTGCGCTGACGAACGCTTGCGTAATTCCGTAGCAATTTCATCCAATATAGCTAGACAAGCATTCGGTAAATCATCCATAGGGATTGGTTCTTTCCCTCCAGTCCTGCGTGCTGCAAATGCAGTTCCTTGGGCAATGTCTCTTGGACCGACATCCAATCTAAGGGGCACACCTTTGATTTCCCAATCGTAATATTTCTGACCAGCATGGATATCTCGTGAATCAACTTTCACTCGAAGCCCGTGCTTCTTGAGCGTAGCCGCCATCTCTTGAGCCACTGCAACGGTGTCCACATCGGAGTTCTTACGAATCATTGGGCAAATGACAACCTGGAAAGGTGCAACTGCAGGCGGCATAATCAGGCCGTTTTCATCACCGTGCATACCAACAACGGCTCCAAGTAATCGTTCTGACATTCCATAGGTCGTCTGATGACAATATTCTTGTTTTGCATCGAGATTCTCATAGGAAAGATCGAATGCTTTGGCCCACTGGTCTCGATAATGGTGGCAAGATGCAACTTGCAAGGTTCGTCCGTTTGGCATCACAGCATCGATTCCGATGGTGTACCATGCACCAGGGAATGTATCCCAAACCGGTCGCTTCGCCTTGATGATTGGAAGGCACAAGTCATGCATGATATTGTCTACAATCTCTAAGTCTTGAGCGATTTGTCGTGAAGCATCTTCTTCATCAGCATGTGCAGTGTGGGCCTCAAAGAAATGTATTTCTCTAACACGAATGAATGAGCGTGTTTGCTTTGTCTCATACCGGAACGTATTGACTGTTTGATAGACCTTGAGTGGTAAGTCTTTGTGTGAGCGTATCCATAAAGGGAACATGGTATACATTGCTGTCTCAGAGGTAGGGCGTAGGAACATAGGGATGTCGAGTTCATTCTCGCCAGCATGCTTGACCCAATACACTTCTTTCTTGAAGCCACCTTCTTCCTCTTCGTCTCGTAGATCATCCGGGTCTACGCCTTCTTCACGGGCTCGCTTTAATCGAGCAACCAGAGCATTTTCTTTTTCAAGCAAGTTTTCAGGAATCAAGAGTGGAAAATTCACTTCTTCGTGTTCTGTCCGTTCCATCTCTGCATGGGTGAGTGCATCGATGAGTTTCATGGTCTTCCAACCATAGGGTCGCCATACATCCATTCCCTTTATTGGATAGCGTTTGTCGACCAATTCAGCCGCTTCAACCATGAATGGATACCACTCATTGAAATTCTCAGCCTTCGATGGAATACCGCGCTTGGCCTTACCAGGTCCTTGGCTCATGAACCCTCTCGGTCATCACTCGCACATCAAGATGACGCTTGAAACAGTAGAATCAGAACGGTTCGATATCCTTGACCGTGATCCGAAGTTTCAATCAAACATTCACTCTTCTCTCGGTGACTTTTGAAGATAGAGTAATCCTATGGCGGCTGTCAAAAACCATGCAACTTCTAAGATAAAAAAGGCCCATTCTGCGATTAAAAAGGCGCGGATGGCTAAAAATCCAGACCCAGTTGCCATCAGTAAAAGGTATAATGGCGCCTTACTTTGGATGATGTTTTGAGTTTCCAAAAAGAATGCACAGAGTATCAAAAGCATGCCAAGATAGGCGATAATTTCAGTACTGAATCCAATCGACATCGATAACACAATCACTTTCGGCGTAAAGCTAAGAAAGCCACGCCGAGAACGATAACTGCAACAATATCAGGGATGCCGAATGCACCTGTTTGCACCGGTTCAGACCATCCATAGCCGGTGTTCAACTTGTAAACCTCCATCAAATTAATTCGTGTATATCCATCGCTGGGGCACAAATCACCTGCTTGACAATAGCTGCCTAGAACATATGACCAAACCCCAATCAAATTGAGTACGACGAATCCGAAACCCGCTAAGACCATATATTGCAAGGCGCTTGATTTCTTTTTGGTTTCCACCGGTGGCACTGCAAGCGCTGGGAGTTCCATGTTCGCCAAAGGAAGTGCTGGAGCAATGTCGCCAATAACTTCGATGAGCATATCGGTGGGCGGGGCAACTTCTGTTACTTCTGTAGCACCTTCATGCGCCACAAAGTCTCGAGGCTTAGAAGTCAAGACAGGGTCAATTTTTATGCCATAGACACGCTCTGCCAAACTCACAAGTAAGGGATCATCAGCAATTTCTTCAGGTGAAAAATCACCCGATAGCAATCGATTGAGCAGTTCTTTGTTCGATGACATACAGTCCCCTCCGTAAGTTAGCGGGTGAAGCCTTCCTTCAAGAAGCCTCCTTAACAGAAAACTACCCGAGATTAAGCATTTCCAGCCTTTTCAACTTCTTCCCAATCTCTCATGAAGCCTTCAAGCCCACGGTCGGTCAAGGGATGCTTCATCAATTGGCGGAATGTCTTCGCAGGCATAGTAGCTGTATGCGCACCCAGAGTAATGCATTGCAAAACATGTGTAGGATGGCGGATGGATGCTGCGAGTACTTTGGTCGTAATGGATGGATAGTTCGCCCACGTGTCCATAATTTCGGCGATAAGATTCATTCCATCGTGACCGGTGTCATCTATTCGTCCAATGAATGGAGATACGTATGTAGCCCCTGCCTTAGCGGCCATCAGTGCTTGAGCAGCCGAAAAGATAAGCGTAACATTGGTGTCGGTTCCGTCCGCAGTCAAGACTTTAGTAGCAGCTAACCCTTCAGGTGTGCACGGTATCTTGATGATGACATTCGGTGGTAAATCCGCTTTAAGTGCTCGTCCTTGTTCAATCATTCCTGCGGTGTCCATTGCAGTAACTTCCGCAGAAATTGGTCCATCGCAAATCGATGCAATTTCCGCAACCACTTGTTTAAAATCTCGTCCACTTTTCTTAATCAAGGATGGGTTTGTTGTAACACCATCGAGGATTCCCCAAGCGGCGATTTCTCGTATTTCATCTACATCTGCGGTATCAAGGAAGAACTCCATGTTACGCTGTTGTTGAAGGCACTCTTTCAAGTATTTGCTTCTAAACATTGCCTCACTTTTCGTAGGCGGTATATTTTGCGGAACTTCCTTTACTTATTTCCACTGGATATTTCAATCGATTCTTTTCTATTTTCGTTTGTATAATCTGGACGGGGTCAAGGCCGAGAACCGAACATATTCGAAGACAATACGCCATGACATCAGCAAGTTCATCAGCAATTTCTGCGATGAGTTCTGGATTCTCACATACGACTTCTGCGCTGGGATTACTCCACTGAAGAGTTTCATTCAATTCACTGGCTTCGATTGATACCGACGCCATAAGATTCTTCAAACTATGGAACTGTTCCCAATCCCGTTCCTTTGTGAACGCATCAATTGCTCGAATGGTCTGGTCGAGTGAATCTGTAGAGGACATATACAGCACAAAGCCGATTGGCATAAAGCGTTTCTTAGCAGAATCACTTACGTGATATTGCTTTTTTAGCGGCCAATGCGATGTATGGTGCTGAAATCTTCATGATTTCAAGCATTTCATCAGCCTGGCCGGATTCTCCAAAGCGGTCTGGGACACCGACCATCTCCAGCGGTGCGAAAGAGTTGGCAACAATGTGTTCTGCTACTGCACTTCCAAGTCCACCGATGACGTTGTGATCTTCAGCGGTCACTAATGCCCCACATTGAGCAACCAAGTCATCAATGAGTTGTCCATCGATTGGCTTGAGTGTGTGCATGTCAACAACAGTCGCATTAATCCCTTCCTCGGCAAGCGATTCAGCAGCCTTGAGTGATTCAGACACCAAGACTCCGCAGGCAATAATGGCTACATCGTTTCCTTCACTTAGAACAATACCTTTGCCAATTTTTACTTCGTTCTCTCGACCGTCGTAAAGAACAGGAGTTTTGTTTCTTGCAGTGCGCATGTAGGATGGCTTCCCAAGAGCTGGGAGTTGCATGGTAAGTTCACGTGTACTCACATCATCACATGGATGCATTACTACGACGTTCGGTAAGGTGCGGAATACTGCTAAGTCTTCTATTGATTGAGCCGAGGAGCCGTCAGTTCCAGTGTGAGTTCCTCCGTGACTTCCACAAAGGTGGACTGCTAGATTCGGCCGAGCCACACCGTTTCTCATCTGTTCAAATGCACGTTCGGTGAAAATTGCAAAGGTACTGGCAAATGGAATATATCCTGATGCCGCTAGTCCTGCGCCAACAAGAAGCATATTTTGTTCACCAATTCCACATGAGATGGTTCGGTGCGGGTATGCCTTTCGAAAATGGAGAGATTTTGTGGACTTCCCGAGGTCTGC
Organism: Candidatus Poseidoniaceae archaeon; assembly: GCA_949372875.1. Lineage (GTDB taxonomy): Archaea > Thermoplasmatota > Poseidoniia > Poseidoniales > Poseidoniaceae > MGIIa-L1. The sequence goes on from CASIAW010000001.1 coordinate 100,745, forward strand.
TTCGAGGACAACTACTTTTTCATTGCCTGCGAGGTCGAGCAATGCTTGGCCATATCCATCACGTGTAGCAGCCATTCTTGTCATGCTTCCACCTCCCCAAGTTCAATCATGGCTTGATGGAACTGCTCGTCATTGGGGGCAGCGCCGTGGAAAGAAGGATTATTTTCCATGTAAGAAATACCACCGCCCTTGATTGTGTGAGCGATAAGTATTGAAGGGCCTTGGCAGTTTTCAGGTGATTCTAAGAAATCCAGTCCTTCCATTATTTCATTCATGTTATGGCCATCAATCTCCTTGACATTCCATCCAAAGGCTTTCCACTTTGCAGGAATATCGAACATTCTCATTTGTTCCTCACAGAAGTCATCATTTTGGATTCTGTTTCGGTCGAGAATTACTTTGAGATTGCCCAGTTCATGGTGGGCAGCAGCCATTGCTGCTTCCCAAACACTACCTTCTTGCATCTCTCCGTCCCCAATCATAACAAAGGCCCGCCGGTCACTTTTATCGAGTCGTGCAGCAGTTGCGCACCCCATTCCAAACGAGAGCCCCATTCCGAGAGAACCGGCAGAGAAGTCAACACCTGGGCACCATTTCATATCGACGTGACCTTGGCAAACGCCTCCAAGAACGCGATAAGATTTCAGATCCTCATGCGAAATGAACCCCATTTCAGCGAGAATTGCATACATGCCAGGAGATGCATGTCCTTTCGATAGGATGAATCGGTCTCTATCTGACCATTTCGGATCGTCAGGACGAATACGCATTCGTGTAGCATACAATGCAGCAAGCAAGTCAATTTCAGACAATGAACCGCCTGGGTGTCCTGCTTGAGCGCGATGAACCATCTTGACAATTTCAACACGACATTTTCGGGCAATTTCTTCTAATTCGGAGATTGACTTGGACATAAAATCGGCTCGCAAACCTTTGGCTCGGCGGGAGACCTTTGATGGTTTTCATCCATATTGGATGAATCCAGGACCAGTTTCACTTGAAATTTGTAAGTTTGAAGGCATTGATGAAATTACGTAAAATGTTCTGGAGAATTATTATTGCCTCGGTAAACAAGTTTCCACCCTTCGGTAAAGCCCGTGTTGCAAGCCAAATGAAGACGGCTACAAACCACCCAAAGAAGAGAAGTGAAAAGAAATCATTCAGCGTCGTTACACCAAAGAGAACGTTGAGCTCGAGTTTCGCCACAATAAGAACGGCTACGAGTACGCCCATAATTGACTCACCAGCGATGAATCCCGCACCAATAAGTACACCTCGATTTTCAACATCTTTACCTGCCTTCAGCGCATCCTCAGATGGTTCTCGATCGAGTTTACCATCAATTCGCAAGATAGCGGCATTGATTGCAAAATAAGAAATAATACCACCGAGCATAATTGGGACTGACAGTAGAAGTGGAAGATAAATACCGATTGCAATGCTCATTACAGGCATTCGTAGAACGATTAGCACAACGGCAATGATGGCACCAAGCATGACCATTTCGATATTGAGGTCCCCTCCAAATGCACCCTGTACGATTGCCCCAATCAGTTCTGCTTGAGGAGCAAATAATGCATCTTCACATAACGGGTCTGATGCTTTCGGATTCATTTCACAAGCGGTCGGCGAGATTCGGAATGCTTTGTGTAAGAGTTGGAGTGTTGGACCGATGACAATGGCTCCCGTTATGACACCGATGATTTCTGCAATTTGCTGCTTCCAAGGCGTTGCACCAACCATGTGACCGGTTTTGAGGTCTTGCATTACGTCGCCCGCTATAGCCGCAGATGACGCAACAATCGCTGCGATGAGCATCGTTGCCAGCATTAATTCTTCAGTCGCAAGTCCGAGGAAAAAGTCACCAACGACCCAAACCAACGCTACGGTAAACAGCAATGTTGCAATTGTCATCCCCGATACTGGGGAGTTCGATGAGCCAACAACACCAGCAATATATCCCGCAACAGCTGCGAAAAAGAAAGAGACTATGCCGAGGAACAGTGCACCAGTAAGTGCGAGTATAAGTGAGCCAGTTGCCCACCAGTAATACAGGAATGTTAGACTCACTAATATGGCACATACAATCAAAACTTTATCGAGGGGTAGGTCAATTTCAGTTCGAAGTAGTTCTTCATCAGCGTTGTTCGATTTTTTAAGCGCCTTTGAGAGACCAGTAATGATTGTTTTTCGCATTGACCAGAGCGTGTAAACGCCACCGACAACCATTGCCCCTACGCCAACAAAACGTACTTGAGATTTCCAAAGTAAATAAAATCCGTATGCAAAATCAGGTGTGTCTGGCCAACCTCTGATGAGTCCATACATCGGCACAAGCAACCCATATCCAATCACACCCCCTAGGAAAATGAATGAAGCAATACGAATTCCAACAATGTAGCCTACAGACAAAAGAGCAACTGAAAGGTCCATGCCTGCATAGACTCGAGTTCCTAAGAACCCCCATGCAGCCTCTACTCCGTCATGTGTAACTTTGAAACCCTTCACCATAAGTCCGTAGATCGCACCAATTCCCAAAGCGTAGATAATGGCCAATGCACCTTCTCCACCTTCTTCTCCAGCCACAAGCACTTCTCTGCATGCGACACCTTCGGGATATGGAAGCGCTTCTTCTACGATAAATAATCGTCGTAGTGCAATCGTAAACATGGTTCCTAGAAGACCACCTAACAGGGCAATAATGAGTGTGTCAAGCCACTGTATGTCATCCCAAATTCCAATGACAAGTAGAGCAGGTACGGTGAATATCACACCTGCTGCTAGAGATTCTCCTGCGCTTGCCATTGTTTGAACAGCATTGTTTTCAAGAATTGAAACATCTTCGAAAAGAGTTCTCAATATAATCATCGACATTACCGCAGCAGGAATGCTTGCCGAAACAGTAATTCCGACCTTAAGTCCCAAGTATGCATTTGCAGCAGTCATCAATATACCGAGTAAAATACCGACAACGACGACTCGTCGTGTTAGTTCTTTGGGGGACTCCGAGGCTGGGATGTAGGGTTCACCCGTAGCGCTCATACCCTGTCCATGACAAAGCAGTTGTTGAATACATCGCTTAGAATCAAAGGGACCCCCACCACCATTATCATAAGTCCACTACATTACCGGAGATTGCTTGCGTTTGCAAGTTGGGGGGACTTTTACTTGAACTCATGGCATGATTTGGATTCAGAAGAAATTATTCATAATTTAGATACCGATTTGAACGGTCTTGATGAAAAAGAAGTTGTCAAACGCCGTGAACTTCACGGCAAAAACAAGTTGAAGGAACCTGAAAAAACCTCCTCAATACTACGTTTTTTCTCTCAATATCATGACCCACTCAATTATTTGTTAATCAGTGCAGCAATCGTTGCCCTTCTTATTCATCCGGATGAACCAGGGGATGCTATTTTTATCTTTACCGTTTTGACAGCGAATGCGGTTTTTGGTTTTTGGCAAGAGGGTCAAGCTGAACAGGCAATGGACGCGCTTAAGCAGATGTCTGTTTCGACATGTGTCGTTATTCGAGATGGAGTCGACTGGTCGATACCAACACCTGACTTAGTACCGGGAGACGTTGTGAAATTGGATGAAGGCCAAAACGTTCCCGCAGACATTCGCGTTGTTGAATCATACCAGTGTAAAATCGATGAATCATCACTCACGGGAGAATCAAACAGTATCTTGAAGTCAACTGCACCCCTTCCTTCTACGACATTGTTAGCAGATCGTAATAACATGGCATACATGGGCACATGTGTCTCTACTGGTCGGGCTATTGGCGTTGTTGTGGAAACCGGTATGACGACTGAACTTGGACGTATTGCGAGTAACATTGTTGGTACTGAAACCCCAAAAACCCCTCTTGAACTTAAACTAGAATCTCTCGGAAGATTCCTTGGATTCATTGCTCTTGTGGTCGCTACGCTCTTGGTCTCTCTCAATGTCCTCGTTGCATATGTAGATCCAGCAGTAAGTAACACCGGTCTTCGAGATGTTGCCGTGGAACAATTCATTATCGCCATTGCTATCTTTGTAGCAATTGTACCCGAAGGATTGCCAATCATTCTCGTCATTACCCTCGCCCTAGGTATGCGCAACATGGCTCGACACAAGGCTATCATTCGCCGAATGAAGGCTGTTGAAACATTAGGTTCGACAACCGTTATCTGTTCCGATAAAACCGGTACTCTTACCAAGAATCAAATGACTGTTCGACAATTAACCACTACAGATGGAACGTTCACTGTCTCCGGGGAAGGATTCAAGCCGAAAGGAAAACTTTCGTTTGAGGGTGAGGAAGTTTCGGATGCGAGGATGGAAGAGTTGCAAAGTGATTTATCTTTCAGACTTTCTGCTGCTTGTATGAGTCTTTGTCACAATTCACAAATCTCCAAAGTGGACTCTCAATGGCAAGCAATAGGTGATCCAACGGATTCAGCCTGTGCAGTTCTTGGTTGGAAAATTAACGGCGACGTTCGTAAATTTGCTCAACGACATTCTCGTATTCATGAGTTTTTCTTTGATACCACTCGCAAGCGGATGACTGTTATCCATGAGTATGAAGGCGAACGCTGGGTCTTCTCTAAAGGTGGTGCAGGAGGATATGTCCCTCTCACAGACTGGAAAATAGTAGATGGGGATATTGTTCCAATTGAATCGGAGGACATTGATTCAGCATCCATTGTCAATAAGGAGATGGCAGGACAGGCAATGCGTGTTCTTGCGTTGTGTGCACGACGTCTTGATGAGGATGAGGATATCTATGACATTTCAACCGTTGAATCTGGTTTCATTTTCTTAGGCCTTGTAGGTATTATGGATCCACCTCGAGCGGAGGTGAAAGATGCTATTGCAATATGCCAACAAGCAGGTATTACAGTGAAGATGATTACGGGAGATCAACAGTATACAGCGGAAGCAATAGGTCGTGAACTCAATATTACCGAAGGTGGTATTGCTCCAGTAAACGGTAATATCCTTGCAACTCTCGATGATGATGCAATAAGCGAAGCAGCGAGTCAGGCCAGCATATTCTCGAGAGTGACTCCAGAACAAAAGATGCGTATTGTTTCTGGACTCCAAGCTCGTGGTGAAATTGTTGCGATGACTGGAGACGGTGTAAATGACGCCCCAGCACTCTCCCGCGCAAACATAGGTATCGCAATGGGTATTGCAGGAACCGACGTAGCCAAGGATGCTGCAGATATGGTTCTTCAAGATGATAATTTTGCAAACATCGTTCATGCTGTTGAAGAAGGTAGGAAAATTTATCAGAACATTCGAAACTTTGTCCGATATCAAGTTTCTACCAATGTTGCAGCAGTTGCTCTCATCATAATTTCTACGTTTGTTTTCGGCTGGAATTTACCGCTTACTGCGACCCAAATCCTTGTGATCAATATCCTCATGGACGGCCCCCCCGCAGTTGCATTGGGCGTGGAAAAGAAGCACGGAAACGTCATGTCACGTCCACCTCGTCCCGTGGATGAGGGCCTACCAAATTTCAGTGATATGGTCCTCATTTTCTGGCTGGGTGCCGTAATGGTAACCGGGACTTTATTGGTGTTTTTCTTGGCAGGTGGCGGTATCGATGTCGATGATTGCGGCGTTGCGCCCCTCACCGACCTCGACACATTTGATGGGTATGACCGGGATGCATGTTTGGCAGGAGAAGTATCTGGAGTTCAAGAATATGCAGATGACAAGTTTGCATATGCGCAAACCATGACATTCTCGGTCTTTATTTTGTATCAATTATTCAATGTCTTGAATTGTCGTTCGAGTGACGAGAGTATATTCAAACTGGGATTGTTTTCCAATAAAGCCATCAATTTGGCCTTGCTGATTTCGACTGGTTTACTTCTTTTCTTTGTCCAACTTTCGAGTCACACCATTCCTCTCATCGATGTTCAAATCGGAAACCTCCTCTCAACGATGAGTCTACAAACCTTAGATTGGGTCGTTATTACCTTGGTCGCCTCGGGAGTATTCATCATTGATGAATTTAGAAAGTTCCTCATTCACTCACGCATATTTGCTGTGAAGAACTGAGATTTCACCTCACGGTAACAACCACATCTTGAAGAATGAAGCGCCACAGGTCGGGACATGTCAGCATGGGAGTCCTCAACCCTTGATGCTGGTAGTGATGTTGACTGGAAAGTGAAACTTGCAGACACTGTCGGACAACTTTCCTCATGGAGTCAATCCCTTCGACCTCTTGCCAAAAAAGTAGCCAATGGAGAACGACTTTCTCTTCAAGATGGCGTTCTTCTTTATTCTCACCCAAACCTCTCGGAGGTCGGAAGATTGTCGAATTGTGTTCGAACAGCCAGATTCGGTTCCTATGCTTTTTTCAACTCCAATGTTCACGTCAATCAGACAAATGTCTGTGTTCTAGCATGCAAGTTCTGTGCTTTTCGTCGTTCGAAACGTGCGAAGGATGCCTATGCTCTGGATGTTGAAGCATACATCGAAGATTTAGCTCAATATGCTGATTTTGTCGATGAGGTACACTCGGTAGGCGGTCTTCACCCTGATTGGGGTGTTGAGCATTATGAAGCACTCTTTCGTGAATCGAAACGAAGATTCCCCCATATCTCCATCAAAGCGTTAACCGCCGTTGAAATAAAACATCTTTCTCAACTTTCAAACCTTACCTTCAAAGAGACGTTGAGCCGTTTGAAAGCAGCGGGACTTGGCTCTTTACCTGGTGGCGGTGCCGAGATCTTAGACGACGATGTCCGTGCGATAATTTGCAATGGGAAAGAAAGTTCCTCGGAATACCTTGAGATTCACCGCTGTGCCCATGAACTTGGCATCCCTACAAATTGTACAATGCTCTTTGGAACCATTGAAACGATTGAACAGCGATTAATGCATATGATTCAATTGCGTGAACTCAATGATGATACGAACGGATTCCAATGCTTTGTTCCATATCCATTCTTGCCTGACGACACACGTCTGCCCGAAGCCCAACTCGCCACTGGTAGTGAGATATTGAGAACCATTGCCATATCTCGGTTAATGCTTGATTCAATTCCACACATCAAAGCATACCGCATGAACATTGGAGATGAATTGGCTGAACTCGCTCTGCAATACGGCGCTGACGATATTGACGGGACCGTCCAAAAGGAATCGATTATGCATCTTGCAGGTTCTACAACACCTCTGGATCATGATCGGATTCGTTTGGCTCGACTCATCAATGATGCTGGTTGCATTCCAGTTCAGCGGAACACAACATACGAACATTTCGAAATCTTTGTCCCCCCCGAACCGAAGCGTCGGAAAAAGTTGAAAATGGCAAATGTTTGAGTTGATTCCATGGATAATTCACGTTGGATGAAAACAATAGGTAGAGTCGCATTCTTGAATTGCGATCCATTATTTTACGGTATAGATTCACAGTGGGATGTCCTCCCAGCGCCTCCCGCATGGTTAACTGGGCATTTATTGCGTAAGGATTGCATTCTCGCTCCAATTCCCGCGGCGGACTATGCTCGACATTCAGACGAACTCATTCTCTTGCCTGATATCGGTATCAGTAGCAGGGGCGAAGTTGGTAGCGTGCTTGTATTTGGAAGCATGCCGCTTGAAAAAATGACTTCAATCGCTCTTCCAACTGATTCGGCAACCTCTGTTCAACTACTGAAATTCCTTCTTGAAAAGCGGAATTTAAATCCGCATTTAACACTCATGGGCCCTGACCTCGAGAGTATGCTCGGCAAATGTGACGGGGCACTTCTTATTGGAGATAGGGCGCTTGAAGGGGCAAAAATGCGTCCTGGTGAAGTGCAACTGGACCTCGGTAAAGATTGGCTGCATTTCACACAAAAACCCATGGTTTTCGGAGTATTTGCTGCACGCAAAGACACTCCAGTTGAAGATTTAAGAGTGGCACAAGGCGTGTTAACGCATAATTTACATCTTTTTGAACAGGAACCAGCGCAGCGTGAGAAGGTCATTCAATGGGCTCTTTCTCGTTCCGACTTAGATTACGAACGTCTCGACCGATATTTTGGCGAGGTATTCAACCGTATTGACCAAGAACATCTCGATGGTCTAAATGAGTTCCTCGTTAACGCTTGTGGATTATCCAGCGGCGCTGAATTTGCTTGGTGAGTTTTCGCACGCCATTCTTACTTCCCTGGCTCACCACTATCGGATTTATCTTCCGAAGATGATGTTACAACCCTTCGAGTTTTAACATTCGATTTCTTTTTTTCTTGAGTAACGACCTTACGCTTTTTGGATGTTTTACGTGTTGTTACATTTGAACTGGTCGGAAGAGAACTATCTAATCTTCTTCTTTTGACCTTCGTAATAGGCCCATCATCTTCATCGTTCTTTGGTCGGGCCTTTCTTCTTGTAACGGCGGGGGGATTCGTGCTCTCTTGCCTCGGTTTTCTCATAGTTTCACGAGGCTCAGATTTTTCAACGGTGGTTTCTTCTCTTTCTGAATCACTTTCTTCATCAATTTCCGCCACTCCTTCATCAAATGGGTCACTATCGTTTTCATCATGTTCTTCTTTTTCTGAATCTTTATCATCTTCCAAATCCATATCAATAGAGTTTTGACGACGTATGACAACCAATACGCCACCGATCATGATTGCGATAATCGGGATAAGTAGAACAGGGGAGTCTATGAACAACTCAATAATTTTACCAATAAAACTTGGTTCAGATTCAATTTCTTCTTCCAATATAAGCGTGAGGTCACCTTCAATTACCCACCATGGTGACCAATAAACCGGTACTGATTTAGAACTTAGAGCGGAGATATCAATGGGATGCATCTCAGCATGCTGTGCTAGCGAAGAATCTGTAGCAGTTGGTTGGGATTGCATCGTAAACTCAAATGGATATTGTACTTCTTCGCTCAAATTGAACACGATCACGTACGTCACGGCTACACGTGTTCTGTAGTCGTTTTGTGCAGTTATCGTCATCCCGCCATATATTTCGCAATCTACAGAACCATCGAGAAGTTGACCAGATGATAATTCAATCACATTTTTCCAAGAGCTCATGTAGTGGTTCCCATTCATGTTCTTACAGATTGCATTTGCAAATAACTCCTCTTCACTGGTACTGAGTTGAGAGTCTGCTACTAACGACCGTCGAGAGAGATTCCTCATTATTGATGAGGTTTCAGAGTCGAGAGTAAAGGTATCTCTGAGAATCATGTTGGTCGAATCCACGGTGATTTCCACAGATCGGATTGAATCAATATCTGGAGTCTTACTGCATACTTGAGAGACAGATTGACAGTTATTGTCTAATGAATCGGTTATGGAATCTCCGTCATCGTCTTGATCGAATGTATCAGGTACATTGTCTCCGTCAAGGTCTGCACCGCTTTCACCATAGCCCTCAGGTAGCGAGATCGCTCCATAAACAGCAATATGACCGGTATTCGTGGCAATAAATGCTAATTCACGGGTTCCGAATTGATTTTCTTTAATGGAAAAGTCCATGGCTTGGTGTGTGAGGTAGATCGAGCTTGATTCTTCTAAACTCGTAGATTCAAGCGTCACTATTCTCGGCATCACACCTGCCTCTAATATGTGTATAGCGCTGTTGTCGGAGGACCATTGTAGAGCTGCCCCCCTCTCGAGCGAAAGGTTCGAAATCTTTCCACCTGCAAACGACCATGTGCTCAAATCCCCCTCCTCGGTATATACCGCAAATCTTTCGTCCGCAGAATCAAAACCACAATCCTGTATACGCGAGTCAAGAGTCCATTCTTTTCCAGTAGGGTTTCCTTCAGAAGTCCACATGACAACGCGTCCCGATTCATCTCCCGTGAGAATATAACTTCCAAGATGAGAATATGAAATGCAAGTAACTCGTGTGTTGTGCTCACCATTCATTGTATTCTCTGTTTGCATATCTGCGATGCGAAGGATGTCAACACCGTTATTGCTGTTTGGTATGGCTAAGAGGCTTCCATCGGGGGACCACTGTACCATACGCGATTGTGAATTCGAGCCATGTATTTTTGAAGTTAATACCATAGTATCTACATTGATAATTTGTATTGTGTTGGTATCCGCTGATGACCCAGAGCGTGAAAATGCCAAATAGTTTCCATCTGGTGAGAACTCGACATCTAAAACATCACTTTGGACTTCAAAAGTACTAATGAGTTCGAGAGTTTCCACATCGTGAATGGCGACCATTTTCTCGTACCCGCTCGCCAAATAAGTCCCATTTGGATTGAGATCCGTTGTCCGAGATTCAGATGCTGATGGAGTCATTGTGGCATCCATGAAGGCAATATCCGAATATTGTCCGGCACTTGTAGGAAGAATGCAAATGAGGGCCATTAACAGACCCAGGAATATTTTGGATTTTGAAAATCCCGCCGACATCACCCCGCCTCATACCCTCTTAGACGGCTCCACTTGAATACTTGGCGTATGGTTCGATGCATCTTTGGTAAATTGATATCGGTTGGTTCATCAAGGTCCCCAATGTGGGGGTGTCATGGTGGCCCAGTTACCCCTCGACGACAACGGCGATAAGATTGTTCGAATTGGACATTCTCCAGACCCTGATGATGCATTTATGTTCCATGCAATGACGACAGGGGCTTTCCCAACTCCAGGCTATAATTTTGTTCACGAACTTCAAGATATTGAAACGCTTAACCACCGAGCAATGAACAGTGAATTGGAAGTCTCAGCAGTCTCAATCCATGCATTTCCAGAGATTTCGAAGGATTATTCTTTGATGAATTGTGGTGCTTCAATGGGTGAAGGTTATGGTCCAATGGTTGTTTCCTTGCCAAACACTTCCAGTGACGAGGTCCGTTCTTCGACCATCGCCGTTCCTGGATTGAAAACAAGTGCCTACCTTGGCCTCCGTCTTGCATGGGGCGACTGTGATATTGCGGTCGTTCCTTTTGACGAAATCATCCCTCGTATTCTGGATGGAACGTATAAGAGCGGATTGATTATTCATGAAGGTCAGTTAACCTATGTGGACAATGATTTACAAGTTCATATCGATCTTGGCGTATGGTGGAACGAACGTACCGGCGGATGGCCTATGCCCCTAGGCGGAAATGTCGTTCGACGGGACCTTGGGCAACAAGTGATGGAAGACATTACCAAATACACAAAAATGAGTATTGAGTTCGCGCTTCAATCACCCGATGAGGCATTGCAGTTTGCTAAGAAATGGGGGAGAGGGATTGACGATGACACGAATCGAAAGTTTGTGGGGATGTATGTCAATGACCGAACAATCGATTATGAAGATGAAGGTCGTGCATCTGTTCGGCAATTTATTCGTGAAGGACAAGAACTTGGATTAATACAATCTGACTTCAACTCCGAATCGATGTCTTTTATCGGTTCTGGCGAGTAAACTACACGAGTCTGAAGAACGGAAACCTGGTGTTACTCAATTCAGCTCTGTTAACCCAGCACCCCTCAATCGACAGGAACATTGAGATTTAGTCAGCCATTCTTGTAACGAGTCCCTACGAATGTTGCAGAATATGAGAAGTGTTTTCCATTCCAGACAACGGTTCTGAGGATACCTAACTCTCTCTTTGCTATGGATTTGCTAAACTGGTGTTCAACATTTGAATGAGAAGATGCAGAATTGTGAAAATCTAGACCTCAAGTTCAAAGACTCAATGCTCCTGCCATGTATGAGAGGGATTCAATGCCACACGAACACATTACGCTTGCTCAAGCACCAAATGGCGAAATCGGCCCTCGTTGCGAGAAGTGTGGTGTCCGCCTCACTTTCGGTAATGCAATGGTTGTCGGCAAGTACTACATGTGCTGGGAACACTATGTCGAGGCGACTGGTGCGGATACTTCCACTACTCTCGGCGAACCTGAAGAACGATTTTGGATGACCGAATAATCCGGCGTGCATTCAAGAACCCTCAACCTCTGCGTATGACCGGGGTCTACTATGTCGACGGGTTGGGCGAGATTTGCACATCGTTTCGGTGCATATTACCGAAGTGCAGAATTTTGGACACCTCCGCGTTTGAAAACAAGGGAGTGGATGTTCATTCCTTTTGGTGGCGCTCCGCCAATTCGCCACAAAGGATTCAGTGACATGAACTCTGTTCGTCAATTTGTGACGGAGCGTTCGATGCATTCATGTTTCTATTCAACTGCCTACTGGGATCGGCCCTTTGAGCTGAAAATGTCCGACAAGATATGGCGTGGAGCGGACTTGATTTTTGACTTGGATGGCGACCACTTACCCGGGGTGACCGACAAAGATTTCCCCGGAATGCTCGAGGTTATCCACGAGCAGGCTTGGTCCCTTTGGAATGACTTTCTTGAACCTGAGTTCGGATTCGATCAAAAATACTTACAGGTCACATTCTCTGGACACAGGGGCTTTCATCTTCATTATCGTGATCCATCTTTGTTTCATCTTGATTCTGAGGCACGCCGAGAAATGGTTTCCTTCATTCGAGGTGAAGGTGTCGATGTCAAAGGTGGCTTGGCCCGTTACCACGACCTCACTTCGGAGGGATGGACCCGAAGAATTCGCGATGGTATGGGCGGGATGATTGAAAAGTTACGCTCGATTGACCGTAAACAGAAAGGCTACATGGCAGACTTAAATAGCCTTCATCAAGGACTTTTAAGTCAATCTCAGCGAGAAGGAAGGACGACCACGAAAGGAAAGGCATCGATTCAGAGTTTAGCCGGTGTTGTCAACCATGATGCAAGAGCTGAGCGATTGCGTAACGGAAGTTTTGGCGTCTTAGAAAAATATGAAGGTCTCTTCCTCGATTTACTCAAAACAGATTCATCGGTCGTTCTCGGTTCTGCTGGAGAGACAGATGAGGTTGTCACTATTGACGTGCGAAGGCAGATTCGTTGGCCCACCTCTCTTCATGGAAAGTCCGGTATGCGTGTTAGTGAATTTCCATTAAGCCGCCTTGACCCTGATGGTTCGAACCCTTATTCACCATTGCATGAGGCGTTGGCACTCAGCACTCAAGATATGATGGAGGTCGAAATGATTGTCGATGATTCAATCTCGAAATTCGGAGATAAAGTATTTGACAAGCAATCAGGAGAACGTTTTGAGATTCATGAAGCAGGTGCGACTTTCCTTATTTTGAAGGGTTGGGCGAGAATAGTTTCCTAATCGAAAGGTCACTCATTTTTGCTCATTATTGAGTATATGAGAAGGTAAGGTTCAAGACTCCATCCGCATCCAACGGTTTAGAGGTGAACCACATGGGTCTACGCAAAGGCAAGAAAAAGAACGCTCAAACACCACCTGCAACCGGTTTACCATTACCGCTACCTGGTATGCCAATGCCGCCACTAGGCGCCCTACCAACACCACTTCCACTACCGGATGCTCCATCCCCACTCCCACTTCCCGAAGCACCTGCTCCACTCCCACTCCCTGCAGCACCTGCTCCACTTCCACTCCCAGTTGGACAAGCCCCTCTCCCTGCTGCTGTTTCCGAGCCAGCACAAGAGACGAAGAACGAATATGGAGAAATGTGGGCCAAAAGATCTACTAAACCCCTTCAACAGATTTACGGGCACATCGATCGATTGGCAAAGAAAGAGACGGGTTCATTACTCGACAGATATGCTGACCGATTTGGCCATTCCCTTGACCGTGAAATCATTGTTCTCAGAAAGCAGGAACATGATTCCAAGGTTTCTGAAATACGCGACGCTCCTGTCGTAGAACTGCTCGGTGATGAGTCGTCAGGTGATTTGCAATCGCAACTTGCTGCAATTGAGAACGAACTTCGTACACTTAAACCGGAGTATCAAGCAGCGAAAGTTTCCGGAGACTCCGATGTTCTTTCCCAACTACGCCCAGTTCTTGAAGGATTGATGTCTGAGCGCAAAGCAATCATGTCCATGATGGACGGTTCATCCGAGCCGACCGTTGCTGTAGAAGCGGTTGATTCTCAATCCGCAGGCGATGAAGACGAACTCTTTGCATCCTTTGTTGCCATTGTTGACGATTTACTGGGTTCCAAACTCTCTGAATCTGTTGTCGCAACCTTCCTTGCAAGTGATGAGTTTTCAATATATGAGCAAGTTGGAATGGATCCTTCAGCTTCCGACCATGACATGCGTGTTCAGTTTGTAGCCATTGTCGATGAACAACTTGGTAACATGAGTGCTGAATCTGTCAACGAGTTCACCGAAACTGAAGATTTCCAAATCTATGAAACCATTGCAACACTGTACCAGAGTGTTGCTGATGATGATTGACATAACAAAGGATGTGAATAAATGGGATTACTCGACAAGGCAAATGATGCAAGTTCTAAACCGGCCAACAAGACTGTGGCGAAGGCTGTGGCTAAAGCAAAGCCAGTAGCTAAAGCAAAGGCTGTGGCCAAAGCAAAGCCTGCTGCGAAAGTTATTTCCAATGAGGTCATGCCAGCTGCTGTAGCAGCAAATGCAAAACCCCTCAAGGCAAAAAGAGAAAAAACAGCATCTGCAGGTCTCCCAGATAGTTTTGAAATCGCTTCTCCAAATGCTCGTCGTATTGCTTGGTTCACGAACTTCGTTGTCAATCTCGGTCCGATATTTGCTTTCCTTTTCTCTGTTGCAATCCTCGATGCATTCACGACTATTTTTGCGATAGTTGCATTGGCTGCTCTTATCTTCAACCTCGTCGTCATACCAATCATGTCGGGTCGAACGCTCGGGAACTTTATCTCTCGAACAAAAAACATCCGTTCAAATTCAACAAAACCAAATTTCCTCCACGCCCTTTTGGTAAACTCCACTGGGATTTTTGCACTCGCAGGGGTCATTTTCTTGATGATCTTCGCTGGAAAGATGTTTACTGAAACCGGCAGCGCTCAAATTGTAGCATCTGTCTGGTCTGTTCTCGGTCTCATATTCATTGTCCTTTACTTTGTGAACTCTTCTATGAAGCGCAGCAGTGATATGCGTCAAGGGCTGTATGACTCGATTTTTGGTGCTTACCTCGTAAAGCACGTTCCAGCGGAAGGTGAAGTTTCAACTGGATTCATCGGTAAACTCGAAAATATGTCATCCTATGGAGACCGATATACGAAGCGTCAAGAAGAAAAGCTTGCTAAGAAAGCAACAAAGAATATTGCTGACGCATCGGATGTACAACCTTCCGAAGTCGCCGCAAAGAAAGCCGAAACCGCAGACGATCCGAAGACCGCTAAGAAGGCCGTAAAAAAGACTGCTAAGAAGGCCACTAAGAAAGCAGACTGAACACTATCCTACGTGATTGTATGGCTTTGCTTCAATCCAAATGGTTACGCATGTTTGCGTGGATTCTGCTTATGGTCACCTCATTTGTTTTCGTCATAACAGGGACCTTCTTTGATTCGAAACTTCTTTGGTTGTCTTTATCCGTCATCTGCTTGTTTAATGCATATCTTGAGTACACAGTAAGTGCACTCTTCATCTCCCCTGGCAAACGCAAAAAATCAATAGATTCAAAAAAATGGAATTCTCATTACTTTCAGCATGACTCTATTACGACGCACATGCAAATTAATCAGAAATCTGAACCCGCTCCTCTTGTTGTTTTTATTCATGGCTGGAGGGGTTCATCCGCTTCAGTATTCGAACGCGCAGAGTGGTTTGTAAAAAACGGATGGCACGCCGTTATCTTTGAACTCCCTGGGCACGGGAAGTCAACGTCTCTCTATCGATGGAACGCAATTACAGCTTCACGTCACATCCAACGACATCTTCAAAACTTAGATGGTATTCTTGACTCTGAAAGAGTTACAGATTTCTTTTTTTATGGGCACAGCATGGGTGGCTACATCTCAACACGACTTTCTTCTAAGAAGGGGAATATTCCGAATGGAATGAGTTTGACAGGTGTTATTTTAGAATCTCCACTGCTTCTTTATTCAAACATTTTGAATGAAATTGTTGATCATCTGAAAATCCCTACAGTATTGCGCCCTCTCCATTTACGCCGTGTTTTCCGAGATGTGACTTCAATGCACCCCGATATTCAAATCGATGATGGATTGAAACAATTTGATGTCCCTTCTTGGGGGGTTCCTCTTGCACCCACATTAGTTTTGCAGTCCATGAACGATACTCGTCTTGGAAGGGACCATTATGATGCTGCAGTCAAAGAATTCCCAAAGAGTATACCATTTGAACACCACTTGATTGAGAGTTTATCCCATACCGGGGCTCGAACGAATGAAGAGCGAGAAGAAATTTTACTCAACTGGCTGAAAGAGTTCGATTCACTCCAATTCTGAAAGGTCTGCTTGTTCACGCGCAAGTTCTCGCATGTCTTCGACTTCATCCAGTTCATCAACGATTTCTTCACCGAGAAGAGTTTCTAAAACGTCTTCCATGGTTACGATTCCTGCAGTTCCACCAAATTCATCACGAACCAAAGCGAATTGTTGACCTTCTTCCAAGAACATTTCCAACACTTCATCAACATTCGCATTTACGTCGAGTGAAATAACCGATTTCTTGAAATCATTCATTGTCAAACTCCATTCGTCACGACTTGCAGCCATCAAAATTTCCGAGCGAATAACGATGCCTGAGGCATCATCAATCGTTTCGTCATACACAGGTATTCGAGATACTCGTATGATTTTGTGTTCATCGAGAACCTGTTGAACAGTGCTTGTTGAATTGAATGCCGTCATGACCACTCGAGGAGTCATTATGTCGACAACTTTGATGTCACGAAGTTTGAGAAGATTTTGGATGACCTTTTCTTCATCTTCCTCGATAATCCCTTCTTCACCACCGAGGTCAGCAAGCGCAGCGACATCATCACGGGTAACAAGTGCTTGATCGCCTTTCGGAAGTATTGCTTTGAGTGCTTGAATCGGTATGATGAGGAACACGAGGAGTTTGACAATAACATTCAGCGTTTTTCCAGTGATAGGTGCCAACTTCTTCCAGTATGCAGTTCCAAGAGTTTTTGGAATGATTTCTGATAAAAACAATACCGCTATGGTCAAAATTACTGAGGCGAGTGTTAGCGCACTTTCCCCCCAGATAGATTGTACTTCTGAACCAACACCCGCCGCTCCCATTGTGTGAGCGATGGTATTGAGCGTCAATATCGCTGTGAGTGGTTTAACCGCATCATCTTCCTTGAGATTCGCCCAAGTTGCACCATTTTTATCGCCATCTTTTTCCAAAACTGCAATGTATGTATGAGGTATTGAAAGAACGACTGCTTCCAAAATAGAGCAAATAAATGAAACGACAAGTGCGAGTGATGCATAGAGGATTAGTGTGGTCATTGCCATGTGACTTCTGTGACTCCTAGCGGGTGGCCTGTTACGAGGACAGGCTAGGGGTTATTGAAAATGCCCCAAGTAATTCTTGCCGTACAAACAGACTTCGATACTTGCCTCGGAGGGGTGAAAGTCAAGAGGTGTGTTCATCACGCCAAATTGAGAGGAGCCGATATGACCGACGAGCATGTCCTAATTTGTGTCGCTTGGCCATATGCCAATGGACCCTTACACCTCGGCCATGTAGCAGGATGTTATCTTCCACCAGATATCCAAGCAAGATTTGAACGAGCACGCGGTAATCGAGTGCTTATGGTTTCAGGTTCGGATGAACATGGAACACCAATTACTGTATCTGCTGAACAAAATAACATCACACCCCAAGAAGTGGTCGATACCTACCACTCGATGAATTCACAGGCCCTCCTCGATCTTGGATGCTCCTGGGAGCCTCATGTTGATGCCCGTGGAATTGAATATGGTGGAGCGCTCTTCAACAGAACGACTGACCCGCGACACAAGAAAATGGTACAAGATAACTTCCTCAAATTGATGGAGGCTGGGTTGTTCGAAACGAAAACAATGGAACAATATTTTGAACTTCATGAAGATGGAGGTGGCCGCTTTTTGCCAGACAGGTATGTCGAAGGCACGTGCCCAGCATGTGGTGAAGATGGGGCAAGGGGCGACCAATGTGACGCTTGCGGCGCAACATATGAGGCTGCCGAACTGAAAAACCCCGTTTCGAAAATGAACCCAAGTGCTGAAATTGAAATCCGGGACACAGATCACCTCTTTTATCGTCTTGATCTTTTTCAGTCTGCTTTAGAACAGCATGCACAGAATCAACATCCTGTTTGGAAATCAAACGTACGGGCAATGACAAAACAATGGTTGGATATGGGCCTTCGCCCACGAGCCGTTACCCGTGACCTCTCATGGGGCATTCCATTGCCAATCGATGATGCACAATGGGATAGTAAGTGCGTTTATGTTTGGTTTGAGGCAGTTCAAGGATACTCGACATGTGCACGTATTTGGGCTCAAGAACACGCCGTTAAGCACGACCACTCACTTGGTGCGGATGCTTGGAAAAAGTGGTGGTGTGTTTCAGACGATGGAGTAGAACCGCGTCACTTGTATTTCCTTGGAAAAGATAACATTCCTTTCCACACTGTCATTTGGCCTGCATTAATCATGGGATTAAACCATGCGAACAATGGCTTGACCTCTAGTGACCCAATACAGCTCCCACAAGCAGGTGACCTCGCACTTGAGACCAATGTTCCTGCGATGGAATACCTCATGCTTGCTGGCGGTCAATTTTCTAAATCTCGTAAACACGCTGTATGGCTCCCTTCTTTCTTAGAACGATTTGATCCAGATACTCTTCGGTATTATCTCGGAATCAATATGCCAGAAAATGGTGATGCGGATTTCAATTGGCCTGATTTTGTTGAGAAAATCAACAGTGAACTCATTGCAGCCTACGGTAATTTTGTTCATCGCGTCTTGACTCTCGGAGCACGTTTACCGAACTCTGGTGACGGCCCTTTCCTGGAATTCGACAATCTGGAACAAACTCTTTCCATTCAACAAAAACTCGAAGACCTTCATTCATCCATCACAGAATCTCTCTCTCGCCATCGCTTCAAAGAAGCCTTACGATTTGCAATGAATGCTGCACAAGTTGGAAATCAATTCCTTCAATCATCTACTCCTTGGAAATACCTTGCAGAACATGACGATGATTCAAGCGCAACCTATTCTACCGAACGAATGCAAGCACTCTCTGCTTTGTCTTTCGGTTGGCGCACGGCGAGATACTTGGCTATCGTTATGCAACCATTCTTACCGTTTAGTTCTGCAAAATTGTGGGAATCACTCGGACAATCCGGAGATGTATCCCAAGTTCCATGGAATTCTGCGATTGACTGGAGCGCAACGATGACGTGGAACGATGCAAAACCAGAACCGCTGTTTAAGCGCCTTGACCTCGAAGAAATTCTCGAGTCCGAAAAATCACTTGTTGAAGTGTCGGATTCTAGCGAAGAGTCCGGCCACACGGTAAAAGGCGGAAAAAAGAAAAAGAATACCCCAAAGGAGGAAACAGAAATGACCGATGTACCCGAAGGAATAACCTATCTCAATTTTGAGACATTCATGGAAGTCGACTTACGAATTGGAAATATTCGCTCTGTCGAGGACCATCCAAATGCTGACCGATTATATGTCGTTTCTATTGACGACGGTACCGAAAATGGGCGGACAATTTGTGCTGGACTCAAAGAGTATTATTCGCCAGAAGATATGGTTGGCAAGAATGTTGTATTTGTAGCGAACCTCAAACCGCGCCCACTGCGAGGTATTACTTCCGAAGGTATGATGCTTGCAGCAGATGATGGTGAAGGGGTCGTGCGACTCATTACCACAGACGGATCAATATCGACTGGATCACAAGTCCGTTAATTATTGAGATATTCTATCATGCACAGCATGCATAATCTTGCGTGATACTTCACTGCACTTCATTCTGAGTTCAGGGATTTGTTGCCGCATGTCTGCGCCCATGTCTTCTGGTAATGATTGGAGATTAATTTCTACGTTAAACAATGCACCCTTGACTGCAGCACTCGCTAAGAGGGCGGCTACACCTACATCGGAAACGGCATTTGCGTTACCTCGCTCTGCCAAAGCCTGCTGGCAGGATAAGAGTTCCATGCCCAGTTCCACAGTTTCAAACGGGACTTCTGCAGCCTTCAATGTGGCTAAGCGAATACTATTACGGCGTGATGCTTTCTGTTCATCTGTTGCTTTTTCCATTCGAAATGCAATCATCACTTCATCAAATGAATCACTATCGAGCTGTGCAAGTTCACCAGAACGCAAATAGATTCTCCCTACGGTTTCTTCTGCCATTTGAGCATCGTCCCAACCAGATTGCCATTTATCTTTTCCAAGTGTCAAATGGGCAACCATTCTTGTGAGTGCTGATGCTTGACCCAGTGCGACAGCGGCCGCAGTCCCTCCACCAGGGGTCGGGTCTGAAGATGCTAATGCATCTTGAAACTCACCAAGACTCATATCCATCCAATTCATTGACTCACCGCCTCATGCAATGCCCATTCAATGATACGTTGTTGGGGGTGAAACTCTCCGAGTGAATCGAGTCCTAATCCCTTGATTGCCTCCCTGACAAGTATCGATTCATCAGTCACGCCGTCTTCCGCATACCAGCGGCCAGAAACGAGCATTGCCGCAAGTGGCACGAGGCCAACCAATTCACTGCCTGGTGCATCAACGCCATGATCGCCTGCAATACTTTTACATGCTTCAAAAGCAACATGCATAGGGCATTGCTCAACATCTCGTAAATTCATGGATACCTGGCTGATTCCGTGTGTTTCAAGAGGCACACCCATGCCTTGAACCATCTTTAGCATGCCACCAATTCTCATTTTACGTCCATCTTCTTGCTTAATCATCCGCCCAGTTGAACGAACAAGAGAACCTATTTTCTTCGCTACGACTGCCTCCTTTTCATCTATATTGACGTTATAGGCGACCAGTATTCCTCTTGCGCCAATTGTAATTGCACCAGATTTCTTCGCATCTTCATTCCATTCCTTCGTACCATAGTCTGGTAGTCGAGTTTCATCAGTGTGTGGAGTTTCACCCCCGCTCATCCGAGCCTCTAATCCTTCATACTGTCCTTTTCGTATAGTTGAAAGCAAATTTTTCTCTACATTCAATGCAGCAGCACCATAGAGGAATGTGGGGACTCTACACTCCTCTCCAACTCTTTTTGCTAATGAACGGGCTAAATCAACGCAGTTTTCCATAGAAGTTCCTTTGAGCGGCACAAATGGACACACATCGACTGCCCCGAGACGTGGATGCTCACCCTCGTGAACAGACATGTCAATCTCCTCAATTGCTTTGCAGATTAAGAGAAAGGCTGCTTCTTTGACAGCCTCAGGATCTCCAGCGATTGTAATTACAGTGCGATTATAGTCGCTGTCAGGTTCTACGCCGAGTACAGCACAGTTTTCTCTACCTCGAACAACGCGAACAATACGCTCTATTTTCTCTGAATCTCTGCCTTCGGAGATGTTGGGTACACATTCGACTATTGCTTCCATGGCCCGAGGTTACGGAGACGGACTTTGAATGTTAACGCTTTACAATTCGAAAATCAGCCATACAAAGCATCGGGAGATAAAGTCACACCGCTTGTTGATTTCTTAAGTTGAATCCTTTCAACAGCTTTCAACAAATCAGATTGCGTAATCTTATTTCTCTTGTCGCGTATTGCAATCATTCCTGCTTCCACACACGTTGCTTTGAGTTCCGCTCCTGAATATCCTTCAGTTTTCTCAACAATCGCCTTCAGATGTATTCGCGAAGTCGACATATTGGATGTATGGAGTTGCAAAATGGCTTTCCTCCCAGTCGGGTCAGGGAGCGGAATTGTGACAATTCTGTCAAATCGGCCCGGCCTAAGTAACGCATCATCAAGAATATCTGGTCGGTTGGTAGCCGCAATAATCTTGACATCCTCAAGCGAGTCAAAACCGTCAAGTTCTGCAAGGAGTTGCATCAATGTTCGTTGAACTTCTCGATCACCGCTTGTAGAACCGTCGAGTCTCTTCGCACCTATGGCGTCAATTTCATCGAGGAAAATAATCGATGGTGACTTTTCTTTTGCAAGCGAAAAGAGTTCTCGAACCATCCGCCCACCTTCACCAATGTATTTTTGTGCCAGCTCACTTCCCACCATGCGGATAAAAGTCGCATCAGTTTGGTTCGCCACTGCTTTGGCGAGTAACGTTTTACCACACCCTGGTGGGCCGACGAGTAGGATTCCCTTCGGAGGCGTAATACCAACTTTGACAAAGAGTTCTGGTTCAAGG
Source organism: Candidatus Poseidoniaceae archaeon (assembly GCA_949372875.1). Lineage (GTDB taxonomy): Archaea > Thermoplasmatota > Poseidoniia > Poseidoniales > Poseidoniaceae > MGIIa-L1. Next base: position 122,930 of record CASIAW010000001.1, read on the forward strand.
AGTGGTAATTCAATTGCCTCCCGGACTGTCTCGACTTGCTCATCAAGACCTGCTACTGAATCGTACGTAATGTCTGGCTTTTCAACCATCTCAGCACCACTCACCATTGGGTCCCATGCCTCGTGAAGCACCTCAATGACTGCTAATGTGTCTTGATTCAGTGCAACACGTGTTCCTGGCTTCAAACGTTCCGGCTCAAGCCTTTGATTGAGAGAAACTTGGAATACAGTTCCGTTGGAGGAGCGGACAATTGCAGTTCTGTCATCTAAGACATCTTGTAGGTGTCCGATGATGAGAGGAGGTGTTTTCAAGAGTCGGACTTCATCATCAAGTCGTGTAGCTCGCTTCTTTAAAGTTCGAATTTCAGTTTCTAAATAGGACCTTTCATTAATCAAATTCTCTGAGACTTCGAGAAGTTTTTGATAATCTTCTTCCAACTTTACAATCTCGTCATCTGATTTTGATGCGAGTGGAGTGCTGTTATTTCCAACATCTGAACTCATAGGACTCAAACACTCGTCGTGGCTACAGTTTGTTAAGTCGTCGCTCATACAAATTGCAGTCATTCGTTCCGAAGGCTTCAAAGACAGTCACCATAACCAGCATACTGGGACTGATAACATGGCTGACTGTGAATTATGTGGCGCAATGAAGGTAAGTGTCCGTCATGTCAAAATGGGCAAGGCTGAAGTGGCTGCATGCGCTCGGTGTTCAGATAAAATGAATCTTGGACCCAAAGAAGCAGCGCCAGGGCTGGCTCGCGCTCAAAGCATGAGTGCCCGGCCTACTTTTTCAGCGAAGGGGAAAAAAGGAAAAGACATTATGCTCAAAGCTGAAAAGGAACTTGCTGGTGATTATGCAATGCGAATTTCCAATGCACGTAAAGCCAAAGGTTGGAATCAAGCCACTCTTGGCAAGCGAATGGCAGAAACGGTCAACATCATCAAATCGACAGAAAGTGGAAAGCGCCCGACCGATTCCGTTTTGAAAAAATTCGAAAGAGTTCTTTCCATTACATTATTTGAAAATTCGCGTCCATCTGAAACTCAAAGGGTTGATTCATCTTCTTCTCGCGGAATGACGTTAGGAGACTATCTGGATGACATCCGGTGAGAACATGCCACCAATTTCAGTACATGCCATTTGGCTGGCTCAAGACGATCCCAAAAAAAACACGGCCGTTCTTGCTTCGAAACGAGGCGACATGCGTCTTCACAAAAAAATCCAAACTGTCCCAAAGAGGGGGATAATCCTTGAACCACTTTGTGGAAAGGTATTCGGTCCCGAGGACCATAACATACTCCTCAATGGTGGCTCACTGGTAGGTCTTGATTGTAGCTGGGCACACATCGAAGAAAGTGTCGAACAAGTTATGAAAAAGACAAGGCTCAAACCGCGAATGCTCCCCCTCCTTCTGGCAGCAAACCCGGTGAATTGGGGCAAGCCTGGCCGTCTTTCGACTGCTGAAGCGCTCGCTACAGTTCTCTATTTGATTGGAGAACAGGATCAAGCAAGACAAGTATTGGGTGCATTTCGATGGGGCGAGAGATTCTTTGAACTCAATCAAGAACCACTGGATGCATACGCTCAAGCAACCAGCAGTCAAGAATTAGTCGAACTCCAATTCGAATTCTTTGACATCGAACGGCCGAATGATTCCGAAGAGACTTCAAGTTGAGGCTTTATCGCTCATCATGGAGCGAAGTCGCCGAGTTGGTATTCACCGATATTCCAATGGGATTCCAGCAGTAGATTCAGATTCACTTGCGTCAGAGACCTTACTTCACTTATATTCTGGCGGGGTTAAGATTGCCAGTTTGCTGGGAACCCCTACCGACCTTGCTGAATTATTCATTGGCCACGCCTTGGCTGAGGGTTACGGACTTCATAGTGATGGAAAGGTTTCAATTGAAAGGAGCGACTCAGGTTCGCTGTTGTTGGATTTAGATAAAATTCTCACACCAAACCCATCCGCTGAACGCATCATTACCTCTTCATGCGGCGCATGCAATGCAGATGGATTAGAAGAACTCATTTCTCAATTACCTGCATTCAGTGGAGCGCACCCGAGATTTACTCATGCTCTCCTGAATGATGCATTTCAATCAATGAAAACTCAGCAAATAGGTTTCATAGAAACGGGAGGGATGCACGCTGCCGCAATGTGGACTCATGAGAGTGGTCTTCAACATATTGCAGAAGACATAGGGCGCCATAATGCTGTAGACAAATGCATTGGGATGAGTATACTTTCAGGGCAACGGCTCGAATCATCCATGCTCCTTCTGTCTGGTCGCTGCGGATGGGACCTTGTGGCAAAAGCGGCTCGTTCAGGCATCGGGACAATTGTTTGTATTGGGGCTTGTTCAACTCTAGCAGCGGATACTGCACGCAGTTTGAACATGCGCATATTTTCATTTATGAAACCAAAGAGTTGCGTTGGAATTGGCCATCTATGAGCGACTCTATACAACAACCCTTGAGAACCCCCCCCGTCACGTAACGCTGGTGAGCGTATGAGGGATGAGGTGAGAGCAGATACCCCACTTGACAAACTACCACTTAAGTTGAAGAAGAGAAAAAAGATGGCAGCAGGCATTCCGGCTGTCACTTCTTCCATGAAACACGGCATCAAAAACATGGGTTTGACTCGAACCTTCAAAACGCTGACAATGGTGAACCAAAAGGATGGATTTGATTGCCCTGGTTGTGCTTGGCCAGACCCAACACATAGAACCCAGTTTGAGTTTTGTGAAAATGGCGCAAAGGCTGTAGCAGACGAGGCGACTAAGAGTCGAGTTACACCCGAATTTTTCTCTCAATACAGTGTCCAGGAACTTGCAGAGAAAAGCGATTATTGGCTCAACAAGCGGGGACGGCTCACTCAGCCAATGTTTCTCGAGAAAGGAAGTTCCCATTATACACCCATCTCATGGGATGATGCCTTCACTCATATCGCCTCGAAAATTAATTCGATGGAGAACCCGGACCGCTCGGTATTCTATACTTCAGGCCGCACCAGTAACGAAGCAGCATTTCTCTATCAAGCAATGGTTCGTAGCATTGGTACAAACAATTTACCAGACTGTTCAAACATGTGCCATGAATCGAGTGGAAAAGGCTTAGGGTCAACTATTGGCATTGGCAAAGGTACTGTCCATCTTGAAGACTTTGACCATGCCAACGTCATCATGGTCGTTGGGCAGAATCCAGGTACAAATCATCCACGAATGCTTACCGCTCTGCGTGACGCCAAACAAAAGGGAGCTACGATTATTCATATCAATCCCTTACCAGAGGCAGGTCTTGAAAGATTTAAACATCCTCAAGATTACATGACACTTGATTTCTCTTCGACACAATTAGCCGATTTCCATATTCCAGTACGCATAGGTGGTGATGCAGCATTAATGAAAGGCTTCATTAAAGTTCATTCCGAGAATGGTGGGCTCGATCATGAGTTCATTCAAAACCAAACAATAGGATTTGATTCTATGGTTAAAAAGGCACAATCCATTGATTGGGGTATACTTGAATCGGATTCGGGTATAGACCGCCAAGTAATGATTGAAGTGGGTAAAGTCCTTTCAAAATCAAAAGCAACCATTGCATGCTGGGCAATGGGCCTCACTCAGCAACCAAATGGTGTCTCTGTTATTCAAGAAGTTGTCAATCTCCTTCTCATGGGTGGACACATCGGGCGACCTGGTGCTGGCTTGTGCCCTGTCCGCGGCCATTCAAACGTACAAGGTGATCGAACTGTTGGAATATGGGAGGCACCCCCTCTATCATTCCTTGAAAACATGGAAAAGGGGTTACAAATTTCTATCCCAAAGACGCATGGGTATGATGTTGTGAATGCAATTAAAGCCATGAACGATGGTAAAGTCGATGTTTTCTTCTGCATGGGAGGGAATTTCATTTCAGCCACACCAGACACTCATGCAACCGCTAAAGGTTTGCGAAAAATCGGCCTAACAGTTCAAGTTTCGACCAAATTAAATCGTTCACATTTAGTTACGGGTGAGCAAGCGATTATCCTTCCATGCCTTGGACGCACTGAAGAGGACGTGCAAGAGGGTGGCATTCAATTTGTAACAGTTGAAAATTCAATGGGTGTTGTCCACCAATCCAGGGGTGGGCTACAACCAGCTTCCATTCACTTACGCAGTGAGCCGTGGATTGTATCTCACCTCGCAACACATTTGTTTGATGATTCACCACTCGACTGGGCTGGAATGGCCGGTAACTACGATCTTATTCGAGACTTGATGGAAAAATCACTAACTGGATTTGAAAAATACAACCAACGCGTAAGAAATGAGAATGGATTCTTATTACCAAACCCACCGCGTGATTCAAGGTCATTTGACACCCCAACCGGTAAAGCTCACTTTACCACACATGAACTACCGGATGTTTCCGTTCCTGATGACCGATATGTGATGATGACAATTCGTTCACACGACCAGTATAATACGACCATTTACGATGTTCATGACCGATATCGCGGAATTAGTGGCAACAGGAGGGTCGTATTGATGAACGCATTAGATATGGTTGAGAGAGGTTGGAAAAGCAGACACCCTGTATCCATTACCAGTCACTTCCATGGTGAAGAACGACATTCGAGCGGATGGGTTGTCATTGCATACGAAATACCCCGTCAAAATATTGCTACGTATTTCCCTGAGGCGAATTCTTTGGTACCACTTAATTCAACTGCTGCATTGTCGAATACCCCCACCTCAAAATGGATTGAAGTGTCTCTTGAGTCTGAATCATCATTCTCAAAGGGAGATGAAGAAGAATGACCAAGATAGGATATTGGGAACTCATCACATCCAATTCGAAGTTTCGACGGTTGTGGTTGGCATCCGTCATTTCAATGCTTGGTGAGTGGTTCAATACCATTGCACTCTTTCTCCTCATTTTCAAATACACAGATTCCGAATTCCTCCTCGGAATATTGTTCACAGTTCGAATGCTCTGCTTTGCTTTGCTTCAACCAATCAGTGGCTTACTTGCAGATCGATTGAATCGCAAACACATCATGCTTTGGTCAAATCTCCTTCAAGTGTTTTTAGCCCTTGGTTTTCTTGCCGTAGATGGACCAGAAGACATACCTTGGATGCTTGGTCTTTCAGGCCTCATGATGCTCCTACACGGCGCATATGTTACCGCAGAAAGGGCAGCATTGCCGAACATTGTGTCGAAAGAGGATTTACCGACTGCCAATGCCTTAGATGCTGCATCGTGGTCAACTGCATTGTGCCTCGGCGCTATGCTCGGCGGAATTGTAGTCGAGTTGTATGGGACGAATGCCGCATTCATCATCGATGCTTTCACATTTCTCCTTGGAGCCATACTGCTAATACCGCTCACTATCCCTCAGACAATTGATAACGACCTGCGAGGGCCTTTGCTTTCAACCGCATATGCAAATATCAAAAAGGGCTGGATACGCATATCAAAAGAGGCACGTCTCCTTCGAATCGTATTTGCTAAGGCCTCTTGGAACATTGCAGGTGGCGGACTTGCAGGGGTGTTTTTGGTCGTAGCAGGGTCAAATGTTGATGGATTTGGTATTGCTCTTGGATTCGGGTTGTTCTTCTTTGCGAGAGGAATTGGCACCGGTACTGGTCCAATCTTAGCACGTAAATTCCTCACAGACCAAGAAAAATGGCCGACTCTAATTGGGGTGCTTGTCATGATTTCCGGATTCTTTTACTTTTTCGTTGGCCTAACTCTTGGAATGAATGTATGGTTGACGGTATTTTTTGTCATGCTAGCCCATTCGGCAAGTGGTGCCAATTGGGTGTTGTCGACCATATTGACTCAAATGTGGGTTGAGGATGAAATCCGCGGAAGAGTTTTTTCAATGGACATGCTCATTATGTCTCTGGCTTTTTCAGCATCAAGTGCAAGTGCAGGATACCTTCTTGAAATGGATTATTTCACACTCCAGCATGGGTTCCAAATATTCGCTTTACTTATGATTGCATCCGGTTTTATATTCACATTGTGGAAACCTGGGGATCGTTCAGAGAAGCGTAATGAGACTCTCAATTGAGGTCGTTCGATAAGAATACTCAAGGGCATTGCCTACAAGGAACAAACATGTCGGGCGACTCATCTCTATCCCTCAAGTCCATCGGCGAGGGTATTCCTGAGATTATTCCCTCTATGCCTCCATGGGACGACAGCGTTGACCATGCCCCACCACGTCGGCAAATACTCAACAAACGTGAAAAACAATTAGCGCTCAAAAACGCACTCAGATATTTCCCCGAACATCAACATGCATCACTTGCTGGAGAATTCCTCGAGGAATTGAATTCTTTTGGTCGAATCATTATGTGGCGGTTTCGCCCCACTGACTATGAAATGAAGGCCCACTCAATAGGAGCATATCCCGCCCGTTCGCTACAAGCCGCATCAATTATGTTGATGATACAAAACAACCTCGATCCTGCTGTTGCCCAGTTTCCTCACGAACTCATCACCTATGGAGGCAATGGCTCTGTTTTCCAAAATTGGGCTCAATACCGTTTAGTAATGTCCTACCTCACACAAATGACAGACACTCAAACACTCGTCATGTATTCAGGCCATCCCCTGGGCTTGTTCCCCTCGTCACAGGACTCTCCTCGTGTCATCGTCACCAATGGAATGATGATACCGAATGCATCAACGCAAGACAATTATGAACGCATGAATGCTCTTGGCGTGACGCAATATGGGCAGATGACTGCTGGTTCATACATGTATATTGGCCCTCAAGGAATCGTTCATGGCACCACGATTACTCTACTGAACGCCGCTCGCGCACATCTCGGACTCAAAGGTGATGAAGGTCTTGGAGGAGTTACGTTCGTTACTTCAGGCCTCGGTGGCATGTCAGGTGCACAGGCAAAGGCAGCAGTAATTGCAGGTGCTTCATGCATTGTTGCTGAATCCAATGCCCATGCAGCTCGAAAACGTCATCAACAAGGTTGGCTCTCAACGGTCACAGATGATATTGATGATGCTATTGACCAAATGATTGATGCTGCCAAATCCAAGACCGGCCACTCGATTGGTTTTATCGGCAATATCGTTGAACTTTGGGAGCGCTTGGTCGTGAGAAATATTTCAGTCGACTTAGGAAGTGACCAGACCAGTTTGCACAATCCATTCCAAGGCGGTTATTTCCCTGTGGGTCACACGTATGATAATGCAGCAAAGATGCTATCAGACGAGCCGGAAAAGTTTGCAGAAGAGGTTCGTTCCACACTCCGCAGACATGCTGCCGCAATCAATACCATGTCTGATAATGGAATGTACTTTTGGGATTATGGTAATGCGTTTTTACTGGAAGCTGGGCGAGCCGGAGCAGATGTAATGTCTCCCGATGGTGGATTTCGTTATCCAAGTTATGTCGAAGATATCATGGGGCCTATGTGCTTTGATTATGGCTTCGGACCATACAGGTGGGTATGCTGCTCAGGAGATTCAAAGGACCTGCAAATAACGGATGAAATTGCATGCGAAGTGTTGGAATCCATGCTTCCTGAATCACCAGTTGAGATTCAACAACAAATGCTCGACAACATCCACTGGATCCGTGGCGCAGGAGCCAACAAAATGGTTGTAGGAAGCCAGGCTAGAATTCTTTATGCGGATGATGAGGGGCGGCGTAAAATTGCATCTGCAATGAATGCAGCAATCGCAAGTGGTCGTATCTCTGCACCTGTTGTTCTTGGACGGGACCATCATGATGTTTCAGGCACTGACAGCCCTTACCGAGAAACGGCGAATATTCGCGATGGTTCAATACACACTGCCGATATGGCAGTTCACAATTTTGTTGGTGACGCGTTCCGTGGTGCTACTTGGGTAAGTCTCCACAATGGTGGTGGCGTTGGTTGGGGTGAAGTGATGAACGGCGGTTTCGGGTTGCTTCTCGACGGAACTGATGAATGTGAAGCCAAGCTTCAAAAGATGCTCCATTGGGATGTCAACAACGGTGTAGCACGTAGGGCTTGGGCAAGGAACAGTGGTGCTGAATTTGCCATTAAACGAGCCATGGCGTCTGAGCCTTTACTACAAGTGACTCTACCAAACCACATGGATGAACAACTGCTTAACAGTCTCTTCAAGGAGGACTCTGTATGACGACTATTTCTCTTGACGGACACACCCTTACCTCTGCTGAAGTTCATCGAATCGCATTCGGAAATGCAGAAGTGGCGCTTTCATCTGACGCACATCCGCGAGTTGAAGCGGCACGTTCGGTTGTTGAGCGTATCCTAGCCAACGATGAGACAGTATATGGCATTAATACCGGCTTTGGAGCACTTGTCCACGAAAGAATCTCATCCGAAGACTTGGCACAATTGCAAACAAACCTTGTCCGCTCTCACGCAACAGCGATTGGAGAACTCATGTCGAAGGAATCCGTGCGTGCAATGATGACGGTTCGAATAAATTCACTCGCAAAAGGTAATTCGGGAGTCCATCCGGATGTTTTGAAACAACTTGTTAACTTTCTTAACTTCGACATCGTCCCCGCCATCCCTCGTATCGGTAGCCTCGGTGCAAGTGGAGACCTCGCACCCCTTTCACACATGGCATTGAGCCTCATTGGTGAAGGACATGTGCTTTGCCCGGACGGGAGTGTTGAGCCAACCGCCAACCAATTGTCAAAGCACGGACTCATCCCACTCGAACTACGTGCAAAAGACGGTTTATCTCTGATTAATGGCACAAGTCAAATGTGCAGTTTTTTGGTTTTAGCGGAACAAAGATTAGCAAATCTAATGATGTATGCAGACCTTGGATTATGCACATCAATTGAAGCACGAAAAGCAAGCGTCAAACCTTCCGACCCTCGTGTTCACGATGCAAGACCTCATCCCGGTCAACTTCTTGTCTCACAAAGAATACGCCAAATACTCGACAACTCCCCAATCATGTCCTCTCATTCTGAATGCGACCAAGTCCAGGATGCTTACTCATTTCGATGTGCCCCGCAAGTTCACGGAGCAATACATGAACGCTTGACAGCATTGCAAAATACCTTGAGAATTGAACTGAACAGTGCGACTGACAATCCACTTATTTTCCCAGACCTGGCAAACCCAGGGTCACATGAAGTCATTTCACAGGGTAATTTCCATGGAGAAGTATTGGCATTGGCTGCAGATTCAATGGTTTCAGCAATGTTTGAATTGGCTTCCATTTCAGAAAGAAGAATCGACCAGATGCTGGATCCTGCTCGCAGTAAATTACCTGCGTTCTTGGCAAGAGACTCTGGCCTTGAATCCGGATTAATGATAGTCCAATATGTTGCAGGTGCATCCCTTTCCGAACTCCATGGGCACGCAGCACCTCGGACCACATTCTCAACATCCACTTCGGCAGGACAAGAAGACCACGTGAGTATGGGTGCTACGGCTTGTTGGAATTTGTTACAAGCAACAAACCGGCTCTCTGAAGTTCTTGCGTGTGAGATTGTAGTGGCGTGCGAAGCGCTTGAATTTAATGAGACTCAACCGTCTCCATTTATTGTTGCATTGAAACAAAGAGTGAGGACTATTGTTGCCCCCTTGGAAGGTGACAGAAGCACAAGTTCAGACATCATCTCCGTAGCAAAAGAATTGCTTGAGAGTAAATGGTTGGCACGAATAGAAGCAGAAGAAGGCAGACTGCCACGCTAGTTCTCAAAAAATTGGCGTTCTAACTCGTCAAGTCCAGTGAGTTGCCGAATGCGGAACCTTGCAGTTGCTTCTTCAGTTGAAGATAGTTCGTCTATGAAATTATTGACGTGACGCTCCAATTCAACAGCTCGTCTAACTTTCTCTTCGACTCTTGAATATAACGCATAGGACTCTTCTTCACTCATACGGAGTGCCGGTTCGACTTCAGAAACATCAAGCCCCATCCGTCGCCATTGGAGGATTCGTTTTCTGAGAAGGGATTCTGTGAAACCTACAGGCGGCAAACGAGTCAACATCACTAGATGCGGAGTTCCGTCTTCTTGAATTTCAAACGATACTGTACCTTCACCGGTACTGGTGTCTTCTGAAAATACTGAATCACTGCCTGCAACCTCTTCTTCCTCCATTTTTGGCTGAGATAGGTCGATAGATGCTGCTTCTCTACGTAGCCGTGCTAGCCAAAGTGATTCAAAAGCAAGAGCGCGTATTGGCATGACAATGGTCCAGGAAGTCCTGTGAACCGACTCCCTGAGTTTTCGTACAAATGAGAGTGTTGCATCTTCTCCATCCTTTGTGACAAGCCATTCAAGCCCTTCTAAAACCACAATACCATTATGATTTGACAAGTGATGAAGAATTATTGAAAAGAGAGTTTCTATGTCCGGTTGTATAGCGCCATCCGTGACCCTTTCCGAGAGCCAGTATGCTTCAATAGCATTAATGTCGACATGTTCGAGCAATCTGCGGTGAGGTAGTCGAGAAAAAAGAAGAATGTGTTGTTCTGTAGATTGACTTTCTTTATCGACCCATGCTAAAGTCTCATCATCAGAAACAAATTCCGTTGTATAGATTTGCCCTTTTTTTATGATTCCACCCCCCATAGCTTCGGCCTCATAATGGGTGTTCATCGTTCAAAGTCTATGAATCATTATATCCGACGATGCGGTGGGGAGAGTAGGTGTGGAAATGTCTGATGATACGAATGAAGAAATTGCAATGGCCGAATGTGGCTCTTGTAGAGCGATTGTACCATTAAATTCAGAAAGTTGCCCCGAATGTGGCATTTCTTTTTCTGGGGTATCGGATGATGCTCTCGGTGAATGTGGTGCTTGCCATGGGCTCGTTCCGCTCGACTCAACCAAATGCCCACATTGCGGAACTATTTTTGTTGCTGATGACGTTGTTGATGTCTTGAGAAAGTGGCTTAATGAAACAGGTATTTCAATTCCCACTCTCTTCCAAAAATTTGACAAGGATGGAGACGGAAGAATTGATTCTTCAGAATTGAAATCCGGATTGTTAAGTCTGAATTTAGCAGACTTGCCCCCTTCCCAAGTAGAGCGGTTGATTGAAACCATTGACGAAGATGGTGATGGTCAAATTGACTTATCTGAATTGCATGAAACTATTACCGGCGAACATATTTCTGAAGAATCCAAACCTGCAGTTGTCGAGGAGGTCACTGAAGACGAGGCAGCTGAGGATTCGAACGAGAGTGAAGAGGAATCAGAAGAAGATTCTGACGCCCCGGCAGATGACACTCATCAAGACGATATTGAGGGCGATGAAGAAATTTCCTCGGATGAAGATGAAGAACTTGAAGGCCAAGATATTGGCTCTGAAGAAGAACACGATGAATCTGAAGATGATGATTCGGAAATCGAAGATATCGATGACGTTATCGACGATCTTGATGAGGATTTGGAAGATGACTTTGAAGAAGACCTTGAAGAAGGCTTTGAACCTGTATCCATATTACAACTGATTTCTGATGCAATGGACCAAACTGGAGATTCTCCAAACAAGTTCTTTAATTCTCTCGATAAAGATGGAAATGGAAATGTATCGGTTGATGAATTTATGTCTGCCATTGAGGACCTCATTGAGGAAGATGTTTCATCCAAAGATATTGAATCGTTCCTTGCCAACACTGACGATGACAATGATGGTTCGATAGATATTATTGAATTTGTAGCTGCACTTGAGTCCCTTGATGATGCTGATGATGCAGTCGACGAAGACACCCTCCTCAGCCCTAAGAAAGACAAGCCATTCCCAACCGACCTACAACGCCAAATGATGGGTAAGCGTTGGAATGACATTGTTTGGCCGCTCATACATTTGGGAATAGGACTCTTTATCGCGGCGTGGATTTTTAACGGCTTGGGCGTAATTGTCGATGGCAGTGGCGGAAATGTAGCTCTCGAATCCGTAAATGGGATGCACCAACTGGACAATGGAATAACGGTGTATGATGGTGATATTTATCCGTGTGATAAAGATGTTCAAATTGGCGAGTGTAGCAATTCTCTCACGCCATTTTCAGGAGAATCATCCTCCATGCCTGCTGGCTTTTATTGGGATGGTATCCTCATGATACTGCTTGGTACAGTCGCCCTACTTGGTTCACTCGCAATGCATTTCGCTGTTGTCCCTGGCTGGAGAGCGCGTTCAAAAGCAATGAAAGAAGTCGAAGATGATGTTGAAGAAGCACGTTCTGATGATTCAGAGGGTGATGAAGATGATCATCTTGATACTTCTGAAGAGGAGTATGATGATGAATCTGAAGACGATGGTGTCGAAGCAGAATCCGCTGACGAAGACGAAGACGAAGACGATGATGAGTCAGAAGGTGAGGATAATTACGAAGATTCTGAAGAAGACGATGATGACGATGATGAAGGTGATGATGAAATTGACATTGGATCGCACATTGGCATGACCTTAGATGACGAAGAAGTGTTCGGAGTTATTGTTGAGTTTGATGATGAAGAGGAAACAGTCACTATCAAAGAAGACGGCTCTGGCGACCTCGTCACTGGATACCAAGAAGACATGTTCTTGGAGTGAAATTATGACATCTGTTGACCCATTGGGTAAACTGAAGAGTATGTCATCATGCCCTGTTTGCGGTTGTATCGAAGTATCCGGAAGTGTCCGATGCTCTGAGTGCGGAACCTTTCATTCAGGAATTCATCTTGAAGAACGCGCAGCCCCCCCTCCGACTCAAAAAATAGAGCGTGAAGTAATCGATCCATCGATTTATTCGTTATCAGACCAACATGCTATACCTGAGGAAGATTTTGAAGAAAGTGAAGAAATTTCAACCTGGTCCGGCGGTTCAACCGATTTCACGATGAATGATGAAGATGAATTGCCAATCCAAAAAACGGATTCCAAAAAATTGAAATTACCCGAGCCTGAAGATTTATCAGACTGATTTACCGCTTTGTCGCATATGTAAAGGCTTTAAATTAATTGTCTTTTAAATCGAAAGTAATGATAAATCATAATTTGAGTATTCACTGGTGGGCTCGGAGAGAATTGAACTCTCGATCTTCGCCATGTCAAGGCGACGTCATAACCCCTAGACCACGAGCCCTAGGTATCTTGCCCACTGAAACGGTGTATTAAATCACATCGGTGTGAGCAAGTCAATTCAACTGACGATCTTCGATATCTTTCCTGAACAACCAGCTTGTGAACAGCCGCCTGCCATTCGCGTTCTACCGTTTTTCATTTTTATGAGCTGACCACTTTTTATCGGCCCATAGGTTTTGCACTTGAGACAAAATCCTTCAACTACATCCATGTCAATCGTTTAGTCCAATCCGTTATTTGACTTAGATTCTTCGCACTCTTTCATGTTCGAATCTTGAACACGAAGATTAGGCCATTATGTACCAAAACCCCCCTACTTTGCGTGGAAAAAACGCAAATATTGCCTGTCAATCGAACTAAAAAACGGAAAAGGCAACACTGAGCGGCATAAGGGAGGTAGTCGTATGGACTGTAATCTAGACTTTTTGAGTCTATGTCGTATAACATACATTATGCGACACTATAGGGCGTGGTATTTTACTCCGATTTACCCTGTGACGGGATTTCAAGAGAAGAAAGTGGAAGTTCAAACATTCCAACGAGTGGAGGTCCCCCAATTACGCCTTCGAGACCCCCATCCTTCGTATCCAATCGATCAGCAATATGTTGCGATATCCGCTTCCATGATTTCTTATCTTCGAATACGGATTGAACAAGGAACAATCCTTGCGAGTCTGTAGAAAGTCCAATCCAAGCTGCGATGCATCCATCCTGTCGACGTTTGAATTCTTGACGAACTTCGAGCATTCTCTTGAATCGCGCTTCTTTACCAGGAGCGCCAGAACATACCACTGTTTCAACCAACACATTAATGAGTTCCATTTTAATATCTCCAAATCTACTGTTAAATTAATTACTTTTTCATGGACGATAGATAGTAAATCAATGATGGATGAGTTTCCCAGATATGCACGTTGAAGAGAAGGGAGTGTGTGAAGGCTGCAAGCACCATGCTTCCCAATACTCACTATCAAGGATATTGAAATTGGCAATTGAGCCAACCTCCAATCTCCCATGGACTTTACCGGTAGGGTGAGGGGTGGTTTCCGACGGATTGCGTGTAGCGGCAACAAGTGCTGCCAGTGGATGGACTGAGCATCTTTGCGCCAAAAGTGAACCCATGAAAGGCATGCTGATTGTTTTACAGTTTGGATTGAAATCTGTTGCCACACTCCACGTAATTTCTTTTTCAATCACATCATTGAAATCAGGCCACCCTGTTCCAATCGCGTATGGCGTCCCTGGCAAAAACCCAGTATTCACATTGACTGATTCCATATTTTGACGAGTGTCTCCACTCGTGTGGAATGCGTGGTCTGCTGTATCGACTCGGAGTTCGGCAGCGAGTTCTCCGCCTCCACCATCCACAAATTCGTCTATATGCATTCGTAAATTTAGCCCACCATCTCGGGATGATTTGAGAATATCCTCGGACTGTTCAACACTAAACCATCCAGGTTCACAAAAGACATCTGCTGAACGTACGAGTCCTTGTTCCAAAACTTGGGGCAATTGTTCTGAGAGAATTTGTTCCGTGTACTGATCTGAACTCATACCCGATGGTATGTCATGAGCACCGAGCCATGTCAAGTCCAAGGAAGGTAAGTGGTCCATCGATTGGAGTTCTGATGCAATTTGAATTAACCTCAATTCGGAATCTGTTGTCAAACCGTAGCCACTTTTCGCTTCCATGTGTGTGGTTCCGCTGCGAAGGGCTGCTCGCATACGCATGTATCCAAGTTGCAATAATTCTTCACCAGATGCCATGGCTGTAGCTCGAACAGTATCCTGTATACCTCCACCCATATCCGAAATATCACGGTATGATTTCCCCTCGCGCCTCCACGATAGTTCTCGAGAACGATCACCTGCCCAAAGAAGGTGAGTGTGGCTGTCGACGAATCCCGGGATTATTGCTTTGCCATTGAGTTGGATTATCTTCAACTCGTGGTTCGAATGGTCTGAGGTGGAACCATATTCTGATTTCAATTCCTCAGAGGGAGAAATTGAGGCAATGGTATCACGCTCTACGACAATACCCATTCCCGGAGGCATTACGAGCTTCGACGAATCAAGCATTTGCTGCCCTTGAAGTGGACCTTCTCCCGAGAGGTGCGCGATGGGGCCAGCATCAA
This sequence comes from Candidatus Poseidoniaceae archaeon, assembly GCA_949372875.1. Lineage (GTDB taxonomy): Archaea > Thermoplasmatota > Poseidoniia > Poseidoniales > Poseidoniaceae > MGIIa-L1. The sequence continues at coordinate 138,147 of CASIAW010000001.1, forward strand.
GATAGACGGTGCGCATGTCCACCTCTGTATGCTGAGGGTTGAAGAACAATGGCTCTCTCGCATGTATGATTGCGATGAGTCTATGGACACTCGGTATTGAATCGACAGCACACACATTGTCGTTTGGTCTTGTTGATTCGAATGGAACCCCCTATCCGGCTTTTTCAGATACAGTACGCCCCGACAAGGGGGGCATTCACCCCCGTGAAGCAGCTGACCACCACAAAGATATTGCTAATTCTCTCTTTACCTCACTTCTTGAAAAATACGAGTTATCCCCTCATGACATCTCCGCAGTATCCTACTCTCAAGGCCCAGGTCTTGGACCTTGCCTTCGTGTTGGTGCGGCCATTGCACGTGGCATTTCAAGTCGGTTAGATGTCCCGCTTATTGGAGTCAATCATTGTGTAGCACACATTGAAATCGGGCGACAACAATGTGGCTGCAGTGATCCTGTTCTCCTCTATGTCTCCGGTGGCAATACTCAAGTGATTGCTCACCATGAAGGTCGATACAGAGTCCTGGGCGAAACACTTGACATAGGAATTGGAAACATGTTGGATAAATTTGCACGAGCACAAGGCATACCATTCCCGGGAGGTCCCGTCATTGAAAAGTTAGCAGCGGAATGGCTGGAGACTCAACATAATCCCTCACTGGAAGGTCTTGAATTACCATTTGCAGTTCGCGGCATGGACCTCGCCTTTTCCGGAGTCATGACTGCAGCACAAAGGCTAATTGACAACGGCGCCGACTTAGGCTCAGTATGTTGGTCTTTGCAAGAACATGCATTTGCCGCATGTGTAGAAATTGCTGAACGGGCACTTTCGCACACAGGTAAAAAAGAACTTCTTCTCGGAGGAGGAGTCGCATGCAATACACGACTTCGAACAATGTGTGAACAAATGGCAGAGGAGCGCGAATCAACATCGCATGCTCCACCACGAATGTATTGCATCGATAACGGAACAATGATTGCTTTACTCGGATTTATTGAACTTCAAGAAGGCCGGACTACCTCCTATCCTGAAAGTGGAATTGACCAATACCTACGCACGGACCAAACTCAGGTGACATGGGCCGTTTAGTCCTTCACATAACGCTAATTGTTTTTAAGGAGTCAATGGCGAGAAGTGTTTGGGGGAACTGAACATTAGCGGCGAACGGCGTAAAAAAGATGAACCATTCAACCCGTTTGCCCGTGACGCTAGTGCACAGCGGAACAAGCGGATGAGTGAACGCTCACAGAGTCAACGCCGCAATGCTCCCGCTACTCGTCCTACTCCTCGGCCACAGCAAGACAATCAAAATGCTCACAATGAACTTGCCAAAAAGCGTCAAGAGGCTTTGAATCGTTTAGGCAATCAAGATTCCAAACCTAAATCTGCAGCGGTCCAGCCTGTGGCTGAAAAAGTATCAGAGCCAACCTTTACGAATTCAGTTGAACAACAAGAAGTGGTAGCACCAAAGGTTTCTCGTGAGGACAGAATGGCAGAACTACGCCGTAAATCAGAGGAGTCTAGAAAAAATGCTAAGGCTCAGCGCAACGATGCTGTTGAAGTCAAGCCAGAGGTTCAAAAAGTGGAAAGTGAACCCGTAATCGAATTCATTTCCGCTGAACCATCTCAAACCCCTCTCTCGGATACACCGGAGACTACAGGGGCAAAGGCTGAGAAGTCACGGAACGATGTTTTCAAAACTATTCAAACTGAGGTCGCAAAACCCTCATCCGATCGTCGACGCAAAAGACGCCGTGGCGATAAGAAAGGTGGCGGACGTCAGAAACAAGAGAAAAAACTCAACCGGCAAAAATATCTCGAATACAAATATGCAGCTCGTGATCTCTTGGATGACGATGCAATAGGCGAGGAAAACCGCTCAAATGTATTAGGTCAGGTATGGGCCAAAGGTGAACGAATGGGTGTTACAGACGCTCTAGAATTCATCGAACTCAAGGTAGAAGAAGAAATTCTACCTCGCGAAGTCGCTGATAAACTAAGAGATTTAGTTTCTCGAATGACAACAAGAAGGTGATATTATGACAGAATTAACAGTAAGCGGAAACATGGTTGCAAGTGTTCATTATACAGGTACACTCCCCGATAATGGCGAAATATTTGACAGTAGTGAAGGTAGAGAACCGCTTTCATTCCTCGTAGGACACCAACAAATGATTCCTGGATTTGAAGAAGAAATAATGGGCGCTGCAGTTGGTGAGAAGAGAGAATTTACACTCACTTCTGAACGAGCGTATGGAGAACGTGATGAAGCAGCAGTATTGCAAATCCCTCGGGAACAATTCGCTCAACTCGAGGCAGAAGCTGCACTTGAACCAGGAATGCAACTCGTTGCACAGATGCCACATGGACCATCACCGTTTACAATTACTGAAGTGAGTGACGAAACAATTACCGCTGATTTTAATCACACCCTCGCAGGAAAAGCACTCACCTTTAATGTGGAGATCGTTGAACTTCGAGCAGCTTCAGATGATGAAGTTTCCCACGGGCATGCGCACGGTCCAGACGGACATCAAGACCACTGATACGTGGGAGTGTTGATGAAGCCCCATACGGTGGGATGTCTATGGTCGGTCAGCGTAAAGAAGACTGGAAGACTCTCAGTGGCTTAGATTTGGATTTGCAGAGCACCCCGGAGAGTCTCAATGAACTCGGTGCAGAGTCGGCAGATATTGGCGTGGCCGGTACTCCGCCATACACTCGCGGAATACACTCAACGATGTATAGGTCCAGATTATGGACAATGCGACAATATGCTGGCTTCTCGAGTGCGAAAGCGACAAATGAACGATTTAAATTACTTCTTGAACGCGGTCAAAAAGGGCTTTCTGTCGCATTCGATTTACCAACTCAACTCGGCCTGGATGCGGATGATGATATGTCACTGGGAGAGGTTGGAAAAGTGGGCGTTTCTATATCTACCGTTGATGACATGCGACAACTCCTTGAAGGAATTCCGCTGGATAAAGTTAGTACATCGATGACAATTAATGCCCCTGCCATGGTTTTGCTCGCAATGTATATCGCAGTTGCTGAAGAACAGGGAGTTGATTCCCACGAGGTTCTCGGGACAATTCAAAACGATATCCTAAAGGAATACATTGCTCGGGGGACATATGTATTTCCTCCTGAGCAAAGCATGCGCCTCATCACGGACACATTCGAATTTTGTGCTCTGCATGTCCCCAAATGGAATACAATCTCGATATCTGGATATCACATACGTGAGGCGGGTTCGACTGCTGTTCAAGAAGTTGCATTCACGTTAGCAAATGCCCTTGCTTATGTCGAGGCGGCAATAGACAAGGGGCTTGATATTGATTCCTTTGCACCACGATTATCTTTTTTCTTTAATTGCCATAATGACTTTTTTGAAGAAGCAGCGAAGTTTAGGGCTGCTCGATCTCTTTGGTATGAATTGGTGACCGAGCGATACTCTCCTAAAAATCCAAAATCATCTATGCTCCGATTCCATACACAAGTGGCAGGAGTAAGCCTAACTGCTCAACAGCCATTGAACAACATCGCACGAGTAACAATTCAGGCACTTGCTGCAGTTTGCGGAGGGACACAAAGCCTCCACACGAACTCCTATGACGAAGCACTCGGACTTCCTACAGAAAAGTCTGCAACTGTTGCTTTACGAACGCAGCAAATCATTGCTGAAGAAAGTGGTGCTGCAGATGTGGTCGACCCGCTAGGTGGATCCTATCACGTTGAAGCACTGACCAAAAGAATCCACGACCTTGCGCATGAGCAAATTTTGAAAATCGAATCACTCGGAGGTTCAATGAAAGCAATTGAACAGGGTTGGCAACAACGTGAAATTCACAATGCTGCGTATCAACATCTCAATGATGTTGAATCAGAGAAAAGAAAAATCGTCGGCGTGAATCATGGGCTCATGGAGGACGACACAGTCACTGAAGCACTCAAACTTGACCCATCTGTCGGCAACGAACAGTGCTTACGCCTTGCTGAATTGAGAAGCAAACGTGATGATGCTTTAGTTGAAGAGTGTCTGGAATCCATACGTAAAGCAGCTGCTGGTTCTGATAATCTCTTCCCTCTCGTTCTCAAAGCCGTAAAAAGCGATTGTACACTCGGAGAAATAATATCTTCCATGAAGGACGTATTTGGTACTTGGATGGCTCCAAGTGGATTTTGAGGTGAGTATATGACTTTTGGACCGATACACGTAGACCATATTGGAATTGCAGTTAACGGGCTAGAAGAAGGTAGTTCTTTCTGGCGCCTGCTTGGGCTGATTGAAAATCCTGATGACGAATTGGTTGAAGACCAAGGCGTTACAACTCGATTCTTTTCCACTTCCAACAAAACCGATACCGACCATCCTACGCTCATTGAATTGTTAGAACCTACATCTGAAGACACTCCAATAGGGAGATTTATTTCCAAAAAAGGGACAGGGATACAACAATTGTGTTTTCGAGTTGGGGACTTAAACGGACTTATACAGCACCTGATTGAAAATAATATACATATGATAGACCAAGTTCCAAGGAAAGGGTCTGGTGGAAAGATGATTGCATTTGTGCACCCCAAATCTACTGGTGGTGTATTGGTTGAACTCACGCAAGCGTAAATCAGCCATTGAGTCAAAGGGTAAGCATCATATCATTCCATCTCTACAATTCAACTGATGCGAACCTGTGTCGATAACCTCATCGCACTCCCTCATATAGATGGTCCGCGAATTCGCAGCGAAGTAGAATTTCTTTCTAGTCGTCTGGAAGTGTTAAAGATGAAACGTCAAATTTCCAATGATGCTTTCCTCGATGCTGGGGCAATACAAGGTGCATTCAACATGATTGGAGATTTGGTGGAAATGGGTGTCTCGCAAATGGAAATTTTCTCGCAAATAAAGCAGCAATTGATTCGGGCTTGTAATATAGAAATTAAGCACCCTGGACTTAACAACGCTATTGAAAACGGACGTCGCATGTGAGGGTTTGGATGAAAAAATCACTTCTCTCAATACGTGACGTCACGAAGCATTTTGCTGAAGTCGAGGCTTTACAGGGGATAAGCCTCGAAATTTATTCGGGAGAAATTGTAGGGTTAGTCGGTAGTAATGGTGCTGGAAAAACGACTCTCTTACGGCTAATGGCTGGAGTCTACAAACCATCTTCTGGGTCTGTCTTACTGAGTAACGGTGAATCTGTAACCACAATGCGTCAAGAACTCGGTGTTGTTCCTGAATCTACTGGTCTCTATTCAAGATTGACAGCATGGGAAAACATTCGCTATCATAGCAGAATGCATGGAGTGTCGGACGAAATTTCATGGGCGAGAACCGAAAAATTCGCTGAGCATTTGGACATGAAAGAAAGTTTAGGCCGGCACACGAAAGGTTTCTCACGTGGTATGCGGCAAAAGACAGCATTGCTTCGAGCACTTGCACATGGGCCAAACATTCTCTTGCTTGACGAGCCAACTGCTGGCCTTGACATTACAAGTGCACGAACAGTTCGAGCCCTTGTCCGACAGTTACGCGATGAAGGTGGGACTGTCATCTATTCTACGCACCAGTTGGCTGAAGCTCAGCAAGTATGCGACAGAATTGTCATTATTCACAATGGAGAAATACGCGCAGATGGCCCTCCTAAGAAACTCTTAGAGGATACCAATACACATTCTCTGGAAGAGGCATACGTTTCACTTACACTTGATCAGGCCCGAACTCGAAAAGAAGATAATGACAAAGAGAGTGCATTTACTGGTTGGTGGCGACGATTATTCACGCCTAAAACTCCAACGACAACACGTGAGGTGATGGAAAGTGAGTGATGGCAGTTTTCGAAGGGTTCGCTCGATTGCCAAGAAAGAAGTCGTCGAATTTACGCGAGATTGGAGGACAATTATTGCCATTATTGTCATTCCACTGCTTATGTTCCCGCTCTTGTTCATATTATTCCCAATACTCTTAGAATCAGAAGCTGCCGAGTTGGATGCTATGGAATTGACAATCGTTATACAAACAGATGGTCTGCCTACCAACCTCGCTGAAAATATTACTCTAAGCGGGATAAACTACACGCTTGAAACTTTACCGAATACGACCAGCCTCTCAACACCAGGTCCTGACCTTGAACGTGTTCGAAACAGTTCCGCAGATGCAGTGCTAAGATTTGAATCAAATGAAGATGTATGGGGCTATGCCATACTTCACCTCTCCACTTCTGAACGTTCCAATGAAGCAAGGTATCGGGTACTAAATGTTCTTGCAGAATGGGAGGATTCAGAGGTTCGAGAACGTATAGAGCTTGGCGGCTTAGATGTCAATGAAACGCTCGATCCTTTACGATGGGATGGTGAAATATCGTCGGGTGATGTTGCGACTACTGGCGAGCAATCCGGAATGATTCTATCTTTGTTCATACCTCTCGTTCTAGCCATCTGGACGTATTCCAGTGCGATTCAACCATCGATTGATATGACTGCTGGTGAACGTGAACGGGGTACTCTGGAAGCACTGCTTTGCTTACCATGCACCAGGATGGAATTATTATTTGGCAAGTGGCTTGCTGTAGCGACTATTACTGGAGTGGGCGTTTTACTGCAGATATTCGGGCTCTTGTTTGCAATAGGCTATCTAGCATCATCGAGCTTTATCGGAGTGCCCCAACTTTCCATTGTATCTGTGCTACTCATCGTCTTATCGATTATGTTGTTTGCAATCATGGTCGTGGCATTTGAATTAGCACTTGCTATGCGTTCACACAGTGTCAAAGAAGCAGGCTCAATATTAGCGCCTGCTCTGATGCTCATCTTATTCCCTGCACTGTTCACCCAAGTGATAAATCTCGACGGAATTGAAGGGTTCTGGTTTGCAATTCCGGTTGTCAATATTTTGTTAGCATTACGTGAATTGTTGATGAATCGAGTGATTACCGAGCACGTTATCATTTGGGCGGTTTCCTCAATTATTTATGCCACATTAGCAGCCTACTATGCATCTCGACAATTCAGCCGAGAAGATATTGTAACATCACTGTCTTAATGTTGCGAGAATTGGTGGAATGATGCCCGGACTACGTCTATGATGAGGTCTATTTCTTCAGATGTAATCCCGAAGTGAGGAGTGAAGCGGAGAGCATTCGTGCCTCCATGAATCACACCGAGTCCATGCTTGCGGCACCACGTTTCAACAGCATCGAAACCGACCACTGGGAATTGGGACGGTTCAAGTTCAGCGCTCAATAGCAATCCGGTGCCTTGCACTTGTGTAATAATTCCAGGCATTTCGATGGCAAGAGCCTTCAGTTTGTCTACAAACTCAATTCCTCTTGAGCGAATGTTTTCTCGCAATTCAGGTGTGATAAGATCGAGAACTGCACATGCTGTTTCCAACGCTCGAGGATTTGTGGTCATTGTATTACCGTAAATACCAACTACATAATTTTCAGATGCCCTGTCGTTTAGACCCAAAACTGAAAGCGGGAATTGACCAGCATTCAATGCCTTGGACCATGTTTCCAGATCGGGGCATTCTGCGTCTTGGAATCCATCATAATCAATAATCGAAAGGCAACCTTGGCCGCGGATACCTGCTTGGATGGAATCAACCAATAGCATAGATCCATGTTCGAGGGTTAGCCGGCGAGCGGCATCATAGAATGAGCGTTCAACACACGAACCTGGGTTACCTTCACCCTGTACGGGTTCGATAGCCATAAGTTCGATGAATTGATTATTTTGTTCAGCTTTTGCGAAAGCCGCTTCGAGAGAAGAGACGTCATTTGCGGGAACCAAAATCAAGTTTTCACGGTCGCGGAATGTAGCCAAATTCTTGTCATAAGATGATTTACAGGAATGAGATATTTGCGCAGGACGGTCTGTTCGTCCATGGAAGGCTTTCTCAACAGCCATGAGCATGATTTCTTTTCCTTCATGCTTGCCTCCGGGGCCGGTCATTTTGCGAGCATTTACATCTGCAATTCTTAGACTAACGGTGACTGATTCTGAACCGCTGTTCATACAGATAAAACGAGTGAATGGGCAGGAACCACGGGTATATCCAAGTGCTTTTTGAAGACGAGTTGCAAGGCGTTTGTGACTGTATGAAGGCGTCATGACGTTCGCCATAACCCAATTGCCAGACATTGCTGAGATGACATCAGCAGGTCCATGTCCGCTACCGAGCATCCCATACCCCCCGTTGTCGTGAAGGACTGCACCGTGTGTCGTTACGATCCATGGTCCACGTGCAGTAAGTGCAACGTATGGGTTAACAGTAGCTGGAGCGTAAAAATTAATGTAATCTGATTGAAGAATCTTGACAAGTTCGGATTCAGATAATGACAACATTTCATTACCAAATTCTTCAAGCAATGTTTCACGACGAAGAACTGCTTCATCGAGTGCGGAGGAGAGATGTGAGTCAAATTCCAGGAATTTTTGAATTACTGCATCAGGGAGCCCTACCGTATCTCGATGACCTGAATGGTCTCGCAGACTTTGAAGATTGGCAAAAGCATTCGCAGCAACAGGAGTCATCGACTATACGTTGTTGAAGGGGTTCTTTGAACGTTCGCTTTCGTTCTGCTGATTTTTGGCTAGAATTATAGCCACATTTCTAAAGTATAATACTAGAGTATTACTCAAGTAATACTTATATGTGTTTGCCAGGACCGTCAAACATGCCGAAAATTTCTCTTGACATGCCTGCAGAGTTGGTCGATGACCTTCGCAAGCATGTTGGTGATGAGCACAAATTTGTCAGCCTTGCTGATGCAGTGCGTACCGCCTGTAGGAAACTCTTAGACCAGTTGGATGAAATTGACGCAAGGCATGGGAGACAGTGATTGAAATGGTTACAAAGAATGATGCAGAAAATGCAGTAAAAACATTGCTTGAATATTTAGAAGGCGATGCGCAGCGTGAAGGTTTAATGAAAACCCCTCAGAGAGTCATTGAATCATGGGATGAAATATTCTCCGGTTACAAAGCAGACCCAGAAGAATTGCTGCAGTCAACTTTCAATGGCGAAGGATATGACGGGATAGTTCTCCTTCGGGATATTGAATTTCATTCGACATGCGAACATCACTTACAGCCATTCAGTGGAAGAGCACACATCGCATACATACCTGTAGACAGAATCGTCGGCATTAGTAAACTCGCTCGGATTGTGGATGCACATGCGCACCGTCTGCAGAACCAAGAACGAATTACAAAAGGTATCGCAGATGATCTGGAAACTCATTTGAACCCCTTGGGAGCTGCCGTAATCATAGAAGCATCTCACGGATGTATGCGTTGCAGAGGCGTAAGGAAACAAAATTCAGTGATGACTACTTCAGCAATGCGCGGTGTATTTTTCGACAAGGCCGAACCTCGCCAAGAACTCATGCAACTGATTCAAGCACGTCCACTTTGAGGAATGTTTCATGAGTTCTAATTCGACTGAAATGTCAATCGACCGCTCTGAAGACTCCTCAACAGATCTTGAGGCCGTCTACAAGATTGTCGAAATATTTCATTCCGTTCAAGGTGAGGGAGCCCATGCGGGAATACCTCACGTTTTCATAAGATTTGGTAAATGTAACCTCCAATGTGAATGGTGTGATACGGATTTCGAAACATTCGAAGAAATGACGGCTGCTACAATTCTTGCAGAGGTCATGAAGTATCCATCAAAGAGAATAATTTTTACGGGTGGCGAACCAATGCTCAATGATTTGTGGCCTCTCCATCGGTTGTTCAAGTCTCGTGGATACAATCTCTCTTGCGAATCAAATGGTACAATTGAGATTCCTGCAGACCTCCTCGACTGGATATGCATTTCTCCTAAGGACCAAATGTATCCGCAAGTGAAAATACGTCAACGCGTTGGTGATGAGTTAAAGTGCGTCTATCTCGGTCAGAAGCTGGAACTCTACGAGGAACTGATGAGTGGGTTTACACACCACTTCTTACAACCATGCTACATGGACCAAGAATCTGTTGAGTGGAATGGGAAAAATTTTGCTCTTACCGAAACAGTTGTGAAAGAAAACCCCCCGTGGAGATTAAGCCTTCAAACGCATAAATGGATGGGTGTTGACTAATGAAAAGGGCAGTGATGGCACTCTCGGGGGGCATGGATTCAACATCTTTACTCATGCGGCTTTTAGCAGATGGTTACCGTGTCGACTGCCTCTCATTTCGTTACGGGCAAAAACACAGCATAGAACTTGAACGCGCCCAACTGAACATTGAATACTTGAACTCAAAGGAAATCCTTGTAGAACACAAAATTATCGACTTAACAAGCGCTATGGGGGTTTTTGAAAGTTCACTTCTCGAAGGTGGCAATGAAATTCCGGAAGGACATTATGAGTCCGAACAGATGAAATCGACTGTTGTACCGAATAGAAATGCCATTTTCGCATCGATACTCTATGGTTATGCATTGTCTGTTTCTTCGAGAGAAGGGTGTCATGTCGAACTCGCACTTGGCGTACATTCAGGTGATCATGAAATTTATCCTGATTGCCGTCCCGAATTTTATAATGCAATTGAACACGCTTTTTCGATTGGAAATTGGGAGAGTGAAAAGATTTCATTTAAACTCCCCTATTTGGAGGGGGATAAAGTGACCATCCTGAAAGATGCCCTTCAAGCAATTGACGAACTTGGGCTCAACTTTGATTTGATTTTTGCAAATACCAACACATCCTATAATCCGGACAAAGATGGTCGTAGTTCAGGAGCCAGTGGAGCAGATATTGAGCGCATTCTCGCCTTCAACCAATTGGGGCTCTCAGACCCTGTTGAATACCAAACGTCCTGGGATGATGTGTTGGAAAAGGCTCTCAAAATTGAAAAACAACACAAGGATGATGAATACAAACAACGCCTCACAGATGAGCAATATTATGTTACTCGTCAAAGCGGAACTGAACGAGCTTTCACGGGTATTTATTGGGACGAAAAGAACAATGGAAACTATTACTGCATCTGTTGCAATCACTTGCTCTTCACCTCAGAGATGAAATTTGATTCTGGTTGCGGCTGGCCATCGTTCCATACAGAGCATCCTCGTGCAGGAATCCGGCATATCGTTGATAACAGTCATGGCATGCACAGAATCGAGGTGCAATGCAGTAAATGTGAGGCTCACTTAGGACACATCTTTGAAGATGGACCTCGGGCCTTCGGTGGACAGAGATATTGTATCAATTCAGCATCATTAGATTTCAAGGAGGGTGACGAATGACAACCAGAATACGAAGATATGTTGAGACTGACACCGGTCACAGAGTCCCTAACCACAAAAGTAAATGCCGTCACATGCACGGTCACCGATATAGGTTTGAAGCCGAAATTGAAGGCGATACCGTTCAAGAAACTGGGGTAAGTGAAGAGGGGATGTTGATGGATTTCTCCGATGTAAGTGAAATTCTTATGACATACGTTCACGATGTTGTCGATCATGCATTTGTCGTTTATGAAGGGGATGAACTGGCGCGTGAAGCATGTGAATTGATGGGAGATGGACATCGAACAGTCGTTGTTCCTTTCATTCCAACAGCAGAAAATCTTGCAAAGTGGGCTTTTGAGCAAGTAGAGCCCCACATTACAACAGCATATGGGAATCGGCTTAAACTCGTTGCCATGCATGTTCGCGAGACGCCAAAGAGCATTGCTTCATGGATACCCTGATTATTCCTCTTCAGAAGTGGTCATTTTTCGTCTGCGTTGACTTTTCCATTCCTGATTTCCTTCAACATATTGGAGTGCTGTTGTAGCATCCAAGATGCCACCGATAAGGCGTGTAGCTTCATCTTCAGTCGGCATTGAACGCATTATACCACGTCTTAAGTTGTGGGAGAAACTCTGTTTTCTTTCTTCATTACCTGGCAAAGCTTGCCCCATCTCAACAATTCCTTTCTTCAAAATGCTCTTGAGTGTAGGGTTCATGCTCCGTTCAAGAGGAACAATGTCGGGAAGACCAGGGTCATTACCCTGATTTGAAAGAACTGTTGAACGATGGAGTTCGTAGACACAGGTATTGACAGCATGTGAAAGATTTGCTATTGGGTATCCCTCCCACGTTGGTAAGGTGACAAGAAAGTCACACATTCCAAGTGCTTCGGTTGAAAGACCTTTACCTTCTTCTCCGAATACTAGTGCAACAGATTCAGAGAACTTTTCGAGTCGCTCACCAAATTCCCATGGGTAGATGAAATGTCGAAACGTAGTTTTCGCCCCTATTTCCCGCTTCCCAGATGTTCCAACAGTTAGGCTGCAATCAACTGTAGCCGCCTCAAGTGTATCGTAAACACTGCAATTATCGAGTATTCGCCCCGAATGCTTGGCTCTGTTACGTGCCTCAATATCATCCGGTGAACATGTTGGTTGAACAAGACGTAAGGAATCAAAACCATAATTCAGCATACTCCTGCATACCGCTCCAAGGTTTCCCGGATGTGATGCACCAACGAGGATGATGTGCAATGAGTATCCTCTTTTAGGCAGGGGGACGAATTGTCGATCACCCACAATCATTCCTCCTCTGGATTCGATTGGGTCGGATAATCGTGTTCGATAATCCAACGTGGATTACATGGTTGGTAAAGAAAGAATAGAAAGCCACCTTCTTCTCTGTCCTGCATAACTAATGAACGCTTTCGGAGACCGAATTTGTTACGTAGGTGGAGAATGAGGGATTCAAGTTCATCTTTCGATTCACTGTGAATAGAAACGGGGGTGCGGTCCCAATTGACACGCACTGGCATTTCATCGCCTCATTCAGTCGACTCTGCGTTGGCGGTATGTTGTGACATAGCCGGCAATCCAGTTGCGGAGTTTTTTCGATTCAACATCAGTAAGTTGTTGAACCATTTTCTTGTTGTGATCGAAATCATCAGTGAATTTCTCACCGTGATCTTCAACAAGATGAATAGCGCGTATTTTGATAAAACTTGGTCGGATATTTCCCATATTATTCACTCCTCAAACAATTTGACTTCGATTGGAATATCAGGTTCATCGTGGCGAGTAACCTGCAAGCGTATCTTGCGAGGAGGGTTCTCAATTCCACGAGCCCAGATATGTTCATTGACACTTGGGTCAATCCAAACTTCTTCATCTTCGCGAACTTTCAAGTGATGAATCACGTGTTCACGGATGATTTGGATTGCACGAGGTGCACGCTTGTAGCGGGTAATGCTCCACGCTTTGCGTAGAGGGACAGTTAATTCAGATTCATTTGCACGTACCATATCATTCACCTCATCGTTGGAGCTTACTACGGCGCCAGTGGTGTCGCTTAGGGTGCGACACAGTGTTTCGGTCGGTCTTTAGCATGACCCAAACGGGGACACGCCGATTCTGCTTCCCCACTTTCATGAGGCGTATTTTCTTAGCTGCTGGTTTATTTCTTGACATGTTCGAGCACCTTCTCAGATTCTTCGGATGGACGCACTACGGCGGCTCTTCGATTGGGATAGGAGCAATTGCTTCAATTGCTCATCATTCATCATTGCATTTAGTTTACCTTCTGCATTGAGTTTGACGATGGTTTGCTTGATGGTTTGTGCTCGCTCTGGAGTGGCAAGTGAAATTGCAGAAAGACGGGAGCGAGCGTCTGGAGTGAGAAGATTCTTCATAGCAGCATCAAGGTTTTGTGAAACTATGTGTGCTTCTTGTGCCTTTACTTCAGCATCTGCTTGATGAGCAGCCTGTTGTTCGAGTTGCTGTTGGAGAGCCATGCGGCGTTGTTCACGAAGTTGGTTTAACTCATTGTCTTGAGTTGAAGCCATACTTGTCACCTCATTCACGCCCTTCAATACTTGGAAAGTCCCGGATATTGTTCTTCAGCAAGTGGGCGGCATTCATGAGCGACGCTGTCGATCATCTTGTGGCCTGCAGCAGTTATGATGCGTCCTTTGAAGAGTTGTAATTGGTCTCCGTTTTCGTCTTCTACGACTCTGCCTGGGACTTTTTCAACCAAACCTGTTTCTTCGAGTTGCTGAAGAGAGGTGCGGATGATGTGTCGAGAAGCAACACCAGGAGTGTTTGGGCCGACTCCGTTATCCTTGCGTCCACCAAAGGCTTGCGCCAAATGTGTTACGCCGACTGGGCCTTCTCGAGCAAGTTTACGAAGAATAGCGGCGGAGCGAAGGAACCACCAGTTCTCTTGAGAAGGTGGGCGTTCACGATCGACACCAGTCTTAACGAATTCAGCCCATTTAGGGGTGGATACGCTTTGAGTTTCTTCGAGACGAGCAGCAAGAGCTGGGTTAAAGATTTCAGCGGGTATATCGTATAGAGTCGTCATGATAAGACACCGAGCAATTTGCCGACCGAACTCCCCTATATGAAGAGAACGGGTGAAACGACCGCTCCGAAACGACTCACTCTCATTCAGTTAATCGAAAAATGTGTATAACAAGGGTTCAAGAAAGAGGCGCTCATGGGAGTGTTGATGAAGAAGGCTTTAGCCCAAAATCCAAACCTTCTCCGAACCCTCATGGGCTTGTCCGTTACATTGATTCTTTTGCTTTCATATGCGGTTTATGGGGCTACGGTGTCCCCTTCGTATTACCTCTACGCAACAGATTCAGAAGAAACAGAACACGAAATTGGCGAACCGACTCGTATCTACCAAGAGTCTTCCAACACAACCACATGGGCTTGGAGTATTCCAGCGAATGGCTCCAATTTAACATGGGTTCATCTCTCGGCAGTTGACTTGTCGGCAGAATCTACAGTGAAGCTCATCAATTCGGCCGGCTTGTATAGCCATCGTCTCCTCGGCATAGAATCCGACCAAGCATTCAGTTGCGCTGAACAATGCCAAAAAAACACGACACACCAAGTGGATTCATCTGACGGCGGTGACGTCACGATTCACGCTCTTACATCCTATGACCCTGCTCGAAGAAATAACGGCACAGTCTATGGTTCTGACATCGCTGAAGCCACCTTGAAGGCTCGTGAGTTAATCGAATACGAGCACAGCCCATCCGCTATACGCGTCGAGATTGTCGAAAAGGGCGAGAGGTTGACAACTCCTGAGATATTCTTGGTCACTGTCAATGAGGAGTTCGACACGATAAATGTCTTTTCAGTCGATGCAGCAACGGAATTCATGTGGGCCTTGGCTGCTGTAGTTGGATGCTTTTCGATGGTCCTCATACCCTCCTTCACGGTTTACTTTGCAGCGAAGGCAAAAGAGAAGAAAGATCAAGTTAAACTGCAAGAATCTGAAGAACAGGTAAAAGCATCCTTGGATGATTCATGACGGAATCTTTTTCCCAATTGCCTCATATATATTGAAGATGTGTGGTGCTTTGAGCGCCATGCAGAAGATAGTAGCATATCTCCTTTTATGTCTGTTCGTCGGGAGTGTTTTCTCTTCTTCAAGCATGAATCAAATGGCAGACGTTTCTCAAATGAATGCATCGGCCCGTGCCACAGGCGTTGATGTAACCGTCACTGATATTTCGTTTTCCTATACGACTGCAGGTGATGAAGAAAAGTATCGAATGTTCTCCTCAAACTACCCTGTCCTTGGGTTCAACAGGCCTGCAGAACTCTATATCGTAGACGCCGTCGTCGATGTGCCGATTCAAATAGAAGTGATGGTCGAAAACTTAGGTAGTTCATCTTCAGGTGTCATCGATGTCAATTTCAAAGTCCTACACAATGAGTATCAATTGTTTGAAATGGTTAACGAAACAATACAGATGAATGCACTGAATGGTGGCAACTCTGATTCAATCACGAACATTTTCACGCCAACATACGCGGGTAATCATACTCTTCTTGTTCGCTCAACCTCGACAATTCTCGATGACAATACTCAGAACGACGAGAATATTGGTACGATGACTGTTGCAAGCAGTTACTTCAATTGTGATAATTTAGCAGGTTGGACTACAGGAACTCAATGGGGGATTAGTACCGATACAGCACTCTCAATGGGGAGTAGTTGCCACGTAGGTAACGGCCAATCTTCCACCTACACAAATAATCTCATTACTTCACTTGTTACGCCTGTCATGGACATGTCAGATGCAGTCTCGAACCCAACAAGGACTAATGGATTAGGGTTTTATTACACCGGAAGCGTCATTGCAGGTGATGTATTGAAAATAGAGGTGCTGTCTCCAATGGGTGCATGGTATCAACTTGGAAGTATAAGCAATTCAATCGACCAAAACTTTGTCGATGGTCAAGACTACCAAACATTTTCTGTAACACATGCAGGTGCTACATCGCCGCTTATTCCAACACCAGCAGAATATTTCCATAGTCAGACACAGTTTCGATTTTTGTTTGAAAGTGATGGTTCAGCCACAGATATAGGATATTATCTCGATGAACTTGTGTTTGTTTACGACCAAAAAGTTCGGCCGGGTGAATACGCACTTTCTTCAAACGGAATTTCAACCATTGGTTCTGTTCCGGGTCAATGGGGTTCAGTACGTGTTGAAATCACGAATGATGGAAATATTTCAGACTCTGTGATTCCGGAGATTAGTGGAATTCCCGAGGGGTGGAATACCTATTTTGCGAAACCGAATGGGGTTTCTATCAACCCCGATTCTGGAGTGTTCCTCGCACCAGGTGAATCGAAATTTATCGACATCAAGATTCAACCGGATGAGAATGCAACTACTGGAATGTATCAAATGACATTCAAAGGTGTGTCGAGCCAATATGCAAATGTAAACACGACAGTTGCAATGCAATTTCAAGTAATTCCGGACAGAGAGCCATTCATCGAAAAACTCGAGGTTGCCCCTTCTTGCTCACCCGGGTATTCATGCCCGTTTTCGGTTAAAGTCGAAAACTTGGGTGATGCGACTGATGTATTTGAACTCTCAATTGATACCACTGCGTTGCCTAACAATTGGAATGTCAACTTTGCATGGACTCAGGATACAAATATTCTTGTCCGTCCAGACACACCAGTTTTCGTCGATTTCACGATGACGATACCTGCAGATGCAGTCCCTGACTCCATGTTTGGTTTCGCGTTCACAGCCCTTTCTCAAAATAACTCGATTCGTAGTTACACTGAAACAATTGACATATCTGCATCCATGGTAAGTGATGCGTCAATTGATCTTTCCGAATATCAAAAAGAAAAAGAATTGATAGTTGATGCAGGTCAGACTTATTCTGTAGAATTTACCGTATGGAATAATGCAAGCCGACAAGACATCTTCATGGTTGAATTGCAATATGACTCAATGAGCCAGTGGATAATTGAAGAGCCGGGAATTGGCAATGCGGTCATCAATGCAAACTCATTCACATCCTTCAGTATCGACATCACTGCACCTCAAACAGGGCAAGCAGGGGATGTATCGCCAAAAATTACTCCTCTCATAACTTCGACGAGAAGTGGGATGGAATTCCAGGCAATGCCATTTGAGGGATTGACAATAAGTACGGTAAGTGACCTTGAATTAACACTTCTCGAATCACCACAAAAATTGACACCGGGAGTTCCAACACGACTCGTATTGGAGTTGGAAAATAACGGTAATGGGCCCGTATCTGCAACTCTTTCGAGTCAATATTTACCTGACTCATGGGATTGGTGGATGAATGTTGATGATTCAAACCATAGCGGGCCAATATCATTGTCGGCAACCTATGACAACGAAGATGTCCGAGTCGTTGATGTATGGATTCTCTTGCCAAGTGTCGAAAAGGCTGGCGAGATACATACTATTGATTTTTCAATTTCAAACAGTGATGGGTTAGAGGACTTGAATCCATCCGATAACATCGTTTCATTTGACACTATTACCGCCTCAGTACGAATACCTTCAATACATTCTGGTGTGAGTGAAACAACAGCAAGTGTTGGCGGGACATCCTCAGTGAATGCAACCGTTAAGAATATTGGAAACGCTGTTGACGATAATTTCGTCATACTTGCATCTGTCTCCACCTCACCCCCACATAATGGCGTTATTGCATTCTTGAGCATAGGCGCTACAGGCGCATCACGTCCGTTAGATGAACTCAACATATTTCGGATGATTGCAGGTCAAGAAATGGAAGTGGTCGTCGATCTCCTCATTCCAGATGACATACCTTTGAACACGAGAATTGTCGTTACATTTCACGTAATTGCCGGAGAAGATGGTGAAAAGCGACCGTATGAATTGACGCATGAAACATTGATTCTGGTGGATAAGCAACGCGTGATGGATGCTGAAATGAGTTCACAGTCTGGGCAAATATTCCAAACCGGAATACCTGCACCGTTTTGGATTAATGTCACCTCTTCATCAACACAACCTGAGCTATATCTTATTCTCATCGATAAGCCGGATGATTGGCAAGCAGTATGCCAGGGGGTACTGGTGAATCAGAGTGGTCAAACCTTACAACATGGCGCCGGTCATCAAACTGCAAAATATACCGATATGATGTGTGAACTCCACCGCCTTGGAGGCGTGACAGAAGGAGTAGTCACTGTTACAATAGAGTCTGATGACGGCATAATCACATGGTCCGAGACTCGTAGTTTCACATTTAGCGTTAATGAAGCAGATGGAATGCAGATGAAAACTGAAATGATTGCATCCTTTGCTGCAGGAATACTGTTCTTAGCCATACTCATGACATTGATGTTGAGAAAACGAAGAAACGAGGAGTTTGTCGAGGAGGATGCGATGCCTTCGGATGATCATTCAACAGTTCCAAATGGTCCGCCTGTTTCAAATAAGATTCAAACAGCATCAAAAGAAATCGTTACGGCTGTTATTCAACAACCACGAATACCTGCAATACCGGAAGATGGTCTGCCAGCGGGTTGGACAATGGAGCAATGGCAATACTACGGCCAGCAATATATTGATAGGAAACAGTAAGGTACCCTCTTGAAGAGGACAACTCATGGAATCAGTTGCATACCCTGCTGCATGGTATTTGCTTTGGGTGGTCATTGCATTTTGTGGTATTGCAACATGGCTTCTAAGAAATTTTACTGAGCGTGTTGAAGTGACACGACTCGTAGCTTTTACTGGAGTTGCTGCAATGAGTGTCATGGTCGTATGGACTTTTACTCAATTTTGAGGGTTGGATATGGATTTAGCAGATGGAGATAATCACCAATATTCGGGATTCTATCCGTGCAGATTGCCTGTATGGTGGGGGAGAGTCGGTGATATTGGACCACACTACCAAACAGATGGAGTCACGGGTAAAAGAGTTGTATTGAGAATCGAAAAAAGATTTACTCGGTTTGAACGCTTTTTAGCAAAAATATTACGAGCGCCGCGAGAAATCCGCCGACCATTAGACCAAATGAACAGCATGCTGTGGGAGTTGTGTGATGGCTCGCGTGACTTTCAATCAATCTGTAGGGCGATGGATGAAGTTTTCAAAGAAAACATTGCCCCTGCAGTCGATCGAACAGCATCAGGAATTGACGCATTAAAGTCAAGAAACTTAATGACCATACTTGAACATCCCTTTAACCAAAAATGGAACATTGGGCCTGGAAAAACTCCTGTAAATCAAACCCTCGACGATTTAACGAAGAAAATTGAATATGATGTTGAACCAAGAACTCATAATGAAAAGAACCTCATTGAAGCAATTCCGAAAGAGTCTCCACCGGGCGACCGATCCGAGTAGAAGTGCCAACGTCAAGCCAAGGACGCTCCATAAGATGGCCATGGTGCGATAAGAACCGAGAGACAGACTCAATACTGGTTTCATCAACTTCCGGAGATTCTAATTCTTTGAAGGCCTTGTCATTCCAACGTATGGCTTTAGAAATATCACCATCCAAACGGGAAAGAAGTGAGAATATTGTTTCGTAGTCAAGAGGAGATGCTCGATACAAATGTATTGCAACATCTGTATTTGCTTCGGTACAAAGAGCAACTGCTTGCCGGGATTTGGAACAGCGCGGATTATGATAGAGAATGGCCATGAATATCCCCTCCCTACACGTCTTAAAGCGGTTGCCAAACCAATCGGAAACCGATACCATCGCTACGGTGAGTGGCAAGGCCAGAACCCCTTGAAGAGCAACGTGTTGAATCAGACTCTGTAAACCATGATCCGCCTCTATGGACTTTACGTTGATGTGTAGAATCAATGTGGGGGCTTTGGCTGCTATCATGGGATTTGTAGTGTGGTTCAAAAGAGTCTTGGCACCATTCGGATACGAGCCCGTGGAGGTCTAAAAAGCCCCAAGGATTGGGTTTTTTCTGACCTACCTCTCGGGTACTTGCGCCTGCGTTACCAGCATGCCAACCATAATCGTTCAAGTCACTATCACGATCGCCAAATGCCCATCGAGACGTTGTTTCAGCGCGTGAGAGATATTCCCATTCAGATTCACTCGGGAGTCTCCACATCCCTTTCACACCAAGTCGCTCCACATTTTGGTCGCGTTCATTGAGCCGTGAAAGAAAACCATGTACATCATCCCAAGATACTTGCTCAACAGGTCGGAGACCTGCAGCCCAACCCTCAGTAAATGCGGAAGGGTTTGTTTCCATCAATGCCTGCCAATGGGCTTGAGTGACTGGGCGTTCACCACAGAAAAAGGGGTCAGTGATATTGACTGTATGTGAGGGTTTTTCACTGCGAGTACCCGTTTCGTCACCCATGAGAAATATACCTGGCTCGACAAGAATATATCTGCCACCAAATTCATCATCAAAGTAAGGGCGATTATCTGCCATTGATCTCACTCTGACTTTGTTGCAAACAGGCTTGTCGTCTCGATAACTGAATCGACTAATTGGTGAAGGCGATTTTGAATTGCTTCGTCAGCAAGATTTCCATCGCTGTCAAAAGCTTCTTTCACATGACCGACTGCCAGTTGTTCAGGTACGGGCCAAGCATGTAACCAGCGAAGCATTATGCGCATGTGATTCAAGGTATTCGAATTCGACATGCCTCCAAGAGTCGACATTAATCCGAATGGTTTACCACCTATGTGTTTATCATAAAGCCAATCAAATGTATTCTTCATAACCCCCGACATGGTTCCATGATATTCTGGCGAACAGATAATGAAAGCATCACATGAAGATGCAAGGGATTGAAACTCTTTGACGTTTTCATTCTCCCAACATCCATCCTCACCAACGAAAGGCAGGGGTTTTTCGGCACAATCCCAAAACATAATTTCGGCTCCTTTTGAGTGTGCATAAGAAAGGGCATGGTTCACCAGCATACCACTCTTCGAGGTTGAACGATATTCACCAGAGAGTCCGAGAATGCGGAGAGGTGTCTGAGTCATGTCAGTGACTTTGGTCGGAGGCATTTGAATATAGTGCAGTTTTTTGGTAGTACAAAGAGAAGCAATGCTTATGCCACTCGTATGACCGCTATGAATTGGTGACAGTATGAACGGAACCAATGGCAATTCTCAAAACCCTTCAGATTCAAACGCTGTCTCGGATGCCGTAGCAGAATCCATGGCCGCAGCACTCCGTTCGGCAGGTTTAGGGGATATGGTTGAACATGTCGAAGTAAAGCAAATGGGATATTCAGAAAATGTCTTGGAGCGAATAATTCAGCAACATTCAATTTCCGACCGTGAAGGGTTCCTTACCTTTGCACATACGAATGATGAAGACGGAAACAACTACTTGCGAGAAGAGGAATTGCTGAATGCCGCGAAAGAATGGGTTGCTCGAATAAAGACTGAAGACGAGAAGAGAGAGAAAGAAAATTCAATCGAATTCCTCTTACAACTTGGTGAAGAATGTTCACGGAAGAATGACTCAAAAGGTGCATTGACCGCATTCAACAAAGCAATTGCTCTGGACCCTTCATGCGACATGGCCTGGTTTAACAGAGGTGTTTTACTCGAGGCTGAGCAAGATGCACGAGGTGCCCGGCAGGCATTCCAAATTTGTTTAGATATCAATCCAGATAATGCCCCTGCTACAGCGAACATAGCTACATTGCTTGAACGTATAGGTGACGATGCTGCAGCTTACAAAATGGCGGTTCGCGCTCTTGAGTTCTTCCCTGGACACCCATTGTTACTCGACGTCAAAAACCGATGTGCAGAAAGTGGTGAAAATATCCCACTCGAATCCATGCCCATTCAATCGCCGCCACAAACATATGACGACAAGCACGTTGTGGAGGTCATGAAAGAAGTCGGTGTAACTGACAGAGATGCTGTGCTAGCAGAAGCGAAGCATCATGATGATGACCAAAATGAGCACCTTGAATATCAAGAACTCAAGTCAGCTGCTGAGGTTGTTGCCGCAACGCAAGAGATTCAACAAGTCATACAGCAAGACGAAAAACCAGTAGTCAAAGAAATTATTCCTGTGGTAGACGAAATTATTCCAGAGGTAGAAGAAATTAAAGAATTGCCAATAAATCTTGACCTTTTAGTCGAACAGGCAACACAAATGATTCGTTCAGGTGACGCTAAATCAGCGCTAGAATTACTAAGTCCACACCTCAAAACAATAGGTGCTGAACACGCCGGTGCTTGGCGAATCGCTGGTGGAGCAATGGCGCGGTTAGAACTTGATGACCATGCGATTTCTGCACTTCAGCATGCTCAGTTACTGGACCCAAGTCAGGGGACTGGTTGGTTTAATCTTGGATCGATACATCAACGTAAAGGAAGTGATTCGGAAGCTGTTGATTGCTACATGAAAGCAATGAATGTCCAAGCGGATTATCTCAAAGCAGCCCTCAAATGTAGTCAACTTTGCAATCAAATCGGTGATGTAGAGAATTATCTCCAGTCAACACGCAGGGTTCTTCAGATTGAACCAAATAATCCTTCAAAGCAAGAATTTATTCGAGTCTTGATTGAGCTTGCGGAGGGAGAAGCGCACGTATTAGAGTCAGTTCAGGGGTTGCCTCCAACACTACCTGAAGGCCCTCACCTGGCAAAAGAAGCCCTCGGGTATCTTGGCGAGGGTGAAACTGAATTCCATGCACGTGCCTATACGGCTGCTAAAGATGATGTCAAGGCAGTAACTATTTGGAAATCAATGATCAAAGTCGATGGTCAAAATCCGAACATCTGGAGAGGTCTAGCACGTTCACTCGAAGCTGCTGGCGATTTAGAAACCGCACAAAAATGTCATAGGAAAGCCGACCAACTCAGTGGAATTACTGCTGCTGAACCTACACAAGAGACTCCTGTGGAACCTGTAACAGCCCCAATAGTTCCAGCATCTCCTGCCATGGAACAAGTACAGATGCCGGTTGAACCCGCTCCGCTACCAGTCGAGCAAACTATGGTCCAGAGTGTCGAAACGGTAACTGATGTGCAAGAAGAACAAGCAGACTACTACATGAATGCACTTGGGTTGCAATCAAGTCCACAACCACAAACAGAACCGGTTCAATCATCACAAGAGACAAACAATACATTACTTACTGACTCGGCAAAATTATTGGACAATCGTCCACCTCAAGAGATGAACCCGGTAGCAGCCCAACCGGTTGCATCATCGTATGATTTGACACAAGCAGCACTACAAGCACAACAATTAGCATCCGCAACCATAGATACAGAGGTGGATTCAAGTTCTGTATCGAATCAAGATGTCGCTTGGTATAACCAAGGTGTTGGATTGATTGAAGATGGTAAGTTCAGAGAAGCTTTGTCTTGCTTTGATCGTGCATTGCCCTCATTTTCGGGTGATGATGAAATGCTTATCAGAATTTTAAACGGACGCGGTAATGCATACTACTATCTTGAAGACTATCCAAAATGTGTCGAGTCTTATCACCAGGCAATGCTCATTCGCCCTGCAGAGGTTCGAGGAAATACCCTCTACAATATGGGTAGTGCGTATGCCGAAATGGAGCGATATCCAGATGCAATGAAGTGTTTTGAGCAAGCAATCCCTAGAGGATTGGAGCCTGAAGAAGTCAAGCGAGCGAAGGAACAAATTCGACGATGTGGCATTCTTTTGAAAGAAGTTGAGCGGAAAAATAAGCGTCGATGAAACGGCACTCAAACCGACAGTCAAAGGACAGGTTCATAGACAAGTGCCCTGTCTTCAATACATGGACTGCGGAACCTGCGAAACTTCTGGCCCTGTGCAAGTCATGACTCCTGAAGTCGTCAATGTCAATTTAACTATCTCTAATAAGGCACAGGAGATGTTAGGGGATGCCTTTGGCGATGACCGCTCAATGGCTCTTTTAGTCGGTGTATTGTCCGGCGGATGCTCTGGATACATGTATGACCTACAGATTGTTGAAGAAACAGATCAAAACTGCCAAGAAGTCAATATTGATGGATTCCGAGTATTGGTCCCCAATGCTTCGAGTCATTTACTTGATGGAATTGAAATCGACTATGTCGATCGCCTAATGGGTGGTGGATTTAGAATTAACAATCCAAATGCTGAATCCTCGTGTGGATGCGGCGAATCGTTCTCTTGAGGCTCAACTATGCCTCGAGTGGCTTATGCTGATGCGGCACTTACTGTTTGGCAAGGAACTGATGCATTGCAGTTTATTGACGGCCTTTCGACGAATAAAGTTGTAGATTTGGCACAAGGTGAAATCTGTCGAACCGTATTTACAACAAGTCAAGCGAAAATTATCGATATAGTGACGGTCTTTCACATGGGTGAATTTCTCGCAGTATTGTCACACAAATCCAAACTTGAGAACTTACTACTACACGTCACACCTCGAATACTCAATCAAGATGTATCTATTTCTGATGTAACATCCCGGAATGTGTTTGGAATTGAATATGGACGTCAAAATGAAAATATTGGTATTTTTCAATCAATTGATGGAATCACATACGGGCACATCACGAGCAGCCTCTCTTTTCTCGTAGCTTCAATCAATGTAAAGTGCGATTTTGACGAGGTGGAAAAAGCATTCCATCAATGGAGAATAGAAAACCTTGTACCTTGGAATGGCTACGAACTCACTGAAAAAAATCACCCACTTGCTTCAGGAGTGAATGAACTCGTGCACCCTCAGAAAGGATGCTATATCGGTCAAGAAGTGCTGGCAAGGATGATTTCACGTGGAAGACAAGGCAAGATGCTTGTTCGGATTAAAAACGATGACGTCGAGGAAAAGTTCATCACCACACGAGGAGAAACTACTTCGCTGGCTATCGTTCGCGTTCGGAATCAGTAACCAAGTAAATCCTTTAATTGAGATTTATAGAAATGACCTGAGCCCTGGAGCGAAGCAAGTTCCTCATCTGAGAGTTCAAGTTCGAGGATACGTTCGATTCCAGATGCACCGAGGATGACTGGGACACCGATGTAGACATCGTCCAGCCCGTATTGACCGGTAAGGTACGCAGATGCTGGAATCAATCGCTTTCGATCATTCAAAATTGCTTCAGCCATAACTGCAGCTGCTGAACCTGGCGCATAGAAGGCAGAACCTCTTTCTAGAAGTTTTACGATTTCTCCGCCACCAGAGGCAGTTCTCTTGCAAATTTCATCAATGGTCTTTTCGTCGAGCAGATGAGTAATAGAAATACCACCTACTGTGGTAAATCGTGGCAATGGGACCATTGTATCACCGTGACCTCCCAATACCATAGCCTGAACATCTTCCTCTGAACATCCTACTGCCTTGGCGACAAAGTGCGTCATACGGGCACTGTCCAAAACACCGGCTTGTCCACAAACGCGATTTGATGGGAATCCTGTTACTTTTTGCATATGGTACGTCATCAAATCCAGTGGGTTAGTCACCATAACGATCGTCGAGTCAGGTGCATGTTCCCGAATTCCTTCGCCGACTTGTTTGACAATTCCGGCATTTTTAGCAATCAAATCTTCACGAGTCATACCAGGTTGGCGTGGAAATCCTGATGTCACAACAACAACACTCGCACCAGCAATGTCGTTGTAATCTGCAGTTCCAGTAATTGAACCGTCATAATTGAGGACTTGGCCATTCTGTGACATGTCGAGTGCCTTGCCCTTCGCAAACCCTTCATAGATGTCCAAGAGGACAATATCAGCAATTTTCATTTGAGCAAGGACAAATGCACATGTTGCTCCCACATTTCCGGCTCCGATAACGGCGATTTTTCTTCGTTGACTGGACATAATATATTCCTCAGTATTTGTCCCAGAACTCGACCGTCAATAAGCAACATGGTTGTTTTTTAAGGCCGCTGAATAGAAAAATCGAATCACATTCGATACTGTCAACTGACAAGTTCAAAGCGTTTCATCTAAGAACCTCCTTACTGTGGCAACAACATCCCCAAGTTGTTTTTGACTCGATGGGGTTGGAGAAAGTTGTATGAAACTTGGAGTACCTATGGAACCTGATGGCGAAACACGAGTGGCAATTGCCCCTTCGAGTATGAAAAAATTACTCAAAGCAGGCTTCGAAGTTCTAGTTGAAACAAGTGCTGGTAAGGCCTCGAATAACTTGGATGTTGATTATGAAGCAGCAGGTGCAAAACTTGTATCTCGCAAAGAGGTTTTGGAATGTGAAACAATTATTTCGATTCGATTCCCGGGTGTCGATGGTATTACGAAGGGTTCACGAGTTGCTTGTGTAGCTGACCCATTCAGAAACCCACATCATGTTCAAGCATGTATTGATGCAGGAATCACTCTTCTTTCGATGGATATGATTCCTCGCAGACTCTCTCGTGCCCAGTCAATGGACGTGAACTCGAGTCAAGACAACCTCGCAGGATACAAGGCAGTTCTCCTTGGCGCTGCACATGTTCCAAAGGGCATTCCAATGATGACAACATCTGCCGGAACTGTCCGACCTGCAAAGGTCGTGATTATGGGAAGCGGTGTAGCTGGGTTGCAAGCAATTGCTACAGCAAAGAGACTTGGAGCAGTCGTTTATGCATCCGATGTCCGAAAATCTGCCGCTGAACAAATTGAATCCGTTGGTGGTAGATTTATCGAAGTTGAAGGAATGGATGACTTTGAAGATGAAGCAGGATACGCAAAACCTCTCACTCCAGAATTTATTCAAAAAGTCAATGATACCGTCTGTGGAGTGGCTGCAGATGCGGATATCATCGTGACAACGGCGCGTATATTCGGCCGCCCTGCTCCAATTACTGTCCCCTCAAGCGCAGTGAAGAACTTCAAACCTGGAGCGGTCGTTGTGGATATGAATGCAGATGTTGGAGGAAACTGTGAAGATACCAAAGCAGGAGATGTCATCACAACTGACAATGGCGTCATCATTGTAGGGACTTCAAACCTTCCAGGCACCCTTGCCACTACTGCAAGCATGCTTTATTCAAACAACTTAACGACATTTATCACATCGCTCGTTCAAGACGGTGAAATCGTCATTAATGATGAAGATGATATCCTTGTCGGAGCACCAGAAGGCTCTGATTTCTACGTCAACGGTATGGGAGGAGTTCTCCTTTGCCACGAGGGTGCCTTGCATCCAAAACAAACTCGCCTCGGAGGTGTACTCGAATGACTCCAGAACTTTTAATCGGAAATATTACGCTCTTTATCCTCGCAATATTCCTTGGATTTGAATTAATCACGAAAGTTCCTGCTACCTTGCATACTCCCCTTATGAGCGGTGCAAACGCGATATCTGGTATCAGTATCATCGGTGCTCTACTCGGCGCTAACGTTGCATATGCAGGTGGAGATACTGCTGTATCTGGGATACTGGCTTTTGTCGCAGTTGTGCTCGCAATGATCAACGTTGTAGGTGGATTTGCAGTCACGAATCGTATGCTGAACATGATTGCTGGAAAGAAGCGCGGAGGTGCTTGAGATGGAAGATTGGGTCTCAATAGGCTATTTGATTTCAGCAGCTCTGTTCATCTTTGGACTCAAGAAATTGGGACACCCGAGAACTGCTCCATACGGCAACCAACTCGGTGCAATGGGAATGCTCGTAGCAGTGATCACAACTGTGGTCAGCATGCAACTTGCAGGTGGAGCCGAATGGATATTGATTGGTGCAGGGCTCGTCACCGGCTCACTCATTGGCTACTGGCTTGCTGTGAAGGTGGAAATGACGGGAATGCCAGAACTGGTCGCAATGTTCAACGGATTTGGCGGTGCCGCTTCAGCACTCGTTGCACTTTCAGAAATTTGGAAGTATCTTGAAGATTCTAGCACCGTCCCAGAAGGTCTCAAATTAACTGTTACCATGATTGCTGCTGGCCTTTCTGCTTTGGTCGGATGGATGACGCTCACAGGTTCAATGCTTGCTATGTATAAACTCAAGGGCGGTATTAGCGTCTTTGGAAAGTGGATCAAAACTCCCACATGGGGCCCAAGTTGGTTGAACGGAGTCAAAATATTACTCTTAGTGGCAGTTGGAGTATTGATTTACTACAGTATTTGCGAGCCTACAAACACTGATTACATGTGGGGAATCATCGGAATCTCGTGTTTGCTTGGAATCATTCTGGTCTTGCCTATTGGTGGCGCAGACATGCCGGTTGTTGTATCACTTCTCAACTCACTGTCGGGAATTGCAGCAGCATTTACCGGATTCATTATTGGAAACTCAGTTCTCATTATCGCAGGTTCACTGGTCGGTGCATCCGGATTGATTCTCACGTTCATCATGTGTAAGGCAATGAACAGAACACTCTTGGATGTCTTGTTCAAGTCTTTTGGTGGAAGTGGAGAGAAAGCTTCACTCACACGGACGAAAGTCGGCTCTGATGCGGATGAAGTGGCTATGATGATTGATGGTGCTCAGAAAGTTATCATCGTCCCTGGATATGGAATGGCTGTATCTCAATGCCAACACCAAGTCAAAGAGTTTGCAGATTTGATTAAAGAGAAATTCGACACTGAAGTCAAATATGCAATTCACCCAGTTGCCGGAAGAATGCCTGGTCACATGAACGTGTTACTCGCCGAAGCAAATGTCCCGTATGAACAATTGATCGAGATGGATGAAATCAACAGTGAATTCCCAGATTGTGATGTTGCAGTAATTATCGGTGCTAATGACACAACAAACCCTGCTGCACGTAGTGGAGAAGGGCCATTGGCAGGAATGCCAATTATTGATGCTGATATGGCACGAACAGTTGTCATCATCAAGCGCTCACTCTCTGTTGGATATGCTGGCGTCGACAATGACCTGTTTTACATGGACAAAACGATGATGCTCTTCGGTGATGGAAAGGCCATGATGTCACAACTCAATACCGCTATTAAGGAAATTTGATGGCTGTCTTACGGGCGATTATCATGCCCCATAGGGGCATGTGGAAAAGGAACGTTCAAAGGGCTGGGCATGGTGGAAACATTTGGGTGGAAGTATGCTGTCACGCAATTCACGATTGTTAATCATCGGATTAATGGCTCTGCTCATGGTTGCGCCTGCATTTGCAATGCCAGGTGGCCCGCCTTGGAAGAATGGAGAAACTCTCGTCGTAGAGACCGGATGCAGTTGTCACGGTGATGGTGCACCATCAAACGATGTAGTCGTATCCATCTCCGGTGTTCCACGTGCTTACACAGTCGACGAATCCTACAACTTCATAATTTCACTTCAACATAACTCAAACTCCGAAGGAGGGTACATGATTTGGGATTACAACATGGGTACATTATCACCCGGAGAAGGTTCACAAATCGTAGAAGATGCTGGCAGTCCGACTGGCGGACTTTCACAATCAGCTGTAGGTAATGACTGGGAGATCACTTGGACTGCTCCAAGTTCTGATGTGGGTTCCATACCATTCCAACTTGTTGGAAATGCAGTCAACGGAAACGGTAATTTTGATGCGGGTGACACATGGAACATTCTTTCATTTTCCATTAGCCCGCCAGGAACCGCAACAAACGACAACCCAGAGAACCTGACAATGAGGACAATTAGCGTTGGAGACTATGATGCACTGTTCGTGGCCGAAGAAGATCCAGAAGCGGTGGAGGCCGAACGTCAAGAAGAACTCGCCGACTTATTCTTCGATGAAGGTAATCTGTTCTACTTTGCAACACTCTCAATCATTATCGTTGCAGCAGTGATTCAAGGTGAATTCTATGAGCGCAAATTTGGCGGAGGGCCAGAGCACTTAGATCGCAGTTTAGCAATCCCGCAAGGTGTCCGGCGAAGTGCAGTTTCAGCAGCAATGTTGATTCTCTTTGCTTGGGCAGTCGATGGCGGACAGCCATGGGAAGTCACCCTTACTCTCGGAATGTTGGCACTTTGGGCGATATTTGGCGTATACCGAACAATCGTTCAAGCACGTGCAGTTGCTCAACCCAAAGACATGGTTTGAGCATTGACTCACCTCCCGGGACCTGAGGCCATGATATGTCACTACAACTTGAACATGATTCATCGAGTCCTGTTCAAGAACATTTGAATGAATTAACGGCACGAGTGACCCTCATACTCTTCTTGGCGTCTTTGACGACAATTGCATGGCTCACTCAAGTTGATGCAATATTGGACCTCTTACTCGGGCACCTCAACCCGTGCGTGGATGACTGCCTCAACCTGTTTGACCCCGCTCGGTGGAGTGCCATTCGTTGGATGACTGCGGCGATACTTGGAATCATTAGCGTCATGCCAATGGTTCTGTATCAGGTGTGGAAATTCTCTAAACCAGGATTGCTTCCTGCTGAACGAAAATGGATGAAATACTGGTTCTTTACCGTAGCAGTGGGTATGCTCATCACCGTAGTCAGCACGATTGGTGTGCTTTTCCCCATGATGTTTGACACCGGTCACCAAACCCACGAATCAATGCAATTGGATGCTCGCTATGATGCTGTACAGATGTTATCGATTGTAATCGCAGTCATTTGGACAGAAATGATCGTCACATGTGCAATCTTAGCGATGATGCTTGCAGGGGTTTTCGGTATGCTCAATGAAGAAAGTGCTGATTGGTGGAGAACCAGAATCTATGGAATATCTCTACTCCTCCTGCTCGCATCATTACCTGAATTTGGGGGATTGGCAGTGTTCCTCGGAGCCATTTCAGTAGCCTTCATTGAACTGTGTTCTACCAAATGGCTACATGCACCTGTTCCACTGTTCATGGGTCACAGTTCGATTATGGATTCTGAAGGAGGTATTCGAAACGTCTTGTTGGTCGATTGTGCATGCAGCGGGGCGGCACTTCCAATCCCTCAACCTTTGAATTCTAAAATTCCTGTATTATCCGCATATTCCCTTTGTTCATCAAACTCTGAGCGCGATGCATTACTAGAGACGGCAATGCAACATCGATTAACTGACATCATCATCAGCGGATGTTCAAGTGAACCTCTGCCGAATTCATTCAAGTCCAATTGCCTCAAACTCGGATGTAATTTGAGAGGACTCGACCTGCTTCAAACTCAGTCGCACCGTACATTACCATCTCCGTTTAGCATTACAGAAATTGAATTAAAAATCGCGTCCCTGGTCGACCCATGGCCTTCTTCCAAGATACCTCAAAGAATATTTTCGATACTTGAGAACTCGAATGTGCGGGAACTGGTGATCGATACTCGGAGGATCAATGAATCATGGGGCATGCAAATGAAAACAGACCAAGTCTTGTTGACACTTGACGCTCAACATTCTTTACAATTGATGAAGGAAATTGAGCCGTTAGGGATAAAGACAACACTGTTGTAATCATCAACAAAGCCAAGCATTCAAACACTTCATGCCTCTCCTTCAAGCATGCATCCGAGGTATGGCATCCCTGTCATGGTCATACTTTTACTCGCAAGTTCATGGAGTTTTACGAACAATGAAACACTTGAGGACTGGATGGCGGATAATTCCATTGTTATCGACATAGAAGAGGTAAGTATTCTCCCACTCCAAGAGAATGAAAGATGGTTGGTATTGATTGTTGATTTTGATGAACAGCCGTCGACAGAAGCGTGGGGTCCTCAACAAGCTCAAACGCTCTTAGACGATGTGGCTCAAAATTACATACACCAACTGTCTGGTTCATCAACTGAAATTCAGATAGATGTCAACACAAAAGTTACCCGGGCAAGTGGGCAACTGGCCGAATATGGAAGCGATACTGATGGTAATCGAGATACTGGAGCGGATGGAATGTTCCTCCCCATGTCGTTAGCTGAAGAAACCGTAAACGATCATAAAAATATTGTTGACTGGGATGAATACGATCTTGATAATGACGGATTAGTCGACCGCCTCCTCATATTACATACATCCAAAGGCCAAGAAGAAAACCCAGGACAAACTTCAAACATCTGGAGTCACTTCACCCAGTTTGATACATCTATTGACGTAGACCAAGACATGAAAGTTGGACATTACACTATGGCGAGCCTTCGAACCGGCTCAAGTGGCATGGGGACAATTCTTCACGAAATGCTCCATCAAATGGGTGCTCTTGACCTTTATCCAGTTCACGACACAGAACAGTTGAATGATTGGAAAGGTGTTGGAGATTGGGACATCATGGCAAGTGGAAATTGGAACGGTGGCGGCGTTTGGCCTGCACTCCCAACTGCTGCGAGTCTTGATCTGTTACAGGCCGGTCGTAGCCTCACGATGGACCTCACTTGGCCTGCAAATGCGCAAGCGCCTTGTATTGGCCCCAGCGTTCAAATGATGGGAATGAGCGAAAATGGAACATCTCTCAAAATACCAATTAATGAGTTTGAGACCGTTTGGATTGAGTATCGCTCAAATTCTGGTTTCGATCAACACTTACCAGGTTCAGGAATTTTAGTGACCTACCAGGACAGAAGTGTTGGAAATGAAGATAAGAATGAACTCAATCGAGATTCAGACCAACCCTGGCTTACAGTCATTGAGGCTGATGGTCGAACAGATTTGCTCAACGGCGCTAATTCTGGTGAAGCATCAGATTTGTTTCTCAATAATTCATCCTTTGGTGCACAGGGAGTACAGATATTCACTCATGACGGCTTTCTCGTACCTTGGGTCGTAACTGTAGAAATAAACATCACAGTTCAAGTTCATTTCAGTGCGCCAAACTGTTCACCACAATTCCAACTTGATGTCCCAGACTTCGGAGGAGTGTACCTGTTGACCGACGGGTTTCCACTTGTTGCATCAAGTCAAGAGCCTTGCGAATTAACGCACGACTTGACACTGTCCGATGGAAGAGAAGTTCTCCAACAAAGTTACTCGGTTAGCGGAGAGAACGTTGAAATTGAGTTACAGTATTCATCATATTCTACAGAAAATGCAATCTCATCGCTTGAAGGGTTCATACATTGCGGCAATGATTCACTCTATTTGAAAACTCAAATTCTAACACTGGGTAGAATTCCCTTAGAAGATACTTCGACCGGAACCATATCCGCATATGATGCTTCAACAATTGAAGTGCCTATACAGACAACTGGAAACTCATCACAGTCTTTTACTGCTGAACTTGATGGACCTATAGCACGCATTGCAACCGTCTCAAATCAACTGGTCCTTGATGGAACAGACAAAGCAATATTGGAAATCAACCCGAATGGGCTATTGGAAGACAGGATGTCGGTCAAAGGTGAACTTGTTCTCATTTCTCAAAGTGGCCATCGTTGGAGTATCAATCTTGAATACACTGCTGTCGACGGTGAGAGAAATACATTGGAAGAATTGCGGACACCGGGCATTCTGCTTGGATGCGCTGGAATAGTTTGCGCATTCTGGGTCCTGATTGGTATGTTTGAACGAAAAGTCAAGACGAATCAGCCAACTTCACAAACCCCCCACATCGAGATCACGAGAAGTCAAACTGATTCTGAACAAACAGATGCATGGGGTCGTTCATTCGACGAATGAACTGAATTATGTTCTCCCAGGTAACCATCGCTGCATTTGCAAGTAGTGCCAAACATTTTTGCAATGAAGGGCACACAGCCATGTTTTGTTTACACCCTCTGAGAGCCGAATTGCAAGGCATGCTGCCTCCCAAGTCTCGGGTGCATATTCTACGGGTTGAACGAGCCATGGAGCATGTGCATCACCAACAGGGGTAGCATAGACTCTCCAACGACTTCCAAATTTGAATCCCGGCCTCAATAATACACCCCGGGACATCAAATCATCATATAGCTCGAGATGTGAAGGAACTGGCATAGCATTGAGTAAAGCATCAAACCACTCACCTTCTTCTTCACGTAAGTGGCGGCCTGAAAGATGCTCAACACCAATCGAATCCCATAGCCATTCTGTAACACCGGGAATGTACCAACCTGAATCGCGAGCGATACGCCGAGACCATAGTTCTGTGAGTTCTTGCCGTTGTTCGGAGGAAAAAGAATCCCACAGTTGTTGTTCACCATGTGGTTGTGCTAGGCCGAGTAAATACATCGTGACATCCATTTCCTCATCGATGACAAAAAACTCTGCAGCCATACCTTTTGAATTGACTGCGTTTGTCCATTCATGCATTTCCATCCAATCTATTTCATCTGTTGTCCAAGCCCACCGGACGTGAGCAACAGGCGTTTCTTTGGAAAATGTTTGCTCGCGATTCCAACGTAAAGCCCATGTTGAATCAAGAACTTCCAAACCCCATTTCAAAGGGATATTTTCGACTGGAATAAGAATTTCACCACCACTACGTGCGGTGTCGAAAACCACGCAACGAGCGATGACATCAGAATCTTGAGAGACCGAATCGCGAAACCAACTCTCGCTCGGTAATGGAACGTGCCTGTGCCAATGGCAAAACAAAATTTCCTCGGAAGTGAGGCGAATACTCTCATCGCTTTGCATCATTCCGAGTCCACTTTTTTGATACAAACGAGACGAGAGCGGGGGGTCGATAAACCAGTTCCCATTACGCATCGTTGGAGGGTGAAGTGCCTGGGCCGGGGGGAGATTGGAAGTCAATGGTGTCCCCAATGGACGGGTTGTACGTTGACGCGGTGTGAACTTACGGTTCTGCCTCGCCATGTTTAGCCGTCATCACCGCCTCATTTGAGTTTAGGGTAACCGATGCCCCTATGTGCCTTCACTTCTTCGACGGTTTGGGGAGTAGCGTGGTTGACGGCTATCTTGGGTCCTTGACAACCGAGGAAAGAATGTTGTTGCATTTATGCGACAATAATTTACCAGAGGGTGAATGGGAGGCCCCTGCTGCACTTACACAAGCAGGAATCTCTGCTGCAGTCCATGTTCAAAGAAAGCACGTTCCTCGAACACTCAAACGCTTAGAACAACGTGGAGACCTTGCGAAATCGAAACGCCACGTACCTGGCGGAAAGCAACGAAGACAAGTGTATGGATTAACTTCAACTGGACGCGAAAAGGCAAGTAGTCTTCGTGAGAAAATTCTTTGTCAAATCGTATCCCGGAATGGTCAACAAATCATCTTATCCGAATTACGTAAAGGCGGGCAAGCGACACTCGACCTACTGTCCCACATCGATGAGCGAATGAACTTCAATGACAATCCTGTTGTATCTCCAGTTTCGAATCCTGAAGGTATCGCATCATTAGATGCACAGGCTGGAGAGCACTTGGTGAGGAGATTATTTGCCCGTGCCTGGGAGGATGGTAAAATTACTCGCGACGAGCAGTATTTGTTATCCGAAGTTGTTGATTTTCTCGGTATGCACCCAGAAAGGGTCCGCAGACTTTCAGACGAAGCCAGAAAGGAACAAAAGGCATCACCGCCCGAAGAAATATATCGCGACATGTTACGTCAAGCAATGGTCGATGGCGAATTGGTTGACGATGAAATAGCTCTCTTAGAAACCGTACGTATTGCGTATGGGTTTGATAGATTAACCCATGAGAAATTGTTTGAAGAGGCCAAAGAATCACCTATCGTCTCTGAGAAATACGTTACCTACAAATCAACACTTGCTACAGCAATGAATGACGGTGTCATCACAAATGACGAAGGGGCTATGCTTGTAACTCTCCGTGAGACACTTGGAATAACCGATGCCCAACATGCGAGTTTGCTAGCCGAATTGCGCGATAACATCAAGTGAATGGTGTCTTAGGAACGAATACGAGGGTTGAACATGGGAATGTCCGATGAAGAAGAAGCGGTTTACGAAGATTTGAACAATCTCAAAAACCAATTGAAGGCGGATAAAGAATGTAAAGTGGTTCTTATCGGCGACATCATGATGGATTGCTATATTCATGGTTATGCGAACAACCTCAATTCGAGGGCACCAGTACCTGTTCTTCGCGAAACGATGCGTGAGGAAGATGTCGGGGCAGCAGCACACGTTGGACGTGGCTTGAAATCAATGGGACTGCAAAGCCATCTGTTTGGTGTTGTAGGTGATGACCGTGCAGGTCTTAACATTCTCCAACTGCTGGACGAAGAAGATGTTTCAACGAGTGGGATTTCAATCATTGAAGGTCGAACTACAACTGTCAAGACTCGCCTGCTTGCAACTCGTGAGAGTTTAGTGAGTGATGAGCAACTTCTGTTACGTTGGGATGTAGAAGACGATGATCCTGTTGCCGAAGAGGCTTCTGTTTCACTGTATGATCTTGCTATTGAAGAGATATCTGATGCGGATGTGGTAATTCTGTCAGATTATGGACAAGGAGTTGTCAATGATGCAGGTGCTGAAAGGGCAATTAAAGCGGCAAAGAAGAATAATGTTCAAATTATTGCTGATCCAAAACTCACAGGACTGCATCGAACACATGGTGTGAATTGGATATTGTTTCAATCACAGGGACTTGAATTAATGCGAAGGAGACTTGGTGTATCGACGGGAAGTGAGGCTGCAATGAAATTGATTGAAACTCACGGATGGAATCATCTCGTCGTGTTATCTGGGGAAGCCGGCGTAACGATTTATTCAAAAAATGAAGATGTTGTTCACGCACCTTGCACGCTTGATGATTTGCGACAAATGATTGGACTCATTGATGCTGCAGCAGTTGCAATCGCAGTTGCAATTTCAAAGAATCTTTCGGTACGAAATACTGCATTACTTGCTAATGCTGCCTGTGAATGTATCTTAGGTGCTCATCAAACAGAATCATTTGTTCTAAGTCGTGAGGATCTGATTGATCGTATCGGCGAGATGTCTTGGAACCTTCAGGTTTCAAAACGATGAGGTGTTTTCATGAGTGCTTGGCCAAGGCCAACTACCGCAGACATAGGGCTACGCGCATTTGCTTCAAATCAAGGACGACTCATTTCAGAAGCCACCTTGGGAATGCAAAACATACTTCTTTCCAATAAAGCTCAAAGAGAAATCAATACACACATTCGACATTCTGCTCAGTGGCAAATAAATGCCCCTGTTCAAAATGGCGAGAAACAATGGGACCTCTTACTTATTCAATGGCTGGAGGAGGTTCTCTACCGCTCTGAAATTCATCAGCAATGGCTTGTCGATTGTCAAATTTCGGTGCGTTGGGAGTCGGATGAAGTAACGCTATCGGGGCAGGTTTCATGGGTTGATTCGAATGAAATTGAACGTGAAGTAGAAATTAAGGCTGTGACGAGCCATGAACTTCAATTCACACAACTTGCGTCCAATGAAACTGTCAGGTCACAATGGGAGCAAGTTCCTGATTTTCAGGGACCCGGATGGTTTTGTGATGTCGTTTTCGATATTTGAGCAACAAGACCATCGGTCCTCAAACGTGTCCCAACAAGAAACCCGAGTGTGTTGACAACAATGTCCATGACTTTGTTTCCCCATTCCTCAACTGCGAACTCATATGGAAGAATAAGCTCAAGCAGTTCCCAACTGACGCTGAGTAAAAAGAAGATTTGCCAACTCTTAAGAAAATATCGGCCTGCAGTGAGCCAAATAAGGAAATGAGAGACTGAATACATGTTCAAAAGAACCATTGTGAGACCTCAAAGGTGGGAATTCCAAAGGTTGACGTGCGCTCTCCTCGACTAAACCCACACACTTCCTCCATCCCGTTACCCCACAGCACCCATGGCTCCGAGTAGGGCTGCTCCGTTCCCGGCCTGACCTATTCCCCCGGCTATCCGATTCCTGTTTCCCTCCGGAAACAGTTCACAGGACCCGAGTCATGTGGGGGCGAGACATCAACGTCCGCATGCAGAAACCAAGGAGCCGCTTTCGCCGCCCAAAGGCGTTCAGCCCACCGTAAAGACGATTTGTGGTTCAGGGTACGCCTAGCTCCCCACCTATCCCGACAAGCCCTACAACTGACTGTATTTGAACAAAACCCATACTGGTTACGGCTCATTCATTCGACGCTTCTTCTTCTTCATACTTTGAAGGGCACGAAGTTTTAATGACATCTGCCTCGAAAATATACTCACCATCAAGATAGTAAAGCACCCCTTGAGCGTACACAGTACGATTATCTCCCAGACCATTAGAAACTGATGCATCGAAGTAATCGACCAGTAACGTAAACGAAGAACCATGAAGATAGAAGACGCTTTCATTGGTATCGATACTGCCATCTACAATTTCACCACGAATGGCAATTTCTCTTTCGAGATATGATGAAGGTTCAACCATGATTTCATCGACAGTACGTGTGGGCTCCGGTGCTTCAAGTAAGATAACGCCCAGTAAGGCGACAGTAATGACGGCACCAAGCAAAAGGATTCGAGTGCGACGGGCAAACATACGATCACTGTGCCTCGTTGTCCCTTCGATGACTGAAGCCAACCGCCTCTTCAATGTTTGAGAAACCATGTTCTTTTATTTTTTTATCAAGACCATTGACCACGGTTTTAGTGAGTGAGGCTCCTTCAAAAACAAATCCGCTGTAAGCTTGCAAGAGTGTTGCTCCAGCGCCAATTTTAGCCCAGGCATCATCTGCAGAGAGAATACCACCAACACCAACAATTGGCCATTGGCCATCAGTCATTGAGTAAATTTGGTGGATGACTTCTGTTGAGCGGTCAGATAGTGGGGCTCCACTCAATCCACCTGCCTCTGAAAAAACATCCAATTCGCTTTTTACAATATTTTCTGGTCGATTGATTGTTGTGTTCGTAGCAACAATTCCATCACAGCCAGCACCACGAGCAGTCTCAACAATGGCCACTAATTGCTCATCGGTGACATCTGGAGCGATTTTTACCAAAAGTGGTTTAGGATTTGAATGTGTAGATTCAGATTGTCTCCGATTCACATCCTGGCATGCCTTAATGATTGATTCCAAGGCGTCATCATGCTGGAGTTCTCGAAGGTTGGGTGTGTTCGGGGAAGATACATTAATGACAAATACATTGCAATATTTCCACAACCGGTCCATGGTGTTAGCATAATCGCTTGGTGCTAAGTCGAGTGGAGTGGTTTTGGATTTTCCGAGATTCGCCCATAGCGGTATAGTTGGAGCACCAAAACGTTGGAAGTGCTGTTCTAATTTCCGGGCTACCTTAACAGATCCAGGATTATTGAAACCCATCCGATTGACAAGGGAGCGGGAAGTGTTCGCTCGAAACATTCGAGGTTTTGGATTACCCCCTTGTTCATGTTCCGTGACCCCTCCGATTTCAATGAACGAAAGTCCAATGGATTCCCATCCACGTAGTGCTTCAGCACGCTTATCAAGGCCAGCAGCATTGCCAAACGGGTGTATATATTGTTGTCCAAAACAGTCAACGGGAATTTTATTTCGGGGACGGTAAATCATCGAAAGTAGACTACGAGAAAGTGGATTCGAGGTCATGAGGCGTAACATCATCAACGCACGGCCATGGGCTTTTTCAGAATCTTGAATACGTAACGCGGGACGTACAAAGACCCGGTATCCGATGCCCATGTCATGCCCTCGTAGCGGTATCCTTCAAGACTTCCGCCCTCTACGGTTGTTTGTGCACACAGATGACCCCCTCTGGCCAGTCGTTTTAGAAACGTCTCGGCAGATTCTGAGAAGAGAAGATCTCCACCTCCGCATTCCTCAACAGTACAAGAATGACATGGAAGGGATATTGCTTGAAATCAGTGATTATCAGCCGGGAAGATTAGAATTTCCCACTTTTGAAACACTCCAATGTAACGATGTCTGTATTTTCGTAAAAGAAAAAGAGAACTTGAGAATGATAGCATATATCGGGACCAATGAACCAAATGAGAAAGTTCGTTGGATAAAAATGGATGTTGAACCTGGATGGAAGGAAGTGGTGATAGTTTGCAATGAACTGCACGTCGCAGGTTATCCTGGTTGCGTTGGGTGTGGTGGGCCGAACTCAGAGATGCCCTGGGATGAAGAAAAATCACGTTCCGGTCTGCTTTGATTTGTCAGAGAATATTTTTTAATTCTTTTTACAGATACAATGTATCTGCCTCGCTATGAAGGTATGAGAGAGTTCAAGTAGCCTCGTCGGTCGCATGTAAAACCATGAGCGTCGTCATTGTTGCCGAGAAACCAAGCGTCGCCAATGATATCGCTCAGGTTCTTGGTGCGTCCTCAAAAAAGGATACGCACTGGGAAGGGAATGGGATAATTGTCACATGGGCGATAGGACATTTATTGCAACTCAAGTATATGGATGACTATGATGAAGCGTTCAAAGACTGGCGTAAAACGATTGACAGACTTCCTTACATACCTGATTCTTTTGAATACAAGCCAATCGGTGGAAGAGGCAAAAAACAGCTCACAGCAATCACCAAACTCATCAAATCAAAGGATGTCAAGGAAATTGTCAATGCTTGTGACGCTGCGCGTGAAGGGGAATTAATTTTCAGAACGATCGTGCAACATACAAAATCCAAAGTTAAAAATTCCCGAATGTGGCTTCAATCCATGACTAAGGACTCAATCCAGCAAGCTTGGGATGGTCGATTGGATGGCGATGAATATTCAGCTCTTCGAGACGCAGCATATTCTCGTTCCGAAGCCGACTGGATTATCGGCATGAATGGTTCGCGAATCGCCAATTCATTCTTACCACGCAAGAAAAATGAACGAGTAGCTATTTCTCTTGGCCGTGTTCAAACAGCCACACTTGCCATGATTGTCGAACATGAATTGATTGTGTTGGGTCATAGCCCACTTCCGTTTTGGCAATTAGAAGCAGAGTTTGCGTCTGGTGATGCAAAATGGACAGGAAGATGGGAGCGCCAAAACCACGTTGATGACCCAGATCAACCAGATTACAAACCTCATCGCATCATTCAACAGGAAGAGCATGACAGATTAAAGAAAATATTAACTTCGGATAATACTGCAACAATCAAGCAATCGCAACGGGATTCTGTAGAGAAACCGCCATTGAACTTTGATTTGACGAGTCTTCAACGAGAGGCAAATAATCTCCTCAGTTGGTCCGCAAAAAAGACGCTAGGGGTAGCTCAAGATTTGTATGATTCTTTCAAACTCACGACATATCCACGTACAGACTCAAGGCACTTACCGGAAGATATGCACGAAGAAATTGCAAAAACAATACGACAACTCGGTGCACAAGACGACTACAATGTTCACTCCTCACGAATTATTGATGACGGTATGAAAAATGCTGGTAGGAATTTTAACAATTCTAAAGTGAGCGACCACTTTGCGATTATACCTACTGGGAAAATACCCGAAGGGAATTTGAATGCAGACCATCAACGCCTCTATGACCTCATCGTTCGAACATTTTTGGCTTCATGGCATCCGGAAGCAGTTTGGGATGTTCAGAAGCGAACTGCTACTGTCGAAGGGGAACAATTCACCAAAGAAGCCCGTACAATCAAAGAAGAAGGTTGGAGGGCCGTGCGGCCAAAGAAGCAATCCTTACCAGAAAATTGGAATGTTTTGCCAAAAAACCCGTGCGATGGAACAATTGAATCCTACGAGTTCAAAGAAGAAAAATCAAAGCCAAAGGGTCGACTCAAGGAAGCAGGATTGCTTCGGCTAATGGAACATGCTGGAAAGCAAATTGATGATGAAGCATTTGCTGATGCAATGAAAGATAAGGGCCTTGGGACTCCAGCAACTCGTGCAGATACAATAGAAAAACTCGTCGACAGGGGGTATATTCAGCGTTCACGAGGTGGAAGTATTAGTGCTACAGCCCACGGAATTCGAATCATCGATGTCTTAAGAAAAATCCCAGTTGAATGGATTACTTCACCTGAGATGACTGGAGAAATGGAATCTTCATTACTTCGAGTTCAGCGTGGTGAAGAGCCACGTGAAAATTACATGAATGCAGTAATTGAACAAACGACAGTCATGGTTGAACGAATAAAAAATCACGACAGGACAGAATTGTATGTCAATGAACCATCAATAGGTGAATGTTTAGTCTGTAAGGGTAAAATCATGGAAACCACACTGACCTACCAATGTGAAAAGAATGAAGGTCGGGACAAAGGCTGTTCTTTCGTATTTTGGAAAGATACCTCTGGAAGATGGTTTGACCAACCAACTGCTAAGCGACTTCTTGAAACACGTCAAATCGATGATTTACACGGATTTTTCAACCGCTCTGGTGAACCCTACGTTGCAACAGTCAAGTTGACAGATGAAGGAAAGGTGGAATTTGTTGGTGGCGGTGAATCCTCATCAAATGCTTCCGATGAGGAAGTCTGTCCTTGCCCTGCTTGTGACCACGGCACTGTGCGCATTGGTCAGACAATGTATGCATGTGACCATGATGAATGTAAATTCCGCGGCGTTTCCAAAGAAATGTGCAAGCGGCCGATATCACCAGATGAGGCCAAATCAATACTCACGAATGGTAAATCAGAACTTCTTGAAGACTTTATTTCAAAGAGAGGTCGTCCATTTAAAGCATATCTTGTTCGAGATAATAACCGAATCAAATTTGAATTCCCACCTCGAGAAGCAGCAGCAGATGCAACAAGGTTCCCAATTACACCAGGTGTTGTAGCAATATGTCCGAACTCTAAAGTGAATATCGTCGAAACTGAGACACATTACCAACCAGAAGAAGGATCAACAGGATGTTCGATACAAATCTTAAGAGAAATTTCGAAGAGAACAATTACAAGAGAAGAAGCGAAAACTTTGATTGAGAAAAGAGAAGTTGGTCCATTTGATGATTTTATCTCGAAAAAGACAAATCGAGAATTCTCAGCATCACTCTATCTCAAAAAGAATGATTCAATTGGATATCGGTTTGCCAAGCGCTGATATCGTTAACTTTGAACACTTACAGAGCGAAGGTTGATGTTCAGCCGACCATTTCGACAGCCATGAAGGGTTCAACTTGGGACATCGTCGTCGTCGGCGCCGGCCCTACAGGAGGTCGAACCGCTACCCACTTAGCCTCACTCGGTCACAGTGTTTTGATGCTCGAAGAACATACAGAGATTGGCAGACCATTCCAATGTGCGGGCTTGGTAACACCCAAAGCACTGCATGAAGTAGGCCTTTTTGATTCGGTTCTTGAGGAAGTCGACGGTGCACGTATTCATGGACCATCAGGAACACTCGTACCCGTCGGAACGGATGGTAAATTACGAACCTATGTGGTATGCAGGAAAAAATTTGACCAAGGAGTCGTTCAACAGGCAATGGAGGCTGGAACCACGCTATGGCTGAATTCTCAACCAATCTCAGCAGAGATTCATGATGACCGAGTATCCCTCTCAGTCGAAAAGAACGGTGAAGTTATCGACATAAATTGCAAATTGTTGATTGGATGTGATGGAGCACACAGTTGGACTCGTCGATATTTCAAAATGGGTCGCCCAAGAGAGATGATGATTGGCTTCCAAGCAGAAGTGCTGGGGTATGAAGGCAACAAGCGCTGGCTTGACATGTATAGTGGCTCCGAAATATCTCCTGGGTTTTTTGCTTGGGTGATTCCTTCAGGGTTTGGCAGCCACAGAATTGGTGTTTGGTCGACCCCAAAACGGTTGAATGGCCGAAGTGTTGAGCAATGCTATGAAGATCTACTCAATCATCCACTTTGGAAAAAACGTTTTGAAAATATCAAAGAAATTGCACGGTTTTGTGGGCCGATTCCGAGTGGAATGGTCAAAAAAACCGTATCCAACCGTGTCATGTTACTCGGAGATGCAGCTGGAATGGCAAAACCGACAACTGGAGGGGGAATTGGACCAGGGTTTAATCAGATCAAAGGAATTCTACATCCACTCAGTAAAGCAATTACAAAGGATGACTTGTCGGAGAAATCACTGAAAAAAATTACCTCAAAGCATTTCTTAGCCATGAAAAAAGACCAAGATAAAGCAAGGGCATTACGTAATCTTCTGGTAAGCGATGTAAGTGACGCCGAATTAGATACACATTTCACAAACTTTGCCCGTCCAGATGTTCTCGAATTAATTAATGAAATTGGAGATATAGAAAAACCAGTTCCACTCGGACTTGCCCTGCTAAAGAAAGTTCCAGCATTCCGCAGACTTGCGCTTAAAGCAGGCACTCGTCTCATGTTTCGATAGGACGTGGTTGTATCGCAAAGTTAGAACTCGAGCAAAGAATACGCTTCCCACCGTTTGAATCATATCGATTCATACCAGCAAAATTACCTGTTTCCACATCAAAAACTGTTCTTAAAACCGGAAAAAGAGATGAGTTGATTGAAACATTATCTCTACACG
This sequence comes from Candidatus Poseidoniaceae archaeon, assembly GCA_949372875.1. Lineage (GTDB taxonomy): Archaea > Thermoplasmatota > Poseidoniia > Poseidoniales > Poseidoniaceae > MGIIa-L1. The sequence continues at coordinate 182,530 of CASIAW010000001.1, forward strand.
AACCAAGTTTCAAGTTGGGAGGAGAAGACGACTGGCTTATTGAGCAGAGATACTTGCTCGATGGCAAGCCTCATGATGATTCACAGATAAAGAGAAACAAAAACAATCTTGAACGTAAAAAGCCACCCTTGGTCGTCAAGAAGCAACGACGGGGGTGGTATCTCACTCCAAATCCTATCCATTCGGTAGTTCGAAATTATATATCGAAAACCGTTGTTGTTTTGCTTATAGCACTCGGATATCTCTTTATTGAACCACTGCTGAGTTCGTTCGGAATCCCTGGCATTGGAACAGGAACTATACGAATTGGCCTTCTTGATTACCCAGTTCTCGCAATAATCCTCGGTCCACTGCTTTTTTCTCCACTGGCACTTCGAATCGGTGCTAATTTGGTTGATTTACAACAACAAAGAACCTTTCTAAAATCCTCACCAGAGAACCCAATTCTTGAAATCCTTCAAGGACCAGTTGCTGGAATGCCTTTACAATTGAAAGTCACTCTCCCCCAGGTTCGTGATGATTGGAAGGAGGCCGAAGTAACATGGAGGGTGGGAGTACTGTCTCCAGCACGAGAAGAAGTATTTCGTGCACTTAATCGAGCAGAATCAAAACAGCCACCACCTGGCTTAACAACGGAATTACCTCATCACTGGGAAATCGGGTTAGATGATGGCACCGGCGGTGGCGAAGAAGCCCCAATGGAACATCATGAGGTAGAGGGTGGATTATTTTTACGACCAATGCGTGTTATGGAACGCGGTGGTAAGAGTCAGATTTCGAATGGAAAAATAATTCTTGAGCCACCGAAATCAAACTGGCCCGGAACGGTATCAACTCCATTGATTCGTATTCATTGGGAAATCATTGTTCGAATACAGCGGAAGAAGGGTGGCCCCTTGTTGTGGGCACTTCCTTTGCCTGTTGCTCACTCAAAGCACAACTCAACAATTGAACAACTCCCAATAAATGATGGAAGAACTGAATCTGATTCAGTCTGATTCATGCAACACATTCAAGTCTCGGCTGAGGCCTCATTTCTTCATGCACAAGAGGTCTTTGTCAGCCATCATGCTCACAAGTTTGCTGGTTTTGTCTGGTTGCTTAGGGGTTTCAAATGAGGATGAAAAGGAGACTATCATCCAAGAGTTCGATCAAAACACCGTTCAATTATCTGCATCCTGGGGGCTCACACCAGAGGTGCTTCCACTCGATGGGACCCCCGTTCAGTTGTCGGTATTGGTTGAGAGTGAAGGGGACAATTGGGTTCTCGAGCCGACAATAATTACCCCACAAATCTCACGGCTCACTGAATATATTTTAGAGCCAAACTCATTTGGATATCAGTTGTCTTTTATTCCAGAAAACCTCGGAAATTACACGATTCAACTAGCGTTCAAGACAACTGGGGATTCACAATTTCAAGAACCAATACAATCTGACCTTACACACACTGTTTCTATTGTAGCACCAAATGAAGATGCTCCAATCTTAGTTGCACCGGTTCTACTCTCACTTGAGCAACAATCGGTTATATGGTTAGAAGGAACTGTCATCCATACTTCACTCTCCACATGTGTATTGCAAGCCTCCTTCCTCGAGGAAACGAGTGTGACTGCCAATTTTAACGATGATGGTTCATGGAAGATACTTCTCGATTTAAGTGAAAGTTCGGGCTCATTGGAGATTGTAAGTGTTGTCGAATGCGGAGAATTCAACAAAAAGACTGATATGGTGACTACTCAAATATTTATTGAAAATGCTGGAGATGATACTGATGGTGATGGCATATTGGATGAAAATGATCAATGTCCAAGTGGATACGGAGCGACAGATGGATGGACATCGACAGTTGCCAGCGACCAAGATAATGACGGATGCCATGACCTTCAAGAAGACCCAGATGACGATAATGACGGGGTCATTGATGATTTCGACCGATGCGGTACATCATTTGGTTGGGTAAGTACACCTGATGCCGACTACGATTCTGATGGTTGCCACGATGCGGATGAAGATGATGACGATGATAATGATGGAATCCCTGATAATGATGACGACTGTTCATACGGTTTCCTCAATTGGGCATCGAGCTCGTTCAGTGACTGGGATGCTGATGGATGTTCAGACTTGGATGAAGACGATGATGATGATAACGATGGACTCATCGACATCCAAGATGCATGCCCTAAGGGCTTAATCAATTGGGTTCGGGACCAATTCTCGGATTATGATGGCGATGGATGTGGAGATGAACTTGAGGATGAAGATGATGATAATGATGGCGTCGATGACGTTAACGCAACAGGCTCTCTACTCGATGAATGCCCGAGGACACCGCTCAATGCTACCGTTGTGAATGAAGTGGGATGCTCTGCAACACAGCGAGATACCGACAATGACGGGATCAATGATGCCACGGACCAGTGTGAAGGGACGCCGGAGGGACTAGCTGTGAATGCCCTGGGGTGTGCTGACATCGATAATGATGGCGTATTTGCAAACGTTGACATCTGTCCCGACTCTCCGGAAAGGTGGACTATTGATTCGCAAGGCTGTGCTGTCCTTCAACTACCCGTTCCATGGACAAGTGGCTCTTCCGTAACAGGTCCAATGCAAGTTGTTCCTCAATTTTCAGTCCCAACATTAGATGGAACCTTCTATTTCCAACAAGAGTGGACTGGCCATGACGTCTACTACTTTTTGTTCAAATATACAGATTCAAGCGGTAATTCGAATGCTGGAACTTGGGGGCAAAGTCCCGGCCCTTTCATTCGAGGATTACCTGATAATGTACACCTGTTTTTCGGCTCGTTTGATTCAACCTATCACACAGATATCGTAAATCGAAAAGCAGCAGTGCAGAATGCCTTGAATCCCAATGAAGAGTCAAAATGGGACGGCAGAATACACTACATAGACCAGAGAGCCAGTAGCATCTCGGGTGGTCTTGGACAGATGATTTCCAGTTTCAATTCTCCAATGTATATGGGCATTGACAGATTTCAATTGGCTCGTGAAACTGGTTCGCTCTATGCCTGGACAAGTTCGAACAATGACCCGATGCACCTCATTCACGAACCACACCAGTGGAATGCTGAGTTCCCCGTTGAAATTCGTAGACATGATTCAAGTGTTGAAGAAATTACGGCGCTCGACTTTTTCAGACACCCCGGTGGTTGGGGCGGCGGTTTTACGTCCACAACAACCGCACTCTTCCCAAGCAACCTAACGGATTATGATACGCTGGAAGTCTACCACGAACATGCCTGTGATGAACGTTCGAACAGACATCAAAAAAGCGATGGATCTACGGGCGGTTGTCATGAGTGGGATTATGAAGCGAACTTACGAATATGTGATCGAGATAATGCCTCTTCATGTGGCACTGAATACATGCGTTGGATTACAACATATGGGCGAGAGGGGAAATGGTTGACAGATATTTCCCCATACTTATTCATGCTTGAAAACAATGATAATCGCACTTTCAAATATAGGGGGGCGAACAAAGGTGACCTCACTGTTACTTTTTTGCTAAGTAATTGGAACAGTGGATTGAGAGGTCAAGATGCAGACTTCGCATTCACTGGAGGACAATTTGATGGAACCTATAATGACCTTTCCAAATATACTCGTGATCTTAATTTTACCGTTCCGCAGTGGGCTGACAAAGTTGAGATTGTAGCAACAATTACGGGACATGGATTTGGCCAAGATAATGCCAATTGTGCTGAATTTTGTGACCATCAGCATCACTACTCACTCAATGGATTTACCACGTATGAATGGCACCCAATTGTCTCCTCAAGCGAAGGCTGTGAAAATGAAGTCCGCAATGGGGTAGTCGCCAATCAATTTGGCTCGTGGCCATTTGGAAGAGCCGGATGGTGCGCTGGTCAAGATGTGAAGCAGTGGAAGTATGACATCACCAGTTGGAGCGATTTGAACGGAGGAGTTAACCACCTCACATATAGAGGGCTCTTCAATGGCCAGGAGTATGTTCCATCAGATGGAATTGGAAACGGGCAGCGTAACATTCACGCTGAAATTTGGGTTGTATATTACAACGCTACAACATAGGCAAGTCTCAGACTTGCATTGGCGGCGGAGATTTGAGCTCTTTTGCGGGTGTGCCCTTGAGTGGGGTTTCAAGGAATACATAGTTGCTATCACGCCGTTGAGGGACGAAGCCAGCGCGTAAAATTACGTCTTGCAACTCTCGCTCTGATGCTTGAAACTTTGTTGTTCCAGATGCAGAAACGACATTCTCCTCCATCATGGTCGAGCCAACATCATTTGCACCACCAAAGAGGGCAAGTTGTGCCGTCTTAATCCCCATCGTAGGCCAAGAAGACTGAATACTTGGGACACTATCAAGGAACAACCTTGATACTGCGACGTGGCGAAGATACTCCGTTGAACCTGAACCCAATTCCACTTTGTTTTGTCCTCGGTTACGCCGGCCGAAACTGTTGACTTCAAGTTGGACAGGCCATGCAATGAAAGATGTGAATCCTTTCGAATGTTGTTCAAGAGAACGGTCTTGTAGATCCCTAATTCGCCGCATGTGTTCGACGCGTTGTTCCAAAGACTCTCCAAATCCAATAACGTTGGTCGCACTTGTTGTGAGGCCAAGAGATTGAGCTTCTTCCATTACACGTAACCAGTTTACTGGTGAACCCTTTTTTGGAGAAACGTCTTTTCGAACTTTCTCGACAAGCATTTCTGCTCCGCCTCCTGGTAAACCATGCATTCCTGCAGCCTTCAAACGTGTCAATACTTCAAGAGTGGATAGACCGCTCACTTCGGCAATTCCTTCAATTTCAATAGGACTGAAACAATCTATTGCAATTGTAGGATGACGAGTAGTTAATTCGCGAATCAAATTTTCATACCATTCAAATTCTAAATCAGGATTGACGCCCCCTTGCATCAAAATTCGAACACCTTCAATATCTTCAAGTTCTCGTATGCGTTGAGAAATCTCGTCAGTTGTTTGAGTATAGGTCTCTTCATGGCCTGGTGGGCGGTAGAAGGAACAAAATTGACAATTAATTGTACAGACATTCGTGTAATTGATATTTCTATCGATGAGATATGTGACTTTCTCGGTCCCATGCATTGCATTGCGCCTTTGAAGAGCAGCACTCATCAATTGGTGGAGAGGAGCGTTTGTGTACAGTTCTACAGCCTCCTCCTCAGAGAGACGATACTCAAGGTAGTACGCAGATTGCCACGAGGCTTGTCGCTCGAGAATTAATTCCCATCCCATGTAATCACTTCAGAAAGATTTTCCAGTAATTGACTCTATCTCTTCAATTGTTTTCGGACACGCAGATGTAAGCACATCGGGTTCGCTCGAAGTAACGAGAACATCATCCTCAATTCGGATTCCCAAATTTGCATATCGTTCGGGACAGTCAACATCAGGCCGCCAAGCACCGAAATATAATCCAGGTTCCACTGTAAGACACATTCCTTCTTCAAGCAGTCGCGGTTCTCCGTTTGGTTTGTAGATTCCAACATCATGAACATCAAGTCCAATCCAATGACTTGTATTGTGCATATACCACTTTCGAAGATCTCCGTTTTCAGTATCGAGAGCCTCATCAAGACTTTGCTCAATAATTCCCAAATTGATGAGACCTTCTGCGAGCACTCTTCGAGCTGCCTCATGTGGTGCTGTGTAAGGTTGTCCAACACGGCAGCAATCAATCGCTGCCAACTGGGCATCCAAAACCAGTTGGTAAATCTCTTTTTGAGCCTCGGTAAATTTACCGTTAATCGGCCATGAACGTGTTATATCTGCAGCATAACCACGATATTCAGCACCAGCATCAATCAAAATAACCTCACCGTCTTCGCAAACGTCGTCATTGACCTTGTAATGAAGAACCGTTGCGTTATCTCCACAACCGACAATTGATGGGTAAGCCCATCCAGACGTCCCAGCGTAGACAAAGAACCCCTCAATGGTGGATTGAAACTGATACTCCATTCGGCCAGGTTTAGAATGTCGCATAGCAGCAATGTGAGCATAACTGCTGACATCTGATGCAAAGCGCATTTGTTTAATTTCAGCAGAAGATTTTCTTAGACGTAGTTCAGCGATTCGTGCACTTGGGTCTTCGATAGAAACTGGGCCGCTGCCAAAATGTTGGCGAGCACGGTCACGTCGGTCTATTGCAAGACGTATCAAGCCATCCACATCGTCGCGAACACCGGTTCTTAACAAAATTCTGTGGGATGAATCGATGTATGATGAAAGAACATCCCTCATTTCATCGATTGAATGCGCCTCGTCGATAGGCCATTTAGCTAATGCACCTTCAACACCAGGTCTACGCCCCTCCCAAATTTCCTTGAGTGTGTCTTTTGGTTGAACAAACAGAGATGATTTCCAAGAACCATCAACACAACGTAGACAAAAAACTGCTTCCGGCTCACTCCATCCTACAAAATACAGCATATCGCTCATGGTTCTGTAAGGATAGTGAACATCGTTGGAATGAGTCGCTTCTTCAGCAGCACACAAGATGAGAACATCATCAGGCCTGAGTTGAGAAGTAAGTCGGTTTTGACGTGCCTTGAACTCATCCTGTGAAATGGCCGAAGGTTGGGGTCCGATGTGACGCATTGCTGCTTCGTTCATGTTAATCCCAACCGTTCTACAGTATTCAATAATTGCATTGGAAACAATACAGTCTTATCTGTTGTTCTCGCCATCATTCAAAGAAGAATCGTTTGAAATCCACTTCGGAACGCTTGTTTGATTTGACTGCTTTCGCGAAGAGGCGACAATGTATCCAACAGATAATGAGAGGAACAAAAGAATGGATATTGAGGCAAAAATGAGTTGTGAACTCAGAGTATCGGACTCAATAGATTCGGAAATCTGTACCTGAAATGAAACTTCACTCGTCGCACCATTATCGTCTTCAACAACGAGAAGAATCTCATAAGTCCCAGTGCCTGTGAAGTCTGACGAGGAAAGAGTCTGCTTACCAGTCACATGTGTATTGCCATTCACATACCATGTGTGGATGAGTCCTAAGTGATCATTCGCAGTATCCGAACTTTGACTACTGTTGAGTTCCCATGATTCTCCGTTTGAAAGGGAAACAGTTGCCCCATCATTAACGACAAAAGAGTCAAGTTCCAGTAGTGCGACTGGCGCCCTATTTTCAACAGTAAAATCGATTGAGGAATGAGACAGCCAACCAACGGTATCTCTAACAAGAAGTTCTACAGTCCATGTTCCTGGGAAATCAGGGTTGAGAGAAATGAGAGTTGGCGATACCTGCTCGCTTTCATGGAGGGCGCGGCGTGAACCATCGGGCAGCACAAGGGTCCAAGTTAGAATATTTTCACCGCCAACATAACCATCGTCCACAGTCGCTGAGAACGAAATTGGAGAATTCTCGTCCACTGGAAGAATAATCGAAGTCGTCTCCGACGAAGAAACAGATGATTCTGTTGAATCTACATCACATGACAAAGTAACTGAAGGCAGGTTTTGGTCGATGAGAATCAAAAAGCGCTCGGTGTTCGAAGATCGTAACAAAGCATCCGAAATAGTGATGTTAAACAACCAAAATCCGTCATCCAAATTCATACTCAATCGATCAAACTCAAGAACGAGAGCACCATTAAGCAAACTCGAATTGAAGAAACCGAAATCAACCATTTCGCTTAGACAAATTCCATTGGGTGCAGGACAGACTCCCATGTTCACAAATGCCTCTTGGCTACCAGATGATTGAACTATGAGCGGTATTTCGACAAGAAGATTGGAATCGGAGAGAAGGTAATGTGGCTTATCGATATTTTGGCCACCAATTGCGGATATAGGGAGAATGTGAGGTCGATGGTTTTCAGAGCCGAGGTAAACCACTATCGAAGCATGGGGATGATGATTGTTTGAATTCAGATTCGACAAGAGTATCTTACAGGTACAGTCATATGTTGATATATTGACTTCTAACTCCCAATCCCAAAGTCCATCGCTAACTGCCGTAACTGAAGTAAGTTTTCCGGAATCAAGCGGCGAGTGTGGTCGGTCCAGCGAAACCAACACCCATTGGTATTCAACCAGCGAATGGGTTGAGCTGCCGTTGAGATAGAGCGTATGGGTGAAGGTAATGCCGTTCTCTTGAAAAATTGATGGTTCAGTATCGTTTTTAGAAGGAAGAGCCGATGCGTGAGACAACGGAAGAACTGGCAAAACGAGGCAAATCAAAACGAACAGAACGTATCGCTTTGGGTCTCCCATGATTTCAACTCACCATCAACCAACATCAATGTTCGGACGATATGCTTGGAATAATGCCTGAATCATTGGGCAAATGGGTCACACAATTCACCCTGGCCAGGGAAACTGGTAGGGTTTCTTGGGTTTGTGTCCCATTTGAATTCACAGTAATTGACGTGACCATCACCATCGGTATCGATCATGCGGTCTGCAGGGTCGAATGGATCGAACTGGAAGTGGTATTCCCAGCCAGTTGCCATACCATCATCGTCATGGTCTTGATAATACACCTCAGGCCCGTCATTCCATCCGTCACTGTCGGTATCGTTCGTAATTGGATTCGTTCCATTTTGCTTTTCTTCAAAGTTGGTATAGTTCTCAAGGTTATCATAAAATCGCTTACCATCTGGTGTATCAGGGTCGATATTACAATCCGAATTGGTCGTATCATTGTAACCAGAACAATACTTTTTGATCAGTCCGGACCGATTCAATCCATCATTGTCCGGGTCTTCTTCGCCATCCATAATCCCATCCAAGTCACTGTCTGGCATAGAAGGGTCCATCACTCCGCGAGCTCCAAATGCATCAGTACTGCCGTTATCGACCAAACCATTCTCGATAGCAAGTCCTGAGTAATAGACTTCCCAACCATCAGGAAGATTGTCAGAATCCGTGTCGTCATCAACAGGATTTGTATTCCATTTATCGGGTGCCTCAGCGCCGTTTGCAAGAGAGTCATTGTCGATGTCAAAAGTATCATCTTTCAGTGAATCAAGTGAAGGGTCAAGCGCCCATCGTCCGTTACAATTACAGAAATCATTCAGAGGAACGACAAAGCCAGTTAGATTCATCTCTGAGACACTATATTTCTTCTCATTGACGAAACCACCAAGATTGTTTTGCCAAACATAGCCGCCTGCTTCCATGCTGCAATCGTTGTTCTGAGAAGAAACACAACCAGGGCGTTGCCAAGAAGAAGTAGCCACCCACAAACTGTGTGAGTTGGTATTATCCTCAGTAGACTTGACTTGCATTTCCCAGCCATCAAGCATCCCATCTGAATCAGTATCGTTGAGCAATGGATTTGTCGGGTTTTGGTATGGGCGTGGTACGAAAAGAACTTCATTGCCGTCAAGAAGACTGTCGTTATCGGTGTCAGAGTTGTTAGCGTGCGTGAGGAAATTATCCTTTCCAGCTATGACTTCTTCACCATCTTCAAGTCCATCATTGTCGGTGTCAAACATGCAGGGGCTGGTGAAGTAAGCCACACCTTCCCACGAATATCCTGTCAATGCCTCGGTTTGATCAAGTTCACCATCACCATCTGTATCAGGATTTGAAGCGTTTGAACCACCTGCACATACATTTGCAAATTCGTCGTAGTCTGAAAGGCCGTCTTCGTCAGTATCAAAGAGTCCAGGATCAGATGTGACCCAAGTCTTGATGACACCGTTGTTAACAACTAATATTTCCCAACCCATGACTTCGATTCCATCAAGGAGTCCATCACCATCTGTGTCGGAATTGAGCGGGTCTGTTGAACGACCGTCGATAATTCCATCTCCGTCACGGTCACGAGCATTGTATTCCATTAGATTGGTAAATTGTTCTTCTGGCTCAACGACTTCCATCCATTTGAACAGACGTGATTCAACAGATTGGCCGACTGCCACATTGATTTGGTAGACATAGCCTGAAACTGGAGCGAGCATAGCAATGGTTTGCTTTTGACCACCAGCAAGAGTAATTTGACCTCGTGCTACAGTTGCATTTGCTTCGACCCACTGGTCTTGTAAAACGTCTATGCCAATTACAATTGTGGTTGAATCAAGGGTTGTGTAGTAAACACCACCATCTCCGTCAACATCCCAGCCATCGTGGTCTGGATCTAAGTTTCCGTTTGCACCATCACGTGGGTGAAGGCCATTTGTCGATTCCCACCCATCTGGCATTCCATCAAGGTCGGTATCGAGTCTCCATGGAGATGTGAAATTGGTAGGACCAAAAAGATTGGCTACTTGGTATTCTTCAAAGTTATTGAGCCCATCCTCATCCCAATCACCGTAACCGTCGGATGCGTTTGCTGGGTTCAAAACTTTCGAGATGTCGTTCAACGGGTGGTCGTTTACGTTTGAATAACAGAATTCAAATCCATCTGGCATTCCATCACCATCAGTATCCCAGTCGGATGGACCATTGAGAAGTCCATCATTGTCCATGTCCATGAGGAACCAAGAATTATCAACACCAGCAAAAGGTGAAGAACGGATAATCGGGTCGAGTAGAGGGACGTTACAGTTCTCACCAACACCAGTTAGAAGTGTAGCAGTGAGGTTTCCTATTTCGACAATGTCGTCAAGCAAATCCATGTCTGAGTCTCGTGAAGTTGGATTTGTGCCATATGTTGCTTCAAGGAAATTTGGAAGGCCATCTTCGTCCGTATCAAGAATCATGTCGCATGAGTGGGAACCCATTGCATTGGCTAACTCATCCCAGGATGGCAAGGTGTCATCTGAGTCATAGAAGGTCGTCAACGTATCTTCCATTGCTTGGTCGAGAAGAAGACAATCCCAATTACCGCTGAGGGGGTCAAAGAGGGTCACATCGCCACCAGGAGTTTGGACGGTTCGTGTGTACATTGATTCCCAAAGGTCGTTGAGATTATCATTATCGGTGTCAGCCCTCTGTGGGTCGGTGCCGAGTTCTTGCTCAGCTTGATTCGTAAGTCCGTCATTATCCGGGTCACCATTTGGACCTTGAGAAGGGTCAGGCCATGAGTCTGTTTCGTTTTCGATATTCGCATCATCAGTTTCGTCCGCTTGCGAAGGGTCTTGAAGTAAATCTTCAGATTCGCCGTTGTCAAGAGGATTCAATCCGTGGTCGACTTCCCAACCATCACTCATTCCATCAAAATCGGTATCCGGCAGTTGTGGATCCGTTCCATATTGGGTTGCTTCAAGTAAATCTGATAATCCGTCACCGTCAGAATCAGTTGCAGCACTAATAGAGATTCCAGACCCAATCAAATCTTCTTCAGCGGCACTTTCGAAACCGCCAATGGATTCACTTGTTTGGAAATAACCCGAAAAACCGACGAACAGAGAGCCAAAAATCAACGTAGAGATGATTGCAGCATAGGCCATTTGATTGTGACTTAGAGACATTTTGAACACCGTGCACATCTGTGCAAAATTAGCGACTTGGTATTTCGGTTATAGACCTTAACTCTAGATGTTTTATCTCCGATGGCATAACAGAACCGAATATACCGTTAAAATTACGAAGAATACGAGAGGAAAGAGGTGATTTGACAAACACATGTTTCATCACCAATATCAATGCAAACCCTTGCTTTTCGACCGATTCCCCTTTGCCAGAACGCAACAAGAAACCCAATGGTAAATGGAAGAATTGGTGAGGGTTGAAGAAGGAATTCCACGCCACCCTGTTCGTCAAGTGATGATGAATTGATGAACGAGCCATATCCAAATGGCTTCAAGTATGCATTCACTAGTTGCTCCCAACTGCCTAAATCTTGAATGTAAATCGGCCTCTCACTTAGCGAAATCATTTCGTCAACCGCAAGTGCTGCAAGGATAAGTGGCGTTGTAGTTTCAGGTCCAGAAATACCCTTAAATTCCCATTTATCCAAAATATCAGGCCGCAGAACCAGACCTTGCATTTGAACTGACTTGAACAATCTCTGAAAAAGACCTGATGGCAAGAAGAACGAACGCTCACCGGATGAGGTCCAGCCGTATTCAACGAGTTGGAAATCGAGTTCTACGCTACGCTGTATTGCCCTCGCGGAGGCATTCGAATCCCAGGGAAATTGAGGTGGAGAGGGGGCTAGAGAGATAGACCGAACATCATCATTTGTCTCGAGTTGAATTTGAACATTCGATATTTGTCGCCACTGTATTTTTTTCCTTTGGAATGTAGCCCCCTCATTTGCTGCGAGAGCGAACCCACTGACTACAGGTGCGAGGAGATATGAAAAAACGGTATCGGAATTCATGACATACTGCCCCCATCCCATGTTCTGCCACCGATTAAACAAGGCTGAATGTATTCGCCTTTTCTTCATGAACCACCCCGTTACGAGGAGTGAACATTGATCCAACTGGTATTCTTCTTCATCTGTAGCTGCATTCATCAACTTACGGCCAAGTGGGATACCGGCATGTGCTTCAAATGACAACCACCAACGTTGAAAATCTACAACTTTCCAAACAAAAAAGCACTGTCCGTATGAATTCCGAAGAGAGCCATCTCCATGAATCGCAAATTCCTTTTGGATTGAAGTGAGTACTTTACCTGAAGAATGAGAGTCTTCTTCTGGAAGCATTGTATCGCCTCAGAAGGGATATCCGTTCGCATTTTCCTCATTGAAACAATATCGAATCGTTTGGAAATTCGACTTGAGATGTGCCACGTCTTTCTTCACTGCATTTGGATTTTCAGAATGAATGAGAACTCGAGAGTATAATTTGGCGACTTCTTGCATCTCAAGAGGTCCCATCCCGACACGAGTCAGTTCTTGAACGCCAAGACGAAGTCCCGAAGGCGTCAATGCTTTGGTATCACCTGGGAGCATGTTCATGTTCGTAATAATGCCAGCGTCTTCAAGCAATTGCGCAGCTTTAGCACCTGCTCCAGAATCTGTATCACCGTGACGCGTTAGAACTTGGTGGGATGCGGTATAGCCACGAGATTCGGCGAGTACATCAAATCCTTCTGCGGCCATAGCTGAAGCAAAGGCTTGTGCATTTTTTACTATGTCGTGTGCATATGCAGCCCCATATTCTTCAAATTCGGCCAATGCAACGACCTTTCCTGCAACGTGGTGAAGGTGATAAGATGAACAAACGCCTGGGAAAATAGCAGTATTCAATTTACGTTGAAACGATGAATCTTCACTTGAAGAGAGGAGGAAACCGCCTTGGGGGCCGGGGAACGTTTTGTGAGAGGAACCCGTCATCAGGTCAGCACCTTCGCGAAGAGGATCTTGGAAACAACCGCCAGCAATTAAGCCCAATACGTGAGCACCATCATACATGACTGATGCTCCAACTTCATGAGCAGCATCCGCAATTTCGCGAAGAGGGGTTGGGAACAAAAAAACAGATTGGCCAACTAGAGCGACCTTCGGTTTCAATTCCCTTATGAGCGAACACGCTCCATCAATGTCGGGTTCCATTCGTTCTTCATTCCAAGGGTATGTCGATAAATCAAGGTCTCGAAGACCAACAGCACCCATTCGGGCGTGAGAAATGTGACCCCCATCTGCGGTTGACACTGCTGTGATTTTATCCCCAGGCTTTGCTAATGCTTTCAATGCCCCAATGTTGGATACGGTTCCTGAGACAGATTGGATGTTTGCAAAAGGGGCATTGAACACTTTTTGAGCCAATTCAATACCAAGACTTTCAATTGTATCAAAATCATTGCATCCTTGGTAATATCGTTTACCTGGTAATCCCTCGGCATATCTGCCGTGAAGGTCACTCGATACTATTTTTTGAACCATTGGAGAAACTATGTTTTCAGATGCAATCATACCGAGCCCATGGCGGTAAAGTTCACCACTTGCTGATGTAGCTTCAAGAACTGCATGTGCTTTTGAGAGAGTTGATTGGCTAGGTGACCATGTACCGCGTTCACGCTGCATAAATGATGTTTGTTAAGTCGGTCTTTGAACTCATTGATGAGATTGAATGGTCAATCAAATGAGATATAATCACCATCATCATTATTTGATGCGTTACGAGTGCTTGAAGGGCGAACATTTGGCCCTGTTGCTTTACTTCCCACATTCACATTAGAACTAACAGGGGGTCGGCGTTTCGCACGTTCCGAAACACGGGTGTTTGTAGGAATACCACGCTTGTCTAGATTGATTTCAGAAACTGAACGAGGAGAGGGGCGTGATGATGATGTCCCCTTCGAGACTTTGCCTGACTTCTTCTGGATGTATTGCGGGCGTCCCCTGTATGCGACAGCACCAATGAGTCGTTCCAAAACTGGGACATCAGCTCCATCTTCTTTCGGACGCTTCAACCACCAGCCTTCACCAAGTGGTTGTAATCTTGGAGGACGAGATTTCGCCATTGATTTCGCCTGCCGCTTTAGGCGGGCTTTGACGGACTTCTCCGAGTCACGTGGCAAACGTTGCGTCATCCATCCGGGAAGTCCTACATCAAGAACAACACCGTTTACGGTGACCAACATTCCGGAAAGTAGCAAATGGGTTCCAACAGGAATATTTTCTCGTTCCGGTTGGACTTTGAATCTCTTCATCCTCTTTGAATAAGCAATCAAAGCCTTTTGGTCTCGATGCTTGATAACACGTTGCTGCTGTCGAGAGAAGCGCCTCCCACCAAACTGAATCATAAACAAAGTGATGACAACAAGAATTCCTTGGGCTTGACCTACTTCTTGAGAAACATAGATTCCGAGAACTATCCAAGTTGGAATTAATACCAGAAATTGGAATATGGAGTTTAACGTACTTGCTCGATAAATTGGAGGCATTCCTCTACGCGTAGCCTCATGTGATGCAATGAGGACATTTGCATTAATTGCTTCATCCATCCCACCTCTGACCATAAGTCCAGCAATTGCATTAACTGGTGCTAAATTTATCCACTTTCTCATTTTCTTTCCTTCACCAACGGCGAGAGATACTTCCATCTCATTTTCGTCAACAACTTGGCCAAGAATACTGCTCAATGCTAAAACACGTGGGTCTTGGGGGTCACTTTCCTTTAATTCGGCTAAGATAGAGCGGGCACTGTGCCAATCACCTTTGTCAACAAGGCAGAGAGAAGCAGCAATACGGGGTCGAACTCCTGTTGGTTCCTCACGAACCAATTTAAGCGAAAGTTCGAGAGCATCATCGTGCTTACGTTGTGCACGCATGAGAGAAATCATCGAGAGTTGAGCAACATGTGTCAAACGGTCGTTGTGAATCGTTTCGTCGCTCGGACTCGGTTGCCATCCACGAAGCATTCGCATCAATGCTTGGAGATGATCGATACAAGAATTGTTCTCCCAGTCCCAGAAGTCATCCTCCGTAACCATGCCTTGCCATGGATCAAGCCATTCACAAACGAAAGCCAAAAGTTCAGGTTCATCATAGCCCTCAGGCTGTTGCAGACCGTGGAGAGCTTCACGTGCAGCATCCAGTCTTCGTGATGCCATGTATCCTACTGCGATAATCATTCGAGCCACATCGTCTTCTCCACCTGCCTGAGCCAGCACTTTTCGAGCTTCTTCAATCGCCTTGGGCCACAAACCGCGTAGCGCAAGTTCCCACATGTGAGCACGGGCTTTTTCATGGCGGACAAGGGCAGAATCTCCCTCAACCGATCGCCTTTGGAATTGTATCAATGCATCGAGGTCTTCATTGATTGCCGCATCATCGACCAGTTCTCGCATCCAATCTCCACCTGCAAATTTGACGGCACCTTCCCGACGTTCATCGGGATTAAGATCGAAACGCAGTTTGAGAAGAGGTGAATAGCGGATGATTGAAAGCAACCAAGTAAACAAAAAGACTGCTTGACCGAAGGCGATGAACATCCATGTAGTCAACAATCTGTTTCCTTCATCAAATCCATTTTTTTCAAGAATGTCGGTGAATGGCATCAATTCCCCGAATTCTTTGTAACAAACCAAAACTAGCAACAGCACTGTATAGCCTGAAAAGCCTGCAAAGGCGAATGTCAACTGACGTGTTTGAGCTTTAACTTCTGTCCGAATCTCACGAGGTGAATCAAGCGTCACACCAAAGAGTCCACCAAATGTCTGACCACCAAGAATCAAGTTTCGAGTCAATTCAAAAATGAACGCAAGCCCAACAATTGCGATATTAAGTGAAAGATAAAGAGATAAAAATTGAGGTAAGGCTTTGATGAATTGCCAGTGGAATAACAATTCTGAGATAAGATCGATTCGTTGGTAGATAGAATGGCCAATAATTCCACCAAAGTTCAACACTTCAGTCGCATTATCTGGTTGATTAAAAAGCACATAGAAAACAGTTACAATACCGTTCAGTGCAGTGAGTGGCATGGTGATTAAGAACATCACTAAGAGAAGTGAGAACAGACGGTTCAGAAATCCGGGTTTGTCCGGGTCAATAGGGTTCGGACGTCCGTTTGAAGTCCGCCATTTATTGATAATCAACATGTTCCAGGAAGCGCCCATAATACGGCCATAAGCCATGATTGTAGGAGACATGAAAGTGAGCATTCCAGCAGCAAGCCAAATTGGTGAAAGAAGATTGTCGGGACTGCTCTGAATACCATACAGCAAAGTTGCAATCGTAGCACCGATTAGAATGGAAAGTGTCGTTAATCTACGTATGAGGTTCGTTAACCTTCGAGGCTTCAGTTTTTCTTTGCTCATCCCTAATAACTGAGCATTCAGCGTTTCCCATGGAGAAATGAAGACTGGTATTGTGATTAAGATTCCAGTTGCGATAAGACTTGGCTGGAAATAAATTTCCGGATCGAACAATAATTCCATGATGAGAATCAAAATTCCAGTCATGCCCATCATGTAGAGCGTTATTCCGTATCCAACAGAGCCTTGTCGTAGGAGCGTGCGAGCATCAGCTACACTCCCGGTAATTTTGTGAACTTCGTAAAGGTCATCATCAATCTCAAATGCAACTTGAAGATTTGCAAGTTGATTCGGTATAAATATCTTCCAAACCGGTATTGCAATTGCAAAAGCAACAACAATCGGTAGGAAATATTCAGCCTTCAATTGGTCGAGATCAGCAATTTCATTTGCAGACACTGGTCGGACGAAAAATAAGGCCAGCAGAGATGATAAAAGTAGTATACGGAGTCTTACATCCGTCTTGCGCATATTTTACTCGACAGTGCACTAAGTCATCAAGGCATCGACGAAAACAACTCAATCAGTTGAGCGATGGCGAAGTAAAAACGATTCGATTCGATCAAAGGCATCATTGAGGACATCGACATTTGGAAGATACACGAGACGGAAATGTCCCTTGCCTAAAGTTGGTGAGAATCCGCTTCCATGAACAACCAAAACATGCTCCTCATGCAACAAATCCAAAACAAATTGTTTGTCATCATTCGCCCATTTAGGGTCAGTCAATCGAACAAACATGTAGAATGCGCCGCCTGAAGATTGAACTTCTAAGCCTTCTATCTCAGAAATGCGTTCGATACATACATCTCGTTGTCGAACAACTTTGTCAGAATATCCATGCATCCAAGAACGGTCGGATTCAAGACCCGCAAGGTATCCAAGTTGAGCAGGTGTCGAAGCACAAAGTCGTGAACGTAACATCCGTTCAATGCCGTCGCGTACATTCAATAATCGGCGAGTAGGGTCATGAATTGCCATGTAACCAATTCTCCAACCTGGGGCATAGTAGACTTTCGAGACCCCGTTGAGTGTAAATACTGGGACATCTGTTGATAGACTTGCTACACTTTTTTGCATACCAGTAAAATCAAGTCCATCATATATTTCATCTGCAACAATCATGCAATTTGGCCACTTACGAGCAATGGAAAGGAGTTGAGTGATTTCTTCTTCACCAGCAACGCTGCCACATGGATTATTTGGGTTAATCAATACTAGAAGACGAACTGAAGCATCCATTTTTGATTCAATGTCATCTAAATCGAGTTTCCAGCCATCATCAGGCCGCAGTTTGTATTCAACAGTGTGTGCGCCATACATTTGTGGATACGCCATATATGGAGGGTAATGAGGGCCTGGTGCTAGAACAGTATCGCCAGCAGAAAGCACTGATGCGAAAAGAATCTGCAAAGCTTCTGTAACTCCATGACACACATAAACATCTGAACCTTGAGCTTCCCATCCTTTTCTGCGCTCATCTTTGGCAATTGCATCACGAAGCTCGGGTATGCCATACGAGGGAGAATACCCATTACGCCCACTCTGTAATGCTTCGACATATGCATCAACCATGTGAGAAGGAGTTGGTAAACCCGGATAGGCAATCGGGTCTCCAATGTTAAGTTTCAAGATTTGATGACCTTGAGCCTCAAGAGCAGTTGCTGGAACTACGACATCACGTATTGCATACTCAATGCTCGATGCTCGAGTAGCGACTGGAATCTGTTCATTCGACATTGCAACAACCAATGCTAGTCAAAAACGCATTTGAAGTTTGACATCATTCAAGTTGATGACGGGAAAGGCCACCCATTGCAAGAACGATATCGAAATCTGATTCCTCAACGGGTTGAACAGAGAGTCGTTGGCCTTTGCGAATGAGGAGCATATCTTCACAGGCGGGGTTATTACGAACTTCATCTAATGGAACGATTTTTTCAAAAACTTTGACTGCTTCAATATCGACCATCATCCATCGGGGGTTTTCAGGTGTCGCTTTGGGGTCGAAATAGTTTGAACTTGAATCTTGGGCAGTATGGTCTGGATACCCCTCCTTACAGACTCGAGCAACGCCAACGACGTGTGGTGGCTTGAAATTCGAGTGATAAAACAAGACTAAATCTCCCATTTTCATATCATCACGCATCATATTGCGTGCTTGGTAATTGCGTACGCCATCCCAATGTGTGGAACCGTCCGCCACGAGTTGCTCAAAGGGATAGACATGAGGTTCAGACTTCATCAGCCAATAGTTGACCATGTTGAACCCACAACAAGGGGCTTCTTTGTATTGTTGCTCACCAAGCATCGATGACTTCGTCCACTAATGCTGCATCCAATACATCGACATCGAGCTTCTTTTGCTGACCAAGTCCAAGCCGACGAACCATTGCAGAACGTCCGCCGACAGCACCCATTCCAGCCTTCTCCATCGTAACAAATATCGCCGGTAAAAGAATCAGCGCGCTGGCAGCAGCGACCCAGAGTAAGATGAGAATAACGGTGATGAACGGAGATATTGCGATAATTGGGATTTGGTATGCAGTGAACATACCTAAACTTGTTACAACTGCTGCCTCGAACAAAGACATCCCAGTACCGATTGCTGCGGTCCGAATTGCCTCAAGGCCTCCACCCAATTCGCGTATACGGTTGGATATGTGAATCGAAAAGTCAACGCCAACGCCAACCAAGATAGACCCAATCATGACCGTTACAAGCGATAAATCAACTTCCATTCTCCACATGACAAGCCACTGCAAAGCAACAGTCGCAATCACAGGAGAGGTTGTTAGCAGTGAATATTTGATATCCTTAAACACAATAGCAAGTGTGATCAAAGTGAGGATAACTGCAAATCCAAGCGATGTCCACTGTGAGCCAACAATCAACTCATTTACCTCAATAGTTGTAGGGGCAACACCTGTCAATTTGGTTGCGTAATCTCCGGGTTCAGTCCCGTCGAAAGTCGATGTGAGTTGGTCGATAGATTCGACGCTCGCAATCGTATCGGCGACTGGAAGGTATGGCATGTCAACCAAAATGAGGCTTCGATCGAAGTTTTCGCTGATAAATATGCCCCGTGTCTCATCGGTAATCGATGAATAAAACACATTGAGGAGGAAAACTTCACTTTGGCGTGATGCGGGAAGTCCATACGCATCAGGAGAGGTCAATAAATCCCAAAACGAAGCACCTCCGGAAACAGAACTGTCGAGTAAGACTGCTGCGGTATCCTTGACGTCTTGAGGGACTAAAGGCAGTCCCTGAACAAATTCGCTGCAACCTGTGCAAGCAACCGTTGGAGCGATACCGGAAGACTTCATCAAGAACACAATAGATACCGCAGAGGTATCTGGAACTTCATTCAACAAACTTTCAAGGGTATCAATTTGCCGTAAATTCTCAGCGGGGTCTTGTTGTGAAACTTCAATTGAAGTATCACCGGTCAAATTCGCTTGAACCAAAACCATACCGAGTTGGCCTGAATTAAAATCACCGCTGTATGTCTTCATTGACTCAACAGATGGTTCATCAAATGGCGCCATTTCTAACATGTCGATGTTTTCTTTTACATTTGCTTGACCAAATGTCGCAGATATGACAATTAGGAGAACAAAAAAGCCGATGACAGTACGATTGTATTTCATTGGCACATCGACAATCCGAACGAATAATTTCAGTGGAGGATGTTTTGGTTTTCTTAAGTCCAACAAAAGTGTAAGGTTTGGGACCATGAACATCGTAAGAACATACACGACAACTATACCCCCCGATAGAGCAATTCCCACTGTTTGAATAGGGGCCATTGGAGTGAATACAAGTGAGATGAAACCAATGACTGTTGTTACCGCTGACAAGAAGACGGCTTTACCAGTGGAGGAAAGCGCTCCTCGAATCTTTTCTTTTTTCGTACCGGCTTCTTCAGCATAACGGTTGGTAATGTGAAGCCCATAAGAAACCCCTAATGCCAATAAAATCGGACCGACGATAATCACCGTCATCGTGACTTCATAGTTCAGCCACCCAATGATTCCCAATGTCCAAAATACTGCACACAACGTTGGTAGGCCTGCGATAGTGACAACTTTCATTCCTTGCAACGGGCGAATTCCTGTAAGCCCCGTCTGCAATACATCGCAGTGGAAGACAAACAGACCTAAAGCTACCAAAACAATAGCCGTAGGGAAAATGTCCCAGAACATGTTGAAGGTTCTTTCCGTAACTGCATTGGTAATTGGAACTGGTCCGGTTAGCGTCATAGAAAGACCGAAACTTTTCACGCCTCTTTCCTCTTGTTCCTCAGTGAGTTCGCCCCATATGCAAATACCTTCTTCAACGACTGCTTGACCATTTGCATCGAATAAGCATGGACGCTCATCCATGCTCATGTTCTGTAAGTCCTCTGTCGTCTTACGAATGACTTCCTTTGCTGAGACTGTATCTGAGACTGCAATTGCCATAATTGCTCGATCCAGTGTCCCATCAGGAACATCTGTCTCCCCTTCGAAACTGCAACCGGTTGGCCCGCATGAAATGTCTCGTGCTAATTTGTCGAGGCCCGGTGTTGGTGTGCCATCATCTTCATACATTTCGTTAATGACGAGATTGATCGTTGCTTGCGAAGGTATTTCATAGCCTCCACCGAATTGTTCATCGGTGAGAGCAAGCTGTTCGTTGAACGAACTAGCAGCCTGCGCAGACAAGCAATCATCTTGACCTAAACCGCAGCCGAGTTGGCCAAGTTCTGTGATGAATGCCTCACGAATCCGTGGAGCGCTGGAATTAACTTCTTTGAGAACTGTTGAGATGGACAAGAGATAGATGACATCATCAGTGAGGGGGTTTGACGAATTCTGAGGATTTTCACAAACAAAGGAAGAGATACAGGGATTCAGTGTGTTTTCCACATAACTGATTTCCTGAAGGATTCTTTGGTCAGTAATATTGTAATTACCATCATTGAGCTCGATGTAAACGACCATGACGTTCGTTGACCAATCCTCTTCAACTAAATCCAACAATTTACCAACTTCACTCCCTTCTGGAAGATAGACTTCGAGATCACCATTAACATTCAGATCTGTTTCATTCGGGTCATCATCAAATTGAGTCAAATACAAATCAAAAAATCCGGAGTGGCTGACAAAGAAAAGTGTTAGAACGAGAAAAACGATTACAGTTGCTAAAGGGAAACGAGTAATTGCCCCTATTGCTCCTGATTCTTCCCATTCACGCTTCAAGCGAACAGGTGCGTCTAAAACAGCATCAATCGCAGTTTTCGAGTCAAAATCTTTGACACGTGCAGACATGTCGATTGCACCACTTTGAAGACGTGATGCACCAGTTCGACTCAAGTTTGACAGTTTCGATGACAAACCGGACTTTACCCCTTGGTTTTCGGAGGAGTTCGATGAACCAGCCGAGCCCAAATTTCCGTCATTTCTAGAGGCTTTTTTTTGACTCTTTTCTACCAAGAATTACGCCCCTGTGTGAATGTAACTGCTAGACCTTCAAATGTTTACCGATAGTTTGCGTTCTATTTGGTCAAATTACATACTCACAAAATAGAGCCAAAAACCACCCGTTGGTTTCAAAGGTGAATCATCACAGCGCTGTTTGGACCCGCATCGTTCATGTGTGTGGGGCCAGGTGAGGCACATGCCAGCCCCGAAATTAAACGATAAACGATGGTCAATCGACCTAGAGAAGCGCATTCAAGAAGCCCATTCGGAAGACGCCGAGATTTATTCAAGGCGATATTCATTCAACCCAGACAGTGGGAAGGAAATTTTTGTTATTGACACACCCCCTCCATACCCCTCTGGAACATGGCACATTGGTGCAGTTGCCCAATATTCGATGATTGACGTCATTGCACGTTCTCAACGCTTACTCGGTAAAGAGGTCTACTTTCCTTGGGGTGTAGATCGAAATGGAATTAACATTGAATTCACCGTCGAAAAGAACACGAAAAGAAAGATGAAAACCTATGACCGTGCAGAATTTTTGAAACTTTGTGAAGAAACAATTGAAACATTCACTCAAGCAATGAGAAAAACGGCACGAAGAGTCGGGCTATCATGCGATTATGACCGAGAATATCTCACTGATTCACCTGCATATCGCACTGTAACCCAATCTATTTTCATTGAACTCTTCAAGAACGGAGCCATCGTTGAAGACCTGAGACCGAATATCTATGACCCTGTTGAAGGAACGACCATTGCTGATGCTGAAGTTGAACGACTCTCAAGAAAAACGAGACTGGTCGATGTGAAATGGACCTGCGATGATGGAACTGAAATTGTTATTTCAACCACACGTCCGGAACTAATTTGTGCTTGTGGTGTTGTCGTCGTGCATCCAGATGACGAGCGCTACACGCACCTTATTGGCAAAACAATCCAATTACCACTTCCGGTCGAAGGCCGTACGACTTCTGTAGAAATCCGAACGCATGCCTCTGTTAAATCTGATTTTGGATCTGGTGTGTTGATGGTGTGTTCTTTTGGCGACCAGAATGACGTTGCAATCTTCAGAGAACTTGGACTCACGCCATTTCAAGCAATCAACCTTGAAGGGAAACTAACTTCACTCGCAGGACCGTTTGCTGATATGAAAGTGTATGATGCAAGAAATGCAGCGATCGAATACTTGGAAGAAAATGGGAAATTGGTCGATATCGTTGAACGTGAACAAGAAATTCCAGTGTCCGAACGTGGCAAGAACCCAGTTGAAATAATTCTCTTGAAAGAATGGTATGTTCAGCAAACACACGCTCAAGACCGAATGCGGGAGCATATCGAAGAAATCGAGTTTCATCCACCTCGGAATAAACAGTTTTTACTCGACTGGATGGATAATATTAGCATTGACTGGCCAATTTCACGACGACGCTGGTACCACACAGAGATACCAATATGGTACAGTGAGGATGGAACCAAAATTGTCGTCCCCCCTACAGGGACATATGTCCAACCATGGTGCCAATCGCCGCCAGAAGGAAGCCAAGTATTAGCACGGGAGACTCGAGAAGAACTCGGTTCGTTTGAATCAATGAAAACTGAACTCGGAACACTCGTTGGTGAAGAAAAAGTATTCGATACTTGGATGGATTCCTCCAATTCGAACCTCTTCGTGAGTGGCTACCTCAACCAGCCAGAAGTTTTTGAAAAGGCGTTCCCAACTGCTCTACGTCCTCAAGGAAAAGAAATCGTCCGCACATGGCTCTACTACACACTTCTCAAATCGAACCTCTTGCTTGACAAGCCAGGATTCAAACATGTTTGGATTGACGGGCTTGGAATGGACCCTTGGGGTCGTAAAATGAGTAAATCACTTGGAAATGGTATTGATGCAGATTCTGTTCTTGAATGTGGGGCAGGAGGCCGTACTGGTTCGTGGAAGGTGAAAGGTCCAGAAAAAACTGTAAGTCTTCGTGCAAACAAAATTGGCAGTGAATGTTTCCGACTTTGGAAAGCCTGTGATGCGCAAGTCGGTGATGATTTCCACATTAATCCTGAAGAAATCGAAAAGAAGTACTTTGGAGTGCTGACAAAGTTGTTCAACGTAGCTCGTTTTGCATCACAATTTGAAATTCCTGACGACCTTGAAAATGCTCCCGAAGATTTAGCGATCGAAGACAAATGGATCTTGGCTGAATTTAACGAAACAATGGAGACTGTGAAATCATCTTGGGAAAACCTCGACATCTACACCGCAACTCAAGCCCTCAAAACCTTTGGAACCGGAGTCTTGCCAAGTCACTATTTAGAGATGGTTAAATCACGTCTTTATGATGATGACATGGCTGCTTCATGGACACTTCATCGGGTTGTTCGTGACTTCATGGCTGCATTCACACCAGTCTGCCCATTTTTCACCCACCACATTTCTGAAACCCTCTATAATCAATCAGCAGTTGAAGTTGATTCATTCCCGGCATCCGCCGACTCCTCTGTTGAAATGGGGACGGAAGAAGGTGACAGACTTCGTGCACTTTCCTCTTTGGTTCAAACCTTCAATGGAGATACTTGGAACGCTAAGAAGGAACAAGGCATTTCGTTGAACCAACCTGTGTCAGGCATTGAAATACCAAACGAACTGGAAGACTTTACTGCAATTCTTACACGAATGCACCATCTCGAGTAATCACTCTTCTTCACTGAGGAGAAGCATCGATTGTCGCGTTGGCGGCATATCCAGTTGCCCTAACCTAAATCCGACTAAGCGCAAACCTCGGTTGTGCTGAACATTGGTAGCGAAAAGATAGTCTGCAAGTCGAAGAAATACATCAGGCTCATCCATAGCAACCGGTATAGAACGGCCATGCGTATGTGTTTCAAAACCAGTATAGCGTATCTTCACTTCCGCAAGACGTCCTGAAATGCCCATTTCTTTCGAGCGTTTCAAAACCCGTTCAGTCAGGGAGCGAAGTACTTCGAGAACAGCCTCATGGTCGGTTTGATCGGTGGAGAAGGTTTGTTCTTTACCTATTGACTTCCGACTCCGAAGTTGGCTGACTTCTGAACTCGTATTCCCATCAACCACACGCATCAGCCATGCAGCAAATCGTTCTCCTGCCATCCTCCCTAAGGCGAGCTCTCCCAACACATAGGCTTCATCGACAGTCACGAAACCCCATTCGGCAAGTTGCGTGGCCCGTTTCGGCCCTATTCCGGGGACTTCGCGCAATGACCTACCCTCAAAAAAGTCGGCGATTTCATCTGGTAAAATTCGAAAGATTCCCTTTGGCTTATTCACCTCACTCGACATTTTGGCTAAAATACGAGTTGGAGCAATACCAAAGGATGCTGTGAGTCCAACCTTCTCTTCAATTAAATCTTGCAAAGTCCGACACAGTGCAAAAGCAGCATCCCAATCGCCTTGAACGTGCTCAGTGACATCCAGATAAGCTTCATCAATACTTGCTTTCTCAAAGTGTTCAGCAGGCTCTTGAAGTATTTTCATCACTTGTCGAGAGGCCCGACTGTAGAGCCCTCGACTTCCCCGAATGTAGTGGCCAGGCCCAAATGGATGCCCAGGGCATCGCCGCCAAGCTTCACTTACCGGCATCGCAGAACGTATCCCAAAGGCTCGGGCTGCATAGTTGCACGTCGAGACAATACCACGCCCTCTGCCGCCTTGGGGGTCAGAACCAATGATCAAAGGTTTTTCTGGGTCCAGGTCATGATGAAGGATTTCAACAGCAGCAAAGAATGCATCAAGGTCACAATGAACCAAAATACGCTCCTTGGAAGAATCGGTTGAACCAATAGACGATGGTTCATCCTCTCCCGACATGCTTGAACAATGTTGGCCGCGGTGCTTGAAGTTGATGTATTCTTCACAGACATGTATCTCGAGATGTGGAGTGAGATAGACCAATTTTTCAAATGGCTGAAATTCTCTTGGAAGGTCTTCAAGGGGTTGTGAAAAGAGTTTTTTTAGGTGTCGAGTTGGAAATATGGGAAGCCGCATACCTTCGATTTTTCGCGTAAGGACATCTATGTTTGATGTGACCCACGGCAAACCGAAGTGAAAGTATCACTTGAGTAAATGTGAATTGACTGTCGTTTCAGCCTGCCCTCCGTCAAGGACCGTCATTACTGCATGAGCGATGTCTCGGCCAACGCGTGCTTGGGCTTCCAAGGTGGCTGCACCGATGTGCGGCGTACCGTGGAAATTCGGGTGTTGAACGAGTTTATTACCTTCTGGGATTGGCTCTGTTTCAAAGACATCAAGGGCCGCAGATGCAAGTTCACCAGATTCAAGTGCTCTCAAAAGTGCGTCTTCATCCACAATTCCACCGCGTGCACAATTAACAATATGATTGCCGCAATGTATCCCATCAGGAGACTTACCAGGCATGAGAGCAATACGTTCTGCATTCACAAGATGGTGTGTTTCCTCGTTGTAGTTGCAGTGAATCGAAATGTGAGTGCAGGTTTGGAATAATGTGTCTACTTTCTTGTGCAATGTTGTGTTTTGCGCTTTGGCAACTTTCGACGGTAAATACGGGTCATACGTGTGAACTTCCATACCGAATAGTTGCGCAAGTGCCCCAACACCTTGAGCGATTCTTCCGAATCCAATAAGGCCCAAGTTCTTACCGAATAATTCAGTACCTTTCATGGATTTCTTTTCCCATTTGTCTTGGCGCATTCCACGATCTGCTCGAGGAATATGGCGAAGGCAAGAAAGCAAGTGACCAACGGTAAGTTCAATCACTGATTGTGTCGATGCGCGAGGTGCGTTGACAACAGGAATACCTGCTGCTGCGGCTGCTTTGATATCGATGTTATCAACACCAACACCTGCGCGGGCAATAACTTTCAAGCGGTCGCCCGAATGTTCGATAACTTCCTGAGGAATCTTTGTGGCACTACGAACAATAATAGCATCAAAATCTGAAAGTGCACCTGAAAGTAAAGCTTCGGCTTCGATAAAATCGAGAACCACTTCATGCCCTGCGCGTTCAAGTAAAACAACTGCATCTTTTGCCATGCCATCCGTAACAGCAATTCTCGCCATGAACACCGGTTTCAACACCAAGGCCATCAACCTTAGCCAAACAGAATCGGTGAACCCTATGTTTGAAACACTCCAGCATTGTGGGCGAAGTGATACAACATGGCAAGCGTTGATTCCAGCACATTGATTTGGGCGGCAGGTTTGCTGTCAATACCAATACTCCTGGCATTACCAATGCGCCTCGGGTGGAGATTATTCATTGGGGTCGAGCATGAATCATCCCAATACCGAAATACCGTCTTACAAATCATCGATGCAGGTCGGCAAGTCGCCCCTTTTCGGGCCACTCTCGATGATGTGGCTCGAAGCCTCCACATACGCCCAAGTCACCAACGGCTCATCGAAGCCGACCTTTTTCATCCATTGACAGTCTCGCATTTTCTCTTATTGCCAGCCATCATCATTTTCCCACTGGCAGTGATTATGGCGCTCCCTGTGATCCTCATTGGCTTCCCAGTTTTACTGGTCATAGAATACGTATTCATTCGGAAAGGGATGCTCGTTCGTGGCCTCAAAAAAATCGAACAAATCATGCATTGGCAGATTATTCACATCCCAAAACCACATCGTGGTTTAGCCGAGGACAAAGCCAAAATGAATGAGTTTTCTCAACATGTCATACACTTCAACCATGTCCCCCAGGGTGCGTTCTTAGGGCTCTTTGCTTGGTTGATGGTTCACTGGACTTTTAATTTGGATTCATGGGGGATTGAAATCCTCATTTCAACTGTACTTTACATCATTTTACTCGGAGCACTTGGGGTGCTCAATGCTGCATTTGAGTCCGACTTGGTCTTTGTCGACCCATCCAAGGGTCGCTTGGTACCGGTTGACCAATGGCTGGAAAGTATTCTCAAACCATTAGTGGGTATTGGATTGGTTTTCCTCATTGGGAGGAATTTGTTGGATGAAGCAAGGGATGGAAATGCTGTACTCTTTGCGCTCACTGTATTGACCCTCTTGTATGGCGCTGCAGTAGTTGGAATTGCATTCAGATGGGGGTATTCGATCTGGAGAGGTTCACATGTTCGAGACGAGTTTGGAGCACAAGTCATTGAAACCCTAAACCCACTCTCCTATGATTTGACTCGGACAAAAGGGCGTATAGAATTCCATGTTCGAATGGTGATGAAAGAGCGGATAAATAAACTGAATGAAGCGCCGATAGTACAACTCAGTTTTGCAGACTTGCAAGAACTTCCTTCAAGTGAAAACCGAGGTAAGATTCCGGAAAACCCGCTCTGACTAAGCATCTAATTCTGCATCGATTGTATCGCCATCCTCAGGTCGGTCTGGATTGATGTTATACAATGTGTAACTGGCACCAAGACCGCAGAGGAGGAAGAATACGAGCATCAATGCTGTGACACCTTTGTATTCTGCAAACACACTCGAAAGATCGGAAAAGAATCCTTCAGTTGATTCCTCTTGCACAACCTTTGGAACGATTTCCATCATTAATGACTCTTGATTGTAAGCCTCACGCGTGAACGTGAGTTGTCCAATGAATGAATCATCCCATGCATCAGATGGAGTTGTTGGGTCTAAGTCTGAATAAAAGTCTGGGCGATGAGGAATGGAAATATCAACAGGTGTCGACAAGTCAAGGGTCAACACAACATCCACAGTGTAAGGAATACTTGATTCAAAGAACTCCGGGTCATCTGCAATGCCAAAGAGCGTAGCTGCTTGCCCAGTCACGTCAAAGTGCGCCCATGAGTTCCAATGCTCTGGACTAACATCAAGGTCGTAAATCCACGTATCAGATACACGAGTCCCTGAACCTTGAGCATCGTTGGAGCCGTCTTCAGCCAAGTCTATCTCCATTTGCAAACTACCAAACTGTGCAGTTTCAAGATCGACTTCTGTAGGTGAGAAGTAAGCCAAGAGATTATTTGTTCCGTTGGGAATCCAAACATAGTGAGAATCCTCAGTGTAATACACTGCGCCTGAGGCACCATTGTTGAAATGATTCCAATCCCCCTTCCATGCATGACGAACACGGTCGGTATCAACAGGGAGTGTTTCGACCGTCATCAACGATGTGTAAATCTCATGTGCATCCCAAACGGTATATTCTGGATGGTCGACAATTCCATCGTTGTTTTGATCACGCATAAGTTGCAAAGTTCGAGCAAGAGCAACGGCATGATCGACATTTGTAAGCCCATGGCCTATTCTCCAGTCATGGCATTCACCAGTTGCACTTCGGTAACAATCAGTCGGAATATCATTGCAGGAATCGTCATCGTTTCCACTTTCACATGAATTTGCCATTCCTTCATACTGCGCAGTTAATTCTAAAATCAATTCAAGTTCATGAACACGAGAAAAATTAGCGGATTGCCAATCTTCGAACTGGCCATAGGCTGCTGACCCTTCACCACCGACCAGAGAGGAACCCTCGTCGTGGTCATCTCGATGGTAGTCTGCAACCCCTAACGAAGGTGCTACATTGAGAATTAATCCAGCCATGCCACCCACGTGAGGAGTGGCCATACTGGTTCCGGAAATCGACATGTAATACAGATCACCTTGCAATTTTGTCGATGCATCGATAGCCGTTCCTCGAGGGGCAGTCGCCCATATATCTCGGCCGGGCGCTCCAACATCCGGCCATGTGTGCATTTGAACCATACAACCTCGTGACGAAAATGAAGTCACTGCTGTCCCATCATGAGTCAATGCGGCAACTGAGATTGCAGCAGGGGTATTAGCGTAGACATTGGTTTTCAAGCCTCCAGCACACTCTCCTCCGTTACCCCCTGAGTTCGATGCAGCAAAAATAACCGCAACGCCGTGATCATAGGTCAACATCTCAGTCAACTGTGCAACTGCACCATTGGGGTCATAATCTCCATCGGTACCCCAAGAGTTGGATACGACGCGAATATGGTATTCGTTCTGACCAGGAATAGAATGTTGATATGTCCATTCAAGTCCTTGTTCTGCGGCAAAAATAGATGCTCCGTCGCCTGTGCCCAATGCAATAAGTTGCCCGCCTTTAGCAACTCCCGCACGACGTCCAGATGAGGCATCACCATTTCCTGCGATTGTACCCCCAACGTGAGTTCCGTGTCCAGAGGACGTGTCAGAATTACGAGTTTCAGTCCAGACTCCATCCCACTTTGCTGAGTAGAGTGTCTTTTCTCCAGTCCAAGGTTCAAGATAATCATAATCCGGGTGACCAGCATCAACTCCAGTATCCAAGTCGACAATGGCCGTTCCATCGCCATCCCACTCTGTAAATCCGAGATCCATGTCGTAATCGACGGTTCCGTCCGGATTGATGATTGCTCGATGCCAAGAGGTCGTTGCATTGACCACGTGTGTTGTTTCGTGCATGAGAGCGCCAACATCGGGGTTTGGTTCACCGCCAAATTCTGCTGGTAGGTAGAAGAACTCAAGTTCACGATTCAACTCAAGGTATTCGACACGTTCCCACATACTGATTTTTCGTATATTGAGCGCAGAAGCTTCGATTAAGCCACCATCGATAAGTGGGGCGTCGCCGAGCAATTCCGCATCAAAGTTATCGAATTCTAATCGGTCATCAGCAGTGACTGCACTTTGGAGTTGGAAGATGACAGAAAGGAGAGTAACGTCATCAACAAGACTCAATTCATCTTCAAGCGATGCATCCATCCGTTCAAAATCTCCAAGTGGATTGAGACCTGATGCCAGCGGTGCTGCTGAGACGCCTACAAGCAGGAATTGTAAAGCGCAGACAATAAGAATACTACGGGCCGAACTTTGTTGCATGATGTGGGGCATGTGCGCATATACTAAGCCCTTCGCATCGTTTGAGTCTAATTCATCCAAGGTATTTCATCTGGAATTTCTGCAAAAAGGTTAGCAGGAAGGGCTGTTTTAATTTTCGATACAGACCCCAATCCTGCAGTAACTTTCAATTGCCACGCTTCGTATTCTGCATAAGAATTCATAGAGAGAAGTGGGTTATTTTTACGGTTCCAATCAAGGGTTTGAAACTCAGTCCCAGGTGGCTCATGTCCAGTACAAACGAGTAAGTCCCCATCAAGAGAAACTAATTTTTGAAGCGATTCCCAATGTGCATGTAATCGGCCACTGGGTAAATCGTCACGTCCGGCACCGCCTTCGCCGGTAAAGAGGAAATCACCAGTGAAAAGATGCATCGGAGATTCAAGAAGAACATGGTCATTGGTATGCCCTGGAACGTGGTGGGCCTTGATTGGAATTGAGCCAATCATGAGAACCTCATCCTCGTCAATATAACGGGAGACTCCAAGGCAGGCAGTATCCCTCCACATCACATACTCACAGCCGGTTTTTTCACGCAATGAATAACATGCAGTGATGTGATCAGCATGCGTGTGAGTCGCAAAAGCAACTTGCAGTGAAAGCCCTCGGTCTTTCAAGAGGGTGAGATAGTCTTCCATGAAATCAAAAACCGGATCTATCAAAGCGGCTACTTTCTTTTCCAAATCAGCCAAGAGGTAGGTTTTGGCCCAACCTGTCTGATTGAGTTGTTCAAAGTCCATGACAAACCCATTGAGCACATCTACTTGAAGAATACCCACCCATGCGAGTTAAACACCATACGAGCATTGATGAAACATGAGGGAAACCGGTAAGCATGCATCCCGTTGAAGTGGTTCACCTTGAACACGATGGGAAAGTATTGCTCGTGGATGATGCAGGTAATGGACCGCAACTCCCCGTGCAAGGCCGACAGGATGATTCCAAACCGTTACGCCTACCTACATCTGACGAAATCGAAAAGATGGGAATAAAGTGGAAAGCGATGAGAGAAACTCGTCTGCTTTTTGGAACTCTTGTTTTTCGCGTCGTCAAAGGCTATCCCAAAATTGAGTGGCCTGAGCACTGGGCTTGGAAGGATGATATGATTTCTGATAATGCTGTTCATCCAGTGGCTCGAGAGGCAATATATCGATCAATACATCGGCTTGTATCAAAAGTAATGATTTGTAATGATGCTGGAAAGGTACTACTAGCCAAAGTAGAGCGAGGGCACTTCAGAGGGTTTTGGACTCTACCAGGCGGCTATATGGACCATGATGAGCATCCGAGTATAGGTTGCGTTCGTGAAACGCTTGAAGAGATTGGCTTGAGCATTGTATTACAAAAAACCCAACCTGTTATCACACAAAAAATATTCACAGATGAAGGAATTTCATTTGTCTCATTCACCTATCGCTCGGCTTGGGATGGAGATATCACCACGCTCAAATTACAGACAGAAGAGATTTCTGAAGTCAAATGGTTTTCTCCTTCAGATGCGAGAGATGTAGCAGTATCGCACTTCGATAAAGAAGCATTACGAAGTTTGTAGCTAACGCGAACGACGCAAGTGCAGAGACTGAATCTATGCGCCGACGCTTTTGCGTGCTGCTTCAAGTGCATCATCCAGCCCCTCAGGATGAGAACCACCGCCTTGAGCAAGAGTTGGCCTGCCGCCACCTCCACCCTTGATATGGGGGGCTATTTCTCGTAGCAGTTGAACAGCATCATAGCGCTCACTGGCAACCGTATTTTCGGTCACAGCAATCATCAATTTACCGCCGCCTTCCTTTGAGCCAAGAACCGCCAAAGTTGGTTGAGATGCGTCAAGAGTAAGTTCTTTGAGCATCTTTGTCATTTTCTTGAGATCACCTGTGACTTCCATGATTGCAATCCGAACACCCTCTATTTCTGAAGAATCCGAACCACCTCCAGATGTTCGCAATCGAACAATTTCTGCCTCAAGCTGTTCTATTGTCTTACGTTGTTCCTTCCACTCAGAATAGAATCGTTCTGTTGTCTTCGGTAAATCATTGGACGGGATACCAAAAATATCACTGGCCTTTCTCAATAAAGCGTCTTGATTTCGAGCATAGTCGAGTGCGGCCTGACCTGCAACAATGTGAAGCCGCTCAACACCGTCTTGGACAGCTGCAGAACGAACAATCCGAATCGAACCAATTTGCCCTGGCTCATCATGGTGTGTTCCACCACATGCCTGTATATCGTGGTCAGAAATTCGAAGAATCCGAATGGAATTACCTTTGGGTGCACCGCCTTGGTACAAATCAAAACCATATTTTTTGTCGGCATCTTTACGATTTAACTCGGTTTTCTCGGTACGTTGAACTTGCCCTAAGACTTCATTGGCCAAAGATTCGATCGCATCCAGATCATCTCGATTGAGGCGGTTAAAGTGCGTAATGTCAAGCCGACCTGAATCGACAGACTTGTTCGCTCCAGCCTGATAGATATGAGGACCAAGAATGCGCCGTGCTGCACCACCTACAATGTGAACCGCTGTATGATGATCCATCAGTTGCTTACGTCGTTTCCAGTCGATGCTACCGTGAACCAAATCGCCGGTTTCAAACGAACCTCCAACAAAGTGAAGAATGTGAGAACCTACTTTTTGCGTATCAAAAACTACGTGATGAATCGAATCGGTTGACAAGCGTCCATAGTCACCTTCTTGACCGCCACCTTCAGGATAGAAACATGTTTTATCGAGTAGAATTGCATGAGTTGCACCGTCTGGTAAATCATCTCCGATAAGGGGAAGACAGGCAAGTACACTTGCATCAAATTCTTTTTGTTGGACATCGTCATAATACAACGCGTGTGTTGCCGGTAAAGCCGGAATATGTTCAACGAATGGTTTCGCCTCAACGGATTGAGCTGCTTGCTTGGCTATGCGTGCATGGCGCTCTGCCATTTCAGCAGCAAAGCCAGTACGAATCTGTACTTTTTTCCAACCAGCATTCTTGGCCAGAGTAACAACCATGTCAGGAGCAAGCCCATGTGAATCATTGAGGTTGAAAAGAAGCTCATCAGGAAGATATTCTGTATCTCTCGGTATATCTTTGAATTGAGTGGTAATTACGTGACCGCCCTTGCGAATCATTTCACCATAACGGTCTTCTTCAAGTTGAAGAATCCTGAGTAAACCATCATGTGTTTGTTTCATCGCTTGACCATCTAAGTTCACGGATATGTGATGTTGTGCGAGTTCTGAAAGTGAAATCTCAAGGCCTAAGTCATCGCGAAGGCGCAGTGTTCGTCGTGCGAGCATTCGGGCAAGATAACCTGCCTTGGCATTTGAAGGAACCAATCCATCACCGAGCATATTACTCAGTGCATGAAGGTGGTCTGGAATCGCATATATTTTTGACAATGGTTCAGTAACTGCGGTGAATTGTTCGGGTGTTACAACCACACCGCGTTCATCCAATCGACGAAGGAACGTGGTTCGAAGTTCTTCAGCATCAACGCCAGGTTCAATGTTCATAATGCCGTTGAGTCGACTCATCTCACCGAGAAGTGAATCTAAATCAAGATCGGGCCATTGAGAAGTGATTGATGAAAAACCAACCAATTCCTTTAGCCATGAAACAGTTTCAGGATAAATTGCTTCATAGATTGTGGGGGTTCCTGCTGCAGCCCAACAGAAACGCTCCAATCCATATCCAGTATCGATTATTTGCAAAGGCATTTCTCGATATGTATCACCTTTGAGTTCAATGTCCCCTTTGGGGTGTTCCTCAAGATTCATGAAGACTAAAGTTGCGAGTTCCAAGCCACCAACAATTACCTCCACTGCTGCACCTGCATTGCCTCCACCACACCACGGATTTTCCACGTAGGTAATTTCTTTGGATGAAATATTGAATGTCTTTGTCATGAGATCATGGCAATACTGAACACATTCTTCCATCCAGTAGTACATTTTTCCTTCATCGGGGCGGTTAAAAACGTGGTGAGCCATCATTTCAAAGGTGGTTAAATGCCGGCCTGAGCGACCAACTGCATCGACATCGGTTAAACGAATACAAGGTTGAGAAATCGTCAAAGGATTTGCTGGTGGTTCAACTTCACCTGAAGTGACGTGCGGTTGAAAATCTGCAATTGATGCAATCGTCAGATGAATATCATCACGCCATCGAGCCAAAACCGGATAGGGTTCAACACGCGTGTGCTCAATATTTTCAAAGAACGATAAGAAAGCCTCCCTCATGGAATCTTTGAGGGCTTTTCCACGCATTGAATAGCCTTCAATTAAGGGTGCCCCGATGAATGTGTATTCATCTTCTGCAGTATCACCACATGTATCTCTTGTGGGGTCTGTTGTCCAAAACCAAAGGGCGGTAATTCTACATTGGTTGCGAACATAACCTTCATTCTTGAACACGGCTAAATCAATCGGTGGTAATCCCATATGACTTATCCCTCCCAAGGTATAACTCGCCGACCGTGCGACACCCCTTGAAACCTATGGATATTTTTTGTCTGAAATGAAGAACAATGCTCAAAGGTGAATCGCACGAGCAGCACCTATGGCCGATGATTGGCGTCACTATCTCTCCGATGAAGGAGACGGGACGATGCGCATCAAAGCTCACGGCCGAATGAAAGTCGATGCCCGTTTGGTTACTGACCAGGTGCATCTCCAGAAACATGGTGATGACAGAGGTCCCGAGCAACTGATTAATGCCGCAAGTCTTCCCGGAATTGTCGGCGAAGCTTGGGGAATGGCTGACTGGCATTTTGGCTATGGTTTACCGATTGGGGGTGTGGTAGCAACCGATACCGAGCATGGCGACTTTGGAGGTGCTATTTCACCTGGGGGAGTCGGTTTTGACATTAATTGTGGCGTACGAATGCTCGCTTTAGACGCAACAGAAAAAGACATCCCTAACATCAAAAAACTTGCAGGAAGATTAGCAGGTCGAATACCAGCAGGGGCGTCTGGCAAAGGTGGACTTGACATTACGATGAGAGACCTGGATAATCTGATTCAGGGTGGAGCATCTGCAGCGATTGAACTCGGATTTGGATTTGATGAAGATTTGAAACATCTTGAATCCGGTGGAATACTGAAATCGGAACATGCCGACATCTCTCAAAGAGCGAAAGAAAGAGGGTTGCGGGCACTCGGAACTTTGGGCAGCGGGAACCACTTTCTAGAGCTTCAAACAGTTGGAAAGACCGTCGATGCTGAAACTGCGGAGGAATGGGGCCTATATGAGGGCCAACTTGTCGCAATGATTCACTCAGGTTCAAGAGGACTTGGCCACCAAGTCTGTAGCGACCATGTAAGAGCACTCGAAAGGCGTTACAAACAACGAGGTGATGTGTGGGTCGATGATGAATGGGGATACGAAATTGCCGACCGTCAACTTGCATCTGCTCCATTCCACTCCCCCCAAGGCCAAGCCTACTACGATGCGATGAACGCTGCGGCAAATTTTGCCTTTGCGAATCGAAGTGCTCTGGCACACCGCCTACGAGAAGTGTTGCGATTAGAACTCGGCGTGGATGGAGAGGCGTCAACATTGTATGACGTAGCTCACAATATTGCGAAAGTCGAAGTTCATGAGATACATGGAAAAGATTGCACGTGTTGTGTTCATAGAAAAGGGGCAACCCGTGCATTTAGTGGTGACAGTCACGACATGAAAAGTTCGGAGCATTTACTCGGCCAACCCGTACTGATTCCCGGTGATATGGGGACTGGCTCATGGGTCATGGCGGGCCCTAAAATTGGCCAAAATGTAGCATTCGGTTCTTCGTGCCATGGCGCTGGAAGAGCCCTATCCCGTAGTAAAGCAAAACAAACAATCGACGGTAAAGCACTCAAGAAGGAACTTGAGAGTAGGGGGATTCGAGTCCACGCATCGACTCCTAATGTCCTGTCGGAAGAAGCACCGGATGCCTACAAAGATGTCGATAATGTCATTGAACTGACGAAAAATGCTGGGTTAGCACGTCCTGTTGTGCGACTCAATCCACTGGCCGTCATCAAAGGATAATCACATGCAGTAATTGGTAGCAGGTTGGCCCGGAATTGTCGGTGCAGCACCACTGTGCACCCCGTCCGGTTCTTCGCAAATGACGCTTAGCAACGTATTCACGAGGTCTTTCAATTCATCAACTTGGCTCTGAAGATCACGAACTCGTTGTCGCATCTCCACTTTATTTTCTTGCTCTCGCTCCATATTATCCCATCCAGAGAAGTTGCCTTCTCCAAAAGAATATTTGTAAAAATCACCTTATAGCCTTTGAGGGGGAGAAGGAGTTGAAACGGTCTTTTACTCATGTCGTCGATGACGCGAAGCGGTTATAATCCAAGTATTGGTCGCCGTCTTTACTGCCACCGTGGCTTAGCGGTATAGCACCTCATTGGTAATGAGGAGGTCGCGAGTTCAATTCTCGCCGGTGGCTCTTGATTAGGCGCTTTACTGTAGAGCAGTTTGGTGGAAATTAGCGAACAAAATCAGAGAACAAGGCGCCGAGAGAGAGATTTGAACTCCCGAATCCAAAGGAAACACGATTTCCAGTCGCGCGCAATACCAGGCTATGCGATCTCGGCTTATATCCCGGCGACTTAGCATCACCGTTTAACGCTCACCCATGAAAAGTTAGGTAGAATCCAAGGTTTTTATTCCGAAACAATTCAAAGGTGAAGCGCCTACCGAGGTCATGAGCGAAGGAGGTGCGACTCCGTTGTCAGACGATGATGAACAACTCGTTCTCCCGTTCCGCTTGCGCGATGTCGAACCTTTATTTTCCTTTTCAGAAATACATCCGGTTGGGAAATCACTTGATACAATACAAGTTGAATTAAGATTCCAATCCAAATTAGCTGTTCGCGAATGGAGAGTAGAACATTGGGTGACACTTGGAATTGGGATTTTAGCCTTCCTTCTTGGCTCCATTTCTACCGAAACACTCAGTGGCGGCGATGCAACAAAAACTGGAGTTGATGGGCTAAACTCAATAAGCGGGTTTGGATATTTCCAAATGTTGATTTCTCTCGTTCTTTGGGGATGGTTTGCGATGCAGATTTGGAGGCTATTCCCTATCATGCGGGTGCATGCTCTTTCACTACTGTTTTTTTGGAATATTACTGTCATTGCCCAAATACTGTTCCATAAAACGCAAGTCAACTTCCCCGCCGGTGCGAGTCTTGGAGGAATGATGGAGGGAACACTTGCGATGCTTGTCGTCATGTTCTTCATCTACTATTTTGGTAGGGCTGTATCAGAAACCCGAGATTACCATGTTGAAGAATATCACGTTCACGAAGATGTTCGCTTAATGGAACTCGAAATGGCTGAACACTCTCTTCGAGGATGGGGGGTTGTTCTTACTCTATGGTTTGTATTGATTACATTGTCTGCTTGGTCCGGTGCGCACTTTGTAGCGGAGAGGGGGGCAGAACGATTCGGCTCTTTAGTCACTCATCTCATCTCAGGTAGTGTCTCGATTCCATTGTTCATGGTGCTCATTTGGTATCCTCAACGCATGTTAGGGACCGGGACTCAAGTTCTCACACGGGCAGCAATTAATGCACAACTTGAATTAGATGGCATACCTGTTGATGTTAAGATGAATGAGTCTCAATGCCCAGAGTGCGAAGAGTCAGTCGACATTACCAGAAACGATGATGGCGCAATCGTAGTGCCATGCATCACCGAAGGTTGTTCGACAAAGAATGTTGTTGGAACAACCTGTAACCTCTGTTCTCAAATGACACCTGCGCGCTTTGACTGCCCACACTGTGGAGTAAATGCACCTGCTCTTGACTACCTTTCTGACGTGGAGGCTTGGTAATGGATTTCAAAAAACTTCGACAAGACTTCCCGACACTGCGTGCCGATGATGCACCAGCATACCTCGACAATGCATGTGTAACACTGAAACCTGATTCTGTCATTGATATGATTCACGAGTATTATACCAAAACGCCAGGTTGCGGTGGACGCTCAGTCCACAGGTACGGAACCAAAGTGTCACAATCGACCACCCATGCACGGAGCAAGTTACAAAAATACATTAACGCTGAAACTGCGAAGGAAATGGTGTTTACTCGAAATGCAACACACTCATTGAATCAAGTGGCGCATGGAATCTCATGGTCAAAGGGAGATGTCGTTTTAACAACCGACCGTGAGCATAATTCAAACCTTGTCCCTTGGCTGCAACTTGAGCAAGAACAAGGTATCGATCATCGTGTTGTCACATCGAATGACGATAATACATTCGACATTGAGGCTTTTGAGGAAGCATGCGGCAATGCTGGCTCTAAATTGAAAATGGTTTCAATGAGCCATGTTGGTAATCTTGATGGCGTCAAAATACCGATTAAAGAAATCAGTAAAATTGCTCATGATCACGGCGCATTGGTTTGTGTTGATGGAGCCCAGTCAACTCCTCACATGAAGGTCGATGTTCAAGAATTGGACATCGACTTCCTCGCTTTCTCCATTCACAAGATGTGTGGCCCTTCTGGAATGGGTGGGCTATGGGGGCGCTATGAATTGTTAGAGGGATTGAGAACAATTCAGCCCGGAGGGCAGACTGTAAAAACATCCACATATGATTCTTTAGAATGGGCGAATCCACCGGCTCGTTTTGAAGGTGGACTTGGGAATTTTTCAGGTATGATGGCAACAGGTGCAGCCATTGATTATCTTTCTAGGATAGACATGGATGCAGTAAATCAGCACGAAATCCGGATAAATTCGATTATGACTGATGGAATCAAGGATCTCCCCGGAATTGAGATTATTGGACCACTTGATGCAAAACAGCGTGGAGGAATCTGCTCAATTCTCATGAATGATTTACCATCACATGATATTGCTTTACTCCTCGACGAGGCTGAAGGAGTAATGGTCCGTAGTGGACAACATTGCGTTCACTCATGGTTCAATGACAGAGGCCATCAAAATGGTTCACTACGAGCATCTGCTTATCTCTACAATACAGAAGAAGAAGCAAAACTCTTTGCAGAGACTTTCAGCGAAGCCGTACAAGCATTCAGCTAACTGGAGGTGAAGATGTGGAAGACGAACCAATCCCTCAATCCACTGTTTGGGAACAAGCAGAACAAGGCCCAGAGGAGAATCTCGTATTGGTTCAAAGGGGTCTTGCCCTTGGAGTCACATTACTCATCATCACTTCTATGATTTACATAGGATTCATTGTGTTGGGAGAAAATGGACTAGTCACATATCGACCGGGCCAACAAGCACTGGAATCACAAGAGATATACTCTGATTTAATTGATTTTTCAGGCGTTAAATCGAATGGCGAAGGAATTCGAGTTTGTATCGTTGATTCTGGTATCATGCTGGACCATGTAGACCTTGAGTCTGCAAATATTGTATTATGGAAAGATTTCATCGATAACAGAGCAACTGCCTACGATGATCACGGGCATGGAACGAGCATGGCAGGTATACTCGTGGCTGATGGCTGGATGAAAGGCATCGCACCTGGTGTCGAATTACTCGTAGCCAAAGCATTAGCAGATGATGGTTCTGGAGCGGACTCTCTTGTTGCTGAAGCAATTGATTGGTGTGCCAGTAATAATGCTGATATCATTTCTCTCTCACTCGGTGGAGCGCCTGACATCTTACCCTTTGATATTGGTTCAGAACGAGGGTCTGATGAAGCTACTAATGATGCAATCAATCAAGGAATTTTGGTCGTAGCTGCAGCGGGAAATGATGGTGGCGAGGGCGACGATGGTGATGTCTCAAATCCATGCGGTGAGCGGTTAGTCATATGCGTTGGTGGCGTAACGCAAACAGGCGAGCATTGGATTGGATCTTCAACAGGTGATAATAATGGTAGAATAATTCCGCTACCACTTCTTGCACCACGTAGTGACCCTCACAAAAAGCCGGAATTAGTGGCTCCAGCGCAAGGAGTTGCTGTTGTGAATTACGGAGGTACTTGGTCGATGGTAGATGGTACAAGCGCAGCAACTGTGTATGTTACTGGTGCGCTTGCATTGCTCTTACAAGAAAATCCACAGTTAGCAGATTCGACTTCTTCCGCAAACACTGAACAAGTGAAAGAATGGATTCAACAGACTTCAGCACCAAGGGAGGGGCAAAGTGGCCATGACGATAATTATGGATACGGGTTGCTGAAGATACAAGCCCTCCTTGATGCAGCAAGTGCATAGTGCTGGTTCACTTTTTCGTCAAAGCAACAAGTGTTCCGCCAAACAGAGGCATGAAAGCAATATGGTGAGATTCATTTGCTGATTTTATGAATTCCATCCACTGATTAAATCCATCAACAACAAGCATTCCTTCTTTGTCGTCTTCCTCAACATTACCCAACGGCATATCTGGTTCAACTGTGAACAAGACACCACTTGGTGAGAGAAATGGAAGCAAGGCTTCTACATTTCGAGCACGGTTTTCAGAGATGCCATCAACAATAATAGCATCATGACTCGACTCGAGAGGTGGATTACCGACTTCAAGACCCGTAGATGATGCAGCGTGCCATGCATTTGTCTCAGCAACAAGAGCATCCAGGTTGCCGACAACAATAGAGGTGTATGATTCTGCATCGTGGCGTAGCATTAAACGGCGAAGAATGACGGAGAACTTCGCACCATCTTCAACCATTTGGAAGCGTTTAGGTGTTGAACCATCAGAGGAAAAGAGATCATAAATCCATGCACTTCGATGTCCAATACCTGCTCCAACTTCCAATATTGATTCTGGTTTGAGTCGCCCAATAGCATCACGTAGCCTGCGTAAAATAGAAATGGACCAAGTGCTCAAACCCATGTGCTTGAGTTGAACACCAATGTTAGTAGCTATCTCTGGTTCATCGCGTGAGCGGGAATCGTCAGGCGACAGTAAATGTGCTAAGACGTGGGCCTTTCCGATTTCCGAATCAGCACCCTCTGGTTCCGACATGATGGTGCCTTTCGGCGGAATGACTTCAAGCCTCGCTTATGCTACTGAGCCGGTACCTTCAAACGGGAGAGGCTTAGCGCATAGACAGGGATGTCCATGGATGACAACGTCGAAGAGCAAGAATTCATCGATGAAGATGAAATAATGCTTGAAAATGCTGTACTCTGCCCAGCATGCAACGATGTGATGGGTCACATTATTCTCAAAGAAAACGCAAAGGGCCGTGGAACGGACTATTTGGTGAAATGTGAAGAGTGTGAAAAAGTACACACAGTCCATATCAGACCACCCCCCGTCGTTAAGATTCCATTTATCCTTACAGAAGGACCATCTTCGATGACCAAAGTCATTGAAATCGATGCAGATGAGATTCTAGAACTTGAGGACGTTTTTGAAGAAGATGAAAAATTGTGGTCCATCAATCAGATTGAGATGAAAGATGAACGGTATGTGAAGCATTGTGAAGCTAGCCTCATCGTTCGGGCCTCTGCTCTACGTTGCGATATGGTTCGAGTGAAACTTACAATGACACGTGGTGAAGATTCCTCGTCTGATGTATTAATTGTACCGGCAGAAACGACTTACACAGCCGGACACCTCATTGATTTGGAAGGACAAACATGGCGTATTCGAGCAATTCATATGGGACGAGCTCGGACTCTTCGTGGAACTGTCGAAGCACGAGAAATTAAGCGAATGTATCTTCACGAACCTCCAAATCCTGAACACTTTGCACCTCGCACCCCACGTGAACGCCGTCAAGCATGGAAAGAAGGAAAACTCGGATTCAATCCCGAACCAATTCTACCAAAAGAAATAGTCAAGAAAGGCGTAACACCATCAAACAAGCGAAAGCAGAAGAGACCACGTAATTGATTATGGCCTGTTTGTCCATGGCATAAGGAATGCTTTTGCATATTGCGTACCAAGTGTCGGATTCTCTTGCAATCTTCGAATACTGTATTCATACCATTTCTCACCATATGGCACATAGACTCGAGTTCGATGTCCATTCTTCGCTAATTTACGGCGTAAAGGCCCCCGGACTCCAAGGAGCATTTGAAATTCATAACCCGGGCCTTTCGCATTACGGAGAGGGGCTGCATTCGGTCTTGGATCTGGAATATTTGGTCCCATCCCATGTGATTCCAATGCGGATTTAGCATATTCTATGACTGGAATGTCGTGGCTTGCAATTGAACAGTATGAACCTGCCTCAAGCATCCGATCAATGCAAGCATTGGTTGAATCAACTATGTCTTGGTAGGATGTGAAGGCAATATCCTCTGATTCAAGGTAAATACCTTTACAAATTCGATAATCTGCTGCAGGACCCAATTCCATTTCCAGATGATTGATGTCATCAAGGGTGCGGAAAAGCCGACCTTGTAGAACTGTCCCGACATTTGTCAATCCCTGTTTGTGAAGGTCAAGAACAACTTGGATAGTGGCCGTTGTCACGCGATAATCTTCCATATCTAAGCGTACAAAAAGGTCCTGTTCGTTCGCCATTCTTACCAACGTTTCAATATTTTTCATGCCCTGTTTTTCATCGATAAGAAGCCCGAAAGCCGTCGGCTTAATTGAGAGGTTTGCGTCAAGATTATTTTCACGAATTGCTTCAATGACAGCGAGGTATTCGTCGAGAAAGAATTGAGCTTCTTCAAGTGAAGTTATTTCTTCACCAAGAACATCAACAGTAAAGCAAGCATTTTCTTTGGAAAGACGATTCATTATTTTGACTGCGTCGTTCAAACTGGGGCCTGCAACATATCGGCGGGATACCCAACCTACAAACCATTTCGGCATGCGAATTGTCAAAGCGACAATCGACTTAGAAAACCAACTGACCATGCGCCCACCCAAACTATTCTCAGCGCAGGAGACTCTTGAGGCTTACCTCAATTTGACTTGCTGAAATCAACATCGAGGAGTGAACGTATAGCCTTCGAAGTCAACAGTGGGGTGGAAAGTGATTCAAGATGATTACGAATCGCTTGGCGCTGCCAACCTTTGAATGCCTTCTTGTCCATAGAAAATATGATTTTACCACCTGGGAATGCTCGCTTTGTCGATTCAAATGCAGCATTAATCGATTGTTTCCAATTTCCTTGTGGCTCCTCTCCTTCAATCTGAGGTGCAATGAAAGGAAGAGCATATGTTGCAAGCATGTGACCAATCCGCAAACTCGGATGCAATCCGAGATTATTGGCCCGAGGTGCATAATGACCTCCTCCAAGAGTAATCAATACGGGTTGGCCTTTATTCTTCACAGCATCCCATGAACCAAA
The DNA here is from genome assembly GCA_949372875.1 of Candidatus Poseidoniaceae archaeon. Classification (GTDB taxonomy): domain Archaea; phylum Thermoplasmatota; class Poseidoniia; order Poseidoniales; family Poseidoniaceae; genus MGIIa-L1. The sequence goes on from CASIAW010000001.1 coordinate 226,752, forward strand.
CCCTGGACCTCCATCGAGTCCAAGTCCACGGTGAATAATGTCTGCAAGGAGTTCAGCAGCACCTTCATGGCCCCATGTATCGGCGGTTGAACCGACTTCAATGAAGAGAGAGGGTACTTCGAGCCAAGGACCGTGATGTGTCACTTCCAACGAAGTATCAAAGTCATCTCCGAGGTCTGCATGTTCAGACTTTCGGACCAATTCTTGCCACCAAGATGCGAGACGAGTTGAAGGTGGAGGGGCATCGCCCGCTTTACCACCATAAGGAGGGGTTTCGTCCTCATTCAGTTGCATCACTCCAATAGGATGCAAGGTAAGTGATGGGCGGCCACTTGCCGCAGAGTGGCGTGATGGAAAAATAATTTCATCGACCATTTCCCCCGTAGCCTGCATCCAGCGACGACCGAGAAAGTCTTCTCGAAGCACGCTTCCCGGGAGAATCCAGATGCGGGCATTCAATCGTTTGAACGTTGGTTGCCCCTCAACCAAATCCATCGGCTCCCATTGAGCCATTTTCATGAGTGAATCAGATTGATTTGTCGAGGCAATATCTGTGGCACTTACCGCAATGAGTATCACACTTTCCTCGCCCATGCAATACGCAAGGGGAATGAACTTTTCATATCTTGTACATGCGAGTATTGACAAAGAGGCACTGTAAGCACCACCCATGGCCCCCGGTTCAAAGGTAGACTCTTTACCGTTCCATCCTGCGAAGATTCTTTCGTGGAAATCTGGTTACGTCGGAGTTGGGATTGATGGGGAGTTCCTTGCACTCGATTTGAATTTGGAAAAGATAGGAGAGGTGAAAAAGCCATTTCCATGCCCTGCCCAGCAAGTTACTGTTCTTGACAATCAATTGATTGCGACATGGGTTGACCATGAATTAATGCTGGCCAGAATGGCTTCTTTTGCACTCGCTGAGCCATTCGAAAATGGACCTGAACGAGGCGAACTGAGGGTGCGAACCACCATCGATGCAGCACTTCATCCAGCCCAGAACATATGGTCGCATGTCCTCGATTCTGAACCACTCACACTTTGTTCAAATGATGAGCAATTTGTATTTATTCTTTGGAAGAAAGGAATCTATGCCATGGGGAAAGGCACTGGCGAAGAGTGGAGAAAACCTGAACCCTTGTGGCCTGAACTTGAAAAATTACCAAATGCGGAAAGCATTGTTTCTTCATCGATTCAAGGACAACAACTCCATGTTTGGTCGAAAGGTGGTGGCCATAAAATATACCAATGCCAAACTGGAGAATCACTTCTCTCTGAAATTGTTCCGTTCGATGATATTCTCGAATCAGTTCACAGTGACGGAGATAACCACTTGCTTTGCTACCAAAGCGGCCAAGTTGCTTTGTACAACTCCAACGGCATACAGAAAACTGTCGAATTGAATGGGCCAGCTCAACATGCGCTTTGGAACAATGAACAACAATCGTGGCATATTGCTGGGTGGAGAGAAGAAGCACGCATCTCTCTAGGTGAACATCACAGCACACCGATAAATGAAATCCCAGTGCAAATAGTACAACACAAGGGTTCAACCCTGTTACTGCTGAATGATGGCTCCTTTTCTGAGTCGTCATATCCAATCAGTTCGCAAGCCGAAGTATAACTGATACAGTATAGACCAAGCATTATATGCCATTGCAGGAATTTTTAAAACATGGATACGAAAATACTGGTTGTCAGCGGCGTTCTAGCACTGCTTATGGTGAGTTCAGGTTTTGTACTCATGATCGATGAGACCAGTAATGATGAGGACACTCAAAATATGGAGCAGCAACAGGATTTAACTCCGGATGAAAATGTACCACCACAATTGTTTAATTCGGATCAATATACGCACGCTTGGGACAACCAAAATGCGAGTATTGAAGGTTTTATTCTCGATGAAGAGAGTTCAACTGCAACTGTTAATGTCATCATTTTGGATTCAAACACACTCCAAGAGATAGGTGAAGTACGTTCGATAAGTCCCTCAAGAGACGGAGAATGGTCACTGCTGACCGAATTTGCACAGCCAGGAACATGGCTTGTTCAGATTCAAGCGATAGATTCTTCCGGCTTAAGCAGTGAAGTCTCAATGGCACAGTTAACTGTTGAGGCACCGCAGGAAGAAGATGTCGTTCTGTCAACACTTTGGATTCAACCCGAGGAAAATTCAAGCATCGGTACGCTTCAAGGATTGATGTTGCACATGTTCCCCTCTACCTGTTCTATTGAATTCCACCCCCTTGGACAAAGTCCTGCTCGTCTTATTGACGGTGACGAAAATTCAACGACTGGAGAATACAGCATGTTCGTCAATACATCCTATCACAATACAATCGGTGATTTAATTGCCTCATGCGGACTGTTTTCTCAATCAACCTCGACAATCAGACTCAACCTTCCAGTACCACCTGAGACTGAAACTGACTTGGACAGTGACGGCGTGCTTGATGATGCTGACGATTGTGATTCTACTCCTGAAGGAGAACCAGTCTATGCCACTGGATGTTCTGACTCAGAAACCGATGGAGACCTGGACGGTGTCATGAATGATATGGACGTTTGTCCAAACACACCGACGTCAGAAACAGTCGATAACCAAGGGTGTGCTGAATCTCAGAAAGATGAAGATACAGATGGCGTGAATAACGTTCTTGATTTGTGCCCCAATACTCCTGTTACAGAATCTGTAGATACTTCTGGCTGTTCAGCCTCGCAAAAAGACGACGATGGTGACGGAGTGACGAACGATATCGATGAATGTCCCACTACACCGGCAGGTGAGGCTGTTGATGCCGTAGGATGTGCGATAACCCCCCCGACTCCCACATCGATGAAAATCCTCGCACTTCACGGAGGTGGCGACTCAGCTTCAGGATTAGCATCACAACAAGGAATGCAAGACCTTGTAGATGCCTTGCCTGAATTTGAATTTATATTTGCAAGTACTCCGGAAAGTGGAAATGTTTGGTATCAAGACCCGCCAGGTGGCAAAGGTGAGCCAACAACAGACCCAGATTGGGCTGATTTGTCCATTGCATATCTTGACCAAATGGTTTTAGATAATGGACCATTTTATGGTTTGATTGGCTACTCACAAGGATCAGCAATGATCCCCGTCTATCTTGCAAATACTCAGAACACCTTTGACAGAGTCATGCTTTACAACGGTTACTTGCCAACAACGCATCACGGCTTGATGGACACGATTGATGATGCAGCACCATTTTCGACTCCTGCAATGATTTTTTCAGGTGAAAATGACGGGGCTTTCAAAGACCTTGCACCTGCCCTTGCCCAGAAGTTTAGTGGCTCGCTTGATTTGCACAGCCAAACCGCTGGGCACCACTTGCCTTACGAAACTGACCAACATTTCGACCAAATTCTTACCTTCATTCGTGCAGGAATTGAGACCTTTGACCCTGTTGATTCATGGTATTGTCAAGATGGTTCTGGCCCATGGATCAAGGACTATAACGGTGATGGAAACGGATACACCGCGAACTCAAATGGCGTAAGCAGTGCTGGTGGAAGTGGTTCAGGCCCTTGGTTCCAATGTCAAGTCTCGGTGACCGTTCAAAATGATGAGATGATTGTTGTGAGTAATGGAATACCAAATCATGATTTCTTGAGTACAATGGGTTGTTGCGCACCAGAGATGGATTACACAACCACTTTCCCACTTAATCCAGTTAACGACACATCAGGAGGTCACGACACGTCAAACTGTCCTGCTTCTGCAGGCCGATGGGAATGCGTCCCCGACAGAGGAACAGTTGCCATGTCGGTGAATGGAGCACCAATATTTGGTCCTGAAGAAGGACCTGGAGGGGATGCAGTTGCTCTTCACTTTGATTATTTTAACGAAGACCGGCAACCGATTGTTCTTGGATGGTGCACGGGTCACTCTGCCGGACCGAATGGATACCACTACCACTATGATGCAAACTGTGTCTATTGGGAGCCAGAATCCGGAGAGACTATGGAAGACTATGATCCCTCTAAAATTAAGAGCGATGAACACAGTCCAATTATTGGATGGGCATTCGATGGCTACCCGATTTATGGGATGTATGGATACAATGAGGACCAATCCACATTGAAAGCAATTACTTCTTCTTACGGAATTGAGAGAACACAAGAGGGTGGAGACCAAGGATACAACGGAATCGATGATTGGAATTACATTGATGGTTCCGGTGATTTAGACGAATGCAACGGAAGATTCGGGCCAACACCTGAATATCCGGATGGAATTTACCATTACGTTAGCACCCCACTCTCAGGATCACCAACAATGGTAACTGACACAAATGGTCAAACAGTTGGCATGATTGGTTTCCCTTATTTCCTCCTCTGCTACCACGGTATCGCTGATGTCGCTGGGCAAGATGTCGGTGGCGGCCAAGGTGGCGGCGGAGGCGGAGGCCCTCCTGGTGGTAATGCAGCACAAACTCTGTATTCACATATGCCTGAACTCATTGATTCGGATGAAGAGAGAAACAATTTGCAAGCAGTGCTTTGGAACTCGACTTGGATTCTTTTCATTCTCATCGGAGCTGCTTTTTACCGTGGTTATCGAAAAAGAGACTGAGGGTTTGAAGTGGACAAACTCATCTTTGTCGTCGCCGTCCTGATGCTCAATGCTGGATGCTTGAGTCCACAGGAAATCGATATTTTCGAAGGCCAAGATGTCAATCCTGCTCAGCCTTACCGCGTCTTTGATTTACAAGATAACAACGACTCACGATTTAATTCGTCTGTGTTGAATGGAAATATTGTGGTGTTTGGCTTTATCTATACGAATTGTCCAAATTATTGTCCAACGACAACTGCGGATATGAAGTGGATTCAATCCCAGTTGAGTGAGCAAGAACGTTCCAATACCAGTTTCATATCTGTAACGGTCGATCCGTGGCGTGATGGTCCATTCGGTCTTACTCAGTACATGGATGAATACAACGTGACTTGGCCACACTTGACAACAACGGTTGAAACACTCGAAAGCCTTTCGCATATCGAAAGAGTCTGGACTGATTTCTCGATTGGACTCATTCTCACTGAAGCGAATAACAGTACTGATTTAGGAAGAGGGCATTCTTTGTATTACGACATCGAACATACCAACGGATTAGTTTTGGTCGATGAAACGGGTCTGCAGCGAGTGCGCTGGACGCATGACAATTGGAGTCCCGAAGGAATCTTAAGCGATTTACGTTCACTGATGAACTAAAAATCATTCATTATTGACTGTGTATCCACATCGACCGCAGGACTTGCGATCTTTGTGAACAGCGAGGAATACACCAGGACCACATCCAGGGTCTGGACAGAACTCAGCATTACGAGTCAAGGTTCCGTCTTCATTGACGGTATACTTGGACCACTTTGCGCCAGGTTTTGGACCGTCACCCATCACTCGTCACCTCCGTTGTCTGATGATGCTTCTTGGGCTGGAGCACCGGAATTTGAACGGAATTGTTCGTGCCGCTTGTGAATAAACTCAGGTTCAACCTTCATTGAAAGAGCATCAGCATAGATGAATGCCTTTCCGGTAGTAAGTGGTTGTCCAAAGCGTGTGTTACATTCTTTCACGACGACGCAATCAGGATTTGAACCCGGTTCAAGTGTTTTTACAAGGTCCATAACCGCTTTGCGGGATGGAGTTGCTTGGCCTTCATGCTGCCAGCGGAAATTAATTTCCACTCGGTTGAGTAATTTGTTTTCTTTACGTGATACTATTTCCATTTCCTTCATCTCCTTCAACGGATGCTTACTTTGAGGGCATACTTCCCTGGTCGGTCAATCTTCAATCGCTTTGCAATTTCAGAGCGATTAGGATTCATAATGATGACATATCCTTGGTGTTCCATTGAAACACGAGCAGTAGGACAACGGGAGCACATTTCGACTCCATCTTCGAGAACGAGGTGACATTCACCGCATGCAAAAGGAACTTTAGCCATACTTGTCACCTCACTGGTTGTCGTCTTCTCCGAGCCAATCGTGGCATCCAAGACCTGGTTGTTTACTGGTCAGACCAATCTTCGAGCGTCGAGGGTCGGATGTGTCTGGTGAAAGTGAAACAATTCGTGCACGAACAGAGTCGCCAACACCGATACTTCGTTCGGACTTACGACCTTGGATAACACCAGCTCCGACGTTAGCCTCAACTTGGTCTTCCATGATTTGGGACTTGTGAAGGAGTGCTTCCATTGGGCCAATTCGAACGAAAGCGCCGAATTCATTGACTTCAGAAACTGCGCCTTCGACAACTTCGTAATCATCCATGCAAAACAGAACTGCATCAAATCGAACACGTTGGTAAATTGCTCCATCGCCGTGTATGATTCGCCCACGGCCGAGAGGTTCGTGGTTTGAGGTTACAAGAATGAAGCGGTTATCGTCATCAAATCGACCTTCAAAGGCAGTCATTGAGAGCCGGTCGATATGGTCGTTAAGGGATGCTCCCTTACGCATGTACTCAGCTGGAATGCGAATCGTGTCTTCCTTTGTGACAATTTTATACATGGGGTTCACCTCTAGCCGTTCTCAAAAAAAGCATAGATGAAGAAGGAGTGGGAAACCCATTCCGTCCTTCACCGGCGTATGCCTCGGGAGAGAAGTCGACCGTAGTCATTCTCGCCACTGACGACCCCTATTTAATGCACTCGCATAAGAAAGGGTTGACTGCGAATAAAAAATCCATCCAGTATCTCGCTATGAGGATATGGAAAAAGCCTCTGAATCACTGATTTTTAACTCACATCGCCATAAGCCATAACAACCCCCCGATGCCCCTTCAATGTGATGACCAGTAAGCGAATGCAGCGCACGGGCAAAATAGCCTACGCAATAGTGCCACTGCTTCTGCTTATACTCGCGTCAGTTTCCCCAGTCCTATTGAGCACAATTCAGTCAGAGAAATCACTCAATGAGACTCCACAGTTGATGCAAACATCAGGTAATGAATCGTGGCTTGGTGATACACAGCCATGGGGCCAATATGCCCGAACGCCGACACGCAATGGCACCATGCCAGCACATGGTCCGGATGGTGGACCTGGAGAAGGCAGTGTAGATGATGTGACAATCTACGGAATCATTGACAGTCCGACTGTTAACTGGGTCGGACGTGATGGTGGAGGCGATTCATATGGTTCGATCATTGCTGATTTCTCACAAAGTGTGACTGCCCCTAATGCCGCAATAGAACGGTGTGGAAAAGACGAATTGTTTGCCGTTACAGTTTACAACGACGGGACCGAAAGTTATCTGACGATACTTTCAGGTGACGATGCAAAAACTGCATGGGAAGTGAATCTTGGTCAGACCAATGAGGTACGTTCAACGCCCATTGTTCATGATATCGACGCCGATGGAAAACCAGAAATTATCGTTGTTTACGACACTTCCAGCGCATTACAGATAGAAATGTGGTCCCCTGAGTTATCGTGTACGGAATCAGGGTGGCAAAAATCTGGCCACAGCAATGAGAAAGTTTGGAGTTACAGTGACAGCGACTACCGAATTGGCATATCCAGCCCCCATACACCCTCCAGCCAAACGAATCATCGCTCTGTAACGCAACCGCTTCTTGCTGACTTGGAACTCGATGGTACCCCTGAATTGGTGCTCGCAGTCGTAGATGAAAGTTCAGAAGACCCGACAGTTCTGTCGTTCTCACTTACCACCAGTGTCCCATCAGACCCAGACTGGGATGTCTCCCTTGATCGAGGAACCCACCCCTCGGACCCCACATGGGCGGCACTGGATAGTTCAACAACAGCGATTGTTTTAACCACGATTGACTCAAACTCAGGAAACATGTGGGTTTGGCGTATAGATGGGGCATCTGGCTCTCTTGATTGGGAACGAGTAGCATTGCAAGGAACAGACTCCGATTCAGATTCACCACGCCTCCGACTACCAGGTCCAGTCATTGTTCAACTGGACAACGATGATGCGCCAGAGATGATTCTAACCGTGCCAACTGACTCGAACGGCGCCACATCAGGTAGCGGAGCACGTTTCATTGGCATGGAGCTCACTTCAACCAGTGAAATTTTCAACTTTAGAGCACAAAACGGCTACGCTGATGCCCAACCGTTACCAATCGATACCTCGGGAGATGGACTCCATGACCGACTTTGTTGGGTCACATGGTATTCCGAATCGTCAATCAGTTTCAACCGCAAGGGTATGACTGGTTGTCATGACATCAGCTTGACAACTCCTCTGAAAGAATGGACTCGGGACCTTCAGCGCGGCAACGGTAATGACAACGATGAAATTGCTGTATCTTCACCAATTTGGATGGACATCAACGGAGATGACAAACCAGAAATCATCGTTGCTTTCGGACAAAGGCTCTGGGGATTTGATGGTGACACTGGAGCATCTGCAGATATCAATAATGCTTGGTCTTCACCTCTAGCAATGCCGCACAGAGTGTGGGCAAGTCCTGCTGTAGCCGATATGGATGGCGACGGAATACTCGATATACTGGTCGGTGACATACTGGTCTCACAAAGTGATGCGGACTTTGCTCCACTCGCAGACCAGAGAGGAATTAGTTTCAATCCCACAGAACCCGACCCTGGCCAACAAGTAACGATCACCGGACAATTTTCGAACATTGGAACCATCGAAAATGATGATGACTTAGATGTAGTGCTTATGCTCAACGGAAATGAAATCGCACGAGAAAGATTTGACGATGTAGAACCTGTATCGCCTTCTGGTGAAGGCGGGCCGCTAACGTTCAGTGCTGTCATCACTGCTGAACTAGGAATCCACAATGTTACAATGATACTCGACGTGAATGGCAACATTACCGAGTCTCGTGAAGACAATAACATGGCGACTACGGAGTTAACTATCGTTGAGCCATACGTTGCTCGCATTGACTTGCCTATCGACACACCCCGTATTTCACCTGGATCAACAGAGGTGGTTTCTGTGGAGTTGCTCGCATTGGGCTCTAGAACTGCAGATTGGACCCTTTCATGGGATGACAGCGCCCTGCCGAGTGGGTGGACCTTTGATCTCGCTAATGGTGCTGATATTCAACCAACATTAACTCCAAACACTCCAGTGAATATTGCCTTTAATGCCGGAATACCAAATGATGCTCTGGGAGACGAGAACAGTTTTATCGATTTTACGTTAACATTAGATCAGGACAGCACGATTACTACAGAAATCCAAATGCCGATTGAAGTCTTACGGACACGAGGTTTGTCGGTAACTGGACCATCTGGTCTCGGGATGAGCCAAGGATATGGACGCATTCAAGGTGTAGCCAATGCTTGGATGGTGGTAGAAAATCTTGGAAATGCCCAAGAGTCTACAACATCAATCGATTGGACTGCCCCATCATGGGGAGGTTCTCCTTCGCTACACAATGCTGAAGGCGACGAGATATTTGCATTGACGCTTAATCCAAAAGAGGATATTGAACTGTTTGCCCACTTGGATGTTCCCGTAAGCGCGAGTTTAGGTTCAACGACTTCGACCACACTTACACTCTGTATCGGCAGTGGAAGTGAGACGCTCTGTCAAGAATTGGAGATTCTTTTTACAGCCGTAACAACAACTGTTTCTCCCGTTCACTCCCGCAGCCTGCCAAATACTACATTGTCATGGGAGATTCATGCTGACTTGCCAGAAAGTGGTATTCTTCAGTGGAATATGGTCGATGCGCAAATGGTCATGACAAATTGGCAATGGTCGACCTCCGGGGACCTCTCCATGAACGGTTCGAACCTTGAATTGACCGGAACAAGTAGTGGCATTGGAGTCGGCACACTCTCACTCCAACTCCCCCCCAACACGGTACCTTATCGACATGTTTTCTCTACAACAGATCTCCAAGAAAACCATTCAAATTTAACCTTCTCTCTCCAAGTTTTGCAGATTTATAGGTCACAAGCAACCCTGCTTGAGCCACTGCCAGCATCGCTTGGCGAGAGTGTTTCGATGAATGTTACAGAACCACAGAATATTCGATTGAAACTAGAGAATCCTGGAAACGGTATTGATGAGTTTATTCTTACTGCTCAAGCAAACCGGATATCTGGGGAAACGAATGCACCCCCTGTAACATTCAATTTCATATCACAAGAACAGCGTTCGCTTGGTCCACTCGCCTACACAATTGCTACTGTAGAAGTAACATTAGGTGCTGATGTTCCTGCTCAGACGCCAATTCAACTGGAGTTCTACTGGACCTCACTGGGTGACACATCCGTATCTGATATGGTGACCTTACTGGTCGAAGCAGAGCCAGACCATCGTTGGGACATTAATATCACATCAGGCTCAGAGTTACTGGTATCGCCTGAAGAAGTCGTCACAGTTGATTTTTCAGCAAAGAATACTGGAAATGCAAATGACACCCTGCGAATTATCCCGACCTTTACTCAGACGTATGCAGGGTCAGACACTTCTGTGTGGAGTGCCCCAATATTCGATGGCTTACCACTGGAAGTGAACGAAACAAACACATATTCGATGGAATTTAAAGTACCAGCAACCGCATGGGCTGAATCAACTGCGCAAATGCAATTTGGAGTCTATTCAGGTGACATTTGGATTGAAAACATTCAGTTGAACATTACTGTTCTCCACGAGTCCGGATGGAGATTTAACCTCGCAAATACTTCGCTAACAATCGACCCTGCTGGCCAAAATTTGACGCTCACTGTCGATCAACTTGGAAATTCCCCAACTGCACCTTATTTTGCTAAAGCTGGAGCTGGATGGAACATAACATATCCCGAGAGTGGCGAAACAGTTCAGCCATTTGAGTCAAGTTCAGTTACAGTATTTGTCACCCCTCCAATCGGGTCAGTAGCCGGTGAAATCGGTATCCTCAAACTGAGGATAAGTGATTCGAACGGGGCAGGTTCAACCATCCAAGAGATACCAGTTCGAGTCGGTAATGCGCCAAATATTTCAATCGGACACAAAGGTATTTGGAAAATCAATGACCAAGGCGGAATGCCTACTGCCTGGGTTGAAAACAACGGTAATGACATAGCAGTACTTCAATTTGGCATTTCAGGTTTGCCAACAGGCTGGACGGTTGAGGGAGCAACTCAAATGGTAATTGCTCCGAATCAACTTACTGGAATCCCAATGAGTCTCATCCCAACCTCAGATTGGGATGGTGAGAGGTTCATTGCATCGCTTGAAGTTACACACCCGGTTCTTGGTCTGCAACTCTACGATATGGAAATTGAAAGGGGAATTCTTGCTTTTGCTTCCACGCCAGTATTACATGCCGCTTATGGCACACAGGTAAGCATTATACTCAATTCAAATGTGAGTGAAGATGGACTTTCGAGTACCGCTGTGTTCTCAATCAATGAGAATTCTATTACGACAACTATGGGAGATGAACGAAGCGAAATCATTCTGGTTTCGAGTATTGACTCGAGTGAGTCAATCTCACTCTATTTGGCGGGCTACCGGCTCCCAGATGTTGAGGCTGATTGCAACCTGGATGCGACAGCCTTCTCACTACTGGGATTAGAAGCGCTCAACGGACGAGTAGGTGAGTGCTCAATCACTTCGAATGAACAAGAAGTGCAAGCCACACTTATGTTGGTAAGTAACAGTGGTGAGCGAATTGAATTGCTGACCAATTCGATTCATCTCGGTGCGTTGGAAAACGGCACATTCGAAGTGAATGTTTCAGATTGGACACCGGAGGCCGCCGGTGCCTTGGAAATTGAAGTCATTGTGATAGATTCATACGGTAGAATTCTTGATTCTCAAACAGTCACTACAGTTTCAAGAAGCAGTGGCTGGAACATAGGAATCAATTCTTTTACATCTGAAAATGGTGAATTGGAAATAAGTATTCTGCGAACAGGATATCAACGGCTTGAAGACGTTACATGTCGTATCCAAATTCAAAGTCTTGACTCGGATTGGTCAACGACTCGCATTGTCGATATTGTGACACCTGATTACACTCCGACATTTATCATTAAAGAGACAATGGGAATTAACATTGAATCGGATAACATACTCGAATACAGGCTCGAAGCAACTCTCTCATGCGACTCACCCTATGACATCGATGACAATCCAGATGATGATACTGCAACAGCTCGATACTCAAAGGACAGTCAATCTGTAGTTGAGCAAGGAGATATTTTGGTCAGCATCGTTGTGGCAAGTCTGTTACTCATCATCGCATTCTTTGGTGGAGCATTTACCAAAAATCCTTCTGAGATTCTACCAACGAAGAAGGAAGAAGTAAAGCCTTTACCTAAAGTATCTGAAAAAGGGCCAGAAGAAGTTGATGAAATCGAAGATGAATTCTCGTTCGTATTTGAAGAAGATTCTGTGATAGAAACAAAGAAAGTAGAGATGGTGGAAATTCCTAAGGAGGAAGTGATTATTGAAATCGATGAGGAAGAGGACTCAAGTGCGTCTGGCCGGCTTGCAGCACTCCGTAATGAGATGGACGGAGATACAAAAAACACTCAGAGTCTTGAAGATCGAATGAACAGATTCTTTGCAGACAAGTGAGAAGCAAGGGCTTATGACAGAGTCACGATGGCAAGTCAATATGGACCTCAAGCAGTTTGATGGTGGGACCTCTCCGTTTATCACACTCGATGCTTGTAATGGTGAACGTGCTGAATCGGTTCTCTATGCATTGGAGGCACACGCCAAGGGCGAAGTTGAACTATGGACCAAACTCATACAAAGAGACAATGTGTTGAAATTGAGACTTTTAGATCAAGGCATAAGCAATCCCGAATTACGAGAAAACATACCCTGGGATGACGTTTCACTTCTGTTTACATCATCGGTCGAACTTTCCAAGGAAGGTTCACCCATGCCCATTGCAGATGCCATACTCAGAGAAAAAATTGGTCGTTTCCCATGGGGTGATGGATCACTCATCAATTACATGCATGAATTCATACGTCCAAACGCTAACCGACCTAACGCAAAAGGCTCAGACGGATATGAAACGATTGTTCGACTTTTAGAAATACTATCTCAACGATGTGGACCTTCAAACCTTGGCCATGATGGATATCAAAACGGAAAAGCCGGCTTAGACATTCGGGGTTTTCTTGACAGCGAACAAGTGAGAGACCTTCGGTTAGCACTCTCAGGTCGCTCTTGGAGCGTGACAGCAGAAGAAGCAATCGATGGAGGAATGCGTGACGTGAGTCGTAACCTCATTGCAATCTTACGTGCTGCAGAACGACGAGATGTTGGCGTCATACTACGCTCGCATTCATAATCAGAACGATTGTGATGTGAGCCTCTCATACATTGAGGCATACAAACTCGCAGTTTGGTCAATGACTTCTTGCGGCAGTGCTGGAATAGGCGGGTCAGTCGTACCTGCATCACGGGCCACTTTCAAGACGGCTTGATGACCAGTTTCGATGTAATGTGTTCGAACAGATTCCTTTGACAGCTCAATACATTCACCATTTGCGTATGCTTCAGCGTCCCACCAGCGATCTTCATCAAGGGTTCCGAAGGTATCAACCAAGACCACTTTGCGACCAGGCCCAAGTGCGAACTCCTTCTTACCATCAACATGGATAAGTCCGTTCTTAGCGGCTTCACGTTCAATGAGAGCATCGACTTTGAGAACAGCCTCAAAAATAGTTTCCAATTCTTCTTCAGTGATGTTTGAAATTTCAAGAGCCTCTTCATTCGTGATGTTTCGGTCATAGGCTTCGAATTTTGTCGTAACTTCAAGAAAAGGTTTGGAGAGTTTAGCACCATATTCACAATCTTCAGAAACACCCAATTGCTCAGCAGTCAATTCACCACGCTGGAAACGTCTCCAGGCTGAACCCGAGAGATAATGTCGGCAAATAATTTCTAATGGGACAAAGACCCATTCCATGTCGCGAGGAATCATCCCCGGTTCCTTGATGACTTCGACCTTGCGGACAAGACAACGGTCAGCAGCGTTAACTTCCACCAAGTGGGTACCGCAAATCCCTTCATTTTCAATCAATTTAAACCAGTGTGCAGTCGTTCTGTTGAGCGATTCACCCTTACGTGGAATAAGTGAAGGAATAATCTGGTCGAATACTGAAATCTGATTCGTAAACCGAAATTCGAGAATGTCGGGGTCGTCTGTCGACCAAACTTGCTTGACTTTACCTTGATAGAGCATCTCTGCCATAAATCAAAACCAGAGTAATAGGTCTTTGAACGTTTCACAAGAATCCGCAGGTCAAATCAAACCGAGGGCGTCTTCCATTCGGTTTAATTCTGGACCTGTTGTTTCAGTCCCAGCCATAGCACCGTTGTTACTTGCACATACGCCAGCACCAACATAGGGCGAACCGAAAGCCACGGTGCCTACCATAGGAGGAACGCCAAGTACCTCTTGGATGAGAAGCACTTCTTCAGGAGTAACGTCAGGATGAAGAAGAACACCTTGATCATTGCATACACCAACGCTGCCTACGACATCTTGTCCAGCAACGGTCGATACGCCTACTTGAACACCCATAACATCAGCCATAATTTCGAGACCGTCAGTAGGAATACTTGGAGAAGCAATAGCACCTCGCTCATTGACTAAAAGGAGATTTCCAGCAGTGTTCACACCACCTTCCATAACCACAACGTCCCCAAAGGAAGTTAGCATGTCAATATCGGATTCTGTTGCAATATCTGCAACGGCCATTCCACGAGAATTACCGGCAACTAAAGCACCGATGAGGTTTGATCCACCAATTGAAACTGGATGACGTTCAAGTTGCAAAGTTGCATCAAGAATTTCCAGAACATGTTGAGGTAATTCAAGAGGATGAAGCAACACATTGCCAACTGCTGCAAGCTGAATTCCAACTTGGTCACTTCCAAAAATGTCTGCAGTATCGATTGGCATGAGGGTTCCTCCAAGCAGAGCGTGTTGAGTGTTGGTTATGGTTCTATTGAACGCAAAAAAGGCCGGCACTCCAAAGGAGCACCGGCCTAGCGCCCACCGAAGTGGGATTTTGAGGATAGATTCGAGGAGAAAGAAGAGGGGCACAGTGACTTCCTTTCCCGTGGACTCTCGTACCACAGTATTGGGATAGACGCAGGCAGGCTTGACTTCTGGGTTCGGAATGGGACCAGGTAAACACTACCGCTGTGACCGTGCACCCATCTTCCTTCGAATCGGATCTATGAGTACGACGATAAACGTCGCAATGAAATATGAATTGGCATGAATTATTAGACGAAGGGCACTCAAGGTGCGGATACATACGAAAAAAAGATGCTCGAACGTTAGTGATGCTGGACTGAACACGTCGGAAAACCTTCGTGCTTACATCCGCATTCTATTAAACTCGTCTTTTACGAGTGTTCTGAGGTGTCTCGTCTTTGGGGTGGCTTCGAGCTTAGATGCTTTCAGCTCTTATCCATCAGGGCGTGGCTACCCAGCATTGCCTTGTCAGACAACTGGTAAACTAGTGGCCCCAAGCCCTCGTTCCTCTCGTACTAAAGGACCTCTTCCATCAGACACCTTACGCGATTCTACCACCAAGCAACAAACCTGTCTCACGACGGTCTAAACCCATCTCACGATCCCTTTTAATGGGCGAACAACCCCACCCTTGGGTCCTGCTGCAGACCCAGGATAGGAAGAGACGACATCGAAGTAGCAAGCCACCAGGTCGATGTGAGCTCTTGCTGGTGACAACTCAATTATCCCCGAGGTAACTTTTCTGTTATCTACCGGCCTCAAATATAAGCCTGGTAGGTTCGTTAGGCCCTGCTTTCGCATCGTCGATCGTTATTGTGCCGATCCACGTCAAGCCAGCTTTTCCCCTTACAGTTAACAGTGGAGTGCTGAACCACTTAAGCTGACCATTGGGCACGCTTGTTAGGTTTTCGAGCGCGTGGCGCCCCACCCAAACTGCCCACCAATCGGTGTTCTGATTAACAGTTAGCATAGTTACTCTCCAAGGGTGGTGTCTCTATTTTCGACTCCCCCCAGGACTGACGTCCCAGGGATCAACATCTCCCACCTACACAGTACATGGAAAGCGACTATGCAACGACAGGCTGCAGTAAAGCTCTACGGGGTCTTCGCTTGCGGGTAGAATGTACTGGACTGTGCGCCAGTAAAGTCAATTTCGCCGGACGTATCGCGGGGACAGTGGAGCCCTCGTTGGACCATTCATGCAAGTCGCCAATTAAGCGACAAGGTATTACGCTACCTTAAGAGGGTCATAGTTACCCCCGCTGTTTACTGGTCCTTCGTCAGGTTGAAACCCGATTTAAGATACCAGCACTGAGCAGGATTCAGGGACTATACACAACCTTTCGATCTGGCAGTCCCCTATGTTTTTATTAAACAGTCGGAGCTCCCGAGTCACTGCGACCAGATTGTTCCCAATCTGGCACTCCTTCTCCCGAAGTTACGGAGCTATTTTGCCGAGTTCCCTCGCGATACTTGTATCCGATACGCCTTAGGCTACTCACCCTAAAACACCTGTTTCAGTTCTCGGTACGGACATCCCATACGGCTTTTCACGGGACCTGGGACTTTATTTCCTTCTCACTGTGACAGTTCTCCAGAAATTTAGTGCAAGTGGACCTGACATATGATCCACAAGTTTTGCCCAAGCCGTCACCATTTTATGTATGGGAGGCATACGAATATTAACGCATTTCCCTTTCGATCATTTCGGTTAAGAATGACCTTAGGACCGGCTAACCCTCGGCTGATAAACAGTGCCGAGGAACCCTAGTTTATAAGGCGGTGCGGATTCTCACCACACTGTGCTGCTACTCTTCCCAAGACTCTCATTAGTATACGGTCCAGTAGACCTCAAAGCCTACCTTCCATCCATACACTACGCCGCGTTACCACATCATCTTTCGATGGTCTGAAGTATCGGTAATCAGTTTAGCCCCGTCCCTTTTCCCGGCCCGCAAGCTAGACCAGTGATCTGTTACGAACTCTTTCAAGGATGGCTGCTTCTAAGCCCACCTTCTGGTTGTTTTCGACCACGGACACGGTTTGTCTGTGACACTTAACTGATATTTAGGGACCTTAACTTCAGGCTGGTTTGTTCACCTTACGTAATGGTAGCTTACCCACCATCACTCACTGCTAGTATCTACAACGATTACACCTTCGGAGTTTGGCAGCACGCCGAGGAATCGCTCCCCCTAAACGCACAATCAGTGCTCTACAGCGTAATCAATCTCCACTAACGTGTACCTACGAGTACTTTCACGCGGAACCTGCTATTGCCCAACTCGATTGGACTTTCACCCCTATACCCAGCTCGTCCGAGCGATTTGCAGATCAGCAACGGTTCGATCCTCCACCCATCTTTCAACGGGCTTCAATCTGGCCAGGCATAGATCGTCGGGCTTCAGGTCCTCCACCATTGACTCCAAGCGAGCACACTTCGTCCCTCACAGTAAACTGCTGCGGACTTGTCGGTTTCCCTTCGGCTACGCGGATCAACCGCTTAACCTCGCCAATGATCAAGACTCCCTGGGGCATTTTTCTAAACGCACGACTGGACGCTGCTCATATCATCGCTTTCACGCCCAATCAGCCTGTACCCAACTGGTTTCACGTTCTTTTCACATCCCGCTAAGGATACTTTTCAGCTTTCACTCACGTTACTTGTAAACTATCGGTCTCGAGTAGTATTTAGGATTGGAAGTATTTGCCTCCCACATTCACACGCGATTTCCAACGCATGCTACTCTTTGACAGTCACGTGGTCATATCATATACGGTTACGGGACTTTCACCCTCTCTGGCTGTGCCGTTCCAGGCAACTTCACCTTCTATGACTTAGACGATAGACTGTCAACCACATCTCCCTCACTTTCGTTTCGGGATTCGGCTTGTCCTATTCCGTGTTCATTCGCCACTACTAACGGAATCTCTTTTGATTTCATTTCCTCCTCCTACTAAGATGCTTCAATTCGGAGGGTTCCCTATCGCTAATGCGATTGACGCCGGAGCGTCAGGAAGTCCCATTCGGCCATCTGCGGATCCATGGTATACATGCACCTCCCCGCAGCTTATCGCAGCTTGTCACGACCTTCTTCGGCACTCGAGCCGAGCGATCCCCCAGTTGGGTTGTAGCATCACATGTATGTTATCACACACCATATGAGTAACCCTTCGGTATCTAATTCATGCCAATTCGGCTTCCACAGAAAACCGCCTCCTCAGGGACGGTTCTCCTCTGCCCTTCCCCCGATACATGGCGTACCAGGGTGCTTAAGCATCCCCCCGACTTACCACCTCTATATCAACGAATCGGTATGAGCACCGGAGAATGCCCGTAAAAAATGAACTGTAAAATGCACCATTGCTCTCCATTGAGTGAGTGAAAGTTTTCCTCAATCTCAAGCGAAAAATTAACCACTTATTTCACCTCAAAAGTAGATTGAAAAAGTCAGGAAATTAGGAATTTACGCACTGAAAATCTGTAAATTAAGAGGAGAGCTTAGAGATGTTCGAACGGATCGTTTCATCTTGAGGAACCATGTTGAGGACTTCCAAAGCCCGCCCACTTTCACCAAGACTAACCAAGGATGCGGCTTCTAAATTTGCACTTTCGGGCGTTTTCGGATGACTTTTTTCATGCATATTGAGCAAATTAAGCGCTTTTTCTGCACGACCACTTACAAGGAGTGCGTGCGATAAGTTGAGCAAAATAGTAGAGTTCGTAGGTGATGCTTTGGCTGCCTCACGCAGTGCGAGAATTGATGATTCAAATTGAGTTGAGGCGAGTTGTTGGACCTCTAAGTCAGCACTCTTCGCCATAACCAGTGCACGTTGTAAAAGTGCGAGTCCATAGTTGTTGAAAACTGCTGAATCACCCGGCATTTTAGCTGCCATTTTTTGGAAGGCTATTGCTGCTTGGGCCCAAGATTCTTGCCCAATTGCATAAAACCCTTCAGCCAATGTTTCTTCGAGTTCCGGAAGGCCGTCGAGATTCACACCGAGTGCCCGGGCTGGATGGAGGTCGAGTGAAATCACACCAGAATCGGGATGCAAATCTTCACTCCCAGTTGTGTGAAGGAAGGATTCACTTGGTTCATCAGAAGTGTGAACAACTTCGACTATTTGCTCTTCCATTGCATAGAGTAGTTCCATATCCACTGGAGAGGCATCAATTCTCCACATGTCTGGAACCTCCCCTAACTGAGAGTTTACAGGGGATGCTACTGAGGAAGATGCAGAGGATATTACTTCAGGTGTGACTCGTAATGGTTCAGGTTCGAATGCCGGCAGAACCTGGTCTTCTTCGATGGTTACGGGAAGTTGAACCATCGGTGGCGTCTCCACAATGGGAGAGGGTATTGAAAGAGGTAAAGGTACTTCCAACGGACTCTGAGCGGGAGGAGATTCTCTTACGTTCTCTTCCACAAGAGGTATGTCCTCAACGGCTTCTGGAGAAGGGAGAGGTTCAGGGGCCACAACCGTTTTTGATTCGTTGTGTATGATTGCTTCTGTTGTGGCAACATCACTAACAAGGGGCAAAGCATCTTCTGAACCGTCAAACGGCATACCGCTCGAGTAACTACCGACACCAAATGGAAGTCGAGCGAGGTGTGTATTTGACTCGCCTGAGAATCCAAAGGGGAGACTTCCTTCGATAGATTTCGGCACTTCTTCAATCTCCGCTTCGTTCGGCGGCTCAATACCTTCAAGTTCATACCAAGAAGCAACAGCCTCATCAAGGCCGGGTACTTCTGTCGGAAGTGAGGATTCATCACCATCTTCGGCTGCTAAATCTACGAGGAGGAGACTACCACATGCAGGACATGCAGAGCCGCCAAGTGAAAGTAGCCCGCATATTTTACACTCAAACATGCACTGCCTCGGTACAACTAACGGGGTTAAGCACTTCAAATCAACGCTTCTGAGTTCATTCTTCAGAGTCAGAACGACCAGGAACATGGCGTGCCACGAGTTCGACAAGATTGTCTACAGCATCCATAAATTCCTCCGCATCATTGTCAACCAAGGAATCTGCGAAGCTCTTACCCTTCGAGCGGCCTCGGGCTACTTGCCAAATGATGCCAAACAGAGCCACTCCGATACAAACGAGTTTCCATGCTGTCGCACCACCATCGGCACCCACAACATAGACGAGAATCATATAGAAAGACACGATTGTCGTTGTCAAAATCATAATTGGGAATCCAGCTTTGAAAAATTCATTAAAGGAAATCGGGTAACCCGCTTCTTCAGCCATACCGGCAGTTACAACGTTTGCTGAAGCACCGATGAGCGTTCCATTACCTCCCAAACAAGCACCGAAGGCAAGCGCCCAAATCATTGGACCAAGGTCGATGTTGAGGTCGTAAGCAATTTGCATGACAACGGGTATCATCGTTGCCGTGTATGGGATATTATCGATGAAAGCAGATGCAATTGCAGAAACCCAAAGGATGATTAAAACCGCTGCAGCAAGACGAATGACATCTCCTTCAGCGTCGGTCCCAAACATTGCAATACCTTTTGTCACATTGTCACCAATGAAGGTGATGACCCCTAGGAATCCAAGAGCACCGATCAGAACAAACAGACCTGCAAAGAAGAGCAAGGTTGACCATTCAACGTGCTCAAGAGGTGCTTCCAATTCATGCCGATCTGTTGCGAGTAGCATGACCACAGCACCGACTAAAGCAATCCAAGAAACGGCAATATGAGTGATTGGATGGAGGAAGAAATTCACTACGACAAGGAACAAGATTGTTCCACTGACCTTGAGCATTGCTGCGTCCTTAATCCCATACTTTGATTCCAGTTCTGCGATATCTCGAATACGGCTTCCGGAAAATTCTTCCGCATAAAACCACTTGAGAAACATGAAACTTGGAACAACGGTCATGAGAATACCTGGAGCCATTTCGATGATGAAATCATTGAAATTTACTCCTGCACTTACAAGGCTAGGATAACCAGCTTTTTCTATTGCAGCGGCTGAAAGACCAGAACCAATCATGATATTTGGGGGGTCTCCAATCATTGTTGCTGCACCACCAATATTCGAAAACAAGACTTCTGAAATGAGTAGAGGTATTGGCTTTAGATCAAGCACTTTAGCCAACTGAATAGTGACTGGAGTGAGCAGGAGCATCGTTGTCACGTTGTCTAGGAATGCGGAAAGAACTGCAGTCACTGAACACAGAATTACCACGAGCGTCCAAACTGAACCGCCACTGCGTTTGTATGCTTGAACAGCAAACCATTCAAATAAACCAGTATGTGAAAGTATTCCAACCATCACCATCATTCCGAGAAGAAGACCGATTGTTTCCCAATCGATGAGAGTCGTGGCTTCTCCAAGAGTGAAGGCTTGCTCCGAGTAAAACCCAAGAGCAATAATTGCAAGTAATCCACCAACTGCAGCGGCAAGTGTCCTGTGAACAATTTCAGTGATAATAAGTGCATACACGCCAAGTAAAATTCCTAAGCCGACCAGAACAGCTTGCGAATTTTCGATAGGTTGAAACGAAGCAGATGCCGAACCGCCACCGCCTGCCATAGAGGAGGTGGTAAACATCATAGTTCCAGTAAATGCTAGCAAGCCGAGCCCGATATATTGAGAGATATGCCGGCGGTTACTACCGAGTACAATACTTGCCTTCATGTCCACGCCTAATGAAATCATCATTTGAGTATTTCCTAGATAGCGCTTGCTTAACGCCAAAGAACGCCAACATTTCCGCGAGCCAAAACAAGAACTGAATGTGTCCGTTCAGCCAAATGCGACCAGACTTCTGAAATATCTTTACGTTCAAATAATCCACGATTTAATTTAATTTTGACTAAACTACGCTTTTGCAACTGTGATTCAATTTCAGAAACGAGAGTGTCGGTAATTCCAGATTTTCCCACGCGTATAGTAACTTGAAAATCACGAGACATCGCCTCTCTCCGAATAGATTCTGGTATGTCCTTGCCCATGATGTTCGACCCTCCGAAGTATCCCTTGTTCAAGTATGTGACCATTGAAAGCGCTCTCAAACTCTAGTGTCTCGTTGACGATGAGATTTAGGGCCACCACCATACCGACGCACAGAAGAGCATTCTAAACATGTGATAATCTTCATTCCTCCTGAGATTCGAATGCGAACGTTTTCTCCATATCGTGTAGGTACATGGCATTGGCGACAGAATAAGTGACGTGCACGTTGTGGAACTGGAAGTCGATGGCGTTGGGATATTTTGACCAGATGGTCTGCACTTGAACGCAAGATTTTCTCGTCATAGAGTGATGGGTGCTCTAATATTTCAACCAAGCGAATTTGGCTGGAAAGAGCGATTTCCCGCCGATTTATCTTACTCTTTCGACGATGCTTTCGCGAACTCAAGTCTCCACCTCACTTTTTTAGAGCGATTAAAATGTCACCGGTGATTTTGTCGATGGCTCGATCTCCATCGACGGAGTGAAAAATACCTTTTGAACGATACCAGTCTGCGAGAGGGGAGGTCTGTTCATGATAAGTGTTCAAACGGGACATAACGGTGGATTCATTGTCATCGGCACGACGCTTTTCTTCCAATGTTCCGCAAGGGCATCCATCCGGCCCTACTGGGTTGAACAGGTCATGGAACACGCGGCTACAGACCCCACATGAAAATCTACCACAAATTCTCTCTACTATTTTCCCATCCGGGACTTCAATAGCAATTACGTGGGTTACCGCTGTTATTTCAGCAAGAGCCTCTGCTTGAGGAATGGTTCGAGGAAATCCATCAAACATTACTCCATTCTTTGCATCTGGCTCGAGAATCCTCTCCTTGATCAAATCAATAATTACCGAGTCAGGTACCAATTGTCCAGATTCCATGAAACCTTTTGCAATCATTCCAGTCTCAGTTCCAGCCTTCACGGATGCACGCAACATATCGCCAGTCGAAACTTGAGGTAGACCTGTTTCCACCATGATTCTTTCAGCTTGTGTTCCTTTCCCGGCACCGGGAGGACCAAACAATACAATACTGCTCATAACAAGCCCTAGTGGTGCATCGTATTAGAGATACGCCCCGGAATGTTACTGCCTATCAAGCCATTGTTGGCCATAATGTTGCCATTGCTCCATAGTCCAACCATCTGGTAATCCAGTCGCTGGCAATGGTGGACCAAGCACCGGTATTGGTGCAGGAATTGAAGCCGGCATTGGAAGTGGGAGTGAAGGCAATGGCGTAGGAGGTAAGCCGACTGGAGGTAAACCGGATGGAATGGGCAAAGGTGTAGGCGGCAAGCCAGATGGTGGCAATCCGAGAGGCACAACTGCAGGGGCTGCCAGTGAAGGCATCTGTAATGATTGAGCCAAAGCAGCCGCTATTTCGTCTGAAGAAACTTCTCCACTGGCAATTTCATCAACAGCATGCCCAATATCCAGGGCATCATCTCTTCGAGTTCCAAGATGGTCTGGATTCACAAACGCATCTGGAGCGACGAGTTCCTCTCCCGAATTCGATAATTCTCCACCCTTCTTCATTCGGAGGGCGAGAACGACGACCAGAGAGAGTAAGAGTCCGAGAAGTGGAATAGAAACATACAGCGGTAGGAAACTAAACAACCCCTCTGAACCAGTTGCTGAGTCTACAGATGTTTCGATAGCAAGCATCCCATATACTGAACCTTCAAGATTCAAGGTTATCGTGGTCATCACACGACCCTTGGCAGTGTCCTCTGATGGTGTTAAATCAATTCGAAGAACAACTTGCTCACCAACAGCGATGGAATCGACACGAACTGGAAGACACGTTACCTCCCATGCTGCAGATATATTGCCCTCATCGTCAAGGACATCACTCAAGACATCTCCAGTGAGTGGGATATTTCCATCATTACGAATGATAATGTTTTGAGTTACAGTTTCGCCACGTGTGACCAGAATAAATGGTGTAATTGAAGCATCTTCAACTGTAATATTTGCAAATGTCGATGCCAAAACAGATACTTGGACTGTGACCGAGTTTTGAATCATACGGCCGTTGTTATATCCGGAAGCAGTTACCACCATCTCGAATGCATTCTCAGCCACTGGGGCGTTTGCTGGAGGGATAAAACCAAGTCGAATGGTTCGTTCTTCACGAGGTTCGATGTAACTGCTTGGATTTGCAAAACCTACAACCCAACCATCGGGGGCTAAGCCGTTGCTCCAATTCAAAGTTAATGGAGCATTACCAGTGTTTGTCACATGGAACTCGCCGAATGAAAATTCTGAAGAGATTACAGTCTCAACGACTCCCGAAGAAGGAGCATTGAGTTCCATTGAAAGGTCATCTCTGACCTTCAAAACAGTGGTGTTGGAAACAAAGGATTGGGCACTCAGTTCTGTTCGAATGACGAAGTTGTTTGTCTCGCCTTCTTCGGCCACGGGTGGTACACCGAGTATGAAATTGACTGTGGTAATTTCACCACCGTCTAATACCAACGAAACCTTTCGATTGTCAACTTGTTCTTGATACGAGACTTCAATGGGCCAAAGTGGGTTTGAAGGTTGGATAATGACGTCCAAGTCGATTGCAATATTACCTGTATTCTCGATGGTCAAATTGAGAGAAACTTCTTGACCAGTGTCAACCATTACATTACGGTTAATTGCTGAAGGTCCAATGGGTCCTAAATCATCAAATAAATCACTTTCAAAGGATTCTTGAGGCAAAACTTCTACATCGACAGATTGCGTAAAGTTCATTGTCGCATCATTCTGAGAATTGACCCAACAAGTGACCGTATCCGATGATCCTGAAACGGGTACTCCGTTTGACACAGGTGGGACAAAGATTCGAATATACATTGGTAGGGATTCTTTGATATTGAGGGGTTCAAACTCCAATGTTGATGAATTTGAACCGCCCAACATGACTTGCCACCTGTTTTCTGATGTGCAAGAAACCGTATATTGGCCCGGAGTATTTCCTATATTCATCACTGAGATAACAAATCCAGTAGAATCGCCTGGAGCTGCAGATAAACCAGTAATCCCAGCAGCGCCAATATTGACAGCATTGACTTCAGGAACGACGATTGTTACTCTTTGAGTATGCGAGACAGTTGGCTGAGCTTGATAGCGAGCAATGATGTCGACGACAAAGGTTCCAGCACGGGCATATCTTGGTGCAGAGGAGTCTGATAAATCTGCATACTCATTTTCAAGATGAACGTTGAGCATTTTGTAATCTCCTTCTTCACCGAGACCTTGAACGACATATGGTCCAATTTCAGAGACGGCCTTTGTCCAGTAGTCTTCAGGCGCCAGTAAGAAATCAGGACGACCAGGTTGTGGCATCTGTACATTGGTTACAGAGAGCGTCACGCTTTGCTGACCCGTACCTTCATGCAAAATGTGAATTGGGATGTCAATGCCAGTTTCGTTGAGGACATCGAAGGTTTTGATTGCAGACGTAGCCCTCGCTTCGGGTGTTGTGGGAGCAATACCATTTTCATCAAGTGCGACAACTCGAACTCCAAGAGCAGTAACTTCAATGTCTTGGGTCCACACATTGTTGTTTACGCCATTTACGGCATCATTCATTTCAGCCACTTGATCAAGCGTATCAATACTCAATCGCATGGTGTGTGTTCCAGTTGTTGTGAATTGATGTTGAAGCAAAAAGGAGTCAACAATTCCAGCACCAAGCCCGGGTCTGTCAGCATCGAAAAGAGTTTGATTTGTCGTTAAATCTTCAAGCGTAACGTGGAATGTCCCGGACGCAAGAGTACCTTGGTTAATCCAGCCAAGTTGTAAGGTGATGAGGTCGTTTTTCAGAGGCTCTTGAGAGGAAGGGACAATACTGCCATTGTAGGTCGCTAAATCAGATTGCGCATTTGGGGTAGCATCAGCAACCATTACCAGTCCAAAAGATTGAGTTGTGCCGCCACGGTGAACCACTTTGACTTGCCATTGTCCTGAAGTTGAGAGGACGCCGGGAGCGACTTTAATTCGTTCGACATTGTTGAGAGAGTCAGCAGTTCCACCTGTTGTAGAGTATCCAGACGAGAAGTCGTTTCCGAGCCACTCGTTACCTGACGGGTCGACTAAAATTAGATCTAAATCATTGACCAAACGGGGATTTGATTGAGGCGCATTCGCGCTACCTTCTTCATCAGACCATACGAGAGTCATGTCGATTCCATGACTCGGATCTAGGTTGAATGCATACAACAAACCAAACCCTGCATTGAGTTGTTTATTTTGGTCAATAAAGGTGTTCAATGGGGTTGCACCATCCATTGGTAAAACCGTCCGTTCAACATTCAATTGCCCCCAACCTTCCTGAGAATTCGGGATGTCAGGCGTGCCTAAGTCCGTAGCACCGTTGATAACGACTGCCTTGATGAGGGCAGCGGACGGTGAATTGAGGTTCATCTCTTCACGTAAGAACTCACGGATAAGTGCAGTTGCACCTCCCGCAATTGCAGTTGCATGAGAAGAGCCAGAAAGAGAAACATAGAGATCGCTACCGTCAGCATGCGAACCGGTCGCACACCCAAAACCTGCAGGAGATTTAGCTTCCTCGGCGAGGCCGGAACAAATGTTCATTCCTGGGGCCACAATATCAGGCTTAATTCTACCATCAAGGCTCGGTCCTTGGCTTGAGATATTAGCGACAGTACCGGCCAGTGTACCGGTATGCGAAGTTCCGACTGCGAGCACATTCTTGGCAGTTGCAGGAGCTGAAACTTGGGATGCTCCTTGGCTGCCACGGTCACCAACCGAAAACAACGGTAGGACTGTATTCTTGTCACTGACAAGAAGATCGACCGAACGTGAGTCGGCAGTATATTGCCCATAATTACCGTTGGAACCCCAAGCATTGATGGCGATGCGAGCTGTTTTCTGTTCTGCATCGTTCAGCAAATCATAGATAGAACCCAATCGTCCAAAAACGCCTGTTGGGTCATGCTCTAAGGCATACATCACAAGGTTTGCATTTGGAGCCATGCCTTGAGCTGAAGAGTCGCCAGTACCATCCCCTAATACAGAGAGTGCAACGTGAGTACCGTGTCCTGTATTTGAATCGGAAGGTGATGGGTCAAGACCAAAGTTTGTGTAAACTCCTGCTACACGTCCTACGATATCCGGGTGATCTTGGTCAAGCCCAGTATCCGATATTGCGATTGTCTCTCCGGAACCGTCAAGCGTGAAGGATGCGTTGGCTTTCACGTCACCAATTCCAACAAGAGCACCAGCAATTGCGTTGTGTAGGACAAGACCTGTCGTCGGTTCTGTCCAGATAATTCGACCATCATTCATGATGTTATTGAGAAGAACGGATTGTGAAGAAACAAGATAGTGAACTTCGCAAAGACCAATACCACACCATGCCTCATTTGCACCCATCTTGACCAAGTCAAGACTGAGCGATTCAAGGCCACCTACTGCCAAGTCGGAAGATGGAATGAGTGCAAGGTGAGTTGAGGTGGATGGTTCAAGAAGCGAGGTGTGAACTCTCCAGCCAGGGTGTTGAATACCAGCCCAACGAACACGATCATCCTCTTGGAGTGTCGCAAGAATCGGTAATGCTGGAGAAGGTAATCGAACCAACCACCCTTCATCAGAAATATAATCAAGCGGCGTA
Source organism: Candidatus Poseidoniaceae archaeon (assembly GCA_949372875.1). GTDB lineage: Archaea > Thermoplasmatota > Poseidoniia > Poseidoniales > Poseidoniaceae > MGIIa-L1. Next base: position 254,344 of record CASIAW010000001.1, read on the forward strand.
ATCGAATAATCCTTGGATAATGATTCGAGGACAGTACCATCATGGTGATGCAATTGAATCATTGCAAGCCCGGTTTGAGTTGGGTCATTGAGATTCATAAAATGAGAATCCAAAAATGGACCATCGTTGGACAATGGATCGAATTCCCCTGCTTGGAGGTGAAGAACATTCGAAGAGTCACGCAACTGAACATCAGTCATTGGAATCGGTTCAGCCTGGTTCCAAAGTGAAGAAGCAAGTTCGAGTCGCTCCGATTCAGAAGGAGAAGAAACTTCGTGAAGTTCAGTTGTTGAGTCTGTGGATGTCCCAGATAACAGCAAGGGAGATAACGAGGTTAACAGAAGCAAGAAAAGCATGAGAACCGGACTTCGAATGCCTTGCATGCCGTTCCGAAATCAACTACCCTTTTGAAAACGCCCCTTGCATGTGCCCCTATGGGGCACACAAATTAGAGATGATTATATCTCGAAATGGCATCATCAGTCTTGTTCACTGAAACCATCCAATCATCCTCAATACCAGTCAGTGCGCGTATGGCATCAACATTTTCTGGAATGACGTCTGATTCTTGATGAATTGCTTGGAAATAATACAAGGTATTGCCTTCGAGTTTAACACCATCTTCCCAGATGAAAATCTCATGTAAATCGCCCCACTTGCGACCAATATCACGGGCAAATTCCATGACTTCTGCAGTGGTAGTAATTCCTGTTTCAGCGCCATTCATGATGACTAAACGAGGGTTTTTCGACCACATCTCTAAAATCGATTCGGTTGTCAATCCGTGGCCATCTGGCAGGGTTGCTGTAATGACGTGAACGTGCATAATCGTTGTAGGGACTGCTACAGCCATTGAATTAATTCGGATTTCCGGTTTAACTGTCATGACATCTGGACCGTGATGCGAGGGGACCTTGAGAACAGGTTTGATAGCATTGATTGGACCTTTATTGGAATCTCCTGGATCTGCTGCTCTACGAATCATTGTGCATTCGACTTGTAAGTCCCCACAGTGTTCATATATCGGCACGAGGGTTCGTGAAAGTCCTGTTGTATTACAAGAAACAACCCGAGTACCTTCCGCATTCAAGTTCTCTTTGTGATTCGCTGAAGAGGTGTACGACAAGCCAGTCATCTCATGCTTTTCTCCACCTTGGAAAATCCATTTCACGCCTGCTTGCTGGTATGTTTCTTTGTTTGATGCACCAACTTTACCCGGAGAACAATCCACAACGACATCTGCGACTGCGAGTAAGTCTGATAACCCACCATGGCAAGTGTATCCTGCTTCAGCAAAAGATGCGATTCGGTCAGCATCATCAAACGTGCAGTAAAGGGGGTAGCCTTTGCGAACTGCGAGGTCACAGCCGAATGCTGGCCGCGTTTTGGTCACACCAACAATTTCCATATCGTCTTGAGCGTCGACTGCATCCGCAACTCGCTTTCCAATTGTTCCGTATCCGTTAATGGCTACCTTAATTGTCATCGTTCTCAATATACCTGCCTTTGTAGACCCTCTATTAACAAATCGTTTGTGCAAGAGTGAAAATATGGCTGAAACAAGAGAGATGACAAATGGGAAAAAGAGTGCTTCAATAACGAGAGGGTATATGGATATGGAGGAACAGCAAACCATCATGGCCGAACCACGAGAGGTTGTTGAACGCTCTTTCAATATCAACAAAAAACTCGGCCCGAGGCTAATCGAGGCTGCCAAACAAGATGCGATACTCCGCATCGGCTGGACCAGTGCTGGAGAACCGGTTCCTAAAAACGGTGAACTTGGACTGTGCCCAGACTTACCAAAAGGTTCCAAAATGCGAGCACTGGGTGTGCTCGGTTCATGGGTTGCTGCGTTTGGCAGCGGCGGGAACTTTACAATTCAAGGCGATGCAGGGTCTTTCCTTGGTGCCGGAAATCGCGGAAACACAATCGTTTGTGAAAAAATCGCTGGTAATTATGCTGGCTATGCGATGAGAAGTGGTAAAATCAGCATCATGGATGGAGTTGGTGATGATGCTGGTTCCTTCATGGAAGGCGGAACATTACTCATTCGTGGACCTGCTGGAGAACGTATTGGCGGAGGAATGAAAGGTGGAATCATTGTCATACACGGCGATGTTGGTAAATCACCTGGAGCTGGAATGACCGGCGGCAAAATTATCATCAATGGCAGATATCCAAGTCGCCTTCCATCTGGAGTCACACAACGCCTTCTCACCGAGACCGAAGTGAAATCAATCAATGCTGAACTCGACAATGCAGGAATGGAGATTCCAAAAGACGCAGCCTGTTTGGTTCCAACTCAAACATTACAGGTCGAAACGCCGGAAGCACCTGTCTCGACATCGGATTTATCGAGTATTGGATTAGTTGCGGGAGACTTGCACCATTCTGTGAATTATACTACTTGTGACACCGTTGTTTTGGTTGGTGAAACTCGTGACGAGAATGCGTCTGTAGCGCTCCCCTTACCACTTCTACCACTCATCTCAGATGGAGACGTTCTCACCTCGGATGAGATTGAACCACTTGCCATGGAAATCTTGTCAAAACAACCTTTCATAACGCGTCAAAACCCAAGAATTGTAGATTTTGTATTACTCGATTCATCAAACTTAGCCGATGCACCTGAACTCTTAATGACGGGGTGTGGAGTGATTGTGGATATAGATGACCTACCTGCAATGAATTCTGAAGAAATAGACGGATTTATCGTTGCAACTCGCACATTGTTAGGAATGGATAAACCTGTATCCTTCCTCAACGCTATTTCTCGAGTAGAATCATTACATGTGCGCTCTGCTCATCATGATATCGACATGGCAATCAGCCGTATTGAAGATGGTTCAGGCATTGCTGAAGCGGCTTCTCTACCGATGATAGGGCGCTCTACAAAATCCCATTTGTCCGATACTGGGACGCAAACTGGTATGCTTCTCGGACTCTCTGCAAGTGGCCAAGATATTGCCATTTTACAAGCCTCTGGAATCGATGTTATTTGCTGTGAAGTCCCAATGCAAGACCCTCATGACCTTGCGCACTGGCTTCAAAGTGTTTCAAACGAACTTACGGCAATTTTGAGACGGCTCGGACTTGATTCAATTGAACTGCTCGAGCGTCAGCATCTTCGAGCCCTTGATTATGAGACCGCTGCAATCAGTGGTCTAAGACTTGTAGGATATGACCGACCCCTCCCCCATTGGTTTGCACGTTAAGGTGAGATTATGCCAACTATTTCTATCGACCAAAAATTATTGAGTCAACTCTTGGCTCAACATGGACTCAAGCATGACATTGAACAGATGGCAAGTCAACTTCCATTACTCGGAACGGATATTGACATATGCGATGAATCAACGCTCGATATAGAGATATTCCCTGACCGGCCTGACCTTCTTTCAGCAGAAACATTGGCAAAAGCAATCCGGCCCTTTTTGCACAACGCAAAAAGTGAACCACGCCTCGAAGTTAAAAAAGGCTCAATCACGATGACGGTGGACAAAGAACTTGAGCACATACGACCAGTGATACTCGGAGCAGTTGTTCGCAATGTCAACACCGGTACAACGAGCGAACAAAAAGAAGAATTCATCAAAGCACTCATGGACCACCAGGAAAAACTTCACTTCGCACTTGGAAGGGGACGAAGAAGAGCCTCAATTGGTGTGCATGATCTGGCCAAATTAGCACCACCATTCAACGTTCAAGCAGTTCCAGGTTCAACCTCTTTTTGCCCACTCGCAATGACTGAACGGATGACGCTAGATCAGATACTCACCAGCCACCCTAAGGGGATAGATTTCGCGCATTTACTCGAAGGAATGACATCATATCCAATCATATTTGATTCAAACAAAGAGGTTCTCTCTTTCCCACCAATCATTAACGGAAATCAGACAACAGTGAGTCACTCTACTCAAGATTTCTTTATCGACGTCACTGGATGGGACCGTCGGGCATGTGAGTCAAGTCTCATGCTCATCGCTTTACAATTAGCAGAGCGTGGAGGTTCTATTGAATCAGTGGAAGTGACGGGCTATGATGGTAAAGTGGAACATTTGCCCAATTCCACTCCTCGTGAACACAAAGTCACCCAACGCTTGCTTGATGGATTACTCGGTCGTAACCTCAACGATGTGGAAATCGGTCATGCAATCAACAGAATGGGTGGAGAGTATCTTGGCAGAGAGAAGGCTATCGAGACCACCTCTACAACGGTTACAAAAATGTCTGACGTGTTGGCAGGTGACTCTGTGCTTACCTTTGCAATGCCACGATGGAGATTTGACATTCTTCATCCGGTCGATTTAGTCGAAGATGTTGCTATTGGACACGGATATGAAGACTTGGGAAGCGACGTGCCAAAGGCACCACTCACTGCAATCCCGCGGCCCGATAATCAAATTCGTCGTAGACTAAGAGAATCTCTGCAAGGTCTCGGGCTCATGCAAATCCAATCCCTTACATTGTCAAATGATTTTGATCAATTCGAGGCAATGCGGTGGCCACCAATGGGAGATGTCACCCGCATTACAAACCCGATCACCATCGAACATACACTCCTACGCCAATACATATTGCCTGGACTATTCCGTTTAATGGCTTCCAATCGCCATCATGATTTGCCACAAGCTGTATACGAGTTAGGTACTGTTGTTCGAAATCACAAGAACAGTGGACGCTTTGCTTTCTTAGTTGCAGAACAAGGTGGTGGCTTTGCTGCGATTCGGGGTAGAATTCAAGCGCTCTTGAAAGACCTTGGGTCTACTGAATATACAATTGAACCATTGTCCGGTTCGATGGGTCCGTGGCTTGCTGGCCGATGTGCAAAAGTGGTCATACATGGCGTCCACGTGGGCTGTTTTGGAGAGATGGACCCTGCAGTGAGTGACCTGTATGAACTACGCGTGCCACTTAATGGAGCGGAATTTGACATCGCCGCACTACAAACGGTTTTACCCGACCCTGTTTAGGCCTGATAAGGTGAGTAAGTACCATCTTGATTTTTCCTGTGTGGAACCGAATCAAAAGCCCCATCTGTAAACTGTTTGTAGTGATATCCATCTGTATGGTGAACCCAAGAAAATTCTGGGACTGGAGTTGCAGAATCTACAAGCCCTTCATAGTACTGAGATTGCTCTTCGGCACGTTTCACCGTTGTATCACCGTTACCGAAAAGAGAAACTGCAGCCTTGTAATCAACTGATTCTCTGTGCGAATTATCTTCCAATACTTGCATTGCCTCTCCAGAACCTTTTCGGTAAATGACGGTTTCAGGTTCCGGTTCATCAAGCATATCAGGTTGCTTCTTTTTTCCAAACGGCCAGATGGGTGCCATGGTGTTCCGAGAATCCACTGCTTCATGAAGACTACGAAGCATTGTGATGCATAAGGGTAGTGACGTTGAAATGCTGGATGCCATGGACCACATATGCGCAGATGGCTCATTGTGATGCTCGTTCTGCTGCATTCAACGGTTTCATTTGCAACGGTTGGGGCAGACCCGACAAGGTTCGATGCAAGAAGCAGTGAATTGGATGTAATCGGTCTCAACCAAGTCACACTGCATCAGGGGGAATTTATTGAAGTCTTATTCACCTTACACAATACTGGCGAAAACGATGAAACGTATTCATTTCAACTTGAATCAGGTGCCAATGGACTTACAGCAACAGGTCTGCCGCATACAAAATTCGTCGAGAGTGGTTATCTTCGCCAAGTCAAATTTAACCTCACTGCCGACTCAAATGCCGGTTTTGGAACATACAACCTATCGTTGAACTTCAGCGCTGAGAGCGACCCAACGTGGCACCAAATCGAGAGTTTCCAAGCTAAAGTGGCTCCTTATTCCAACCTCAACTTTGGCTCGAGTGGTATCTCCTCTTTCATCGTAACCCCAGGCACACGTACCTCTGTTGCCATGAACATCACAAACAATGCCACACTAACTGATGATATCATGTTTAATCTCTATTCCCAAACTGGATGGAATTGGGGCTGGACCATGGACAATACTGATGGGATAAATGCGTATGAAACTGTTCAGCCGGATTCACTGACCTATGTGTTCCTGTGGATTGATGTCCCAACAATTGTTGACGGTATGCCCCTTGCAAACACTGGACCACGATTCCAACTCAAGGCTGTTTCGAGTATTGACGGCGGGATATCCCAATGGTCTTTTGACTTACTTATGAACGACTATTACAATGCGTCAATTGATGACTCAGGTAATGACTTATTAGTAGAACCCGGAGGAACAGATAGAATTCCAGTGACAGTTCGAAACAATGGAAACACTCCCGCTTACCTCGACATTACATTACAAGCGGTTTATTCAAACGGGTTACCGATTGAAAATATTCCAATCGATGACAGAATCATCTGTGACGATTGGACAATCGCTCTTTTTGGCGGTCTCGAAGGAAATACTCTCCAGCCAAATGAATCGAGAACTATAGAGGTCGGATTCCAAGCACCGCTTGAATATTCGGGAGAAGTGGATATACGTGTTCGAGTTTTTGCGAGTGGGGCTCTCGTTCGTATGCAGACAATCGATGTCGGAGCATCCATCAACTGGCAACGAAGTGGTACCGTTCAAGTTCTCACAGATGAGTGTCAATCCTTGTTGCCTAATGCCACTTGTGGGGCCCAGATTGCAATTGAAAATACGGGTAATGCCGTTGATACATTTGAATTTGCAGTCACAGAAGTTCCATCTTTTGTTGATGCTCAGCTCTTAGTTTCGACAAAAGAACTTGGTCCAAACAGTTTAACGGAACTCGACCTGCTTTTGGTGACTGCAAACTCATCTGCCTATGCCTTTGAGCTTGGCGATATTGTTGTAGAAGTTCGACTTCTCAATACAGACACATTGGTAGGATTGGTGCGAATCCCTGTCAAAATTGCTCCAATAATAAAATGGGTATTTACTGACATCACCGAAGAAATTGATAGTCAAGGTCGCCTTTCAATAGCCATGACTTTACGAAATGAAGGCAATACTGCCGATGGTTTACTGGTTCAATTACAATCATCTCATTCAACAGATATGTCGTTCATACCCCCGTTCATCGCCATCTATGAAGAAGATATAGAATACCCTCGTTCTTTTGAGGTATCTGATATTCCAATTGGCTTTAATTTCACAGTTCGCTCATGGGTCGATTTGCCTCTCGATCAGCAGAGCAATGGAACTGTGTGGATTAATACGACTGTACGCTCACAATTTGAACCAAGTACTGTTTTTGTTCACACAAGTAAAGGTGAATACAAAGGCATTCTTTGGCAAGGAGATGAAATTGAAGAATCGTTTGATTTAGGAGAGGTATTGAACACCGGATGGGAAATTCTCAAAGGTTGGTTCTTGATGATTTGTGCACTGCTTTTTTCAACAGTCATCATATTCAAATCAATATCTGCTCGTAATCAAAGAAACCTTGAACAACAACAGAGAGAAGCAATGTATCAAACAAAAGAGCCGGAAAAGGTCGATAATTGGATGGAGAAATTCACCGAAACGAAAGCTCCTGCTCCTGAAGATACGGCCTTGAAGGTTCGTCCGGAAGATTTCCAAGAAGCATTTCAAAACCGTGCTGGGACATACAAGCCGACAAGTGACCCTGTCAATCCATCATTGACAAAGGCTGCAAATACCGTCCTTGATTACCACAGTTCAAACCAATTACGTTCATCCGCTGATTCTCTGCTGGCTGACATTCAAGTGGGGAATACCTCGAAACCCCATGCTGGAAATGCAATCCTAGAGCCCGAGAAGCCCCAAGAAAGTCTTACGCAAAAAAAGGAATCACCTTCGGTACCCCTACCTATCGATGACGAACTTGACATCTAGGTGAATACATGTGGACAGTCGGTGTTGATGAGGCAGGACGGGGTCCTGTGATTGGACCTTTAGTCGTAGGTGCAGTAGCCCTTCCAACATGCGATCTCGGGATGCTAATGACCCATGGAGTAAAGGATTCTAAGGATCTGACTCACAAAAAAAGGGTGGAATTAGTTGAATGGTTTCACACCCAGGTAGAGCAACGAGGATGGAAGTATTCACTCATTGAATGCGGACCAGAACGCGTTGACCATGGTGTCCAAACCACAGGACTCAATCTTCTGGAAGTCGATCTATTTTCTGAAGCATTAACTGAAATCCGCAAGCAGGTTTCACACCCACTCCATGTACTGAATGATGCCTGTGATGTAAATGAACAACGGTTTACCGACCGGATTGCTGCCCGATTGCCGAAATGGCCATGGCCCAATTCAACCATACTTTCAGAACATAAAGCAGACACAACATATCCGGTTGTAGGTATGGCGAGCATTCTTGCAAAGGTTCATCGTGATTCGTGTATTGAGAATTTGACCCATGAAATCGGTTTACCTCTGGGCTCTGGATATCCAAGTGACCCTAAAACAAAGGCCGCTCTTCCCGAGTTACTACGTGAATCAAAACCGCACCCTGCTCTCCGCTGGTCTTGGAAAACCGTCAGCAGAGCTTGGAATGAACTTCATGATGAAGAACCACCAATCCGGCCGTTCAAAGAACAGAATCAACAAACTCTTTTCTGAATAATTGTATTTTTTAAGCGAGTAGTTGATGAAGCAAGGGCCGCAGGAGAGGTCGAGCCACATGACTTGGACACCCGATGAAAAAACGCTCGCATCCTTTAGGCATCTTGCTTTGCAAAATGCAATCGAATACGAAGGAAAGGCTGCACCTGGTTCAGTGATCGGACGGTTAATGGGTACTCGAAGTGACCTACGCCAACATGGAAAAATTATTTCCCCGCTCATTGCAAAAGCCGTTGCTGAAGCGAACAAGATGGCATCTGAACAAGGAGTGGCTGCCCTTCAAGCAATACTCGAAGAGGAAGCACCCCATCTTTTAGAAAAGCGAGAAAAGAAGGAGCGAAGAGAGGGGCTTCCTGAACTCAAAAACGCCGAAAAAGGAAAAGTTGTTCTTCGCTTTGCACCAAACCCCAACGGACCACTCTCTTTCGGACACGCACGTGGAATTGTAATCAATGGTAACTACGCAAAAGAATGGGACGGAGAATTGATTCTACGATTTGATGACACAGATACAGTTGTCAAACCACCATTGAATGAAGCATATCAACAGATACCAGAAGAGGCAGAATGGTTGCTCGGATTTAAGCCTCACCGGATTGTCATTGCAAGTGAACAAATGCCTCACTACTATGAGCATGCAGTTCTGATGTTGGAGCGAAATTTTGGATATGTCTGCCAGTGTAGCGGTGAAGCATTCAAAGAGTTCCGTGTAAGCAAGACTGAATGTCCTTGCCGAAACAATGACGTCGCACGAAACCTCGAGCTTTGGGGGAAAATGAATGACGGGACATTTGTACCTGGTGATGCAGTTGTTCGAGTCAAAACCGCAATGGATTTGAAAAATCCAGCACTCCGTGATTGGCCCGCACTTCGAATACAGAATACTGCTGAGCACCCACATCCACGACCCTCAATTAGATCGAAATACCGAGTTTGGCCTCTGCTTGATTTCCAAAGCGCTGTTGAAGACCAAATTCAGGGAGTCACGCATATCATTCGAGGAAAAGATTTGATGGATTCAACACGTAAGCAAACTCTGCTCTACGAACACTTTGGCTGGACTTATCCTGAAACAATGTATTGGGGTAGAGTCAAGGTTCACGAATGGGGTGGGTTCTCAACATCACAAATGCGCAGAGATATAGAAGCGGGGATGTTTACTGGTTGGGACGACCCAAGATTACCAACACTTAATGCTCTGCGTAACAGGGGAATTACTTCAAAGGCACTTCGTGACTTTTGGGTTGAATTAGGTGTGACTCAGAAAGATATTTCAGTTCCCCTCTCGACTTTATTTTCTCATAATACCAAAAGTATCGATGATGAAGCTCCACGACTTTCGTTCATACGGGAACCGGTTAAGGTCGAGCTCAAAGGCGAACATTCTGACAGCGTGAGTGTGGAGATTCACCCGAACCATCCAGAGCGTGGAATGAGAACATTCGACCTCCAAAGTCATCACATTTGGATTGAAAAAGAAGACAGCGTCAAAAACGAGGTTCGGTTGAAAGGGTTTGCCAATATCGAAACTTCAAATTCCCCCACGGAGGAATTATCTGCTCTCATAGGCTCTGTCGATAGAAATGACCGACGACCAATTATTCACTGGCTAAGTGAATCGAATGCTACCAATGCAACCCTCATTGTTGCTGAAGATGGAGAATTGAACCGTCTTGAGGGATTGATTGAAAGTCATTCATACCCACACGGAACAATGGTTCAAATTGAGAGAATTGGTTATGCTCGAATTCTCGATGATACGACACTCATCTTTACTCACTCATGAATTGGCTTCAGGCGAACAATGATAGGACCGTATCGTAACCATTGGTATGTGGCAACCATGTCGAAGACAGTAGCAGATTTGAAACTTGATGATGAACATATGACTGTTGGTATCGATGATTCGATGGCTGAGGCTGCACGTCGATTGCTAACGATCTCTGGAGGAATACTCGTTGTACTGGATGAGAATTCAAAGACCAAAGGCGTCATTGGCAATCGTCAATTTCTCAAAGCCTTCGCCGAGAATGCCAATTCAAATGAATCAAAATGCTCGGAATGGATGGAAATGGATTTTTTGGAAGTCAAACTTAGTCAATCTCTGAAATCAGTTCTTGAGGATATTGAAAAAAGGGCACCACAAGCAGTTGTTGCAGTTCAAGAAGATGGAGATTTCGTTGGATATTTTTCCCCGTCAGATTACCAACAGGCATCATCGTTAGTTCGTTCGCTCAAAGGACTCAAACTTTGATTAGGCAACGATTTTGATGACCCGATCGCATCCAACACATGCGAAACGAAGTGGTCGCTCCTGACTCGTTACGGGATTCGGCGTACCACAAGCAGGGCAAGGAATGACCGGAGTTGTGAGCATCGTCGCCTCTTCCGTAAGATTCACACGTGAACGAGGGCTTGTTACCGCAGTGACCCACCATATAAGCACTGTAACAATGACTGCACTTCCAACGAAAAGTGGAGGATATGCCAAAATATGAATCAGTGCCACGAATGGAATGAGAATAAGTTCGACATACAGTAACTTTTTCTGGCGGGTTTTTGCAAGGCGAGAGGCGATGATAAATCCAATGCCAAGGCCACATACCACAAGAAGGAATAATGGAAGGGGGCTGTGGATTGGGGAGTTCGTAGCTGACGCAAGGAACTCATATTCATCGTCCTGAGCAATGTTCTCACCTTCCAATTGAATTGATTCACCCCATGGTAAGCGAGTAATACTTAGGCGAACGGAGTCATCAGGATTGAGCGTTGCCCCTGCAAAAGAGGTAGTAGGGGATGATGAGCCCGATAATGAAAGGGAATAATCTGCCCAAAGCGGTGAAGGTTGGGCGGTGACAAAATTACCAAGCAATGGAACTCGACTGTTCTTTTCAATAATGATTGTTGTCGAAATAACGAGCGTGACCGGGTGGTTCACTACATTTGGTTCTCCATTGAGATCGACTTTAATCGACAACGTATCAAATTCTTTAATTTGGTCACCAAGCAAGTCTTTCACTTCTAACCCAAGGCCGACACCGAGGTAATATGAAGCCAAACCTGCACCCGTAGTGCTGAGCATCTGTCTTTCAAACTCGATCTGTTCAATTGGTTCAATCGTACGGCTTACTCGCTCGTCATCGCCAACATTACCGGCATCAAAGGCTTTCAGAACCGGTGAAAGTGATGTCGCTTCATCTCCAATGTGGTCCATGCCCCATCGCATCCAGAAGGCCATTTCTCCTCCAATCTCGATTCGCGTTTCACGTTCAAGAGACAACCCATCTGTTGAACCGCTGGATGATTGAAGAGAGAATGTTCCTGTAACTGCTAACGGGCTTCCGTCGCCATTGGTTTTCAAGGGCTCATCTGGAGGGTAATATGTGCCAGTTCCGCCAGATGAATCAAACGTTTCAATCTCAAAAGTTGTCGAACCGGAAAGAGATGTATCGCCCGTTTCAATCAAAAGACGAGTTTCCACATTCACCGATTCTATCCCGCCTTTCGCCCCATCCCAGGTCCAAGTGACGCGAACGCCGTCCCCAGAGGTAGTCTCTATAGGGTCGCCACTCAAAGCAATACCTTCAACTAACATTTCAAGAGATGCAGACTTCGAAAGCATGTCCATACCCCAATTGGATTCAATGACAACTGAAAAATAGACTTCAGAGCCCTCGACTTCTGGTTCGAGTAAAGTAAGGTCAAGTAGCGGAATAGATGCTTCAATGGTTGAGTCAGCATCTTCAGAACCCCACAAAAATTCTAATTTTGCATCACCAGTAGGCAAGGAAAATACAACAGTTCGTGCGGTGAGCGATAATTCAATAGCCCCTTGATCCGATATCGAGGTCGTGTCAACAGCGATGTCAAACGTAAGTGTGCCTCTTCCCTGGGGGAGGAAAGAACTTCCTGGTTCCGTTGAAGCACTGAAGGTTTGACTTCCTATTTTCAATGTTGCAGTAGCGTTCATTTGAGCGCTTGCAGCACCGCTTACCTCGTATTGAATAGAAACCTCCCAGGTTTTTGCAGGAATCGTCCCGGCCCACACATTCGGCAAAACCCATTTTCCAACTGTTTCTTCAGAGGTCACTGCATTTGCAATGGTGGCTGTGGTTGTAGTTTCACCTAAATCTTGGGAAAATGGCGACATGGTGCCAGCCGAAGAAGAGCCAAGTAAATGGAGCTCCACATCTGCGGAATCACAACAAACGAGGGTGTCTTCTGCCGAAGCATTCCCGACAAAAGAGTCGACAAGAGGCGTCATCAGCGAAGCGATGAAAATCAGCACAAACAAGAATGGACGTGCCGACATAACTTCACCTAACTACCACCCAGCGCGTATGGCACATAATAGAAACGCCTTGAAGGTCATAAAAACCATCAAAGTGCCTTCTCAAGAAGAGCACCGAGTTCCTTTTCAAAGAGCGAAACAACTGCTTCACCAACTTCGCCCTGCAAGTCGTCAGGCAGGAGACGTAGACCGAGTCGAGTCGCTGCACGCGTTGCTTTGAGTTCAGCGTAAACGGTTCGAGCCTTCGTATGGAAATAATAGGCAACTGCTTCCTTGATTTCTTCTTTCAATTCTGGATCTTCATCGACTTTGCTCCGAATGTGAGATTTGAGTTCATCTTTGACTAAGTCTCGAAATGCTTCGATGACCAAATCTTCTGTCGACATCAAATCTTGAACTTGATCTCGGATACTTCCAGTGAGTAATCGTTCAATGGCCATGCCTATCCCAGTGTGATGTGAGATTTCAACCCGTCGATGGATTCCATCAAAGAAGGAGTCCGGTTTTGAGGAAAGAATCTGCTAATTTCGATGCGTGTATTTTAGCGTCTTTTGACTCTGATGGCCACGCCCTTTCAGCCAAAAATACTTGGCTCATAACGTCGACATCGGAGGTTCCAATCATCAATCGGTGCCAAACAAGTTCTTCTAATCGGGGTGTGGAAAGAGTGGGATGAACCAATGTAGGGAGAATCAATTCACTCAATGCGCCTGAGCGGGAATCAATATCCATTTTCGGCCAACCTTTCTGCAACCGTTTGAACATCCGTTCTGAAAGGCCCGGAATCATACCGTCTGCTGGTGAAGGCACTTCTGGGAGAGGAACCATTCGGAAAGCCCCCTCGTCTCGAAGGTGGTCACGAATCGACGTATGGATAGGGTCGAAGGTCGTATCCATTGCTTCACGCAACCAAAGCCCAGTTGCTGCGAAGGGCCTCAAAAGGCGGACTTTTTGCCCATTTGGAACAAATTCAGCAGCCAATGCTGCACATTGTGCAACCACGTCAAGCGCTCCACGTCGTTGATTTTGCCCCGAACCTAATCTGACGGACACGGAGAGTGGGGTGATGTGAATGAAGTCCGTTTTAGGTAATTCTTCGACAGTCCATGTATCCTCAAAAGGGGCGATAAAAATGAGCAAGCCATCTGACGGAATTTCTGGTTGAGCACGTTCATCACGAGGTATGAATTGGTGAGAAGGTAAAAACCGGCGCCTATATTTCATTCCAGTATCGAGAAAGGCTGACTCTAACATTGACAAAGCGAGAAGGCCTGAGAGATCCGCTGGTGCGTGAATGTGAACCATATCAGCATCTTGAATCTGCTTGGATAAAGACTGAATTCTCTTCTTCACATCAGAAAATGATGATGTTAGAAGTAAGTCGTTCATAGCCCCACCGAATATGTCGAGAAGGTTACCATTGATGAAGTCACCACATGTGTGGTGGAACGAATGAGCGAGAATCACTCAACCATAAGGCGGAGTTCGTCACGCTTGTATCGCCACTCAGATGGTAGACGACCTTCAGCCATGTAGTAATTGGCAAGACGACGAATCTTTGATTCTGTAATTTCCAGAGAACGCTTGTTGTGCAGGTCCTTGTGGTTACCGCTACCAATGTGGTTGATGATTCCGACTGCTTGACGCATGAGATTCATCATATCTTCGGGGTAAGTTCCGCCGATGTTGTTCTCTGCGAGCACACTTCCGATGCGCTTACCGCCGAGAACGAGGCGGACGTTAGGAACTGCATGTTGGTCGCGGAGAATAGTTCCAATGACTGCTGTAGAATGCCCTTCTTTTCCGAGGTCAATAATGAGTTGTTTTACCGCAGCAGCGTCAGTGTTTGACCACTCTGGTGCTTCATCGACAAAGGGCTTACTTGACCCACTCTTTCCTCTGCGTGACTTATACATACGTGCCATAAGGACAACTCCAAGGAAAACGGGGACTTGTCACCCCTTCTTAACCGCTCCGCTTGAACCAAGCCGTTTTGGATTGCTGTAAACGAGAGATTGCTCGCCATTTGCGGATAAAATCTACAACCGTTGATGAGACTTTGCGAGTCGACCGGGGGTCGCTGGCCATTCCCATGCAGGAGCGTGTGCTCGGGCAAGTCCGATGACGACTCCAGCTTGGAAGACAAGAAGATCTGAACCGGCACGAATACTTTCATCAAAGGATTCTACAAGAGAGCCAAAGATATCACCCTTCCAAGGGAGCCCTTCTTTCAAATGCACTTTCGGTAAAGCCTCGAGTTCTGCAAGTGTGGGGATGACCGCTTTCGGAAGTGAAAAACCACTTCGTTCTATCGACCAAAGAGCCATTTGAGTTTGACCGCTTTCCAAACGATATCGTGGTGGTTTTCCTCGAACCTTCAAATCTTTAACCCAGGCGTCACTCTTCATCTGCTTTCGAGCAATGCTAGCGAAATTGTCGAGAAGAATCTTTTCAGTTTTCCTGCCCCGGGCACTCAATTCATCAACTGCCGTCTTAACAGCCTCAGTAAGTCGTTCAAGTGCTTCATGAGAACCTGCTGAATCACCAAGACGAGTGTCAGTTACCTCCAATGACTCATGCGAAAATTCAATACCGGAGTGGTTGATTATTCGTTGATATTTGTGTCGGTCGACTAAAGATTTGAACATGCGTTGTATTCGCGACAACTCATCGCCTGTCCAGTCACCCGTAACTGGAACGTCGTAATGACCAGCAGGCCATGCTTCCTCTAAGTCACGTGGAACCAAACCGAGAGGTGATGTGACCATCACCTCATGGCACGCACTCGTGCCTATGGCTCGAATAAATCGTCCGTGTGATTTTGAAAGTCTGTATGGCTTGCGTGCTGAGCATGGTAGAAGAATGAGAATGTTATCAAGTCCAGTCGGTGCTTTGTATTCCTTGGTCACGAAAGATTCCCAATCGGTGATGAGAGGATCAGATTGAATCGAAACAGAATGGCATGGGAAGGTGAAATCTGCGGCTACATGTGAAGAAAGCAGTCCGGGTATATCTTGGCACAAAATGTCATGACGGCGGAGATGTTCGACAAGTCGTGGGCTTGTGAGTGATTGGCGGTCGGCGAGCGAACGCATTTGGTCCGATGCAAGCGCACCGCGCACCGAAGCAATCGCTGTTTTCCAATGCGAGATTTGAACATCCATATCCGCGGTTTCCCCCAATGACTCAACCAAGTGACGAGGGCCTTGCTCAGTAAGTAAAGCCCCAGCAGCAGAGGCTTGTCGAGAACGGGCTAAATCAAAAAGGTCCACACCAAACCAAGTAAGCACTGCTAGGTTGTCCGGCCCTCCGAGCCCTGGAGTCCACAGAAGAGCACCAGGGAATCGGCGTTTGAGAATCGTAATTGCTTCAACCAACTTTCCAGGCTGAGCTGCAAGTTGAACTGCATCGACAAGTACAACCACATCGGGATTGAGAGATGTGTCCGTCAAACTTGCATCGTGATTCAATCGTTGCCATGAAACGGGTAAAACTTGGGCTGTTCCTGCTGGTTCACCAGCATCTGCTTCGTCTAAAGAAGGAGGAAGAACGTGGCCGATGGAGACACTCCACTTTGGTGAAGGTTTGAGAAAATTAGGTGGTGATAACGGAAGACGTGACTCAAAAGTAAGTGTTGCAGGAATTTGTTGGTTCGTTGTTGAACGGAAAGGGGCGAGTTGCACATCAATATCATCGTCACCATCAAGCAAAACCAGTGCAGGTGTTGATGCAACTGGGTTTTTCCGATCACCGAGTGCCCACTGTCGAGCAAAGCGATATCGTGCTGCGACTGTACGACCGAGCCCTGCCTCCATGAACAGGCCAAATGCCATTGCTTCTTCAAGCATTTGACACCTAGCAGGGCCTAAGTTCAAAGCAAATACATTACAGGAGACGACATGGACGGGGGAAATCGACGTATGGCTTCCTTTACTGCTGTCAGCATAGTTGTGCTCTTTGCGACACTTGTGTTGGGCCCATTATCCGTGATTTCAGCGGAAAATTCCACATCAGACGAAACAGTAACAGATGGACGAGTCACTGGGTTCCAAGCACTGCCATCAGAGCAATACCACCGAACGTGGACCATAGACCAGGGTGAATGGCTCAGTCTCACAATCGATTGTACAGAGTGCGAGGCACAGATTACCCTCGGTGACAGCACAATCACGACAACGAACGAAATTTCCATTCAAGCGGATGAGAATGGATTGGTAGAATTGGTAATTTCTTCCACCATTGAAGAGTTTGTGTCCTACTCATTAATCGAATCTATCGATGAGAAATTCTCCAAGTTACGCCCAGCACCTACGGAGACAACCGACAATAAAGAGGTTCATTCATGTGGAAATCTACTCGGTTGTATTGATGCAACTCGGGAGAATCTAAACGGAATTACTTTCGGAGAATATTCGGAAAGTCATTTTATTCGAGGAGCACTTGAACAAGCAATTCCCGAATACATCCCACTCAATGTTTCAGAGGGTGATTCAATAGAACTTCAGTTCATGCACACAACAGGTGACGTGAGTTTATCGGTTTACTATCAAAATGAAACTTCAGAACATCTCTTTGACAAAACCATTGAACAATCGATACCTCTTACTGCGAATGAACCAGGCATGGCGGAGATATGGTATTTCCCCGAAAATGGCCGAGCAGTTCTGAAAGTCGAAAGTGGTGCTGTCGAGACAACATACGCTCTCAAAGCACTGCGCTACCAGCGTAATGATTCAAGCGTTTTTATTCAAGAACACGACGATTTGAAAATTGTAGGTCATCATTCAACCACTGTCACTATCGAGATGAATGATACCCAAAAATTCACTCTCATGCCATTCCACTCCTCAGCAGAAGTTCGTATCGACCAATTGGTTAGTGGAGAGTGGATTACTGGAAATGCAAAGGTCATGCATTCAAATCTCGACACCGTTTTTTACCCCTACCCAAACATTAGTGCAGCACGATTTATTGTAGAAGCTGAAATTCATTGGATTGAGATTCACGTTTTAGATATATCTGACATTCAATCAGGGGAAGAGGCTCCCTCCTACCGACCACCCTCCCCTGATAGCGATAATTCCTCATGGCCACTTATGCCAACTCAGTCCAACCAAATTAGCGGTGAATTGACCCTTTCTATACATGATACAGCAGATGTCTACCGACTGGAAATAGAGGGATGGGATGAATCTGAACATTTGGTAAAGGTCATTGTTGAAGGAGGTAATCTTGAAGTCCTGCAACTCGAACTTTGGAGCATAGACCAAGAAACATGGAGTGATGAAGATTCGCGAACTGTCACCTTAGCAAATGGAAAAATTCAGACCGTTTTAGAAATGAGTCGTGGAACACATTTCTTCCGTATTTCTCTTCTTGATTCAGAGAACAGCACACTGCAACCTTGGGGGGAAGATGTCCCAAGTATTCCCTATGTTATTTCCACTGTTTATACACTCATTGATGAAGGGAATGAGCCCTATTTCCCACCTGATGAAAATGCCGAAAAGTGGGGTGCTCGGGCCCGGTTTTTCCTCGGCTCATTATTCCTTCTCCCAGTGTTATTTTTAGCATCACAACTGTATCGGAGCAAAAAATCTGCTGAACACTTACTCATGAAGTCTGAGCAGTTGGCTTGGTTCAAAAAGCAGATGGATTCTGGAGAGATAACGCCCCAGCAATCACGTAAAAACTTGGCAAAGGCACTCCAAGCCATCACAATGCTGAACTGGGATGATGCAAACAAGGCTTGGGGAGACACGGACCTTGAATACAGAACTGAAAATGTGGCGATTGCAGTCTGGAAACTCGATTCAAGAATGGCGAAAGACTCAGATGCAATCCCTGTCATGGTTGGAGTCCACATTCTACAAGGCAATTGGGATTTGGCTGCACTTCGTTTTGATGCACCAGTTGGACAAGCTTGGGAAATCGTACAAGTTGAGCCACGATTCCTTCACCGTGGTGAAGAAGTGTTCCTTGACACAATGGCTGTGGGGAATAAGACATTCATCATGGCAGAATTAGTTGGCGGTGCAACCTCAGTCGATATCGAACTTAATGGAAGAATGGATGGAGAACCGAGCGCTGCTCGAATCCCAACAACGCTCACCTTCAACACACATGAAGAGGAATAAATACTGTCATCAACCTTCAAACTCACCTGCGCGGAATTGCAGGATAAGACAAACCCAAACGATGAGTACAAGAGAACTTAGTAAAATGCTCAATGGCATTATTTGAGTCACAAGCCAAACACCGAGATAGAAAAGTGAAATTGCGCCGGCTAACCCACTCAACAAGAAAGGGGCATAGCGAAGCCGTGGGTCGATAAATCCGTAGACGTAATATCCTCCTCCAAAAGTGGCAAATGGATAAGCAAAGAGAGCGTATAAAAGGCCAATCAATAATCCAAAGAGCGCAAAACTCGGGTGTAATTCAGGCTGGATGAATATGATTTCGACTGCTAAGAATAGTGTAGCAAAATTATGCATCATTTGATTATGAAAGAGGAATTGATGATCATGATTCCTTCCTTGCCGAAGTTCTCCAGGCAGGATCACATAGCGAACAATCGTTGATGTTAGAAATGCTGAGCCGAGCGCAGTTGCAAAGAAGAGGACTTGAAAAATGTGCAGCCACGTTGGAAGAGAGAACTCAAACAAGACTGAACTCGCAAGAAGAGTGGCAATAAGAAAGTAAGTGAAATTGCCAAGAAGATTCCAACTGCTAAATGTCACAAACTTCTGTAACCCTATTGGATGGAGCGTTTTTTCTTCACGCGTTTCATAATCGATGACAACCATCGTTCCAGTTTTCATCCGGAGCATGTAGATGATGGCTGAACCTCCAATGAGGAGACAAAACAGTCTCCAGAGAGCGACAACGGGCATCGGAAGCCATGAAGTGGTAAAGGAGGTCGAAGCTTCCTCTAGAAGTGCCCAAACATTCCATTGGAAAAAGAAAATAAGGCTCACTAGTGCTATCCCAAACAAGGTCAAAATGCTTTTTAGTGTCGAATCTTTTTCCCCGTATTCAAGCATTGTTTTCAATTTGGCGGGCCCCCAGTGTTTGAAAAGGCTTGTTGAAGAAAAGCAATGAATGGTTCCGAAAGGGAGTTGTTTGAAATACCACGATGCCAGCAACGGTTTAGGACTGTAACATGGTTCATTCACAACCACCAATCCGTGCTTACAATCGAATAGAAAACAAAAACATACGTGTATTGGTGTCTATCGCTTTCCCTGCTTTGACATTCGTCATGACCATAATGCTCCTCGCATTGTTAATTGGCGCAGGTATTCTAGGTGAATTGTGAAGAATGTTCAACGATTCTTGAGGTAGTCTTCACCGTACCATGCCCATTGCTCCATCGTCCAGCCGGCAGGCAGGCCCTCAGGTGGAAGAGGTGGAGCATTCGCAATCATTGGAGCGATGAATTGAGGCGTCGCCGGTTGAGGCGTCAAATTCAATGCTGAGCTGCCTCCACGGCGGGTAACAAAGAATGCGCCAACCAAAACGAGAATCAACACTGCTAAACCTGCAAGACCAAACTGCAAAGACATGAAAGAAGATACAGATTCAACATTTCGAGATGCATCTTGTGGGTATGCATCGGCTTCATCGGACCAACCGTCACCGTCTGCATCTGGGCATCCAATGCGGTCATCGGTTGAAGTTCCGGTCACATCAGGGCAATCATCTGAAAGATTGGTTCCCGTCTGGTCAGGATAGCCATCGCCATCATTGTCAGACCAGAAGAGGCTTTCACCAGGGAAAGCATCGAGGTTATCATCCCAGCCGTCACCATCACTGTCAGGGCAGCCGTAGCGTTCTTGGGAGGAGAGTCCAAACAATCCTGGGCAACTATCTGGTAAGTTTCCAACTATCGAATCACCATACCCATCCAAATCAGCATCCATGTGTTGTGTTGAATCTTCGGGGAATGCGTCACTTTCGTCAGACCAGCCGTCACCATCACTGTCAAGACAGCCGTATGAGTCTTCAAAAGAGGTACCGGCTGTTTCAGGACACGAATCAGGTTGGAATCCATCAACAGAATCTCCGTAACCATCACCATCTTGATCGGCATGTTGGCTACTATACGTTGGGAATGCATCTGCACCCAGACCTACCGTCCAGCTAATATCTGGATTTGACCAACCATCACTATCGCTGTCCAAACAGCCGAATCTGTCTTCGGATGAGGTCCCAGCAACGCTTGGGCATCGATCGCCTTCGAGTCCATTGACGTTATCGCCGAAGCCATCTCCATCAGTATCGAGCCATTGGGTTGTTTCTGTGGGGAATTCATCAATACTGTCTGCATAACCGTCACCATCGAAGTCCGAACAGCCAAGAACATCGCCTGTATCGCTCGAGCCTGGGCTTACGGGACACGTATCAACGATGTCCGAAAATCCATCATTATCATCATCAAGGTCTTCACCAACATCTTCACATCCGTCTCGGTCACCATCATTTATGAGTGTGGAAAAGAACGAGAGAGGGCTTGTTGGACAGAGATCTTCCTCGACAGAAGACACAGAGCAAGTCCAAAATCCATCTGCGACCAAAGCATCACAAATTCGGTCGTTATCATCATCATAATCTTCACCAGAATCTTGGCATCCATCAGTATCGTAGTCAGTCGCACTAGAAGATGCCCATCCAAGGTCACCTCGGCTGCAAGAGTCGAGGTCGTCGAGGAGACCGTCATTATCATCATCAGTGTCTTCTTTGAGGTCTAAACAACCGTCCATATCATGATCGGTGGCGAGCGACGATATCCAAGAAAGGTTACCAAGAGCACAGTTGTCATCGATATCGAGGATGGAGTCATTGTCATCGTCTTCATCACACACATCGCCGTAGTCGTCACCGTCATGGTTCGCTTGAGCCGAATTAGCAATGAAGGGGCAGTTATCTACTTGGTCACCGATGCCATCACCATCTTCGTCCGTATACGAGTCGATGAGCACGACTTCATCTTGACCATTATCAACGTAATAGAGGTCCCCATTGGGACCTATTTCAAGTCCCATAATGGACGTAGCTGAAGTTTGAATTGTATCAACTTCCACCCCCCCTTTGCCGTCTGAATTCAAATCAAACGCTACTATTTTTCCGTTACCATTGAGAGAAACAAAGAGTTTGTCACCCTCAAGAGCAATTCCTGAAGGCCGGTCAAGACCTGATGCAAGAACACCCCATTCTATGCCGGTAATTCTTGAGTATTCTTGCAGTGGTTCGAGTTGGGAGGTGTCGTTCATGATGTCCTCGGTCTGATAGGTCGAATCATCGGTGTTCACCCAAAGAACCCGATTGGCTCCTGCATCTGCGATGTAAAGAATTCCTGAATTTTTGTCCATGACCATATGACCTGGAATACCGTAGGCGTGTGTAAGGGTTATATCCGAATATCGGCGAACAATAGCGTCAGAATGATCATCTTCTCCAGTGTCGTGGTCTTGTTGGAAGTCGTATCGAACCAACTCTCCATAATAGCCATCATTGTACCAATAGACATTTGCAGAATCATGAGCGATGCCAACCCCGTAAGGTGATTCATGATTCATGTCAATGTGACTTCCAAGAAGCCCATTGCCATTATTTTGATTTTCGACTGCGAAATGGTTGAGTGAGGAAGGCCATAGAGTTGGCCCCATGAATAAATTTTGTTGAATTTGGCCACAGAATGTGTTCCCAGTTTCTTGAGCCGAGCCCCATTGCCAATCAAATTCAGGATGGTGTGCACCAAATGCGATTGAACTGACTTCTTCGAGGAAATGATTCCTGTTAGAGTCTTGACGGTTTTGAGAGGTCTGATTCTCCATACCAGTGTTTTCAATGATAGTTATACTATCAGTAGCACGGTTCGCTATCCAAAGTTCATTGGCACGACCTGGATGAAATTCAAGGTCTCTCGGATCTGAAAGAGCATCTGAGGAATCTGCAATAACCACTTCATTGAAACCCTCTCCGAATTGAGTGACAACGGTTGCTTCTTTGGATGCTACAGCATGAGATGGAAGTGAAAAAAGCAAGATACCCAAGAGTACGATGCAGACCTGCTTATTGACCATGAACTTCTCTAAATTACTATTGCCTATCATACCTTGCATTCCATAAGCGAAGAATGCTCTTATATTAGCCCGGTAATTTTTAGATTCTAATAAACATTTAATTGACTTTGGAGGCACGTCAAATCATGAAGACATCTACCAAAGTGTTCATCATTTCAATGGGGCTTACCTTTTTGTGCTCCACAGTAGGCCTGGTACTCTCTTTTTCAACCATTATGGGGGGAGGAGAAACAGTTGCAACTCAAACTGCGCCTGGAGAACTCCAATTTGAGGCGACATCATTTGGGAATTATGACATCTATGCTGAAGACAGTGAAATACATGTTGTGCTCGGGAATTTTTCGTATGCAAGCAGGCAGACATTTCTAGAAATGTGCTCGCTTCTCGGGAATGAAAACGTCACGCTAATGACCGGTGAATGTGGTACTCTAAGGGGCAATCAAACATTGGTAGGTTCACTTGTTGTCGGTGACGATGATGTTGGAACTGTTCTGTTAAATCTCAATGGAACAGGTGAAGTCAGCATCGTTAAAGTATCGGATGCACGACTTTTGATGAACATGAGTTTCCTATGCTTTGGGTGTTGCTTAGGCCCAGTTATCGTACTCATTTCAGGGATTACCGCCTTCAAAAGTAGTTCCAAGACGGATGTGTCACTGGTCGAACAATCACTACCAGAACATCTTGATGAATCTGTTGAAGACTTGATGCCCGACCACAAAGCAATGTATCCCACAAGTACAGACCGCCCGAATGAAAAAGGGGACGAACATTCGGATACAGTCGATTGAGAATTCATCCGTCAATAGGCGAACTCGGCTGATGAGATGGAAGTAACTGGATTCAAGAGAAGACGAAGGATGATTCAATTACGTCGTTCGATTGCGTCGTCCTTGATTCGGTCAAGAATATCCGCTGGTCCGAGAACAGGTTTCAACTCTTGAAGCATTTTCTTCGACTTTTTATCGACTTTCTTCGGCATGTGTAATTTTAGAAGAACGATAACATCGCCGCGACCTGAGCCACGATTCCGTGGCAATCCTCTTTTCTTAATTTCGATGGTGTCGCCTGAATTTGAGTATGGAGGTATTTTGAGAACCAACTCTTTACCATCGATGTGTTCGAGTTTAATGCTGGTACCCAATACAAGATCGGAGTAACCAAGAGGGAGTGACATGATTAGATCAGCATTTGAACGCTCAAACCAAGGGTGAACTTCAACCTCGATTTCAATGAACAAATCTCCGTCTTCACCTTTGCCGTTCGGCGCGGGACCGCCTTTCCCTCTCATTCGTAACCGGGTTCCCGCTTCGGCACCTGCTGGAATGTTGAAGCGTAACGTGGAAGATTTGATTTCTTTCCCATCGCCTCTGCATGCCTCACAGCGTTCATCGATTTGATGACCAGACCCTCTGCATGTTGGACAGTCCCGCACAACATCTTGCACGAACGGCCCCACCTGTTGTCGCATTCGTACCTTACCTTGTCCATTGCATTCCCCACAATCGGAGATGTTACCGTCTTTTGCACCCGTCCCAGCGCATTTGGTACAAGCTACGGGTAAATCAACAACCACTTCTTCTTGACTTCCTTGAAAGATTTTCTTCAAGTCAACGGTGTGGAACATGCGTATATCACTTCCACGTCGACGAGATTGACGTCCTGCGCCTCCACCGCCACCAAAGATGTTGGAAAAGAAATCACCACCAAGGATGTCTTCGAGATTGATATTGAATCCACCACCACCGCCAAATCCACCAAACGGTGAACCAGCAGGGCCATCGTGACCAAATCGGTCATATTGAGCTCTCTTTTGTTCATCTGAAAGAACAGCGTATGCTTCTTGAATTTCCTTGAACTTTTCTTCCGCATTATCCTCTTTACTGCGATCGGGATGATACTTTCTTGCAAGGCTCCTGAAGGCGTTTTTGAGATCTGCAGAAGAAGCATCTTTTGCCACTTCAAGGACTTCGTAATAATCTCGCTTTTCCGACATTTCACTCACCCAACAAAACGATGGGGTACCAACGACCTCTTTCAACATCTCGCATGAAAACGACCTTCTTACGCATCAAGTCCACACTGTAGACAAAACGGTTCGCCCTGGGGAATAAGGGCATTACAGCCCCTACACAAGGCGCCAGAAGGTGATACGATGACTTTCGTAGGTTGAGATGTTTCGTATTGGGGTGTCGACATCATGGCCATTGACTCAATACTTTCATTGGAATTGAGCGCTGGAGAATTTGAATCCCAGGCATAGACCTTTTCCGTCTCGGGCTGAGGATTATTGTCAACTGAAATATTCGTGCCTTGGGATGACATGACAGACTCAATACTCCCCTCGTCGGTCATTGTTGTTATTTTCAACTCTTCATCGTTTGGTGAGGACACAGTTCGTATTGGAGCCACTGGTCTCTGAGCAGTAACTGGGGAAGCGGTGGATGCTGCACGTAAAGCAGTCTGTCTTTTCTCTTCCCTGCGTTCTTCTGCATTTCCTTTTCCAAACAAGCGACTCATCGCATCCAAGAAGGAATCCATAGGCGACTTCTTTCGTGTCGCCCCAATGGTAGAATCAACATATTCCTCATCGAAAGTCTCACTTCCGCTCATCCGACGATTTGCTTTACGAATCCTTTCGGATTCGAGTAAAAGGTCGACCTCGACTTTTTCATCTTCTCCAAGTTCAAGTTCTGGAGTTTCTTTATCGATGGTTGAAACTTGCTCTTTGAGTGCCATTTCACCAACTGGGCTCAAACTACTGTCGAGTTGTACATCGGTTTGCCAAACGCCTGCTTCTTCAGCCTCGTACACTTTTTTCATAGATTTCATTGTCTTGGAACGATGGAATTCATAATCACGAACAGTTCGAGTTTTTCTAAATAAGATGAAACCGAGGAGAACACCAAGACCATACCAAGCATACATAAAAATGGGCTCAATCTCAAAAATGTCCTTGAGAGGGGTTACCGTGAAATGTATAGCACCGAGGAGAAGTAAAGGCAAGGCAGCAATGCCTCGGGCCGTCACACTACGCTCATTCACCATTCTACTCATTCTCCGTTTTCATCGAACACTCAAGTAAGTTGCCGTTCATTGTACACCGAAGTATCACCGGTCAGAAGACGCTCGGCCTTTACGAAACAGCCCGTCAACGAGGCCCAGTGAAAAACTGGTGTGAAGCATAAGGAGGCAAAGTGGGACTCCGAAAAGCGCTGAGATGCGTTTGAAACGAATACTACTACGTACACCTTCAAACACGAGAACTGCCAGATAACAGCTTGGAAGCAGCAGTGACATGTTTGGCTGCAAAAAGAAAAGCAAAAAAGTTGTAAGAAAACCAAACCATGGAAGAAATTCTCGAAGACTCGCTCGTTTTGGATGCTTTCGTAAGATTTTCATCCTCCAAAAACCATAGCGATGACCCATTTTCCACCATTTGTTTAATCCCGAACGTTTGACCATACTCACATGTGTCGCAGGTGTTCGAAAAACCGAAAAGCCAGAATCGAGTAAACGCATCGAAAGGTCACTATCTTGGCTTGTAATGTAGGATGTATCCCAACCATCAACAGTTTCCAAAGCCAATCGAGAATGCATTGCAAAAGCAGGAGTTTTTGTTGGGCCCGATACAGTGAATGAATCAAACTGGCCACTTCCACTTCCTAGTGGAGAAGCGAGTGTTCCTTCAATCCAATTTTCAACCAGTCCATGTTCGCCCTTCCTTGGATGAACACGGATTCCGAGGGCTGCCAGCGGATTTGGAGCCATCGATTCAATTCTCCTCCATTCATTAAGTCGTATTTCTAAGTGATCAATTTCAACAGTTGAGTGACCGATAAGTTCGACCGTATATTGAACAGATTTTGGGAGCATGCTAAGTGCTAAATTACGTGCTTCAGCAACATGTTTTTCGGGGTTTGGATGCAACTCAATACGAGGGCCATTCGCATCGACACTTCGTTCGATTGCCTTGCGAACTTCGTCACATGTCGAATCGTCTGAGCCACCATCAAAGACCAAAACAATGTGATTTTGGGCGGGAAAGGTTTGCGCAATAAGTGAGTCGAGGCATGCACCAATATGTTCGGATTCATTCAACACAGGAATGATTGACGCAATCAACGGCATTGCACCACTCATACCCTGGCCAACATGGCTTTGACTTTCACCTCTTCGCCTTTTTTGTCAATGAAAGGCATGTTCATGTGCAAGAGGTGCTTGGCGAGTTCATGCAAGAGCCAATGTTACGTCTCAATGGTGTAAATGAGAACTTGCGTATTCTGGTTGAAACAGAACTTCGAGGAGCTGATTCGCCGGCAAAAGTTGAGCAAGCCCTCAACACCCTTTTCCCAGAGTTCCCAAGCCAAGACAATTCAGAACAACCGGTTCTGGGAAAAGGCATGAATGTAGTATGGCAGGCTGAACAAATCCCCCTCGACACATATCTCAAGCACCTCCATGACCAACGTATCCTCGATACTGCATTAGATGCAATGACGGTTCAATTCGAAGGTGGAAAAACTCAATTCGAGTTACTGCGACAAGCTGCTATTGTCGGAAAAGTGGCTTTTCCTTTGCGAGATGAAAAGCCTCTTGGTGGGGTTATAACAATCACTCTTGAAGGTGAACACCTCGGCGATTGGCTGGAAGCAGCAACTTGGCATAAGGGTCGAGACATTGCTCCACGTTCTATCAAAGATGACCTTGCGATGGATTCGGGTGGAGAAGCAGTCACCTGGATTTAACCAAATAATTGGTTTCTTTCATCCACTCAACAACTGATGCATCATTACCAAGCCAGTCAAGATGTGAATCATCGTCTAAAGTCCGCCATGTGATTTCGTCATGGGCAGTCCACAGGTTCTTGTCATTGAGATTCGGCAGTTCACCGTTGAAGTATGCAGGTAGTACATGCAACGCAATGTCAACATTAGTGAGTGAGTGAAACCAGGTTCCAACAGAATTCTCACACTTCATCGACCATCCAAACTCTTCCAAGAGTTCACGTTCTAATGCCCGTTTCTTTGATTCATTGGGTTCCACTTTCCCACCTGGAAACTCCCACATTCCAGAGTGCTTTTCTGAGGCTGAGCGCCGTGCAGCGAGATATTTATCATCTCGAGAAATTAACGCAGCCACAACAGATAATACGGGCTTGAACATCATTCGTCGAAGAACTTCCTGAACGAATTCCCTTGCCGAATCAATGGTGCATTTTTCAGATGGAGGGAGATGAACAAAAAGGCAAGGCGTGATTGACTTCTTACCCTTAGAAACTGCCTCCAAAGCAGCTAGCGTCCTATACAAGGTCTCGTTGCAGAGGAATGTACCCGCATCTTGTGAGAGTTCACAACTCATAGGCCAAGCTCGAGACATCCATGATTCAACAGGAACTTCCACTGATATGTTACCCTGACCAGTGATTGATTGCTGACTCAATTGACGACCACTGTTGTCTGGGATTTTCATGTTTATACAGTCTTGGGCCAAGATTTCTAACCGAGGAATCTCACATGATTCGCACAAGCCAAGATGAAGAATTGCATCCCATTGTTCCCCATCCCGAATAGCTGTTGAAACTTCAAGAGAACCCTCTCCATCAACAGAAAGGATACGTTTTTCAATTTCTACGTTTAAAGAATCATGCGGAGACTCTCTGAGTTCTTCCCACGGATCATCGAGGCGAAACGTGACTGGAAGGCTATGAGTCACATCTTGAGAGATATTACGAGAGTGACCACCAAACGGCTCGAAACCCGTCACCAATATCCGAGTCATGACGAAGCCTTGAGTTGGCGGTTTTTGATACTCGTGCCGGTTGTAGCCCCGTCATCTTGACAAATAAGAACCAACAGGACCATGCAGTGGCGAGCATGGAGGGGGTTTCTGAAATGAGTATATCTTTCCAAGAAGAGGAGACAAATGGATTTCTCGAATGGAGGCCAATACGACTGTTTCGTGAGATCTGGAAGGAGATTACGTTCGGAGTTGGAGCTTGGGGCACGCTGCGGCCACTGATTACTGCGTTACTTGCATCGATTCCCTTTCTATTCCTCGGCCAACATTTTAATCGCCAACATCGCAAAGCCTTTGATTGGACATTGTTGCAAATTCCGCTCGCACTCACAATCGTTCTTTGGATAGGGCTTTGGGCCTATTCAGTATTCGATGCTTGGCGACAAGCCACTCGTAAGATTGCAGGAAATGAAGGCTAAGGTCTCCATAACTGGTCTGTGCACTTGATTGAACCATCATTCAAGCCAATCAAATCCTGTTTGTCGTTGAGATCAAACTCGGTGGGGAGTTCATTGTCGAAGAAGTTCGCAATACTTGCCGATTCAATAGCCCAATACATGACTGAATCTTCGTTGTTTGAATGTCCTGGGTGTTCACTGTCCTCATGATCAGCAGGTGAGGTGTAAACTGTGTTGACGAGCCCCAAAAGATGTCCTACTTCGTGAACAAGAACACTGTTCTCAATTTTTTCTGCGGAAGGTCGGCGAAAAATATTCTCGGCATCATCTATTGAGTCTTTGAACAAAGCAACAGTTGACGCATCGACAGCCACACCGAGAACACTACTGTCTTCATAGACACCTGCGGGGAATAATACTTGCCAGTACAATGTAGAACCGTCTCTCGGGTCGTTACTTTTCGCATCCCATCCTGCAACACGAACATCATTCGCACTCCAAATGTCTTCATTGCTGAAGGAGGTTTCCGAAAATTGAATCTGAATGCCCTGTGGCTTATCACACACTGATTCTAATCTTTCAAGCAACATATCAGTGGATGTAGATTCAGGTTTGTAACCAGGATGGTAATCTACTTCAACGACCATGGAGGTATATGTGGAGCCATCCAGACAAGCCAAGGTCAGGCCACCTGGTATGCCGCGATTCATGCCAAGATTGGTTAAATTATCTGCACCTATGCAACCAGAAAGCATGGGACAAAGGAGAACAACCAGAATTCCTAAACAGGTTTGAACGCCCTTGCTCATGATGGTCGGTAGAGGCGGGTATTTTCAAACCCATTGCTCACCAGTCTTCTGGAATCTCAAGAGGTGAGAAAAGTTGTCCGGGACCTTTGGCCTTTGCTAATTGGGTTCTTGAAAGCGCCTCCCAAGGCCGAAGGGCGAGAAGACCCTCTGCAAGAGATGCGTCAATTTCAACGAGAGTAACACGAATCAAAGTTGCGAGAATGTCCATGCGGTCAGCATCAATAATTTTGAATATTTTTTCGAGATCAAATGTGAATTCTTCGTCTGACCCTTCAGGAGTTTCGATGTCCCATGGATGAGTCACCGACTCTGGAAAAGTCTGCTGAGTTGCGGTAATGTGTTCATCAAGAGAACGAGAAAGGCCAGCAATGTGTTTACTTAAAACGAGGCTAACTTCAATCAAAGGCATATTGAGTTGATTGATGAGATTCACCACGCGTTCTTGCAAGGTCACCATTCCGTCGACGGCCGTAGCACCATTGTCAGTCATTCAAACAACTCACTTTTTCATTGCATCGACATATTGCCAACCGAAATGGTCCCACTGGTCTTGAGTCCATCCTTGAGGTAGACCGGTAGGGGGAAGAGGTGGCGGCGCCTTGGCAGATTTACCAGGGTTAACTGCATTTGAGGTAGGAATTTCTCCAACTGCACTGTCGGTGATATTGTATGTAATGTTTTGAACCAATGTTGGAGAAGGGGTTGGTTGCGAAACAACAGGCGCTGGAGCAACTTGGGGTTGCGGGAAGACTAAGCCAGCAGGCGGCGGTACAGTCACATCGATCTCTGGAAGAGTTTTCGCAGCATTGAGCTCCTCTAGGACTTCCTCTGTTTGGTCTTCAGCACCACCTTCAAGTTCGCCTTCACGGATTCTACGATTCATGACCAGCATCCACATAGCAAGACTGAGAGAGAGAAGGGCGACAAGGTAGAGGACAATAGCAAAAGTTCCTTCTTGGGCTTGCAAAGCTAGTGCTTCACCGTCACGAATTGTTTCTTCTTTGACAAGTAACGGATCCAGTGTTTTACGGTCCATTTCAACTTCATCGACTAAAATTAGCAAACGGAATTCAATACTCTCGCCAGCAGCGACATTTGCGACTGTTGGAAGTGTCCCCGTTACAGCAGCACCGGCTGTTGCGACCATATCAATTCGGGCAGTATCTTCCCAAAATCCACCTTCAACAGCACGTTGTAAGACAAATGCAACATCGCCTTTGCCTCCGAGGTTACGCACTTCGAAAATTAATCCGACATCTTGTTGAGCAATTGGACTTGGGTCATCCCATGAAAAGGAACTCGTTGGCAAGTCTAAATCGATACTTGGCCCAAGCAGTGCGAGAGACCATGATGCAATCGGTTGTGAAAGAGAGTTGCCGAGTGTGTTAAACGGGTTGCCTGCCGAGTCTGAACCTGAAACCCAAACATCAACCATGTACGACGGTAGAAGGGTTGTAGAACCAGCATCAGTCAAATCTAAATTACCTGTCCAGAAGAATTGTTCACCGAACGGTGTCGTATCTGGCAAAGGAACACTTCCCCGGGAGATCTCTGCTTCACCTGCACGAACTCTGTAATGTAGAACTGCGGGCTCATCAAGGTCAAAGCCATAATCATCAAGCGTCTCAAGCATGACGAGCAAATCTCCACAAGCACCAATCGAGAGTTCGTTTCCTGCGGACACTTCATTCAGTGAGATTGCTGCAATGGTTGGACGGGAGTTGTCAACTGCCAAACGGACACGTTGAATCGTAGGCGTTTCATCCAATGCTAAACCGGGTAAATCATCCAGTCCAAGACGTAAATCAAGATGTCCAGAGGGAACAGATGGAATCAGGAGGTCAAGACTAAATTCTCCATCTGCCCGTGTCGAGGTCTTCCATGTGTGGTCATAGTCTCCAAAGGTGACATCAAACGCGCCAGGTGGCGCTGGAGTTTCATCTTCGGAAAAGAGAACACGACCGTTGAGACGCAATGCTTGACCCGCTCCGATGAGCGTTTCAGTGAAATCAGAGTTGTAGTGATTGGTTCCATCTCGAAGTTCAACTGCCCGAATGTGACCTTCCATAGTATCAAATCGGAAATCATTGTCGAGACTCCATGCGTCATTTCCGAGACCGGCTGTAGTTTCAAAACACGGGTTTTCCTCCCCAACGTTGCACGGTAAATCTGTGACCAGTATTTTCGGTGTGATTTGACTCAATCCATCGGTATCGAACATTTCCGGGAATGTCCAAGTGAGTTGGAATCGCGCTAAAATCTTGATAATACTGTTATTGTTTTCATCCAAACTGACGCTTGAATAGAGATTGGATACCGCAATATTTGCCGAGCCCGAAGTCATGACTGCTGCAGGGTTACCGTCGGCAGCCTTGGTCAATGAAATGAACAAGGAAGTTTCATCATCGTTGAAATCTCCTCCGAGTGCCAATTGGATGTATTGAATGTCCTGCCAACCATTTCGATCTGAGAGAACTATTTGCGCTGTGTAAGGGATACCGGGATGGAGTGGTGCTTGGTCATCATGTCCTAGAATTGTGGAATTATCAAGGTCCAGTTGCGGTTCAAACTCCACGCGGATACGATAAGTTCCCAAATCATTGTCCCAATCTGGAGTGACTTCTCCCGGGATGTATCCACAAGCGATGTTGCTGTCGGGACAGACAGGTCCGCCACCCATAGCAATGGCATTATCTTGACCATCTTTACCTGAGACAAAGTAGGAGACTTGTTGGCCATGTTGTAACATAGAATCATCAATGAGCCCATCAAATATGTTTAATCCACCAACTTGCGTGTCCGGTGAAGTCAAAACTTTCATGATATATTCATCTGAATTCGGCAGACCGTCGAAATTATAATCGCTGCAGCCAAGTGAGTCACTGGCTTTACATCCAATCCAGTAATTGAGTGTAACTTGATTGGGGGGGTCGACTGAATCTTGAATGAGAATACTCACTGGTTGACCACCGGGTGCAGGAGGACCTGCGTGCCTTTCAGTTCCGTCGCCGGGTGTCGAGGAGAGGACAAGTGGAGAATTACCGTCCAACACGAGTCGGATTGTGTTATAGCCAGGGTTTGCAAATACAGAACCGTTTATCATTTCCACAGCTTCAACATAGAAGACCATACCACCAGGTGAAGATTCGAGCGGTGATTGGAAGGTGATGTTATACTCACCGAATGCGGGGTTCTGTTCTTGAGCCAAGAGAACTGGCTCACCAATCGCGTCACCATCATATGTGACGTTTTGACCAAGGATACGCAGAGAAAATTGCCCAGCTAACGGCGTAAGTTGAGAGTTTTGAAAATGAATCCCACCTGTGAATGAGAGATTAAATCCACCGCGAACCCAATCTTGTGAGTAAAGTTCTCTCCCTGTCTCCTCAAAGACACGAAGGCCGTCGAGTTGGATATCGTTTTCTACGATGATATCTAAGTCTTCAGTTTCCCAAGCGGAAACAGCTTGACCGAGGTCATCTGATACGCTAATCAGTGCTTGCATACTACTTTCATCATCCCATGTCCAGTTAACGGAGACTGGCATTCGAATAGAAACTTCACCATTTGAATCAAGGGTTGAACTGCAGTTTGCTACATCGAACTGAACAACACCACCTCCATCACTTACCACAGAGCATGTATCGCCGCGTTGCCAATCAAATGCTGGATTTTCACCATACGAGTTTTTGAAGGCTATGAGAGATTCTGTCACGCGATCTACATCATCACCCGGTGCAATACGAACTTGGAGATTTCGGAATACTCCATCGGGAGAGAGTAATCCACCCTCGAGTGAGGCATCAATAGCACGACTTTGCATTTTGTAAGAAATATCAATATTGGAGATTTTCACACGTCCTGAAGATGCAGCCTTGACGGCAATGGGTATGAGTACATCTCCATCACCGTTTTGCGGGATATAGGAATTGAATGCTTGAACAAGTGTTGGCTGAGACTTGACATCAACACTGATGACTGATTGGTCGCTTACAGTAACCGCAGATTCGTTAAGGAAAAGAAGTGACTCCCAATCCCAAACCAAATCATTGCCCACATCCAATTTCGGACGGTCTGGATAACCCTCTTCGTATTCCATTGTAAATGAGTCAACCAAAGGCGTGAGCGTTACATCCGTTGTTGACAAACTCACGGCATAACGGATGGTATCGCCTGCTTCCGTAGATGGGAAACTCACTTCTTGATTATTCAATGCAGGAAGCCATGTGGAACCGTTATCGTTCGATACCTGAACCACAACAGATGTGCCTGCTGGAGCATCAGCGACCCAATTAGGTCTCACTTTACCCACTTTGGTACCAGTGGTTTGAGGAGGAGATGTCCAACTACCCGAGGTCGTATATTCAGTTGCATATTCAACATCGACCCACCAAGATACTGCAGTGGAACCAATCAATTGTGCCTTCCAAACCAACTCCGTACCTGGATAAGAAAAGTGAATAGTCGAATTTGAGTCAACAGATTCCCAATGAGTTCCGTTGTCTGCGGAAACCCAATAATCAACTCGGTCGCCGATAGAAGCAGCTGACCAGTAGGTCTGCATGTTGACGGTTAAAATCGGGTCTACAGAATCAGTTACTGGGCCATACCATGTGGTTGTCCCAGGTGCAGGAGTCGTTTTGAATTGCCAACCAGTACCGTACTCTCGATAATACATTGTTGCGGATGACCATGTAGAATATCCGCAATCAATTGTAACAAATCGTGTTCCGTCAAATTGTAACCCATAGCCAAGTGTTGAGAGAAGGCGTGTACCAGTCTGTGGAACGAGTGAAGTTGAAGTTCCCGAAATTGTCCATGCCTCAAGCTGGTCTTGATCTTGGCTGGTAGAACCTTTCTGGCAGCGCATGAAAAATGTGCTCTTGTTAACTTCTAAACCACGAACTTGTTGGCCTGTTTTTCCACATTCCCAAGCACTTCCTGAAGAAGAAGAATACGAAAACATGTCTTGGTTACGAGTATACTGTCCGTCGGGCTGATCGCCAAAAGTGTAAGACACGATACGACGTTGAGCATTGTGGACAATCCATACGTCACTGGTCTCTCGATCATAGGCAATTGCGGTATAATCGGAATACTGCGGCGAAACATCATACGAATCGATACAGGTCCAAGTATCGTCTCGAGAGATATCCATCTCAAGCACTCGATGATACTGGGTTGGTGCAGAAGAAGAGTAGTGATATTTGTAACCAGAGAGAATTGCAAACATTCGCTCATCGTCGGTAATGGTCCAGTCACGGAAACCGTAACTTCCGTAATAGGAACTGGAGTGGAGATTCGCAAGTGTGCATTGACCTTGGTCAAGTGTAATCACAGACTCTTTTGTTGCATTGTTGGGGTAGAGGCGATGAACGATATTATGGAATGAAGATGAACTCCAAGTCGACATAAAAAGCCAGTCATGGTGCTTCAATACCGCACCTTGGCTTTGTTTCATGAGTGCTGGTGAAGTCTTGAGCACTTGTTGAGAAAAACGACTTTCGGTAGAGTTCGATGTGTGAGGCTGGCGAATTGCATATGAACCATTATCGAGCCAAGCATCTGATGAAGTATGCTCAACTTCGTCATACCCGTGGGGGAAGAATGTTGTCGAACGATTGGAGAATGCAAGGCCTAATTCACCACTGCGCGCATCAGTAGCAGACGTCGAGCCTGCCATCCAGTCATCACGGTCATCGGTCACGGTTTGACTCCAACCAGTAGCCGATGCACCTGAGAGAGTCATCGATACATCAGTGACAAGAGCCCCTTTTGGTAATGATATCATGGCCCCTGTATCTGGGTTAGCCCCTTGATACAAAGCGACATATTCACTTGAACCATCATGAAGTTGGTAAACGTGTCGAGATACTCCAGTCGCATCTGCTGAACCAACAACCACATCTGCCATTGGACCCATTGGAGCGAGTACCATTATGAAAAAAAGTATGAACATTATGCCGCGGCCGTTCGATAAATCGTTCTGCATGACTGCTCCCTCTAAACAGCCTTAGAAGTTATGGCCTTTGAACCATACGCATACAGGTGAATAGAGAATATCATCCAGTTTGTCGTGAATCATAACGAATTGGAGAGGAATCACCACGTATGCCGTCTTCCTCGTCATCATGAACTTCAAACCAATCAACCATCCAATCTCCGTCAGTATCCCAGTTCATTGGGTCACTTCCCTCTGCAATGTGATCGTTGTCTAAATCGAGTAAATACCAACCAAATTCATGCTCTCCAACTGCGCGAACTGGTGCGGTATCTGGTGAGCCAACATAGTAGATTCCCCAAGCATCTGTTCGGTTTCCTGCGAGGTGTACTTCATCATCACTCGAATCAAGAATCAAGAAGTTCGTATCTTTGTCATCGACGATGTAAGCAAATCGGATATCGTTCGCAAAGGATTTGTCCATCTTCAAGTAATTCTCAGTACTGGAGCCCGTGGAATCTAACTTCAACAAAGCGGCTCTCAGCTGCCACCATTCGAGAACGATTTCACCATCGTAAATCATTCCACTCAAACGTACGGCGTTTGGAGAAGAAAGGTCGGTATCTGTGATGCTGTAAAACTCTTGGAAATTTGTATAAGGCTCATAGACACATCCAGCGCCAGTACAATCCCAATTACCATCTTGGTCAGGGTCATAGTTTGCATCAACTGGGTCTGCTGGGTTTAGAGTGAACCATGTCGACGCTAAATCAGGCCGAGAAAGGATACCACTTGCACCCTGTTGAGATAATGGAAGACATGAATTTGTATCGGTCGTACACGCACCACCTGTGGCAGCGTCAATCCAAATGACACGGATTTGCAGATATGAACTGAAATTATCGTTTGATTCATTCCAGCCTTTGGAATACTCATACCAATCTGGAAGCATGTCACCATCGGAGTCATTATCGCTAGGATTGATTCCATACTTGAACACCTCACGGCCATCAGACAGATTGAAATCTTGTTGATGATAGACAACTACGCCGTTGGAGACAACCGTGGAGTATGAAACACTATCTTCATCAGAGTCATTTAAGTCCGGACGAGTCAAGTTATCCCATTCCATCCAATTTGTGAAGGGTAAATCTCCGATACCTGGTTGAACAATCGCATCACCAGGCGTGAAAACCCGCCCAGACCAAGTGCCTTGGCCAGCAGGTTGATCAAATGCACTACGGTCATACCATCCGTCATGGTCTCCATCATAATTTACATCCCAAGGGTTGAGAGGGTTCGAAGCCCAGTGGTTTATTGTCGATGGATCATCCATGCCATACAATGCATAGCAATACTCCCAACCATCCTCAATACCGTCTGAATCCGAATCGATGTTTGTTGGGTCGGAAATGCCGAGAAGTGTTCGATTGAAATTATCGGGGTTGAACTCATTGATCATTACCATTCGGTCTGAACTTGACTGACTTTTTGAGGCGAAATCTGTGTAAAGGGCTTGTTGAGCTTGTATGAGATTCATTCCTTGTTCTTCCATGTAAGCTTGCATAGCATCATCACCGAAATTGACGATTCCTTTGTCCACGGGTACTGAGAATCGTGAGAGATATTTTCCGTATGTCCTTGATTCCCATTCACGTAAATTCGAGTAACGTTCATCCATGGAGATATTGCCATCGCCATCGCAATCAAAACTATCTCCATCGGTGTCAAGGTTGACGTCACTGTCGATGAGTGGGTTCATGCTCCAACGATTTTCTTCTAAGTCCCATTCAGTAAACCAGTATTCAAATCCGTCATACATTCCATCATCATCTGTGTCCGGGTTGGTTGGGTCCGACATTCCGAGGAGTGTCGAAAGAATGGCATTCGGTGGTACACCTGCTTGCCAATCATTGAAATCAGTCAACAAGCGCTTACCACGCGTCTCTTTGGTAATGAGAATATTGAAGACTCTTTGTGCCTTTTCAGTCGGTTGCTGAACATCACCGTCAAGGTGGAGAAGTGGAGCATCTGAAGGATGATCCAATCCATTGGTCGGAGCTTCGACTGCAATTGCAAATTCTTGGCTGTCTGTTAACCCGTCACCGTCTCCATCAAAACCGCCATCATCTGCCACGAGTGGATTCAAAGTCCATGTTCCTGCAGTGAGATTCCAAGATGTGAACAATTGTTCAATTCCATCAATCATCCCATCTCCATCTGTATCAACATTGTTTGGATCTGAAGTCCAACCTGTCAAATTAACTTGGTCGGAAGTTATGAAAGAGCCGAAAGAGAATTCGACAGAATTACCCGGCCACTGCTGTAATGCAAAGGCTGAACCAACTGTTGTTACAAACCATTGGGGAGCGGAACGATTTTGATCGGTTTCCGAATACTCCGGAGCAATTGAATTGTATTCCTCCCAGTTTGCCATTCCATCGTCGTCTGCATCTTCCCATCGGTCTGAAGAATCAAGAGGGTTCAATGTCCAAGCATCGTCAAGGACATTCCATCTTGCAAACCAAATCTCCCACCCATCGGGCATCCCATCAGAATCAGAATCGGCATCAAAGGGGTCAGCAGAACCAACGTCAGTGATTGACTGAAGGGCTGTTACTGAGCCAGAAGCCCGGTCGCCAAAGTTCGCTTCTGGAATTCCAAAAGCACTAATATTTGTGAAGAGGTCCGTTGTGAAGCCGTTTGGAATCGGTTCTCCATCAAGTGTTTGGTTACCACTAAACAAATGGGAGCGGATATGGAATTCAAGGTAATTTACAAAAGCCTCAGAATCTTCTAAAACTCCGTTGTGGTTGATATCATATCCGTCACCATCTGGATTTTCAAAGAGGTCCGAAGAATTGAGAGGATTCACACCTTGTCGAGAAGGGTCCCAAGAACAGGCACCTCCAGATTCCCAACCGTCTGGAAGTGAATCTCCATCCGAATCGATGTTGTTTGGGTCTGCATCAAACCACTCTAAACTGGCATTAACAGACTCACCGTGTGAGTCGAAGAGCAATCCCTCATTCGCAGCGCTTCGCACAGTTGACCATTGGTATTCACATAGATTGGCTAACCCATCTCTGTCTGCATCCCAATCTGCATCTTCAGCACGGTTCGGGTCAAGAGTCCAGTTATTTCCGCCGGTGAAGGATGAACCAACCCATCGCCTGTGCTTAATCTCCCACCCATCCGGCATACCATCGCCATCACTGTCGAAGTTTGTGGGGTCAGTTCCTCGGTCACTGCTTGAGAGGCCGAGATAGGTTGCATTCGCTGCTTGACCAGCCGCATCATCACAGATATATTCCATTTGAACGGAATAATGGCACCAAAGAGTCGAATTCGCATAAAAGAAGCCGAAGTATTCGCTTCCATCGCCAAGCCCATCTCCGTCGGTATCTCCTGCCTTTGGATTAGTAGAATTATATCCATTTGGTGTTTGACTTACAAACCGGTATTCGTCTAAATTTGTCCAGAGACGCTCTAAGAATCCATCATTTGATTGGTCCAGGTCAATACCATCTCCATCTGTATCAAAGAGAGAATCCCAAGGGTCTGTCGGGTCGAGTCCGTTGGCGACTTCCCACCCATCTGGCATTCCATCGTTATCAGAATCATTTGCTCCCGGGTTCATCAATTCGAGGTTTGCATATCGGCCAGGAGCTGAGCCTGTGAAAACGGTGGTGTTTGTGTCAATCGTCATCGTTTGAACAGTTACTATTTCTCCATAGACTGTTTCTTGCTTTTGGAAACCATAGACTGCGGAGTAATCTCCCGAAATCGCCCAAAGACCCTTATCCGAACCAATGAGTATCTCATCACCAGTTGGGTGGATAGAGTGAATATTATTGTAATCTCGAAGATACTTTCCTTCGACACCTGGGTGTTCGAGTAATCCGCTGTGTGAAATCGTATTGTCAACAAGATGCATCATGTGGACACCAGAAGGTGTTCCAAACCACAATACCTGAGCATTGCTTGGCGTAGGACCATCGAGCGTCATACTACGAACTTCGGCAGGGTTGGCAACCATTCCTAGAGAAAGCGAGCGCAATTCATCAATGGCAGTAGGATAGGGTGTGACTTCAGGCGTGTAGTAAAATCTCCATGTCGGTTCAAAATTACCTCGAGCCGTGGTCGTTTCACCGATGATAAGACCCCTATCTGTTCCAACATACAGGGTATTGTTCCCGCCACCTGCTGCTCCATGTTCAATCGCAGTTACTGTGGCATTCGATTGACTCAATGCAGTTTGAAGCCCAATGGCGACCTCGTATGTTTGAGCAATTTGTGAAGACGTTGTAATTTCAAAGACGGCACCATCGCCATTTTGACCTAATCCAAGGATTTGTTGATTCTGACCTTCGATGTTCAAGTGAGCCAAAGCAAATATTTCATCAGAAAGAGACCAACTCCAACTTGCAAGAGGGGCAAGGTCCCCATTGGATTGAAGTGGCGCAACTGCTAACCCGATGTTTGTAGCAATGGCGAGTGCAAAAGAAGAGTCTTGAAGAGAAAGGAGAACAGATTCATGGAGTTCGACACCTTGAGGCATCCAGTGATCGGAACTAATTTCTTCTTGATAATCAAAGACTGTTAAACCATAACGAGTCGTTGCATACAACAGAGTACCATCGCTATCTAGGTCACGAACATCGTGGTGAATGAGACTCATATCTTCAGGGGGTGCCACGAAACTTAACGGCACATATTGGTG
Organism: Candidatus Poseidoniaceae archaeon; assembly: GCA_949372875.1. Lineage (GTDB taxonomy): Archaea > Thermoplasmatota > Poseidoniia > Poseidoniales > Poseidoniaceae > MGIIa-L1. The sequence continues at coordinate 294,979 of CASIAW010000001.1, forward strand.
CGAGTCTTGTTGATTACCGAGTGAAACCGATTTCATTCCAGGTAAGACTGAATTACCATCGTCGTTGTGAACAAAATATTCTTCTAAAGTAGAGAGAGATTCACCTAATGCCAGTGCAGTTAATGTTCGACTCACATCTGGAGATACGCCTCCATCCCGATTCGCATCCCATCCATCAAGGTCGGGATCCAGTAAAGCATTCGTGCGGTTCAGTGGTTCAAGTCCGAAGTGCACTTCCCATCCATCAGGAATACCATCTCCAAAGGAGGGGAAAAGTCGTCGAATGGAAAAACCATCCCAATGATATCGGTCAGAATCAGCGAGCAAGGGGTCCGTTCCAAGCCACAAGTCTTCATCGATGACCATGGTTGCATTTTCTGTGCAAGCTGCAAGTAAGTTCGTGAACGTAGCATTCGGACCTGTTGGAATGAACGGCCAGTTTTTGAAAACAGAACCATCTGGCAAAGTGGCAGAACACCACATTCCATCGAGTTCAGTTGTATGATTTAATGGAGCACCTTGGATATATTCTTCAGGCGATGAGAACCGTTCTGTCGTTGATAAGACTCCATCACGATTAACATCAAAGCCATCCTCATCTGGGTCGTCATAAATGTCCGAGCCGTTCAAAGGGTCGAAGTTTTGGCATTCGTATTTGAGAGAAAAGGAGTTGAACCCGCCTACTCTTTCACACATGTAGGCCTCATATCCATCAGGCATTCCGTCACCGTCTGTGTCGGACATACGTGGGTCAAGATAACTGCGTTCTCCTTCACTATCGACGACTCCAGTGAGGCCTCTAGGGAAACCAGGAGCTGTACAATTTGCGGGATAAGGCCAACAAAACTCTTCGGTAGCATTGAGCCCATCTCGGTCAATATCAACAAGTGCATCAGATGCATTGTTGCTATCCATACCTTGCATGACGATTGGCCGTCCATCAACGGTGCTCCAATTCATCCATTCTTCAAACAGGTTTTCGTGGACGTCCGGGATTTTATCACCATCTGTATCAGTTGATGGCGGTTTCGAACCATCAGTCGTGTCTGGGTGCAGATTTGAAACTGATGACACCGCAGGGAATTGGGACATGAACATAAGACTTGCAACAACGGCAAGAGTGGTTAGAAGAGTGGTTAAACTTCGTCGCATTTTCTGAACAGCCTACAAAGCATACGCTTCGCAAGTGTGCAACCCTCCCAAGACACTTATGAGGATGATGGAGCGATGTTCGGACAAGACTTCATTCATAGAACATTGAATTACCCCTAATTGTGGTGATAATGCAGCTTTGGCTACGACTCCAAATGTAGAGAAAAGGAACTTCGAACGTCAAGAAGAGGCGGTTTCTTCAAAGACCGCTCGCGACCCGTAAGGAACGATTGAGATGGCAATGACCCTCACGCATCTTGGAACAGGCAGTCGCGGCAACGCGACATTGCTTGAAACTGAGCATGCGAAGATATTGATTGACCAAGGATTCAGTGGTGCGCAACTGGAGAAGCGCCTGGGAAGGTTGAATCTGCACCCTACAGACATCGACTATGTTTTCATTAGCCACCACCATGGGGACCACGGAGGGGGAGCTGCAGTTACTCAAAAAAGGTGGAATGTGAAAATTCAAGCGAACCACAGAACCGCAGAAGAACTTGGTCTGATCCCTGAACTTACACATTACTTCGATTCACTTGACGTCATTAATGTGAGTCAAGATTTATCCGTTCTTGCAGTCCCGGTCCCCCATTCAGGTGCAGACAATGTCGCATTTGTTGCAAGTCATAACGGTCACAGAGCGGCGGTCATTACAGATTTGGGTTCTTGGACTGATGAACTCGTAACTCACGTCCGAGGATGTGAGCATATCGCTATCGAAGCAAACTATGACCACAACCGATTGATGAATGGTCCGTATCCTTACTCTCTCAAAGATCGAATAAGCGGGCGTGGCGGCCACTTGTCGAATGAGCAAACAGGCCAGTTCTTGGCACAAGTTTGCACACCGGCCACAAAGAGCATTTCCCTAACACATTTATCCGTGAAAAATAACCAACCACACCTTGCTGAATCTACTGTCCTCTACCACATCGATGAAATATTTTCAGGCGACATATCCATCTCTCTTCAAGACGGTCCTGAACGGTCACACTTTATTGGCGAAAAAGTCGAAGTGGAGTCGCCAGAAAACGAATCTCCGTTGAACCAATAATTCTCCAAATCACCCCCCTATGGGGGGGTGTGAAGGTCAATGGCTAAATGATGCCAAAGTGTGTGCCGTGTGTGAACGCACAACCAAACTCAGTTTGGCGCCCGTCCCTCCGTCGGGACCAAAGGGCTGTCAGTGAAGTTCTTGGCGTGGTCATGATGCTCGCCATGGTCATCACAATAATGGGCGGCGTTTGGGTGTTTTTGAATCCATATATCACCGATTTCGAAGACAATACGAATTGGAACAGTGCAACGGGAATTGCAGAACGCTTTGAAGATCGCATCGATGTTGCAGGCGGGGCACCTGAGGGAACGGGAATTCGACACACGCTTGCACTGCAGTCAACAATGATTCAATCCGTGGAAAAGGTAGAAGTTTGGACGATTTCGGCAGATCTTACACCGTATGACTCGATTACTGTTCGGAATGAGAACAGTTCTGCTATAGGGATATTTGCAATGAACGAAACGGCGCGTAGTGCTACGATTGAGACAGAATATGGAGTGGAGAACTATTCTTTTGAATCATCTCATGAAGAGATCTTAATCAACCATTCATCGACACAACAGCACTGGATGACAGTAACCGTATTTGATGCGGATGGAAATGCCCTTCATCGCAGCGTCACATACCTTGTTTCTGGAATTCAGATTACGACCTCACTGGGCCAAGGTGAGCATCAAATCGCCCTCATGAACGATGCACGTGCTGAGAGATTCCCGAATGAGCCTTGGAGAGTCTCACAATATCCGAACATCGAAATCGATACCTTGGTCAACGGGGACTTTCGCCTTTCGATTGTATTGTCTGATGTAACCATCAATGGGTCTCTTGGTTCTGGAAATAAAATTGGCATGAACATGATGTCACTCGGACCAATGACTCTCTTCACAGGTGAAGCATACAATGTTAAATTCACAGTCATCAATTCCCTTAACGATTTGATCACACCCCAGTATCATGATCGAATGTTAGACGAATATAACCTCAACAGAGCATCAGGCACTTTGGATACGTATGTCGGCTATGCACCATTTCTACGAGCAAGTGGCGCAGACGGTTTCACGGTTGAAACACAAGGTGCTCAGTTATTCCTTGAAGTCGATGTAAAGCGAGTGGAGGTCTCACGATGAGGGGAGTCTTACAGCGTGATGAAGAGGCAGTCTCTGCTGCAGTTGCAACCGTTTTGCTGTTCGGTGGCGTCTTGAGCATCATTGCTATGATGATGGTCTCCATGATACCTGTTATCGAAGAGTTGGAAGGCTCGATTGAGCGACATGACATGTCCTCGCAAATGTCGCTTTTAGCCCATCAAACATCTTCACTTAGTGAAACTGGCATGCCCGGAGACTCAACTGAAGTTGAACTTATTCCAGTCGATGGCACACTCAATTGGAACATGATGCAAAGTAGCATGTGGTATTCCTCTACATGGTTTGACGATACGAGTTTTCGCGTTCAAGGAGCACTCGATTATGATGATGAGTATAGTATTCGACATCCAGAATCTATGAATACTGCAGTTTGTGTTGATGATTTAAGACTCGGACCTGCAAACCCCTACATGTTCACGATTCCCAGTTGGGTTGAAACTGTAACCATGACCGCATCCCCCGGCCTTGCTCTACCTCTTGGACCAATTGACATTGAAGTATGGAATCAGACATCGAAACAATCGGAGGTCGAACTTATGGTTGATGGAATGCATATGCTGGATACAAGTCAAGTTGGTGAAATCACCATTCACTCATCTCATGAACTCCACCTTCTCATCTCACGAGGCAATGGCGGGGCAGCACTCATGCAAGCAAACGATCCAAGCCCCGTTGATTTAACTGCAACTTCTTGGTCTCTTCCACTTCCAAGCGGCAACAGCCAAATTCATATTGTAAGTGAAGTGGCAAATCAAATCATCATTACCAACGGTACATCAAACACACATTACGCACTACCATCCAATCAAAATCGAGTTGGAGTTGATTTTTCTCACCAGTTCACTCTTGATGCTGCTGAGGTAGTACACATTACTACAAGTGCTCCTTCCCGATTGATTCTCCAAACCAATATTGATGCTAATGTCGGCCAGACTGCATGGCCGAGCGTTGATGGGCAATACCTTGGCCATTCCTTTATCACTCCTTCACTTGACGGAGAATTAGTCTTCACCAACCCTGGGTTGAACAGCGTGACGGTAACTTGGAGAGGCGGTGGACTTTCTATCGCCCCTAACCAGAGTCAAAGTTTTGATTGGCCTCCCGCAGATATTGAAGGGGCACCGATGCTTGACGCAAATGGAGACCTGTTTGTCTCTTGGCGGGCTGGTTCAAACGGTTCTGGATTACAAGTGATTCCCGCAGACGATACTGGAGCATTGTCTGGGCAAGCCCATTCAATCTATGCTGACGGTACAAGTGACAAGCAAATTCATCTGGTCCGGGCTGGCATGATTGCAGACTGGAACCTTACGGGGGAGACAGAAGAAAATGGCTCACTGTACGATGAAAACACACAGGAAACACTTGACATTCAACAAGGATTGAGTTCAATGGAAGTTGAAGACGGGCATGCACTCAAGTTGTATCTTTTACGTGGTGAGGATGGACTTCTACAGGCACATCATGATGGAGCCCAGCGCTGTTTATCGATCAACGTTCAGGCAAGTGGTTGGATTGAAACACAGTTACCATGGCAATCGATGAGTGGAAGAAGCCAAGTTGACCTCAAATCTGCTTGGGGTACTGGGGCACATCCTGCGAGTATGCAAATTACGCTGATTGGAGTGAATGGAGCCTCGACACATGCGAACCTCGGAACCGTATGGGGATTCCATCTCTCTCGGCTCAGTTACGAATTCTCTTCATCAATTACCGGGATGGAGGTGGCCTATGTTGGTGGAGCAGTTGTCACCAACCATCCAGAATTTAAACCATACATTGTGGTTTCACCCTCAGATAGGGGTGGACCTGGGCCAAGATTCGCAGCAACGATTCCTTCACTTCACCCAACACTGGACAGCGTGAGTGGGTCTGGAAAAATGAATCTCGATATCGAACTGGTCGACCGCTCATCACTAGCATCTGCCACAGCTTACGAAGTTCGAAGGGGATGGTCAAACCCTTACGGAGTAGCAATCGCAGATGCCTCTGCTGACGGTCTTGAATCAAGTGAAGACTGGACTATATTTCCAGGACGTATCGACCTCTTAACCGATTATGTTGGATGGGTCCCCGACCCATCATATTCTACCTCCGAAGCAGTCTGGCATACCAATGGACAACCCATCCAATTCACTCTACAGATGGCTGCGTTAAATGCTCACATGACAGAGGTGATCTCATGAATTCGAGGACATTGAGAAAAGATGAGGCAGCAGCAGCAACAGAACTTGGATACATCTTCACGTTTCTTCTCGGTGTCTTACTCCTTACTATGTTCAGTTTGTGGGCTTATGAAATAGAAACAGCCACACGTGAACGATGGAATGAAAATGCGATTCGCTCCAACTTAGACGACCTCGCTGCTGCAGTCGAAAGAGCAGATGAAGCGAGTCGAATTGGTTCCGTAGACTACGCCGAAAAAGTGACTTGGCGACTGACAGAGGCTGATGAAACTCAGATGACGATTGTCTTAACAGATACTTCCATTGAACTCATAGATGAAGGCGGAACGTTAGACACGAATGTGTCAATCTCAGGTACCGGTGCTGGTGGGCATCAAGGAACTGTAGTACTCGCAGGCATAACATCAGTATGGATTGTTCACTCGGATGGAGTGACTACTCTGCAATACGATAGACCTCAGTACCAATCGTAGATTAACGGCCCATAACCGCTGCATGAACTTGGGCTTGAACTTCTTTCATTCGTGACTTCGCACCAAGTTCGCGAAACACAGACAATGCACGCTGAAGGTATTCCATACGACGGGGTTTGTCAGGAGCAACGCCGCCAAGCCTTGAAAGTAATTCGCCGATTTGCATACGCAAATCATTTGCCTCTGCAATAACGAGTGCCTCTCGGTAATGTTCCATTGCATCTTCTGCTCGTCCGGAATCTTGCAACACTTCACCGAGCAAGATGGTAATCTCAACCAAGGAGAGTAAGTCTCCTGCTTGACTCATGGTCTCAAGAGCTGTTGAATAATGGTGGGATGCCACATCAGCATCCCCTACTTTCGCATAATATCGGCCAAGAACGGCTTGGGCACGAGCATGTAACAACGCATCGTCCCCTCCATCTGTATTCTCAAACGCCTGGAGCGCATGATCACGTGCCCGGTCAATTTCGTTGAGTTCTATGAATGCTCGAGCGAGAGTAAGTTGTGTTCCAACCAGCTCCATGCCGTTGGATTCATTCAAGATTGTTTCAACTTCACCGTACGCTTCTAATGCTTTGGTCAAGTCATTCTTACGTCTCAATAAATATCCCATGTTGTTGTAAGAACGAGCCGCACCTTTGGCATCGCCAAATTGAATAAACTTCTCAAGCGCATCGTGATGCATCGTGAGTGCTTTTTCCGTATCTCCTTGCTTAAGAGCAATGTCAGCCAATGCAGAAAGAACTTCTGCATCAATACGTGTTGCCTTTGATTTATCACCCAATGATTGTGTCGACAGGAAGATTTCTTCAGCATCAATGAATCGACCAAGAAGAACAAGAATTTCGCCACGGAGTTGTAAGACTCGTATCTTAATCGAAGTTTCCAGAGAATCGAGATCGAGCCCCTCCATGAGACCGAGTAATTCCATGTGCCCTTGTGAAACAAGATCTCTTCCTTCATTGGCAATCAGAATTGCTGCATCTCCACCCTTGTCAGAACGAATAAGATGGAAGATTCTCTCGAGGATGGTGCTGGCATTGACATTCTGCTTTTCATACCAAGTGCAGCACTTTGCATGGAACTCTTTTTTCGTCTTTTCATCTAAACTTCTCAGTAAAAACTCACGAATTAAATCGTGAACATCGTAGAAATCAACATCACCCTGTCGGGCGAGACCTTGTTCAACCAATGAGTCTAATTCATCGGTGTCTAATCCTTGCTCAGCCAAAGCACTCAATTCTACAGGTTCGCGATAAATAGCAAGTGCAGAAAGTACTCGCTTTTGTTCCCCACTTAATTTGGAAAAGATTTCAACTGTGACGTAGTTTTCCAGTGTCTCATGGTATGCACCTGCTGATGCACCGCGATTGATGAGTTCCAGAACAAGTGGATGACCCCTTGATAAGCCGTGAATGTGGAGCCACTGCTCATCACCAAGGTCTTCAAAGCTGCTCAAAAGTTGCCTTCCAGCATCCGAATCTAACCCATCGAGGGGGAGAACCAAACTTGCAATCCTTCCTTCAGCATCTTTTGCTGGAACAACGGGCTTGAAAGATCGAGAAAAAATGACCAAACCAATTTCTTCCTCACTACCCAGCAATGCTAATGACATCGCTTGGAAGGTCTGATGAAGAGTTGTATCAGCGACTTTATGAAAATCATCGATAACAATGAGTGTTGGTGTCCCCTCAAGTGAGTCGACCAAAAGCCGTGCAGCATCCGCTGGTTGAGGAACTGGTGTTGCAGCCAAATAATCAGAAAAAGTTGAGTCCCCAATGTTCGCCAACCAATCTGCAACAGCCTCAAAAAACGAGCGTGAACTTTCCCAGTCTTGGCAACGGTGGTAGAGGAGATTACGACGGTGCATGAATCGTTCAATGAGTTTCGAAGCGATAGTTGTTTTACCGATTCCGGCGATACCCGGTACGAGAAGTGTAGTTGCTCGAGCATCAACAAGGCTCACCATGTTGTCAAGTTCTTTTTCGCGACCGTAGAAATGACGTAGACGCGGCAAGTCACCCAACGAGGTGACCAGTTGCTTTTCGACGTGCTTAGATAAATCCCTCTCGACTAAATCAGCAGAAAGAGTACGAGTATCCAATACGCAATTATCATCCATGTATCGTATGATATCGACTGGACGCATCGAGAACTGAAGATGGTCGTTAATTTCGCCCAAAGTGGAATTGATGATGTTCCCATCAGACATGATGCTTCGCAGTTGAAACTCGCGTAATCGCACCCATGTTTCTTCTGAAACATTAATTCCAGGATCGGTAAGAAAATACGCTTTACGTTTACGTGATACACCTGCAACGTGTGCTTGACGCTCAATGAGCAATCCTTGGTCTTTCAATCCAGCAATGGCTCGGGGGACGTTTGAACGAGCGATTGCTACAGCATTCGCAATTCCCATTTGTGAAAGGGCGAATGGCACCTCCACACTGCTTTTGAAATCAGAGTAATCAAGAAGGTGGAGAAGAATACGTTCCTGAACTCCCGGTTTCGGTTGCACAGCCATAATTCTCTCTCCGTTTTTTATACACTTCAATACTTCCGCTTAAGTGAGCAATGAATGCGTCACTGTTCCGGAACGTAATTTGGGTCTGGGACCCATGTATTTGACTCAGCATCCCAAAGCCAACCCGGATGCTGCGCAGTGAGTGGAACCGCAGCAGCTTGTTGGACAACTACAGGAGTCGTGGCAACTTGATTTGAAGGAAGAGTCGCTGAATCTTGGCGAGCCTTAGCCCAAGCATACGGATCTTCTGATGCTTGTTCTTCAGCCGCCGTCAATTGCTCCTCTTCAAAGTCCTCATACTCAACCTGCAAGAAGAACATACCAGCTCCAAGAAGAACGATAATACCAATAGCAATCATTCCAATTAATCCAAAGTTGATACTCGAACTTTCATCATCACCAATGCTCAGTTTGAACAATGCGTCGGTATTTTCACCTGGTTGTGAATACACTTGGTCATCCATTTCAAAAATAATGTTACGAGCACCCTCAATTCCAGAGAGTTGGCTGCTGGAGATTTCCATCATCCATGTGGCATCTGCATTGACACGAGTTTGGTTGATACGCACACCGCTCAAACTATCGAAACGTGCTTCAACAAGACTGTTTGGCAGCCCTTGACCACTGAAAACGGCAGAGTTACCCGGCCCTAAGGACCCGGTATCTTCACGGACAACTGTAAATGATACTTCGACCACAACGACATTCACTTTGTAAGAATAAGCAACTGAACCATAGGAATCAGCTGCTTCGAATATCAAGCCAACCAGTGACCACTCGGAAACATCGTTGGAAAGTCCTGTGACAAAAGCAGGGTCGTAACTCACGATACCGCTCGTGCTGAATGTGAGATAGTTTCCATACTCATCATCGTCCAAGTTTTGCGGGTCGTCATAGACGTCGAAAACCAATCCATTGGTAACGCTCGCTGTTGGGCCATCTGCATCGGAGAAGTGATTCATTAGATTAATGTCAATACCACCATTACATCGATCCTGCTTCGTAGGATTCGAATCACAGAACAGTGTCATGGTTCCAACCCATCCAGTTGAATTGAATTCAGGAACGATATTATCGGCGTCACTTGGGTTATCAATTCTAATCTGAACACGTTCTTCAATTGAGTAACTGTTTCCATCCCAAGCCTTGACGACCACGACATATTGCTGGTCGTGAATAAGGTCCGAGGTGTCCCAGGTTGTCGACCATGCACCATTTTGAGCAAAGTTCGTAACTGGATCTGGTCCGTTGTTAATTTCCACATAACTCACAGTATCAAAAATTGAGATTTCAACCCGTGTTACAAGCCCATCATTATCCAGTGCCACACCTTGAATCAGTTGTGACTCACTCGCTCGAAGAATATCATTCGGCAGTGGTTCACTGAGTTGGACAAAGGGTATTGAATTATCAGTATTGATGTTCAGTGAACGGCTTTCATAGGTACAATCTGCCCATCCAGTCTTAATGTTACAGAAATCACTGTCAGACGCCCAGATACGGAAATCATACTGCCCTGTTTCAAGATCTTGGAAGAGCCACTCGAATGCCCAAGCAGTAGAGCCTGCAACATCCAAGGTGATGGTATATCCGTTCGGTCCGTTAATATCAAACCAAATCGCAGTGATATCACTGCCCCATGTCCCTGAGTAAGGGTCACTCGCAGTTCCAGTGAACGTAACCTTGCCGTTTTCGTGAGAACTTCCGTCATTTGGAGAGTCAACTAAGATCGTCGGGGCGACGAGATTAAGTTTGTATTTTCTTACTTCAACCGGGGAATAATCTAATCCGTCGTAAGAGCGAACACGGAATGTAACGTCGCCTTCACCTTCTGGATGTGCAGACATTTCCCAGTCAAAACTCCATGATTTGAACGGGTGGTTTGATTTTGTAATTTCTCCACCTGCGCCAGATGTATCAATTGCTGAGTACCAATCTGTGGAACCCGGTGGCTGAACCTCAACACGCTTGATAAGACCAAACTGGTTCTGGTAAGCGACATAATCCAATGGATAGGGTCCGCTGATTCCGTCCCATGAGGAACCAGACAATTCGACAGTAGTAGCGAATGAAAAGCCATCGTTTTGAGTAACTGTTACACTCGGTTTCAAATTATCAAGATTGATGACATCGTCGATTGAACCACTGAGAACGAAATCAAAGTCTTTCTGTCCTTTGCCGAACATGTATGCTTCAACCGAATAGAATGGGAGTTCTCGTCCGTTGGTGCAGTCACTGTCCTCGGAGTCCACTTTCGTATCACCATCGTTATCATACCCGTCAGCACATGAGTCTTCATCTATGAAAACAGCATTCCCTTGTGAATCGGTTACGCCAGGTATTTGCACATTGGTTTCACCAACCAGATGGTTCCAGTTGCGATCAAGGAGGAAATCAGATGGTAGAGAGACTTCTGGTGTAAATCCAAAGGCATCGGTCGTCATGGTGTAAAGTGGAAGTCCTGTGGCATCTCGAATGACAACTGTTGCTCCAGCAACGTTGCTGTTCTTGGCCTTGACTTGATAGCGAACTAGTTCTCCTTCGCGAACTTGACTTCCCCAAGCAGAGTTTTGGTTTTGAACATGAATTTTAGAGGAATCAAAGTTCTGTAAATTCGCATAAGAGAAGACGGTCGAATTCTCAACTACTTCAAGAGCCAGTGGCATGTCGAAAGGAGGCATTGCAGCTGTCGAGGGCACTAAGAGGCATTCTTCTACAACATATGGGCATTCTGGGCCGAGCCATCGAAGTTGAACTGGATACAATTCATTTCCGCCGGCATCTGGGATGTATTCTGATTGAACAGTTACACGTGATTCTGTAATGTTGTAAACCTGGGATGCATTGGAATAAGAATTACCAGAGAAGTAACCAATTGAACCGTATTTGCTACCATAGTTGTCGTCAAACATGCTGATGTTTGCAGCAAACCCAGAAACTTCCATTGTGTTGCGCTGAGCGTTAACAATACTGCCTTTGATTCGCATTCCATCACCGCCATTATTTGTCACGGTGTTGTCATACAGAGTTGCCGATGACATGAACACGTGGATGGCAGGACAAGGAAAGTCGCCCCCATACATCTGTGAGTTGCATGTACCCGTATTGTTCGAAATCTGATTGTTTGCAAGATACAAGCGTGCAGCAGTTGGTGTAGGGACGTTCCAACCTTGGTCATTGAAGTGATACTCTCCAATCAAAACTGCTTCTTTAGCAGTGTCTTGGATGGTATTGTTTTGAGCGACCACATCAGATGTTCCGTAAATCCACAACCCATTCCAACCACCAATAGGACCGATAATATTGTTGTTTGCAGTTACTATCGAAGAGCGAATTCCAAATCCGGAACCTTCTGCAGCACCAGAAATTGTGTTTCTGTTTGCGTCAACAATTGCACCATCATAGGCAGTGATTCCAGAACCATCAGCCGTTGTAATGATGTTATCGTTCAGAATTAATGTGTGATTAATGGTTCCTGTAACTTTGTGAGAGTTCGTGTCAATACCACTGCATTTGACATTGATGGTTGAGTTTGTCAATGAGCCAGAACTCTGTTTCAAGAACAAACCGTAAGCATTGTCTTTGATGTCAAGGTTCGATAAATCAACATACGAACTCTCGACATATATGAGGCTGCGTCCACCGCCTTGTTGGCCACAGTCGGCTTCCGTATTACCGGTAAACTCGGAATTAAGAATTCTCATCGTCCCCAAAATACCAGCACCTGCGCCGTATGCACGAACTGCTGCTGCATCGTATCCATTACCATCAATTCCGATGGTGAAAGTTGAGTCATCAATTGTTGGCGATGCTAAGTCAAGCGCAATAATGTTTGATGTGTTGATATCTTGGAATGAGAGTCCTGTTGCTGTGGTCGAAGAACCATCGAATACCAAAACACCGTATTGCTTACCGCTTACTTGGTTTGTATCAAAAGGAACACCATATGCATTTTCAAAATGAGCATATTTGATTGAAGTAATTGCTTGGTCAATGGTTGAGCGAATTACCATTCCGGAGCCGCATGCTGTATCTGTGTTGTAGTTTGGATCGTTGCTGTTGTTCGAATAGCATCGGCCTTGAATCGTGTAGTCAGTGGGTGTAGACCAAACAAAGCGTGCTTGATTACTAGAAGAACCGGCACTTGCGCCACAAGAAGCGTCGCCAATACAGATTGCCCCCTCAACATCGATGAAGGTGCCAAATGGAATGTTAACAGTCGTCCCTGCATTGACGATGAGTTTTGCACCCTCTGCAACCCTGACATCCCCTTCAAGGTTCATCGTACCTGTCCAAGTTTCTTCACCAGAAATAATTCCAGTCTTCGTTTCGTTTACGGCAGATACAGTTGGTAACGTTATCAATCCAGTGAGGACTGAAAGCAGCAAGAGTGCAACCAAGGATATGCTTTTGTGTGTTGTTCTGTTCTTCATAATAGACACGCTCTTATTTTCCCTAGTGAACCCTCGAATATAATACTGCGCCTCAGTTGCCCGCTCAAGAATATCAAAGTCGAGTAAGAATATCACTTTAATTGGCATAGATGTATCATCAACGAGTAGAAGTATCACTTTTGACCCGGCAAATGTGAACATAAATCAAACGAAGTGACCCTTTTGAAGGGGTTTCGTTAGAGAGACGAACATGAAGTGGTCTCTGAAACAAGATTGTTGTACCAGTCGAGAGCTTGGAGTTGACCGTATCCCCAATGGTCATCATGGAGTACCGCAGAATCATATTGGAGTGAAGAGTTGGCGAGTGAACTTTTCACGTGATCAATACAGTCGCCATTCGAATTTGGAGTGGGTTTGAGTTCCGGGAATGCTTCAAGGATTAGAGAAAGAGCACCCGTCACAAAGACGGTCGAATCAGAAGTCCCGCTGCTTGAATACCAACTGTCACCGACTCCTGTGCTGATGATGTTCTCACCAGGAGCAATGACTTCTGGTTTCAAGTGGGGGTGTTGGCGAGAAGAGCCGTCATTGAGTATTTGAGACCCGGCTGAAGAATTCGCCCAGACAGCCTGGTCTTCAGTTGACGCACCTACAGTAATAACACGAGGAACGTTTCCAGGAACGGAGACTAAGCCATCATCATTCACCCCGCCATCGTTCCCTGCTGCTGCGACAACAAAGATTCCAGAATCAACAGCACGGCGCACTGCTGATACGCTCGAACCTTCCGTCTGCATCTCGATGTTTTGTTCCCCTCCAAGCGAAAGTGAAATGATATCCGCTTCAAATTCATCTTGGCACCATTGAATTGCACTGGCAACCGTATTCTCCGAACCACTGTTGAGATCTGATTCGTCAGCGCCAAGAGCGGCAACGACAGCCAATGTAATACCCGGGGCAATACCCATTTGGTGACTGCCAGATACCAGAATGCCTGCCATGAGTGTCCCATGGGCTACAAATCCGTAGTCAAGCGGAGCATTTGAATTACCAATCAGATCCTTGAAAGTAACTTCAAGTTCCGAGAAAGCGGGGTTGCTCAGGTCAATACCAGTGTCAACCATGCAAACCTTGACGCCTTCACCAGTGAGGCCGAGTTCTGAGAGTTCATTCAGTTGTGATTGTTCATTCGCCCACTCAGATTTAGGTGGAGACAACTCGATAAACAGTAAGCCAGAATTCCAAACAAGGAGTAAAGTGATGGCCAGTAGAGCAAAAATAACTCCATTCGTGGCAATAAACTTACGGCGCCGAATACGAGCAACTGGTGTGGCGTCATGAGGTGCCCAGCCCGTAACCTCTGCTCTCCATCCGTCTTGGAACCCAACCGCTGAAGGATCAATTGCCGATAGAATCCGTGAATCATCCGGTTCCGGGAGCAAATCAAAATTATCTAATCCATCCATTGCTCAACCTCTACAGCACCTACAGTAGCAAAGTTACTTGTGTAACTTTGGATATAATGTGTTGTCTACAACTTCAATCAGAATCGAGAGGAGGACGAACGGCTTCGAGCCAAACGAATACCACCATAGATGACTAATGCAGCAATAAGGAAAATCGCCAATGTAAGCCATGGAGAGTCTTCAGTATCGACATCTATGTAGTATTCAACAGAGAAGTCAATTTCGAGTTCTTCGCCATCTGCACCGATTTGCTGTTCTACCTGGACACTGTCTACTCCAACCACTTCAACACGCACTTCGAAGCGAACTGGGCCAGAGGTCGAATCCTCTGCGGTCAAAGCGAACACAGCATTGGTCGTTGAATCTGGACCCAAAGAAATAGTTTGAGAGCCAAGTGATTTATTCGATTCTTGAAGTTTAGCCGTTACTACAACATCGGATGTTCCAAGCAAACCAAGGTTCGTCACTGGAATGACGAGTTGACCAGCTGAGTCTGCAATGTTATCCGAAAGGGTAACAATTGCGCCTTGGTCGACATACAAGAGAATACTTTGCTTGGAAATAACAACATCAAAAGTATCGGTAAAAATACCATCTTCGCTGGTTACAGTGACTGTGATCGTCTTACTTCCTTCAACAAAGTCTTCAGGAGCAAATGCCGTGAACATTTGAGAACGGCTGTCACCCTTAGCGATGTTAATGATTGATTGAGGTGGTGTTACTTCCCAGCCAGCTGGTATATTGTCGGCTAATTCGATGGTGAAAGAGTCATCACCGTTTCCGATGTTAACCAGTTCGAAACCAAAGGAACTACTTCCACCAGACCCAATACCGATTTCGGTTGGGACGTCGTTGAATTCAAACCCGTAGATTTGAGGAACTTGGACCTTCATAGCAATTTCACTGGATGGTGTCCCGTCATTAATCAAACGAACCTTCAGCGAGTGAGGATCTTCTAAGTGCCATGCATCGGATTGATTAGCAACCAAAATTCGAACACGAACTACCGCAGATGAAGCAATACTGGTATCTGAGGAACCATTACCAATTCCAAGTGAAACTTCATGAGATTCAACAAAGTCAGTTCCATTCCAGAATTCAATACTCCATTCTGCTTCATCAGGCGCTACTCCGATTTGTCCGAGAACATCAAACACTTGCACCGTCTCAGTACCCTCGTATTGGATGTTCAAATCCAATTCGATGGCTTGGTAGCCTTCATCTTCAGGTATTGCAAGGTATGCAAGATTTGAATCGTCTTCAACTGTAGCATTGACAATGCTGTTTTCAACGATTGTTATCACTGTATCAGAATTGATGGTTCGTGTGTAAGAAAGGGCTACGGGTGAACGTCCTTCAGCAACAAGAGTAACTGCGCCACCGATGTAATCCATTTCGAGATTCAAATCGTGTTGAATCGTTACAAAGGATGAATCCATTTCGATTTCGTCTGCAGGCATCAAGATGCTAATACTTCCATCACTGCCTACTGGTATGTCCCATTCAAGGTCTGAACCAATAGCAAATGTGATCGATACTGATTCGTTAAGCATGGATGAACCATTACCTGATGAACCAGCATGGTGCTCTTCGAGATTGATGTCTGTCCAAGAGGTCGTGAGGTCAATCCAACCACCGAGAGACATCTCAAGGTCGAGAGTTGCACCATCTGAAATACTTGCATCAAGTAATCCAACTGCAACACCGCCACCGTTCTCGCCAGCATTGGCTTCTGTTACTACAACAATCCACTCGCCTGGCGCAATAACTGCGGACCAGGTAAGTTGGTCATTTGCAAATACTGAAGTCACTGTTTGCATTTCTCCTGCCATTCCAGTGGATGGGTAAAGAACCACGGTAGAGCCGTTCAATCGACTCGCATCGTTAATGTCAGTGACGTTACCGGACACGGAAACGTTACCGGCAGTAACTTCAATGTCATGTGATTCAGGTTCCGAATAGACTGGGTATGCACTTGAGTTCGAAACATTATACACTTCTGTGCTAAATCCTTCTTTGCTCACACTGACTTGATATTCATCCTGTATAGGGACAAAGAGTGACCAAACACCGAACTCATCGGTTGTCACATTCGTGTCAATCTCAGAATTATTCATTCCAAGAATCGTAACCGTAATGTTTTGGACACCTTCTGTGCCACCTGGAAGGTCATCATCGTTCAAGTCCCAGAATACTTTCCCACCGATTTCGACTTCCAATTCAGCATAGTATACGCCCAAGTCAAGAACGCCATCAACTGCAGATGCAGTCGAGAATGGTGAAGCAGAAGTGTCGAGGGTCCAGTGACGTTGAGGGGCTGTTTCGTTGAGGAACAAGCTCCAGTTTCCTGGCATCAACTGTTCGGTGACATTACCATTCAAGTCTGACTTTGGAAGAGTAACGTTACCATAACCATCGTGGCTGACAAGCGTGACTCGTATGTCAGACATATTCGATTCAGTGTTCAATTCTTGCAATTGGAAACTCATTTCGACAACGTCAAAAGACATCAATTCGAGGTTTGTTCGGACAGACGAATCGTTACCAACGCTGAATGGGTAACGGAGTGTCTCGGTGCTATCGTTGTCTGCGAGGAATGGAGCGATGATGGCAACCCAATCTCCAGCAGGAACATAGGAGGAGAACGTTCCATTGACATCAGAAGCCATGTTGAACCACAGGTCATCAGCTTCGTTACGAAGTAGGAATTGCTTCTCAACTGCACCACCACTGGAGTTGGTTATTTCTCCTGAAACCAAGTAGTCGTTTCGTAGCGTAAATGCTACAGCTTCTTCGTAGGCATCAAGTCCGACTAAAATTGGATCAAACACATTTGCTCCAATAAGCGCATAATCTGAAGCATTTTCATCGGAGGCATCCGTAGAGTTCAGAACAAGGCTGTAAAGTCCCGGTTCAAGAACAACTGTGATGTTTCCAACAGAAGTGTAGTCAAGAGAGGTGTAATTGTGTTGTTTCCCATGACTATTGAGTGGCATGAGAGAGAACGAAGGGCTAACTGCAGTTCCGTTCGCAAATACTCCATCGCTTCCTGCATCCATGAAGATGTTGAGTTCTATGGTAACATACTCGGGGTAAACAAACAATTCGACAGGAGTAGGTGGGGTGTCGACGTCAATCACAATATTATAATTCTCAACATCTGTTGAATTCAACTTCTCTTCATCGACGGAGAAGTCCCATTCTCCTTCCTGTAAGTAGAATACAAACTCTCCGGAATCGAGGATTACCGAAACCCATTCAAGACCATCACTATCCGTTGCTACAACACTTTGGGAACTGTCGTAACCTGGAACAAGGCCATCCCACAGGGATGAATTGTCGTAAAGGAATACAAATCCAGTAACACTTGTCGTTGGTTCCAAATACATGAGGCCAAGGTCAATCTCGGCATCTCCAGTAAGTTCAATCAGTTGACCTCCCGACATTTGGGACGCAATACTAAATGTCGTCATATGGAAGTCATTGCCACTTGGCAAGCGAATACTATAGTTTCCATCTGTTTCGACTGTTGTCGAGAATGATAAGTCATTCGAGATGAAATTAATATCCAAACCTGCTGCAGGTTGACTCTGTTCGAGTTTAACATCTGCTCCTTCAGCCGCCCAAACGGAGTAGTTCAGGTCATTGTTGAATATTCCACCGTCAACAACACGAATGCTGCCGTTCACCCAAGTACCAATTGCATAGGCACTTGAAAGACTCAAGTCTTCATTTTCGAGCGATACGTGATCAAACAAGATGTATTCGTCTCCAGCTTCATCAGAAATTGTGTATGCACCCATTGGCAGTTCAATGTAGACCAGACCGTTTTCATCAGATGTTGCGTTAAGCGGACCGAACAATGGATCCTCGTTGGTAAAGGTCACAATTCGTCCTGCAACGTCTGTGTAAGCATCCTGTGTAAGTGGATCGACTGGTGAGGTGAGTTGCAATGTGATATCATGCATCTCTGGAATATCCATCAGCAATGTAAAGTTCTCTGATGCATCTCGAACTGTGAATGTTTCATTGAGTTCATACCAGCCATCTCCGTCGACGTCGACGCGATAATAGTATTCACCAGCAGCAAGTGGACCCTCGGAAAAGTTTCCAAATTCATCTGTCGTGATTTCTGTTACTGCTGAAAGTCCCAAATCAACATCAACAAGTTCGAAGGTTTCGTTTGCAAAGGCAACTTCATAGAAGTCTTGAAGGGTATCTTCAAAGATGGAACCCGGCATAGTCATTTGCAAATCATATGAAGGAGAAATATCCACATTCACCGGATCAGGAAGAAGAACTTCCTTTCCGTTATCAAGTTGAGCAATCATGTTGTAAACTCCAGGAATAAGCCCCGTGATGTAGAATGAACCGGGCTGAACCATTGGCCCAGAGAATTCTCCAGTTCCAATGAAGAGTCCAGTTCCGTTCAGTGTACCAATACCCTCAAAGGAGCCTGTAGCCTCAAACGAGTCGCCAACGTGCTCAGTAACGAGAGTTGAGATTCCATCAGAGGTCAGACGTCCATTTGCTTCTATTTCTCCATCCAAAAGATAGATGAGCGGTGATGCTGTAGAATCTTGGAGACAAAGTGAGGCATTTTCTGGCATTGGAGCAGTTTCATTGTCGAGACATGAAACGACACTTTCGTTCGAGACCCATGATGCTGCAAGTGTTCCCTTGCCGTTCCATGTTCCGTTACTTGTGTAGACACGACTGTCAGCGATTGAACGAGTGAACGTTCCTGTGAAGTCATCTGCAAAGGCAACACCGTCGCTCTCAAAGGTTCCATTTTCGGTGAATGTCACTTCACCGGTTCCTTGGAGGATTCGGCTATCTTCAGATGTGAATGAACCATTGGTCGTAGTCAGTGTGTAATTTTCCGTCATTGACCAGATATTTCGCAGAATAAAGTCGGTGCTAACCAAAGCATCGCCATCGAATGATTCGTGACCAGCCCAGGTAACTTGTCCTGAAACACCACTGCTTTCTACAGCGATATCGAATGGAATGGAAACTTCAACAAATCGATCGGCTTGTTGTGCGGTAATGTTGTGTTGGTATTCACCAAGCCAACTCATGTTTGCAACTTGTCCGAGAACCGCTGTAATATCATTCACTTGACGGTCATCGTTTGTGACGGTCAAGATATCACCTAAACCTTGTGAATAGCCTCCAGAGCGGATATTATCTTGAGCTGCTATTGGGTTATAATCACCCGCAAATGCACTCACACGAATACGTCCTGCTGGAGCGTCAAAAGACCATTCGCCGTTCTCATCAGCGTCTGTATATCCGATTGGCACCCAATAGGTGTCAGGGTCAAGGTCTTCTGTGCCTTCGCCAGAGAATGCATCTCGCTCGATAAGCAATCGAACGCCAGGCAACCCCTGGCCGTTATCGCTCATTGTAACTTGACCCGAGATTTCTGCTCCCGAGTAGTACTTGAGAATCTTGACAAGTGTGTTTGTTGATGCAATTCCAGAAGATTGTTGTTCTGCAGTTACAGAACTATTGTCTTCGGGGGTATACCAATTTGCGATGACAAAGTGATTTTGCATTGCACCTGGTAGTGGGAGCGCTTGGCCCAATATGCTACCTGGACTTCCGGATTGTCCGAAATGTTGTGCCGGTTGAGGATTTGAAGAACCTGCATCGACGCCAAGTGAAGAGGCACCGTATCCGACATAAGCTCGTGCAAGCATAGTATCGAAGAATGCAGCATTGTGATCTACCCGAACATCTTCCACTTGTAATGGGTCAATGTCCGAACCAGATTGCTGGTTCAGGAAATCTTCCGTAATTGCTCGGTCGACTTCTTCTCGAGTCATCTCATCTGGGAATTCTCCACGCATTGTTTCGTAGACTTCATCCATGTAAGTGGAAATATCTTGGCCACTCAAAATGGTAGGTGCGCCAAAGATACCCATTGGTTGACCTTGATTGTAATTCATATCTTGAGTGTAACGTCCTGCACGAGGATACAATCGGTTGTCGATAGCGAAGTATCGAATTTCGTGATCACGTTCAACAATTTCTCCTGGAGCACCGTCGTAGTCTTGGACTTTGTAATATCCTTCAAGATTAATCAAATCATCATACATATCGATAATTTGTTCAGAGTCAAGTGTCAGCGAGAGTAACTGAACTGTCAATGAAAGACGCGTGTTCTTACGGTGAATGTTCGTCCCAACAGAATCATACTCTTCGATGAGGTCAGCAGTATACCAATAATCACCGATGATGTAATGTGTTGTGTCATACACATTGTCAGCACCTGTACGAATGTTGTTTGTGAAAGTACGATTTGCTTCAAACAATTCAGACCAGTCACCATCAACGCAGGTTGCAGAGAGTGAATCAGTACAGATTATACGTTCGCCATCATCATATACTCGCCAGTAGGGAGTCGATTGGTCAAACACACCATTTGTTTGGTGATAGCCAACCGCTAAGACGACATCGTCGTTTGTTTGGAACACTTCAAAACTGTTGAGTTCAGCAAGTGCAATCATTTCATCATGGTCAACACTTGTTGACATGGTGGTGAAGAGATCCATTTGTGCATCATTCAGGTAAGAATCAACGATGTTGCTGTATCCTGAGGTGAAAGCTGTATCACCTGTTCGAGCCTGATTGTATTCAATATCTCCTTGACCAAGTTGCCAAATAAACATTGAAACCAAATCTTCTTGGCTTCTGGCGAGTAACATGTTTCCAGTTGCAGGAATTCCGGACTGGAAGTTATCTGAAACTGACGGGTGCTCTCCTGTATCAAGTGCTTGGAAACCATAGTCCCACCATGAGACGAAAGCAGGACGTTCAGAGTATGCCATGTCAGTATCTTGATTCGCAAGCCACTCATAAGCAGTATTCCAGCCGTTATCATTGAATCCGGAACCAAAAGATCCGAGATACCAATTCCCGTCATAGGTGCTGTCATCGAGGAATGAAAAACCACCAACTTCCCAACGGAAAGCGTCAGGAATGATATTGTAGATTGTTTCATCGATGTCATCTTCCGCATTGTTACTACCCGGAATAGCAGCATCCAGACCGTAAGTAAATTGTTGTCCAAACAACATAATCATGACAAGCATGATTGCCGAGAAAGATGGTGTTCGCCAAACGGCAACACGTGCACCACGGATACGGTCTTCAGGTGAACGAATACCGAGTTTCTTCCAAGTCTTGACAAGACCTCCCCAATTGGCCCACTTCCAGAGTGAAACAATACCCCAAGCACCGAGAACGGCAATTGCAGGTGTTGCGTTGAACATAAATCGAGCAGCAGTCCAAGCCATGAAGGATGCAGCGAGAATCCAAACACCGAATACGAGGTTCGTTTGCTTGCGCTTTCGTAGAGCCGACCAGATGCAAAGAACACCCATGATAAGTGATAAGACAAAGGTGATTGGGCCGAATTGAGCAAAGAGTTGTCCTCTGTTTGGTGCGTTTGCTTCAGCAACTGTTCCGAAAATCTTGGTCTTTGTGAAGTATCCGCTACCAGTGAACAATACGTCCCATGCATTGGAAATGTTTGCTTGCTTGAGTAGCCACAATGCCAAGAAGAAGACAGCACCTGCAGTCACAAGAACACCCAAGATGAGCAACCAAGGCTTGTCACGGAATCCAGTTGTTACAAAGCTGATAGCCAGTGTGAACACGAAGATAAACAAGAATGGTTGCAATCCAGTTCCATCCAGAATCAAATTAATTTGAGGATGACCATAGAATGGAAGAGCCATCAAGAAATTAACACTAAGCATGGTCAAGAACAGAACATTGAGAGTTGTCGAATCTCGACGGCGGAACATGTTAATTGAAACCTGAGCCGCATAAGCCAAGAAGAGAATCGAAGGCCCAACGACGAAACCTTTCCAGCCAAGAGAGACAACACCGAAACTTACACCGGCCAATACAGCAGATGAAAAGGCGGCCTTTCGTTGAGATATAACCGCTGAGATTGCAGCGATAAAGGCTGCTGGTGTAGCCGAAGAAGAGCGAATCAAACGCTCTGTTCCTGCATACTTCACAGCCCGAAGCCAGAACATGAATCCAAGAGTGATGAACAGCATGATGAATGCGTCGTGGTCAGCCAGAGCCCATGTTGAGTGGCTCACGTGAGCCGGCATGAAAGCGATAAGCCATGCTGCAATGACTGCAGCTTTTGCGTTAACGTGTTCACGAGCAATAGCAGCAACAGGGAAAATCGTAAGGGCCCCGTAAATAGCAGGGAGGGACAAAATAGCCCACCAAACTGCATCTCCGTTTGCGAAGAATGGTTCCAAAATCAGAGCAAGGACAGCAATAGACCAAGTAAAGATTGGAGGTCGAGGATTGATTCCACCAACTGGATAGAAGCGGTCAGCGTCAACAATCATGTGTGCATTATTTGCAAGAATGTAGTCGACAACACGCTTCATGTACCACGGGTCAGAACCGCCAGTCATGTCCCAGTTTCCGGTTCCGTATGCGTTCATTGAAGGAACGAGATACCACTGAGTTCGAATGACTAAACCAAAGAAGAAAGCCAAACCAATCATGACGCTTGCCCAGTGTTGATTCCAAAACAACCGAGCGCCAGAGTATTCGTGATCTTCACGGTTTACCCATCCGCCCCACGAATCGTGAGTGGAAATGGAATAAATTCCAACGCCGATGAAGAATGTAGCGCCGAGCCAAATGAGGCTGCCCCAGTTACCATTCAACATCTCGATAGAGAACATTCCAGCATCATACCAAGTAGAAACTTGATACAATGTCCAAAGAGAACCAAGTGTCATGGCACGTGTGTGCCATCGCTCGGAAAACATACCTGCTACAATCAGAGCCACCATTCCGGTAAAGAAAGCAGACCAGTAACTGAAGTAGCCATGGTATCCATCAACTGTGTTAATTCCAAGTTGATCCGCAACTGCAACGCTATCGAAGTGCCACAGACTGCCAATATGGGCGAGTGCCCAAACTACGAGAGCAACCTGTAATGGAAGGTTCTTTTTATTGATGACAGATGTTGTGTCGTCATTCAAGAAACCAAACCAACCTTCTTTTCCGACGGGGGTCAAAATGCCCCGTGTGAATGTGGCGAAAAGAGTGCCAAGAAGGATAAACAGGGTGAGGTATGAAAAGAATTGATACCCAACTGCTTGGTGCTTCAAGTTCAAAGTCGATACGAAACTTGCTTGTTCTTCGGCGCCTGCCAAGTTGTAAATCTCAGGAAGATTCGCTAAAGCGTCCCCTGCCATGATGATTCCAATATTGATTCCAACCGCTGCAAAGATGACGATTGATGCAATCTCGTGTCGTCCTCGACCGTTCATGAAATGAACGCCGAAGGTAACAAGAGCAAACATGAGTGCTGTGAAAGCACCGTAATCTTGCCAGTAAATGATTTCTGCACCGATGAGAGCAACGGCCAGAGTTGAGAGGGAAAGGGTGGCCTTTGAAATGGATGAAGATTCGGATTGGTTGAGCATCGACGGAAGAAGTCCGAAGATACTTGCGACGATGACGAAAATCATCGGCGTCATGTTGTCTACATTGAGCTCGAAGTCTACGCCGACGAGCTTGATGGCTGCGATTGCTAGCAGGACTGCAAGGGGGGCAATAAGCCATCCGAGCGGTGCTGCTGGCGCAGTGCTGTGTGTGCCAGTTTTCTGTTCCATTTTTTATCCCTCAAAGGTGTTTGCGCGACAGCAGCAAGGCTGAAGCGTCTTCGCCACTTGAGAGCCTCTTTTAATGACTCCGCTGTATGAACAACATATGAAAGCAACGCTGTGTCGCATTTAATGGGGTGAATTAAACCCCTTTTTCGGGCAGGAATAAGGCCGTATTCAAGGGGTTGAAAGGGCACGAAAAGCGATGTCACCACGGTAGTGTGAACCATCCAATTCGATTGATTCTATCAATTCGTAAGCGAGTTTGACAGAAGCCTCCAGAGTAGGCCCCGAAGCACTGCAAGAAAGCACTCTTCCGCCGGTTGAAATGAGTTGGCCTTGCTCGTCAAAACCCGTCCCAGCATGATTCACCCAAGCAGAAACACCATCCGATTGAATTGGTTCTAACGACCCTTGAATTGGTCGACCTTTGACAGGAGATTCAGGATAGCCTTCTGCTGCGAGAACAACAGTTGCAGTAAACATGTCATGGAATTGGACATCGATTTCTGCTAGGCGATCGCTGGATGCAGCTGCAAGGACTTCATACAGATCTGTCTTCAAAAGTGGGAGGGTAATTTGACATTCAGGGTCTCCAAAACGAACGTTAAATTCAACCACATTGGGTCGACCTGAATCCGGAATCATGAGACCAACATACAGCACGCCACGGTACGGAGTTCCGGTGGAGAGCAGATAATCGTGCATCGGTTTGATTATTGTCTCTACAG
Organism: Candidatus Poseidoniaceae archaeon; assembly: GCA_949372875.1. Classification (GTDB taxonomy): domain Archaea; phylum Thermoplasmatota; class Poseidoniia; order Poseidoniales; family Poseidoniaceae; genus MGIIa-L1. The sequence continues at coordinate 319,775 of CASIAW010000001.1, forward strand.
TTCTTTGATGGACAATGTCTGAAACGACAGGTGCTGGGCAGTAAGCGCCCATTCCGCCTGTATTCGGGCCTTTATCACCATCATATGCTCGCTTGTGATCTTGGCTTGCAGGTAAGCAAACAAACCCTGAACCATCCATAATGACCAACATGCTTGCTTCTTCCCCTGGTAGAAAATCCTCGAGTAATACTTGCCCATCTTTTTCGATTGATGATTGAATAAAAGAATACGCTTCCGTCCTATCTTTGGTAACGACCACTCCTTTCCCACCGGCAAGTACGTCTCGCTTAACAACCCAAGGATGGCCTGAGAAGTCATCCAGTGCAGCATCGATATCGCTTCCTTTAGAGAGGACATGGAACGGTGCTGTAGGGACATTTGCTGCACGCATGACTTGTTTGGCGTGTAATTTTGAGCCTTCCAGGTTGGCGAGTTTGGAAACCGGTCCGAAGCATGGGACTTTCATCTGCTCAAGCCTGTCAGCAAGTGCAGCACATAAGGGAGCCTCAGGTCCAACAACCACGAGATCAGCATTGATGTTTTTGGTGAGGTCCAACAGACCTTCAATATCGCTTGCGGAGATAGGATGGTTTGTCGCTAGAGAAGAAGTTCCTGCATTGCCTGGCGCACAGTGGAGTTCAGTTACGTGCTTGGACCGACTCAGTTCCATGCACAGCGCATGCTCACGCCCACCTCCACCAACAACGAGAACAACTTTCTCTGCCATAGTGTGCTTTGGTCGACGCCATCACATAATCCCATCGCGTCTGCATTCAGACAGTTCGCCCTCTCACCTCGTTTCAAAGGGGATGCTTCAAAGACCGTCTCCCTAGCCACGAGTTATAGGAATGAACCTATGGTGAGTGAAATGAATTTTCTCGGACTCTGTTTGCTAACCCTTTGGCTTTACTTACCTGGATTTTTAGCCAACACGTTTGCGATGATGTGGGGTAAATGGCTACCAAAGACAGGATATGGACCCTGGCCGATAGATGGGGGGAGGACGCTCAGTGATGGAAAGAGAATCCTTGGCGATGGAAAAACATGGAATGGCTTGATAGGCGGTTCACTCACCTCAGGCGTTCTAAGCATGCTGATTGTAGCGTCACTGGGAGAGATTCCTTCTGCAAATGCTGCTATCGGAGAAAGTGGGATATTCGCACACCCGTTACAGGGAGCAGAAGGTGCTTGGTTTTCCATTGGCGGGGATATGCTCACAGCATTTATCCTCGGTAGTTTCCTCGGTTTCTTTTGTCTTGTGGGTGACAGCACTGGCTCTTTTGTCAAGCGTAGAAGAGGCCTTAAACGAGAAGGTGACATCTCATCGAAAGCACCACTGCTGGATACACTTCCATTTGCCATTATGGTATTCTTAGCAGGCCAAATCTTTCTGGGAACCTCAATTCTCGCCGACTCAGAATTGATACTGCCCATGGTGGCACTGGTTGTTTTCACACCCGTCTTGCATCGATCATTCAATCTGCTTGGATACAAGATTGGATGGAAAGACGTCCCATATTGAATTCGGAGAGAAGCCTATAATGTGGGCTCATTCTAGAGGTATACATGCGAACCGCTGTCTGCTTTACTCTTCTCCTGATTCTAACATCGATGAGCGCTCTTTCGGGCGTTCATGCTGAGCCTCCAACAAACGGTGAAAATACGCTCATTAATGCCGATGAAACGTGGAGTGGGAGCCACGCCATGAACGGTGATGTCATTGTTAAAAACGGTTCAACTTTAACTATTGAAGGGGACGTTACCGTCGCCACAAACAGCCATATCACTGTGGAAGAGGGAGCTTCGCTCTCATTAACTGGTTCACTCATCGGTGAAGAACTCGATTCGGGACTTGTAATATTGAACGACACCCAACTGCACTTGAATTTTGGCGATTTGGCTGAAAACGGACAATTGCGAGTCGATTTTGACCAAACGATTCCTTCTTCGGCAATATTCAACATGACTATTGGAGAGGAAACAAGCGATGCTGCCGGACAGGACCACATATTCATTGATGTGCCTTTGGATGGAACTGACTTGGTTGCCAATTTCAATATATATTATGCTTTTGAAATTCAAATTATATCAATCCAAGCACTTCACACAGGAAGTGCACAATCGCCAATACTTCTTGCCAGTGAATTGAATCAAACGAATGCAAGCCTCGTTTGGAACAGTGCTTCGTTTGAACTCGAAGTATTCGGGACTCTACTCCTCAATGATGCAACAATCTATGGGGCAGACTTGACCTGTCACCATGTCTGCTCAGTTGAATCAAGCACCTTAATCGGAAGTGCACCAATCAATGTAAATGATGCAGCAAGTATCGTTGTAAATTCCAGTTCAATTCTTGGAAGTCGCACAGATGAAGACATCATTGTCCATGACCTTGCTGAAATTATCTACACGGATAACCAAGGCACTGGAGGATATACCGATGGTTGGATTCGTTTGCTTTCTCAACGCCAAATCCAAACCAATTCCGCCAACATTACAGTTCACCAAACTGGAATTGGCTATGGCAATTCAACTCGAGACGACATAACCAATTCAAACGGAGTCATCGATATCGGTGGTAGTGAATGGAAGAGGATTGTCGAGTGGGTTGACCAAAACGGAGTCTATCATGCTGAAGAAGGTGAATTGACGTTAACACTCAGTTCGGGATGGGGTAATTTTGCCACAACAGTTCCTGCACCACATTCGCCAACTGCAGTCATCAATGTCCCATTACCATACATCGAAGTGGTTTCCATAGATGCTGAAGATACAACAGCTGAAGTGAATAAAAAGATTGGTGCAATGGTTACTGTGCGAAATACCGGCACTGCTGCAGCAACCGTCAACATCTGGTGTTATGTCGGTCAGAACCTTACTGAAACCACTGCTTTGACGACCTCTTTAGTGCCCGGTGAGGAAAAAGAATTGCCTGTCTCTTGGTGGGCAAACACGGATGGGGGTCAAATTCTCAACTGCCGAACACTTATTCCGAACATATTGACTTCAATCGCTGACGATATTACCAATGTCGAAGGCGGAAATTCTCAAGAAGTCGGATGGTATATCGGTGAAGAGACCGAGGATCAACCGTTCATCATCTATGGAGTCCTTGTCATACTCATTGTCTGTGGAAGCGTTATCGTAGCCCGAAACGCAGCCAAAAGAATCTCAGACAGTGATGTCGCAGAAGTCTTTGAAGATGATGCTTAAGAGTGAAACGATATCAAGCAGTGCATGGCTTCATTTCGGAACTTGACTCTTCACTATCAAAGTTGAGTTCCCAAGCATTGTCGCTAATGGTTACGCCGTTACCGGGTGAGGCATCATTCATGGTTGAGTGGAACTCATTGGTCACAATTATTTGGAAATTGTAACACCCATCATCTTCGAAAAATTCGTCTCTTTCAATGAACTCATACAATTCATTTTGGTCCAGAGTATTCCCTGGCATAGCTAACCAGCCATTTGTACTACCAAAGTCAGCCAAATTGCTTGACGTCGGGGTCCATGTTGCAGAAAGGCCATCGACATCAATTATCGCAGACTCATACGTTTGAGAGCCATCTTGAAGGATTTTCAATTGGATGGTGTAATCAGATGAAATCGGTAAGCGCTTTTGAGAGGTGCTCGTCATATCATGTTCCCCTCCGTCACTTGCAGCAGCAGTACTGGAGAACATTCCGACTAATGCCTCAACGGTTACGCCAACAACAAGTGTGTCGCCATCCTCGGTTGTATCAGTTCGCATTATCAACTTAGCAGCAGAGTTTTCCACTTCTCGATTGAGGAGCGTTGGAGATATATCTACGGTTGTAGAATCACCGCTGTTTGAGGCAACACGTATTGAATAAGAGTTTACTGTACTCAAGAGGTGATTTTGTGAGTTCCCCATAAATATAGTAGCGAGCGGAACTGTGAATTTACTTCGGTCATTACTCATATCTTTTGTTTCAGACCAAACAGACTCACCATCGAATAGAATTTCTGCAGATGCTGAAGAAAATGAACCTCGAACCACAAAAGATAGCTCATCGCTGTCTTCATTTACAGCGATCTCGGAGACTCCAGGACTGCTTCCTAGTTCGAGTCCTGCAAGATAGGGTACACTCGTCAGTAGCAAATATCCGACGGCGAGGGTGATTGTTTTTTGCCGGTCGATAGAATTCCAAACTAAGTAGAATGAACCTGCCATAATCCCTATGATGACGAGACCAAATGGTACTGGCCCTGTAATATCTTCAAACCAGTAATTATCCAAAAACCACATCAGGATAAAACCAAGCCCAGCTAATCCGAGTCCAATTGGATTTGCAGTGCTAAGGAAACTTTCGCCTTTTGGCATTGGAGACGCATCGACCACTTTAGTGACTTTTACAGTTACTTCTTCAGCATCGACAGTCTCGGTTTTTGTAGCATTGGCCTTGTCAAGTAATCCACCCATAGTAATCCCTGTTAACACAGCGTTTAAGGCAGGGGATTATCAAGGCGACCCCTCAAAGAGTCAATTAGAACCCTATTCTCAAAGGCCGTTACAAGAGCCGTCACAGGCCGGGTGCTGAATCATGCCAGACTACGTCCTCTTCGTCTTCACGGTCTTCTGTGAAACGACGACCTGCAGCAGCTGCGGCAAGAGCAATCATTGAGATGGCGGGAACGACTTCGAAACCTGGCAGATAAACACCACGGACGTAAACTGTAATCATTTGTGATTCACGGATACATCCACCGTTGTTACAAGCAAACTCTGATTCTGCGAAGAAGTCGAGAACGTGATAAGCATCGCTCCATCCTTGAGTCTTTGGAGTTCGAGCCATGACACGAACTTTCGTTGCAGTAGGGATTGCATCGATCTGAACCTTAACCGCTGGCAAGTTGATTGTGAAACCGGCTTCTTCAAGATTTTCACGGCTGGATTCGGTAATACCCACCTTCATGAAGTCAATTTGGTTTCCAAGATTGTAAACTTTGAACTCGAAGTTCTTGTCTTTCTTTGGCATCAGTTGAACAAATGGTTCGACTGCTTCAACTTGAACCAAAGAGTATTGCATGATGTTGACAATCATGTTGTTTTGGGATGAAGCGGTATTAATTGGAGGGAGGGAGTTAATCTCTTGGACGGTTGCAGAAACTGAGAGCGTCCTACTTTGCATGACCATGTAAGGCGTGGCACGAACGGAGATTTGGAAATCCACTTCAGAGTTACCACCGATGTACATGTCACCAGGAGCAGCAGTTGCTAAGCCGTCGCTGGTAACGAGAATACTGATTTTTTCTTGGTAAGTCGTTGGATTGTTTGCAGTACAAGTCGTGAAACCGTTGTAAGTTGAACCTGGCTTCACTTCAATGTTGATTGAAATAGGAGCGCATGAGAGGGAGATAGCCGCAGTTGGTGTCTGTGCAGCCGCAGGAACAGCAACAAGCAATACAGAGCAGAGGTAAAGGCCAAGTAAGAACAGAGAGCGCTTCAACATACAGGTCACCTAGTAGTCTACCCCAGTAATGAGACCCTCATAACCATTGCGCCATAGTGGTTCTAAAAAACGCCTACGTGGACCTCAAAATAAAAGTGGGCCCGAAGGGACTTGAACCCCTGACCCCCCGGTTATGAGCCGGGTGCTCTAACCGACTAAGCTACGGGCCCTGCGCCAAGGGAATGGGCGCAAGACAAGAACTTACCTCTGCGTCATTCAAACTGAGCGAGTGATGACTGCGAAGGTTTTACCCATTCACGCACACTGATTTCAAGCTCATCACGGATTTCATCTGGAACAAATATGAGGGCTCTCTCGTTGGGCTGTGTGAGTGAACGGACCAAGGGCGAATGGTCTGCAGCATCCCGCCCATCTTCAATCAAAATCCCTTGCTCATATGGCATGTAGCCACGCTTGGAGATTCGAGCGGTAATCACGTCAATAGCCGGATTGTATCCAGCCTCTTTCACGAAAGATTCCAATCTTGGTAAGACAACATCAACCATTTCTGTAGAAAGCCCTTCGATTCGCAAGGATTTGTGGAAGCCTCGGCGCGAAAGTAAGCGCATCGCATAGTGGGCCAACACTTTGTCCTCATGTTCAGCCCATTCTGGAAGCGCCACTCGAATGTGTGCATCATTCAAGGCAGCGTATCCTTTCGCGTCAAGTGATTCATTCAACAGCATATTTCCCAATGGTGCTGAAAGTTCCAGTTGACCTTCTTGAGCGAGGGCACGAGCACGAGAAAGCATTCTGACCAGATAATTTTGAGTCAACATGTTGACTTTGTGAAAATAGACTTGGTGATACATGTGGTAACGGGTAACGAGATATGCTTCAATTGCAGGTAACCCCCAAGATTTAACGAAGAAGTGGCCTTCTTCGTTTACTCTAAGTGCTCGAATAACTCGAGCAATGTCAAAACCGCCAATTTGTGCACCAGTATTCGCTTGGTCCCGAACCATGTAATCCATGCGATCAACATCCAATTGACTCGAAACAATTTCTTTCATGTATGGAGGAATAGGGACTCCATCATGCTCAGAATCTCCGTCAAGAAGAGCAAACAATCTGTCGCGCCTCTCTGGACCGAGAACTCCAAGCAGGGCAACACCAATTTCAGTGTCTTCGGACTCCAACAAGACTCGGCCCCAGTGCTCGTGCGAGTGATAGGTCGCAAAGACTTCGGGAGTTTCGAGAAGGTGGGAAAAAGGTGGATGACCGACGTCGTGAAGCAATGCTGCTAACTGAATCAGTTCACTGTCCTCGTCGGAAACGAGGTCCGGCTGAACTTCATTCAACGAGGAAATCAAAGTGCCCGCAAGATGGTATGCACCCAAAGAATGTGAAAAACGGTTATGATTGGCAGCAGGAAAAACATACTCACATGTTGAAAGTTGCTGGATGGAGCGAAGACGTTGGAATTCACGTGTATCGATAATCTGGGCATGACTTGCTGGAACGAAAATGTCCTTGTGAATCTCATCACGAATCACACGGTCACGCATGGCCATCCCCATCAAGCGGTCTACTTTTCCATTAAAAAGGCCCCGCACGGCGAAAACATCGGTAAACCCGTATTTCGTGACGGAATGATGGATGGCAATACCTAAGCACGGGACGGATGTGAAGCAACTATGGCGGATGCTCTCAAGGACATTATGCTAAAAATTACGGATGACAATCCTGCGACACGAGGACAGAAATTATGGGTCATGTTTGCCCTGTCCTTATTCTTGGTTGCTACACTAAACTGGTATGCCATGGTTCGAGAACCTCAAGTGGTTGATGTCGAAGATTTGATTCAATACAAAAATGAGGTTGTTTTGGTTGAAGGTGAAGTCATCTCATGGATTGAGGACCGCTATGGAAACGGAGAAGACCGTGTCGATTTGGTCATCGAAGACGACACTGGTGTCATTCAAGTTCGATGGTATTCAACCGGTGAAATTCCGCCTATTGGAACGAATGTCACAGTCATGGGTGACGTCGTTGATTACAACGGACGCTTTTACATGCAGGCAACAGGCTCAGGAGCATTGTACTGGGAACCTGAGGATTTACCATTACTTCAACGGGTTACGCTTACTGACCTAGCCATTGCTCCGGAAGACTATGTAGGGGAAATAGTCACAGTCAACGGATTCATCAGTGAATCTGTAAATCCAGATGCAACGTTTACAAGCGCCTATATTAGCGACGAAGCTCACCAGATGCAACTTCTCATTCAATCATCTCCTCGAGTATGGATTGAAGCTGATTCAAAAATTGAAGTGACTGGAATGATCGCTTATCAGGAAACCAGTTTGAGATGGGCGCTCATGACTCAAGGTCCGACCATTCTCCTCGACCGAAGCCATTCACCTCAAATCAAAATGCTCGAATGGGCTGGAGAATCGACATGGAGTTATGAATCAGGGAGCATGGTCTCCATGGCAGGTAAAGTATCCATTACGAATGGTCAATGGACACTTTCTGGACCGAACGGTAACGAAATTTGTATTCTGCCGACTGACGAAGATGCTTCAAACGCCCAAACAGAAGGATATAATGATTCAACGTATGAAACAGTAGGTCGCTTATTGTGGAACGATGGTCGGAGCATGTGGTGCATTGATGCGAACAACGGAAATGGAACGAACCTTATCGACCCAATGTCGGCTATGTCTATGCAGGCAATGCTTTCATCAAATCCAGCCTCTATGCTGATGACACCTGATAAAATATACACGCTCAGCACCTATATGCAATATTCATTCGAACCGCTGGATACTGAAGGTTACTTTGTAGACAGCCAAACGTATTCTTTCGGACAAACACGGGTAGCAATGACCTTCCCATCCACACGAACCGAATGGATCGAAGCAGGACAAGGACTCGTTGCCAATGTTACCGTTTCATGGGATGATGAAAAAATGATGATGCGTCTCATGGTTGACACCTACCAACTTGTAGGAGAACCTGCGGCACCTGAACAACTTCTTTGGGATGCTGGAGCAACACAATGGGGATATTCTCAGAATAAGTTTGTCCTCATCGACGGGAAAGCGGCGATGCATGACGACGGTTGGTATCTTGAACGCCCTGGTTCAGAACAATCGATCAAACTCAATGTTCGGCTCAATGCTATAGGTACGGACTCACTTCACGAGAATCAATCGCTCACATGGAGCGGTCGACTTCGACAAATAGAACATCCAACAGACTTAGCACTCGTATTCTCGCTCGATGAAGCAGATGCATTGGATGCTGATGGGGACCGTCTTGCAGACAGTTTTGAAGACGCAACAGGTTTCAATTCCAATACTGAAGATTCAGATGGAGACGGAATTAACGACCGGGAAGAAATGGAAAACGGAACGGGACCAAATAACGATAATTCCTGAGGTGTGAAGATGTTTGATGCTTACATGTATGAACTTGGCTGGATGTTTGCGGCCTTGTTTTTTGGCGTAGGCATGGGTACGCTCACCGGAATTATTCCCGGTTTCCACGTCAACAATGTGGCGCTCATTCTTCTCGCATTAGCACCTGCTTTGTTTAGTTTAGGAATACCCCTTTCAGCTGTAGCAGGAATTATTGTTTCGACAAGTACAGTGCATACATTCCTGAATTATATCCCTTCAGCACTGATGGGGGCGCCCGATGCAGATCAAGCGCTGTCATTATTGCCCGGTCACAGAATGCTCCTGTCGGGAAATGCTGCCCGTGGCGTTGCTTGGTCCGCTCGAGGCTCGCAACTTGGATTATTCCTTTCACTTCCACTGATTATTGTCGCACGTATTGCCTTCGGACCTGAACTTGGATGGTATGAAGATTTACGTACGATGTTGCCATTTATTTTACTGACAATTTCGTTGCTCTTGCTAGCAACCGAGACGACTCGACTCGATTGGCCTAAGTGGCTACAAACCGCATCATTTGGACGATTTGGAACCGATTCCCGTGTCGCAGGCTTTTTCTCCGCTACTGCCTTTTTCCTCCTCACTGGATTGTTTGGATGGACCATTATTGGCCCACACTCATTACCTGCTCGCTCACCTCTCGACATGCCTGGTGCAAGCCTTTTGCTTCCAAGTCTCGCAGGGTTGTTCGGGATTGCCAATCTGCTTGACATCTACGCCACAACCTCCCACCTTCCGCCTCAAAAAGAAAACTGGGATTTACCACCTGCACGACCTCTGTTGATTCCGTGCTTTTGGTCCGGTGTTGCTGGAGCATCAATGGGGGTTCTTCCCGGCATGACTGCCTCGCAAGCCACTGTATTGGTGATGGGTGGTCGAAACGTTGCAGCTAAATTACAAGGAAAGCAAGGTTTTGGAATGGACTGGGAAACCCGACGCTTGACTGAACTATCTGATGACGAACTACTCGAAATTGCTAAGGCAGAGGCAGATGAAGGCGTCGAAGGTCCACAAACAAAACAAGATTTAGAAATCATCGCTATACTTTCTGCAGTGAACACTGCAGTTACCGTATGTGTTCTCGGATTCTTGTATATCATCGGACGTTCTCGCTCTGGAGCCACACTTGCACTCAAGGCAATGTACCCTGTGGACACTTGGAGTAGTCTTGAACCAACTGCTGATTTCATCCGCTTGTTGGCAATAACGCTTGCTGCTGGCTTGATGGCAATGCCAATCATGCGATATGTCGGTAAAGGTATGCTACGCCTCCATGCTGCAATCCCACTCCAGCAGATGATCATGAGTGTCATCATATTCGTTGCATCTCTGGTTTTCGTCAGCACGGGATTCATCGGCTTGGCCGTTATGATTGTGGGAACAATGCTTGGCCTTTTGCCACCTCGACTCGGTATCCGCCGTAGTCACGCCATGGGTGTTATCTTAGTCCCAATTACCTACCTTTTGTTCAAAAACCTCGTCGATAATGCCGGATTCCTATGAACTTTGGAATCCTGTTCAACGGAAAGACGAGGGGAAAGTGATATGCCCTTAGACAGAATCCACGGCATGTTGGTGACACCATGAATGCCGTCCTTCGCTCCCTCTGCCTCGCAGTCCTCATGATTATGTCGACGACCGTACCCTTCGCCGTTTCTTCGCTCGAACAAACTTCTGTTGCGTCGGAAACCTCCAGCCGCTCACTGGCGTGCACAGGTGATATTTGCCTCAATGAAGCATTACCGAATCCAAATGGATACGATGATGCAGCATGGCCTGGAGGCGAATGGATGGAAATTCACAATTCAGGAAACTCAACGGTTGATGTCCGTGATTGGTATCTTACGAATAAAGCATCAAAGACACTTTACTTCAATTCAACATCAATTGTAGATTATGATGCAGCGGATTCAACCAGTTGGGAAATTGAGCCCGATGAATACATGGTCATCGCACGTAATGGAGTCTCAAGTTCGATATTCTATCTGGCAAACACCAACGACATCATCACCCTATTTGACGCAAACGGCGTACAACTTGATCAAGCAACTTGGACCTTCTCGTCATCTGGCTCACCCTCCGGCTCAAGTCTTGAAGAAGACAGCATGAGTGCAACAAATGATTGGGTTGCAACCAGTGGACCGTCACCCGGAGCAATCAATTCTGGCGGTTCTACAGTAGGGCCTACAGTCTACCCATCTGATTTGGTGATCAATGAAGTAATGTCCAATCCTTGGCCTTCGTATGACAATGCAACATGGCCCGGTGGAGAATGGGTGGAGGTCTTCAATTCGGGAATGGACGCCATGGAATTGACTGGATGGTCACTTCAAGATGCTGCAGGAAATATTCTTGAATTCGATGCCAATCACTTGGTAGGTTTTACTTCTGATGCGAACTCTACCATCATTCAACCGGGGGATACACGGATTATTGCCGTTAATGGCTCGGGAAGTTCTGGCGTACTGAATAATGGCGTCGAAACACTGTCATTGTATTGGCCAAATGGTACTCAAGCGCAACACATTTCCTGGACAGATACTGAGGCTGGATTTTCGCTTGTTGAAAGCACGACTTCACAATACTGGGGCTATGCCGCTTACCCGACACCAAATGCAAGTAATCCCCTTGACTTTACTGTGATTGCTGCAACCCCTTCTCCGATTGAATTGGCAGAACTGTTATCGAACAGTAGTTCTGATGGCACGGATTTCCCTGATGGCGAATGGATTGAATTACTCAATACTGGAACCTCAACTGTTGATTTATCGGGATGGTCGATTATCGATGGAATGGGTAATGTGACGTATCTGGACCCAGGTTCGTTGGTCTTCAACCAAACGCAAGGCTCGACTTCCATCGATGCGGAAGAGCGAAGACTCGTCCAATTCAATTCAGATACCGAACTGTGGGACTATTACAATCAACTTATGCTCCGTGACGCATCAGGAATGGTTGTTGACACGGCCTGGTATACCACAGATTATGGCGAGAATATCTCCTTAATCCCTGCCGAAAATGATGCGGACCCGTGGGTGCCGTCAACTTGGATGACGCCGGGTCAGCCGGACCCAGTCGAAACTCCTTCAACTGGACTGGTTATTTTCACAGAAGTATTTCCTGATGCAGTTGGAAGCGATTCACAACAGTGGCCGTTAGGTGAATGGTTAGAAGTCTACAACAACGGAACCATGGCCTTGGATGTTGGAGGATGGAAGTTACAATCCGCTGGACGTTCTTTGACGCTCCACCAATTCAACATGCCCTTGCAGTCCACCTCGGTGATTCAACCAGGTGAAGTTGCTCTCATTGCGCTCAACGGAACAACAAGTTTCTACCTCAAGCACACAACTCCAGACTCAATTGTTCTCATCGATGCCAACAGTAACACGGTCGATTCGGTGTCTTGGGTATCAACGGTCGAAGGAGAATCATTGATTCCCTCAAACAGCACTCATGCTGGTGCAGGACCGGATGGCACCGGTGCTTCGAACAGTTCTGACTGGATTCAATCCGCCTGGGCTACTCCTGGAGAAATCAATCCAGTTTGGCCTGCTTACTCTGGCTCTCATGAACTCACTCTTACTGAAATTTTAGCATACTGTGACGATGATTCAGTCAATCCCGTTGAAGACTGGATTGAAGTGATGAACACGGGTGATGAAGACATCAACATGAGCCGCTGGAGAATTGATTCCGATGATGGCGACCGAAGATTCCTCAGAACCTCCTCGATGTGGAACATGAGTACTGACACCATGATGCTCGCACCTCAAGAGCGAGCAGTATTCCTCATGGACGACGACATCATATCTGGTTTAGGAGACCAGTTGGTACTTTCGGATCCTGACGGAACACCTGTCCAAACAGCTCAATGGAACATCGTAAGTGATTGTCAAACAATGGGTCCAGGAGAGGCAGAAACCGATGGATGGCAATTGCTCCTTTGGCCAACTCCAGGAGCAGAAGAGCCTGATGCGGCTATGTTTGCTGAGGCACAAGACATCGTCTTTAGCCGCTTCATGCCAGAAGGTTCTACTGATATTTCGAGCAATACGGAATTCCTTGAAATCACAAATATCGGAGACTCACTTGCTTACATGAACGGATGGACATTGACACTGATCAATTCAGCGAATGATGCCACAGATTATTCTTTTGGAGATGTGGCAATTCCCTCGAACAGTTCCGTTCTTCTCGCATCAGATCCGAGCGGTCTATCTGTGTATGAAGATGGCACAATCCTTGGATTTGATTCGGCTATGACCACTTCTGGCTTCACACTTCCAGATTCTGGTGCAACCCTCCAAATCTCTACTCCAGCAGGCGTTCTTGCGGACACTGTCGCCTATGGAAATGGGCCAGTTGAAATCGAAGGATGGAGTGGAATCAGTTTGGTCGAACCTGTATCGAGTATTGCCCTTCTCGTCTACCATCGTGGAGACGGGTGTGGAAATTTACCAGACACAGACTTGGCACTTGATTGGCAACACCGTTGGGGACGCTTAGGTGCAAGCACATTCTGCGGACCGACTCTTTTCTCTGGAACAAGTACAGTCACACCTCTCATCGGCCCCCAAAGTGGGCTCGTAGACTTGGTGGCATGGATTGACAATGCCAGTGAATCATTGCATGTCCATCTTTACCAAATCGAACAACCGAATCTTGTTCAAGCACTCGTAGAAGCTCACAACCGAGGTGTTGAAGTCACTGTGGTTCTGAACTATGCTGAATACTGGTGGAACAGTTATGACAAGAACAACCAAATCGGAACAGCGAATTATTTGGCTACTGCAGGCGTCAGTACTTTTTGGTTCGGTGGACAGAACGATGAGCCATACACATACCTCCACAGTAAGGTAGCGGTCAAAGATGAACAAAGCGTATGGATTGGTTCAGGTAACTGGAAGAGTTCTTCTCAACCTGCTCCTGATGAACGAGGTAACTCCGAATGGGGTGTACTTGTTGATAACGTCGACTTCGCTCAGAAAGTGATGGCACAACTTGCCTATGATGAATCTGCAAGTCGAACTTACATTACGCAAGTCGCACCAGGTTCTGGCCCGTCCGACTGGACAATGGATTCTCTTCGATCTTTGGTCAACGGTTCATTCGCTCAACCAATTACGACAGATGTCTCCGGCCGACTTCTCACCTGTCCCGACACATGTGTCGATGGATTGGTATGGATGATTGAGCAGGCTGATGAAGAAATTCTGTTGTCATTGCAATACCTCGACGTTGACTGGAGCTGGGGATGGGGAGATAATCCGATTGTCTCGGCGCTTGAAGACGCTGCTCAAAACGGCATTCGTATCCGTTTGATTTTGAACGGCGCATACCTGGACAAAGATATCCAAGAAGTCGTGGACACCTTTAACGAAGAATGGAACACAACACTCGGCTACGACATCAATGCCATTGTCATGAGCGAAGATGATGAAGTTTCCAAACTTCACAACAAGGGAGTTATTGTTGACGAAGAGCATGTTCTCATATCCTCAATCAACTGGGGTGATTCTGCAACCACACGAAATCGTGAGATGGGACTTATTCTTACCAGTGCTGAAGTTACGGCTCCATTCCTAGCAGGCTGGGACAGAGACTGGGTTCGTACCGACAATGTCACCGATACCGATAACGATGGCCTTCCAGACTATTGGGAAGTCGCCAATGGCCTCAATAGAACGACTCGTACACTCGGTAGTTTGAATCTGCTTGAAGGCGAGCATGATGCTGATGGTGATGGCTTGACCAATGAGCTGGAATACATATTCGGAAGTCATGCGACAAATGCAGACACCGATGGTGATTGCATTCCAGATGCTGTTGAAGTCTCATGGGCCCAATCGACTGCTCTTGACTCAGAAATAGCTGATGTATCACCGACAGCAGCACTTACACTTGCTGATGCAGACGGAGATGGTGTTAACGAATCAGAAGCACTTGGTTGCGACCTTGGCGGAATCTTTGTCGACGACGATCAAACTGTCATCGATAATGGCTCATTGGATGATGATGGAGACATGGTAGTCAACAGAGACGATACATGCCCCAACACGGCCGCCAATATACCTGTAGACTTCAATGGATGTTCAACTGAGCAGAGGAATTCCAATTCGACCCCAAGTGCCGATACAAGTTCTAATTTAGGTACTGGAATGATGCTTTTCTTCATGCTTGGTGGAATTGCTTTAGCCGGTGGTGCATACATGATTCTTCGAAACATTGAGTCTGAAGGCGAGGAAGTGAAGGATTTGATTACCATTGAAAGCGAAAATCTAGCCGCTCTCGCCAACGGGGATGTGAACAATGATAATTGGCAAATGCCGGTTCTTGACAGTAGCGGAGACGAAGCAAAGCCTACTGGACTATCACCCGAGGATTTAGCTCGCTGTCCAGGATGGCCTGAAGAAACGATTCAAAAATATCTCGACCAAGGATGGCCGATTGATGAACTGGCCGCATACTACCAAGAACAAGTCGACCAACACTCTTGAACAACACAAGATTGACAAGGGACCGATTCGTGCTGTGAGCGAGTGCTATGGCCTACACATCGAGTAACCCCGTTCTTACGAACCGCTTTTGGAACAATATCAGTGGATATGAAACCATGTCCTATGAAGGAACAATGCAAAAGATTGGGATTCTTTTTGGAACCATGGCATTCTCTGCCCTCATGCTGGTTTCAATTGGCATAACTGTTAACATGAATATTCTCTTTTTAGGGATTTTAATTGGTTTTATTGGAGGATTTATCACCTATCTGATTCTCTTGTTTTCACGCCCTGAAAACCCTGCCACTCTCATGATTGCCTACGCAGTTTTCGAAGGACTCTTGATCGGTGGTTTTTCGATGATGTTTGAATCAATGTATGACGGAATTGTTTTCCAAGCCGCTCTTGGCACTGTTTGTATTACTGGCACAATGTATGGATTATATGCAACCAGAATCATCAAGGCAACTCCAATGTTCAAGAAAATTATATTCACACTTGCAGGAGGCATCATGATGCTGTATTTGGTCTCGTTCATTTTATTCTTCATACCTGGCAATTTCGATGTGCCTTTTCTTCACTCATCCGGCCCTTTTGGGATTTTGGTAACCCTCGCAATCTTAGCTGTTGCCTCATTCCTTCTCATCATTAACTTTGATTTCATCGAAAAAGGAATCCAACAACGCTCACCTAAGGTTGGTGAATGGTGGGGCGCATTCGGGTTATTGGTGACCATTGTATGGATTTACATCGAAATGCTCCATCTTCTTGCCAAGGTTCGAAGTAACTTTGACTGAAAGGTGAGTTCATGCGAAGCATCCCCGTGGTGGATTTTTCCGATTACACCAGTGGAGAGGTAAAGCGGCAAGAGAAGTTCATTCAAGCCGTAGGTGATTCGCTCAAGGATATCGGTTTTTTTGCTTTAGAAAATCACGGGATACCCTTAGAATCGATTGAACAAGCGTATGAGCAAGGTGATGTGTTTTTTTCACTGGATGAATCAGTCAAGAAGTCGTACCTTCAACCGCACATCGCTCACCAGCGAGGTTACACTCCATTCGGTGTTGAACACGCCAAAAATAATCCTGCTCCTGACTTGAAAGAGTTTTGGCAAAGCGGCCGAAGCCATCCAACCACTGGAGAAGTTCCGACATATGTCGCCAATGTATGGCCGAATGCTCATGCACCACATTTCAAGCCCGTTATCGATGGTCTTTTCACACAAATGGAGTCCTTATCACAAAGCCTCTTACACTCGTGTAGCCTCTATCTTGGTAAAGACCAAAATTGGCTCAGTTCAATGTCAGAAGACGGTAATACAATCATGAGAATTATCCACTATCCACCACTTGGTAAGGATGTTCCACAGGGAGCAGTACGCTCAGCAGCACATGAAGATATCAATTTCATCACTTTACTTGTCACTGCAACTGCTGATGGACTTGAAGTCATGGACCATGATGGAAGTTGGATCAAAGTGCAAGGTGATGCGCGTCACATCATTGTGGACTCGGGTGACATGTTGCAGAACCTCACCAACGGCCTATTCAAATCAACAACGCATAGAGTTGTGAATCCAAGCAATTCCAATGTTCGCCGATTCTCGATGCCAATGTTCGTCCATCCACGAAATGATATTGACCTCACCCCACGCAGTGAATTTATCGAAATGACTGGTGGAACTTCCAAATTCCAAGCAATAACGGCTGGTGCCTATCTGCACCAAAGACTCGTGGAAATTGGTCTAACAGAAGATGAAGGGTGAAGCATGAGCGAGAACCTCACAGAGCGCTTGTGCATCTCAATAGAGAACAATGAGGTTATGCAAAGCACGGACTTGTCCGCATTCATCCAAGGAGTGGCAAGCCGTTCCATTCCTGTTAACGAAATAGAGATGTGGCTGCGTTGCGTTCACACGCATGGAGTTTCAGTTGAGGAAACCACCTCACTTACCAAAGGAATGATGAATTCAGGAGCTGTATTGAATTGGCAGGGTCTCGACAATGTCGTGGATAAACACAGCACCGGTGGAGTTGGGGATAAGATGTCATTGATTCTTGCACCTGCTCTGGCTGCATGTGGCCTACGAGTGCCCATGCTTGCGGGTCGGGGGCTTGGACATACTGGCGGAACAATAGACAAGCTCGAATCGATTCCAGGTTTCAACTGCAACTTAACACCAGTACAAATGCAAGAAGCTGTCAAAAAAGTCGGTTGCTGTATTGCTGCACAAAATGATGCCATTGCACCAGCGGATGGTTTACTCTATGCGATTCGTGATGTTACGAATACTGTTGACAGTATCCCTCTGATTACTGCCTCCATAGTCTCCAAAAAAGCTGCAGAAGGTTTGAACGCCCTTGTTCTGGACGTGAAATGTGGCAAAGCTGCTTTCATGAAAACTGAACATGAAGCCATAGATCTTGCGAAGTCAATGGTTGAGACTTCGAAGGGACTCGGAATCAATACCGTCGCCCAAATAACGGATATGAACGAGCCAATCGGCAGCCATATTGGAAATGCACTCGAAGTTCTCGGCAGTGTACACGTTCTTCAGGGTCAAGGTGCAGATGATACAAGAGACCTCGTTGCCCTCCAAGGAGGCCAACTGTTGGAACTTACTGGCCGTGCATCGAATCATGAAGAAGGGGTTAAAATGATTCATGAAGTACTTGAAAATGGTAAGGCTTTACGTTGTTTTATCGAAATGTGTGTTCAGCAAGGAACGAACCGAAAAATCGCTGAAGAACTTGCCACCTTGCCAGAACAGGTATTGCCCAAAGCCAAACATGTAACGGCTCTTTTCTCACCAGGAACGGGCTATGTTGAATCGATCGATGCAATGGCGCTTGCGGAAGTGGCTCGAGAACTTGGCGCTGGACGATTTGAAATGAGTGACACAATCAATCATGGAATAGGCTATGTCCTGATTGCCAACAAAAACACCTACCTTATGGAAGGCCAAGAATGGATTTCGGTTCACCATGACCTTGATTTAAGTCCTCAACACCTCAAAAAACTTCATCAGGCACTGCAAATTAACAGCGAACAATCCGCTGATTTTCAACGCCTCATACGTATCATCACCTAGTTGGCTTGATAGAAGTCGTCATAAAGGTGAGGCTATTCGCCCACTTTGCCGATTTAGCTTAGCTGGTGGAGCGTGGGACTGTTAATCCCAAGGTCGAGGGTTCGAACCCCTCAATCGGCGTCTATACTCAAAACGCTACACTGAAAGCCTACCAAGTATGAGTATTTTTGGAGTTTTTGGAGCATTATTTTTCAGGGTTGAAACCCCTAAAATCTCTACTTTTTGAGTATATCTTTCAACTCTTTTTTGACATTTTTGAGGAACTTTTTGAACTGTTTTTCAAGACTGTTATTTTCGGATTTTGGAGGTTTGTTTAGTTGCTTTCGGAACTTCGTATTTTCTTGTTCTAAGGCTCGGACTTTGCGTTGTATTTTGTCCTCTTCGGATTCATAGAGATTCAACTTCGCCCATGCTTTGGAGGCTGTTGTTTGATTATGACAAGAACGGCAGATGTAAACGATGTTTCCTTTATTCGTTATCAAATCCAATTGATTCGTTTTCTTTGCATGACCTTGACTGATAATATGGTGAGGGTCTAACCTCGCATTTCTCTTACAAATCCTGCATATGGACAGTTGGTTTGTTGTAAGCTGTTGTTGGAGCCCATTGTTTGCCATCCCAAATAAAAGTACCATCTGGGCTTTACATGGGTTCGTCCATAAGAAATCTTAGGTATGGCAGGATCTCAATTGTTTGATTGTAATGGGTATTCGGACTTCAAACCAAAACTGCTCACAGAAAATCAGGCAATTTATGTTTGAATGGGCTTGAGTGAGATATATATCGTATAAGTATTCATATCCTCAAGGCCTTTGGTAGTATCATGTCGGAGAAGCGTGTACTGCGTAAGATGAAGAAACTCGCTTCTCGTATCCATGACAAAATGGAAGCAGTTCGGGATGTCATGGACGATTTGGAAATCGAGTTCGAATTACTTCAAAAACAGATTACGAAACTTGAATCTAAAAAGGTCTCAACTTCTGATGAGAAAATCATGGAGAAAAAGTCCGCGTCTCATGTTGTCAATGGCTCCAGCGACGAATCGGATTCTGATGAGGAAGAGGATGACGATGACCTCCTTGACTTGGAGAACACATCCGTCGTAACCGGTCGTCGAAAGTTTTGATCAAAAAGTGAGTGCTGATTCTCAATCGGCGTTTTACAATTGAACTTGAGTCCCATCGCCAGTACGGTATTCGAAGGTAAATTCACCGGGGTGGGTGAGCTGATACATTTCACAAATACTCTGGAAAAGATTGCTTCTAACTGATTTTTGCACGGATTCAAGGCTGAATCCAATGATGATGAAGTGACGAGTGATTCTGCCACAACTTCGCAAATGCCTTCGCATGATTTGCCCAAGAGATTTTGAAATCAAGTCAACATGGATGGCACAGGTATCTCGACAACTGCCACCAGGTACACCTGGGTAGCAATTTATTGCACCACATACGCCTGCATCGTGCAAGAAGGGTTTGGCGAATTCGCCATCGTCAAGACAAGAAGGGTCAATTTTCCATCCATCTTGTGGATGTTGGCAATGGTTGCAAATGACATTTCTGTGCAAGATTTTATTGTGTGGCGGTTCAAAACCTCCAGCGCAATAAGGGCCGTTTAGTGTAGTGATGCTTGGCATGTTAATGATGCCAGAACTTACTTCAGTCCTGTGTGGTAAAGGGATGTAATTTTTCATACATTACGAACGAATTCGACACTAATCAAGTATCAAACTCATTCCCATTCTATGGTGCCAGGAGGTTTGTGGGTGATGTCGTACACAACACGGTTTGCAGCACCTTTGACGGTGTTGGTAATTCGAGTGCTGATCTTCTGTAGGATGGGGTGCGGTATTTCTGAATATCTTGCCGACATACCATCCATAGACTGAACTGCACGAACGACAATAGTTTCACCATATGCACGAACATCGCCATGAACACCAACACTTCGAACAGGGAGAAGTGCTGCGAAGTATTGCCAAGGGATTTCCATCTTACCTTCAGATGCTGCCAATTCAAATTCTTCTTCAACAATGGCGCATGCTTCACGGACAACCGCAACTCGCTCAGGAGTTAACTCACCTAAGGTTCGAACAGCAAGCCCTGGCCCGGGGAATGGTTGACGTTCAGCCACATTTATTTCGAGGGTTCGAGCAAGTTCCCTAACTTCATCTTTGTATAAATCTCGGAGAGGTTCTACAATAGTGAGAGTCATGTCTTCCGGCAGTCCACCAACATTGTGGTGCGACTTGATTGTATCACGGACACCGCCGCCGGATTCAATCCAGTCAGGTGCAATCGTTCCCTGAACGAGGTATTTAGCGCCACATTTCTTTTGTTCATCCTCAAAGATTCGAATAAACAACTCTCCGATGACTTTTCGCTTTTGTTCAGGTTCAGTAACTCCTTTGAGTGCCTCAAAATATCGGTCAGCCGCTTTTACAGTCACTAAGTTTTCAATACCTTGTTCTGCCAAAAGTGCCTCAATTTCTTCTGTTTCCCCTTTTCGCATGAACCCAGTATCAACATATACACAGTGAAGTAAACCTCCAACTGCTTGGTTAGCGATAACTGCAGCTACAGTAGAGTCAACTCCACCTGAGCAAGCAATAATAGCGATATCATCTATTGTAGATTTGAGAGTCTCGATTGATTCTTGAATGAATTCATTCGAGTCAAACATTTCACTGGCCCCCGTTGACATCTCGGTCTTGGGCCTTTACACGTTCGATTTGGTCGAGTTTGTTTTGAATCAATGCTGCCTCATAATCAGGGTTTTTGAGGGCAAGGATTTGAGTCGCCAGATAACCAGCATTGTCGCCACGGTCTACACCGACTGTGGCTGCAGGAACACCTGGAGGGAGTTGAACGATTGAAAGAAGTGAATCAAAGGGAACCCTTCCTCCACATGGAACGCCAATAACGGGCTTAGTTGTTAATGCTGCAACTGCACCTGGAAGAGCCGCTGCGAGTCCTGCCATAGCAACGAAGACTTGACAGCCGTCCTGTTCAGCCTTGTGGATAATATCTTCAACAAACTTCGGAGACCGGTGAGCGCTAGCAACACGCAATTGGTAACTTACGTTGAAGTGATCAAGAATTTTCGTACATTTTTCGGCGACGGGCATGTCTGATGAAGAGCCCAGCAATATGGTTACATCCATGAGACTATGCCGGCGCGGGTGGTTCATCAAGATGCCTCTTCTTTAGAACGAGAATTACAAACGAAAATCATTCTTCTTGAGTGATATTAGTGGATTGAAAATCAGGCCAGTCAACACCAAAGTTGAGACTTTTAAATTGCTCTCGAGTTTGACAACCAAACACATCAAATCTCAGAAATGGAACTCCATTTTTTATCGCTCCATAGAGTTGAACGAATTGATTGGAATCAAATCGTTTCATTGCCATACATGTTTGCGAATACCGAGCCGACTTCACATCCCAATCACTTAGGGCATTGACTGGTAATTTTTGTTTTGCATCCCACTCCATCTCAAAAACATAACCTGCATCTTTGAAAATAAAATCAAGTGCTTTTACAAGAAGATAAATCGATACCGAAGAATACAGCAAGCCAAACAATACCGATACTGTGTTTTGGGAGACCAGAGCCCATACCATTACACCAAAGCAGATCGAGACCAATGCGATTCCAACCTTCGAAGCATTCAGCGTCCCTACTCGGCTAGAAACACCAGCAAGACCCCCGATGAGCATGAGTATCATGCTGAGAGCCCCAAACCATGGAATGAGTTCACTTGATGCTCCAGAAAACCACATTAACCAAGAAAAAGCGAGGGGTAAAAATCCCCAAGCCATTGGAAAGAGAGCTTTCGATGCTCTGTTTTCAATCTCGACGGCGCGCCATCCAAACTTGCGCATCTTTCGGAGATCCATGGCAACGCCACATCTTGGCGCTATATACGCATTTCTTATTCATCATCGTAAGGATGGCGAAGACAGAGGTTACGAGCCGCATAGACTTCATCAACACGTCGAACAGGTGTAGTAATGGGCGCTGCATGAAGGGTTTCTGCATCGATTTTCAGTACCTCTGCAAAGTGTATTGCAAAGGTATCAAGCGTCTCTTTACTTTCTGTTTCAGTTGGTTCAACCATCATACATTCAGGAACGACAAGTGGGAAGTATACTGTCGGCGCCATGTATCCTTTGTCCAATAATCCCTTGGCTACATCCATTGCAGAAATGCCATACATCTCTTTCGCCGGTTGTAAGGAAAGCGTAAACTCATGCTTCGCAACCTTTGCCTCGGCACCATCCTTGACCATAGAATCAACACCTGCTTCTTTCGCTGCTTTGTGTATTGCGTGGCGGAGATAATTTGCATTGAGAACTGCGTGTTCTGACATTGTTCTCAGACCACGACCATAGCGACGGTAATATGCCCAGCATCGAATAACAGCACCAGCATTACCATGCCACTGCTGAACCTTGCCAATACTGTGGGTCGGCTGATACCAAGTATACCACATGTCGTCAATCGCCATTTGAGATTCATCACCAACTGGCGAACGTTTCGCTACCAGAGGGCCGGGGAGGAACTGAGCAAGATGAGACTTCACACCAATTGGGCCAGAACCTGGACCGCCACCGCCGTGAGGCTGGCTGAAGGTCTTGTGCAAGTTGAAATGGACTGCATCGAATCCCATGAGTCCGGGTGAAGTGATGCCCAAAATAGCATTGAAGTTCGCACCGTCATAATACATCTGTCCGCCGACTTCATGAACGATAGCGGAAGCCTCAACGATGTCTGCTTCAAACAATCCAAGTGTATTTGGATTGGTAATCATCATGACTGCTGTCGTTTCGTCAGCAACAGCTCTCAGAGCGTCGAGGTCAATACGTCCATCGACACGACTGGGAATTTCAACAATTTCAAAACCGCACATTGCAGCACTTGCGGGATTGGTTCCGTGTGCTGAATCGGGAACGATGACTTTCGTTCGCTGGGTTTCTCCACGCAACCTGAAATATTCCTGAACACATCGAACTGCAGTGAACTCACCTTGAGCACCTGCAACTGGTTGCAGGGTAACTTGGTCCATGCCAGAGCATACTTCAAGCATGTATTGCATTTCATGGAAGATGGCTAAGAGACCCTGTATGTGGTGTTCAGGTTGGTGCGGATGAATGTCTGCAATTCCTGGGATTTGCGCAATCACTTCATTGACCCGAGGGTTGTGCTTCATTGTGCACGAACCAAGAGGGTAAAATCCAGTATCGATACCGAAGTTCCTCTTCGACATCCACGTATAGTGGCGAACCATTTCAGGCTCAGACAAACGGGGCCAGCGAGGGAGGTTTTTACGTGCTAGACTTGGTGGTAAAGCAATTACTGACTCTGGCAATACCGGAGCAGGTTGTGAATACCCTTGGCCTTTTGCTCCCTTGTGCTCGAACAAGTGGCTCATGCACTCACCCCCTGAGCTGAAGCCCAAGCAGCAAGTTTCGAGACAAGCAAATCGATTTGTTTTGCGCTGGTTTGATCCGTGAATGTCGCTAGAATCCAATTCGTCCGTTCAGGATACCAAGCAGACAAATCAAAACCACCAATAATGCCAATGCCGTCGAGGTGAGCTAGACAATCTTTGCTCGAACCAGGCAATTCGATGACAAATTCGTTGAAATGATGACTGTTTGAGTGAGGGAGAACGATGTGCTCAACTTCACTCAACTTCTGCTTTGCTAATATGCAGGCTGTCATATTTCGGACAGCAAGTGATTGAAGACCTTCAGGCCCCAGGAGAGCCATATGCATAGCACCCATCAATGCAATCAGCGTCTCGTTTGTACAGATATTCGATGTTGCTCGATGTCGGCGAATGTGTTGCTCTCGAGTCGAAAGGGTGAGGCAGTATGCAACTTTGCCATCAACATCGATACTGCGACCGACAATGCGGCCTGGCATCAAGCGCAGATAGGCTTTCGAACAAGCAAAAATACCGTAAATAGGACCTCCGCCGGTGATTGGACTTCCAAGAGGTTGACCTTCTCCAACAACGATGTCAGCACCATATTGGCCAGGGGCTTCGACAAGGCCGAGTGAAACTGGCTGAACTGCGACGATAAGTGCTGTGTGTTCACCAACTATCTCTTTGATTTGTGATAAGCCACCGTCTAAGATACCGAGTGGATTTGGTTGCTCGATGTAAACTCCACAAGAACCTGCAGCTTCAGCCACACTATCCAAATCAAGAGTGCCATCAGCATGATGGCGCAGGAATTTGATTTTGATTTCAGCGCCTTGGCAGTAATTATGCATCACTGAAAGTCGGTCAGGTGGAGTCAATTCAGAAACATAAACCGTGTCTTTTTGGGTTGCTTTACGGCTGTGAACGCGAACTACACACGTCAATGCTTCAGCAGCAGCTGTTGAACCATCATACAGAGATAAATTTGCCACGGGCAGTCCGACAAGTTCCGAAATCAAGGATTGAAATTCCCACATTGCTTGAAGCATGCCTTGACTCACTTCAGGTTGGTAAGGTGTATAGGCAGTAAGAAACTCGCCACGAGTAACCAGTTGAAACACGGATGCCGGGACATAATTACGATACAAACCAGCACCGAGGAAGGATACACGTTCACCCATAGCCACATTCGCACCAAGAAGCCTACGAGCATCCGCCAATATTTCCTCTTCGGATTGTGGAGGTGGTAATGGCAAGTCCCCTGTCATCCGAACTTCGGCGGGAATATCTTCGAATAAGTCTTCGATTGAAGACATACCCATTGCAGCAAGCATCTCGGCTTCACGGCCCAAATTCGGTAATTGGTCGACCATATCATCACTTACGCCACGGGGGTGCAACTTAAACCAAGCGCGAGACGCCCTTAATTATCGCTCTTCATTTGGATGCTTTCACAAGGCCGAACACCTCATGTTCTCCGACTTCATGGGTTGCACATGGCGCGTATCGCAATGGTCGTTACCAACGCCTGTTCGCCAGACCCGCGAGTCTTGCGCCATGCTGAATGGCTCGTACGTGAAGGACACGAGGTCACAGTTCACGCTTATGATCGCCAAGAATTGCACCCTTTGAGCGAATCACGCCATGGTGTTCGCATCATGAGATACCATCTCGGTAAGAGTCCTTATGGAGGGCTGATGAAGACAGCCTTGGGAATTCGCCAGTTTAACAAAAATGTACTCCGGGGATTAACTACGAATCAGCCAGACATCCTGTATTGTCATGACGCTGACACACTCGTGGTCGGAAGTATTTTGAAAAAAAAATACGGCACTACCGTTGTCTTTGACATGCATGATTTACAACACAGTTGGGTTCGAATGCCAGCACCAAATTCTATGATTCGCAGAATAATCAGCAAAGGAATGGAGAGTCGAATGCTGAATCGATTAAAGTTTGTTGACAAAATTATCACCTCGAGCGGTAAGATTAGCCCAAACGGAAAGTATGGCGGTTTTCGAGAATATCTTGAAGAGCGGGGGCATTCATCTACAGTTGTTGAAAATAGACCGGAACAGGAGACATCTCTTGAGCGACAAGATAAGACGGGATGGTCCGTTGGTTATGTAGGAAGAGTCCGAGAAGTGGATTCATTCCAATTTCTTCTTGAAGCGATTCTTTTGATTGAAGCCGAAAAAAGGCCAAAAATCCGTATTGCAGGGGATGGTGTGGCTTTTCAAAGCGTATCAAATATCCTCAACTCAGCACAAAAGAAACACGGGATAGAAATTGAAATTACGGGTCGGTTTGATGCTGAAGAGTCTTCTCAAATAATACAAAATATCGACGTCATGTTTGCCATGTATTGCCCGAAAAGGGGGAACATCTTGCAAGGTGCCCTTCCTGTAAAGATGTTTGATGCAGCGGCTCACGGAGTTCCATCCATTGTGAATTCCGAGTGTATAATGCAAGACATCGTTCATTTAGAAGAAATTGGGGAATCTGTCGAATGGCTCAACCGGGAAGACTTAGCAAAGTCACTTCTATCACTGAGGGGAGTTCGAGTTGAACTGGCAACGACTTCTGAACGTGAAAGAAAGCGTTTTTCCAAGGCACTAAAGCCACTGTTCGACTGTTAGATGAAAGGTGGACTGACGACAACAGCTCTCACTGATTTACGTGGGCTAGCGACGATGAGAACCTCATCTCCTTCTGAAACGCTGTGGAGGTATCCAATTCCAATGCCGACATTATCAAGACTTGGAGCAGGAGCGCCAGATGTGAGTTTCCCTAAAGAAGTGCCTTCAAGCGTAGTAACTTCCTTTCCAGGACGAGGTAAAGGTCCCTTCTCAAGGTAGCGAATACCCCACCAGCGTGCGTCATTGGCATCATGACCAATAACTCGATGTTTTCCGACGAAATCATGCTCGAGGTCAAGTCCAAAGGGAACATTTGTCTCCCACGAGTCTCGAGCCAAGAAGGTTCCATCGACGCCTTCAGATAATGGAGGCCAACAAAAGTCTACGCCTGATAACAGGAATCCCTTCTCGAGGCGAAGGGTGTCTCGAGCCCCGAGTCCAATTGGAATCGAACCTGCTTGAATGAGATTTCTCCATAAAAGTGCAGCATGCGAATTGGGAACAAAGATTTCATATCCAGCCTCACCAGTGTATCCAGTGCCTTGAATCCAACCTTCAATACCATGTGCATTCTCACCAATTTGTTGCCATTTGAAGCGGCCAACATGATTTGACTCACCCAGTACAGATGAAAGAATAGATTTTGCATCCGGACCTTGAAGTGCCATGATTGAGGTTTCATCAGAAAGGTCCTCTAAAACAACTGAGCCATCATCCGGCAAGTGAGATGAAAACCAGTCCCACATAACGCCAATCATTGAAGCATTGGGGACGCCGAGAATTTCTTCATCGGATACAACAGCAAAAATCATGTCATCAATCAGGTGTCCGTCGTGGTCAAGAAAATGAGTATATGCACAACGAGGTGCCTGAATGGCTGTTACTTTTTGCGTTGCAATCGATTCCATCCATTGTTTAACATTGGCTCCAGAAAATCGGAAAGAACCCATGTGAGACACATCGAAAAGTCCTGCACTTGTGCGTGTTGCAAGATGTTCAGCCTTGATATTCGAATACCAAATGGGTAGTTCAAAGCCATGGAAATCGACGATGTTTGCATCTAAGGCGACGTGTTCATCATATAGCGCAGTTCGAACAGGTGGTGAATCGCTCATGCCAGTGGCATGGAGAGCCGCTCCTTAAACTCAAGCAAGATATTCTCTGCCCAAATCAATTTCCACAATGAGCGAATTTTTCACTTCGAGTTAGTGCTTCATGGTGAATGAGAAGTGGGAGAACTTCGACGCCATCAGACCATTGACCCATATTTGTGAGAAGAGGAGAATTAATCAAATGTTCATAGGCCCAGGATTCAGTAATTGTATCACCTCGACTTCGAGCAACAACCCAATCAGCCTGCGCATCAATACGTCGATATACACCCCAGTCTGCAAGCGTATCGTGAACAGAATCTGTAGGGAGGTAGTGCGTTCCGACTAATCGAGGGAATCCATATAAATCACTTTGTAATTCGATGAAAAGCACGTGCTCTTGAGGCAGCATCGAAAACATGGCTTGGTGGTGAACGCTGTAGCAAGGATCCACAGACATATCATCAATCCCCTGAGCAATGTGAACCATCGTAGAATCAGGAATCCTTGACATGTTTGGTTGCAATTCTACTTGGTTAGGTCGAGTCCATGGTGATTCAAAATCAATGAATAATGTTTCATTACCCCAATGGCGTTCCATTGATTCATACAAACTCAAAAAGACGTAAGCACCACCAAGACTGTGCCCCCCAAGCCAGAGGTGAGAGGGGTCAATCGTGTGATTCAAAAGGACAGAATCCACTTCCGCCGACCGTTCATCGAGAAGTGCAATCTGTTCAATTTCATCAAAAGCAGCTTCGAAGGCTTTGGCTCTGTAGACATGGTGTGGCCAGTTTGATGCGCCGTATTCGTCAATGGCTTCAAAATCTTCTTCAATATCTGGCGCGATATCAGACGGGTATTGGATGAAAGCTACAGCCATTCCTTTCGCTGAAAGGTGAGCAATCCAGTCCGTGTATTCTTCATAGACAGGATAGCCCCAGCCATGAGATAATACAGCAAGAGGAATCGCTTGTGGAGGTATATCTCTCGGAAGGTAGGGGAGCGTCAAGTATACTGAGAAGTCGATATCGCCTTCAGTTTCTTCGCGTATGTCCTCGACTTCTTGCGGCATTGTGTAAGGATGAATCGACAGTGATGTCGTGAAAGGCCCAGGGTCTGCACCGTAGCCTATCGTAGGTGCTGCTGGTGGTGACGGCGCCATTCCGACAAGGGCAGGAATACCGGGCATTACCAGCCATGCTGCGAAAAAGACTCCAGCAATGTGAAACACATGTTTGGATACCTGCAATGGCTTTCCATCCTTTGGAATATGAGGAAATCCACCAACCATCAAAAGTAGGGAGAGAAGAAGAAATCCATAGAGGGTAGGTAAGAGAAGAAACGCCCCCCTCAGGTAATACTGGTCAAGTGCGAAGAACAAAAAGAGAAACCCGGTGAGCAGACCAAGAAGCAATGCTCCTACCGTATTAGCCCAATTTGGATTCACTTGACCTTTGATTTGCCGTTGGAGAACGAGGAAGGTTAGGAAAAGTAAAACACTCATCAGAAGAGTCAATGTGAAAATGTTCGCTCTCAATGACATCGTCCAAGTCAATGTTCGATAAGCATGGGGCCAAATAGAGTCGCTGACATTTTTACCAGATAAGTATCGTAGAATGGGTTCAGCCACCGAAAGAAGAATTCCGATGAGATAGAGAATTGGAAAAAAGGAGTTACTCGAAGAAAACTTAGCCCATGCGGAAGGGTCCGATTTGACTCCTTCCATATGATGAGGTCAAGCTGGTGGTTCAAAAAAGGTCGTTTCTTCAATGAGCCAATTAAGGTGAAGAAAACAGATGCTTACTTGGTAATCCTCTCATGACTTCATCGCAATGGTGGGTGATTTCTTCAAGTAAACCGTCAAGCGTTTTTTCAGTGATTTTGGGGTTCGCCATTACCGCTCTAAAGATGACTTCGTCACCAATATTCGAACGGCTGACCATAAAATTCCCATTTTGCATCATACGGCTACGAATTTCCGAATTGAGTTCGTTGAGATCGCCGTCATATCCTTTCGGAGTAAATCTGAAACAAACGTTTGTCCACATGCGCGCTGACATCATTTGCATATCGTCTCGTTCATTAACTCGAGATTCAAGGTAATCTCCTAATTCCATAAAACGATCGACGAGAGATGCCCAACCTGCATCCCCGCATTCACGCCATGCCAACCATAACTTGAGTGCATCGTTTCGCCGACCACATTGAAGAGAATACCTCCCCGCATCGATGTTTCGTGATTCTTCATGGAACAGATAGTGAGCCACATTACCATGAGCACATACTCGAGCGAGCAGTTCCGAATCTTTTACTAAAAAGGCGCTGCAGATGAGTGGAAGACCCATCATCTTGTGTGCATCCCAGCAAACGCTATCGGCAAATTCTACCCCGTCCATTAGAGCGCTGTGTTCAGATGAAAACATTGCGGAACCGCCCCATGCCGCATCAACATGGTGCCATAATCCGTTCGCATGAGCGATATCCCCTATTTCTTTGATAGGATCAAACGAACCTCGAACAGTTGTCCCCGCTGTTGAAATAACACAAAATGGAACGCCACCTTCTCGGCGTGTCCTTTCGATTTCATCCTGCAGTGCTGATGCGAGCATGCACCCATTTTCATCACAAGCCACTTTGATGGTGTTATGGTGGCCAATGCCAATTACATTTGCTGCCATGAGGACGGAGTAATGAGCTTCGCTTGAAACATAAGCAACCATACTTTGACCGTTGAACCCTGTCTGAGTCGAAGAGGGAAGCATGGCTTGTCGAGCGCATAACATCCCGAGCATGTTACCGTTCGAACCACCGGTTGTTAATGTCCCAGCGCCTCCCGAAAAGCCCACTATTTCACCCATTCGACGAAGCAGTGTTTGTTCGATTAAAGTGGCGAGAGGTGCAAGTTCATAGGTATACATCGAGGTGTTGGTAAGTGTTGCAATAATCTCACCTGCAAGTCCTGCAGTGTTGATTCCACCCCAAAGAGGGTTCATGAATTCAGGGCGATTTGTCTTCACACATGATTTCAAGTACGCATCAATATCATCGAGGACTGCGTTAATTCCGTTACCCTCGAGAGGCAATTGGAGGTCAGAAGTTTTCGAGAGCGAGGTGTGAGGGATCGGTTGAGAAACTTTCCCAGGCTCATCACCTGCGTTAAGATAAGCAAAAATACGGTCAGCAATCTCACCGATAAACACCTCCAGTTCCATAGGACTCAAACCAACGGAGTCGGTCGGGGTTCTTAGTGTTCTTGAGTCTCTTACGTGGAATCCCAAAAATCAATGACTTAAATCCAAGCCACGTAAGAAAATTATGAGGGGTGAGTGGAAAATTATGCGGATTGAATAATACTACGTAGCACTCTACTTATCACACAACAGTGATTCTTTTTAGAGACTTAAACGTTGAAGAATAAAAATTAGGGGCGGTGAATTCGCAAATATACTATTTCCTCCGGTATTTTAGTGTAGAATCAATTTTTGGGCACAGAATCGACTCAATCGATTTCGGAAAGTCATGCAAAGCGCATAAATAGCAAGTAACATTGAATAGTAAAGCCATTGAGTCACACACATGCTCGGAGAAGTAGGAGATAAGTGGCTCAGCCGATTACACCAGAATGTTGCCAAAGATTTGCGAACCAAGGGATGGTCTCAAACCGAAATCGCAGAGATGTTAGGTTCGACACAGAGTACTATATCTCGTCAAATGCAAAAACCACCCACGGCTTTAGGGTCAAGTGCTGATGAAGCCACAATAGATGGATGGGGGCATGAATTATCACTCGCACTCAATTCAATGGGTCCTGAATCTCATGTTGTCCGGCAAAGATTAGTCGTCGAATTTCAATTCACTGGCAACAATACCATCCGATATGACAAAACCTTGACTGGCCTAGATTTAGAGGAAGGACAGGAACAACGAGCGTTGTTGAGAAGACTTGAATGGGCTGCTGGAAGATTAGATGTTCGGCGTATTGAACACTCAATACCTGCAGTTGGTCTGAACATTGCATCATGCAGCCCTGGTGCCACCTCAAGTTCCGAAGTCGCAGCATTCCCAGGCCGCATCACGTTGGTCGATGGAGTGCTCAGACATCATGAAACTCCGAGTTTTGGATCCTCAAACCACCTTGCTGCTGTTTTACTCGACACTCACAAACAAGATTCAACTAAGGTTTCAATTTTGAACATACGTCCACCGTATGCATCTGACAATGTCGATACCGCACGCGTGATAAAAGTCTGCAAGCAACTTGGATACAACTTTTCACTCGCTCCCAAAGGTGATATCAATAACCAGGAGTCTCGTATTGATGTTTTACTTGATGAAGGCGATTTTGGTTGGGAGCCGACGCTCTATGTGCTCGCTCACAACCCCTTGGACCTTATTGACCGAACGCACCAATTACTTACAGCTCTAAGGGGTGACTAAATGTATTCGAAAACAAAAGCGGGTTTCCTTTTCTGCCTTTTAGTGACCTTTTCACTTTCAGGGTGCTTATCTGAAGAAGTCCTTGATTCGATAGAATCAACCGATCCATGTGGTGGGGATATCCAAATCAGAGAAAGTGACGGCACCTTGAAAATATTAACCTATGATATTGCAGGTTTCTCCGATGAATTGATTGCCCAATTTGTGAATGAAACTGGCGTGTCTGTTGAATTTATTCGAACAGATGATGCTGGAGGCATATTGGACCAAATGATGTTAACGAAATCCTCACCGCTTGCTGACTTGATGATAGGATTAGACAATACATATTTACCAACAGCGATACAAAATTGCCTTTTGATGGAAAACAATGTCTCTGATGAGTCATTTACTCAATCATCACTTGAATTCTACCAAGGGCCTCTCGCCTTACCTTTCGATGAAGGCGATGTCTGTCTCAATTATGATGAAGATGCTCTTGATGCGGCAAATATGTCTGTCCCAACCAGTCTTTGGAATCTTACGGAACCGGAATGGAACGGAAAAATGACATTCCCTTCACCGATGACTTCGTCACCTGGTCGTGCCTTTTTAGCAGCGACTGTCGATTACTTTGGCCACTCCCCCGGAAATGAATCTGGAGACGTGGATGCATGGTGGAATGCGATTGCTCAAAACGGTGCTATTTTCACATCAGGTTGGACTGAATCTTATGTCACCTACTACACCGGAGGCTATGGCGAATACATGGAGGGGCATATTGGCGGTGCTTACCTGACTGTTTCGTATTGCCACTCGCCTGGAGTCGAGGCATATTTTGCTGAGAACTATACGCACTCAACTTCGCTCGTACTACCACGAGCTTCTTTCCATCAAGTCGAATATACTGGAATCATTAATGGTGCTGCTGAAGTCGATGCTGCAAACCAATTCATTCAGTTCATAACCTCGCTCGAAGTCAATACGAATATGCCAGATTACAACTCTATGTATTCAATTCAAAAGGGAACTGATTTACCAGAAACGAATGGATACCGTTTCCACGCTGACCAAGCAATTGTCAGTACTGCAATTACACAAGAGCTCATCGAACAAAATATGGATGGCTGGCTAAGTTCTTGGCAGAGTGCGGTTCAGAGTTGAGGGTGACTGGAGTGGCACGTGCTGCAATTGAACCCACGATGAAAACGTTTTTCTTCCAAGGTGAAAAAACACTGCGTGGCCTTGCCATATTTCTTTTTGCCATTGGCTCAACACTCCCCTTCGCCTATGCACTACTCCGGCTCGAATTTGTCACAGGATGGTCCGCTTGGCAAGCACTCAGCGAATTCAGAAACATCTATGGAGCAATGGATGCACTAAGGTTTACACTTCTCGAGGCTGTTGCATCATCCTTGCTTACTGTACTCATCGGACTACCAATTGCGTGGTGTTTAAGCCGATATCAGTGGAAGCGAATCCGAGTCCTAAGGGCTTTGTTGGCAGTTCCCTTTGTTACACCAGCAATAGTTGCAGCCATGGGGTTTCTCAGCCTAATTCGCCAAGATGGTATGCTTGACACAATAGGAATCGACCTTCGTTTAGAAACTGGTATTATCGGCTGGTTTGCAGATGTATCAGGCTGGCAAAACCCGGGGCACTTTTTAGCACTCATTATCGCTCATGCCTGGTTTAACCTTTCTTTAATGATACGATTCGTAGAACCTACGCTCTCGTCACTTGACCCAGCATGGGAGGAACAACTTTCGATGCTGCCAGGAGGGAAATCGAGATTTTCACGGTTGAAGTATCTGTGGATCCCGGTGGTTGGGCCTGCAGTATTGTGTGCAGCAGCATTGAGTTTCTTATTCTCTTTCACTTCATTCGCTTTAGTTAAATGGTTAACACCAACCAGTCAGACGCTTGAATCACTCATGGCAGGTGCTGGCTCTTCAGCCGGAATCGAGGGGTATCGCCTCGATTCAAGTGAACTCATTTACTCAGTTGCTATACTTCAATTCCTCATACTGTTGATGACGTTGTGGATTACATCTCTGTTGCAGAAGCGATATTCGCAACGGTTGTCATTATTGAGTGAACATGGAGTGAGAAGACACCATGGAGTTCCGTCAGGGACTGCTCGGTTGATCGTAGGGTTCGGTGTAGTATTCACAATGCTACCCTTCATCAGTGTATTACAATCATCGCTTCAAGTTCGTCAAATCTCCAATGGCTCAATCGAACACAAATGGACTCTCGATGGCTGGAGGAATGCATGGGATGGGGACTTATCAACGATGGGAGTGGGTGAGGCCATGTCCAATTCCATCATCTATGCAATTTGCACACTGCTAATCGCTTTACCTCTTGGGTGGATATTGGCATCGACTATTTTCAAATTAGATACCTCTGGGTGGGTGAAAACTTCGAAACTTTTAGATTTACTCTGCATGTTACCTCTTGCAGTTTCTGCCCTGATGGTTGGGCTTGGTGTGCTTTTGGGAGGACTAAGATGGTATCCTGAAATGTTTGGTTGGTTCCTGCTACCAGTCTATCCTCATGTTCTTCTCACAGTACCGTTTGTAGTTCGTGTGATGTTACCTGCATACCATTCACTTGACCCAGTATATTCTGAACAATGTCGAATGTTGAACCTGTCACCTATACAATCGTGGTATCATGGGACATTGATGTTCTTGCGTGGACCAGCTGTGGTAGCAGGTTCTCTTACCTTGGCTTTTTCCTTGGGTGAATTTGGAGCATCATGGCTACTTGTCCGTTCAGGCACATGGGACACGCTATCAATAGTCGTCGATCAGCTCATGAGTCGTCCTAATTTCAACCCACTCATTCATCCTACTGCAATGGCTGCTGCAACAATGCTCATGCTCTTGACATTTTTTCTCTTCATACTGGCTGAAAGGTTCAGGGCACATGATGATAGGAGTGGATTCTAATGCCAAAAAGAATACTTTGCTTAACGGAAATAACCAAACACTTCGATTCAAAATTAATTTTCCACAAATTGAGTTTGATTGTTCATGAGAATGAAATTGTGGCGCTCATCGGTCCAAGTGGATGTGGCAAATCTACTCTCTTAAGAATGATAGCAGACTTAGAATCGATTGAAGATGGTTCCATCGAGTTCCCAAATAAAGCTGATGCGAATGTCGGGTACGTATTCCAAAAACCAATCCTCTACCCACATCTCAATGTAGAAGGTAATGTGGCTCTCGGGATTGGAGAAAAAATGACTCGAATCGAACGCAAGAAAGTTGTTGAGAGGGAGTTGAAACTTGTTGGACTTGAAGGGTTTTCCTCCCGTAAAGTCGAAGCTCTTTCCGGCGGAGAAGCCCAACGGGTTACCGTAGTTAGAGCACTGCTTACCCAACCAACATTACTGCTTCTTGATGAACCCTTTTCAGCACTGGACATTCCAACTCGTCGAAAAATAGCTCAAGACACTCGAGCATTTCTCAAATCCAAAAAAACCTCTGCAATTCATGTAACTCATGATCCGCAAGAGGCTGAAATCATTGCAGACCGGGTGCTCTATTGGAATGAAATCACTGAACCATTCTCTGAAGAAGAATAATCTGGGGGCCCTAACATCCCAAGGATAGCATAATAAGTGGCCACGAACCAATTCATTGTGGTCAACATGGTAGGAACCCCGCTCGATGTGCTCCCATATGTTCGAGGAATCCAAATGGTCCTCTCCGGATATGAAGGCTATACAAAGGGAAAACGCCGTGATGCCGACCTTGCAATACGAGAAGAGATTAAGCGGTGTGGAACCCGAGCAAGGAATCACCTCATGAATGTTCATGACAGCAGTTTTCGTGAAAAGAAAATTGACATTACCAAATCCGCTAAAGCATGTTGTAATACAATTGACCAACTAATCGAAGATGTCGACAAGTCTCCGACTGGCATGACCCATGCCTTCTTTTCCGGACAACGATCGATTTCAATTTCTGTCCTCAAGAAACTCATCAAGCATGACCACGACGTCATTGAAATGATGACCAAAGCAGTCAACATCTCAAACAGTGTAGAACACGCCTTCTCCTCCGATAAAGCGGACAGTGAAATCAAATCCCTCATCCGCCAATGCGAGCAGATGATTACCAGTTCTCGAGGCTACTATGGGGCTCGAGCAACGGTCCTTGACGGACTACGACAAAAAAAGAAGGTGTGAACATGACAGCAAATTTCAGATGGCGAAGTAACCCAAATATTGTAGCACGATTAGTAGATGGAAATGATATTCAAACATGGAAAGCTCGACAAGTTGTCTTGAAACCAAATGAAGCATGTGCGTTCATTATCGATGGACGTATTGGTGATATTGTTTCGGAAAAAATTGTTCGGAACATAGGTGGAGGACTTGGTCGGCACATTGCCGACATGGCCGGAGCTACTGCTACAGACCGCCGTATGTTGTTTGCAATGACTGGACCACTTGACCTTTGGATTCCGTTTTCAGAAAGCCTACATAATGGTTCCAAGGCAGAGGGGCACATGAACCTACGAATTCAATTGCGAAAAGAGGACATTCCTAAATTACTCAACATCTTTGCGAACCACGCACCTCTTCTTGACCGAGAAGGATTGATTGGATTCCTTGGACATGAGGTTACGACCCGGTGCATTGTACCGGCAATGGCAAAATGCTCAAGCGTTGAAGAATTGAGAAGTTCCGACTTCCAAGAACATCTTGAAATGCATGCTGAGGTGGAAATGCGTCAAACTCTTTCGACACTTGGATTTACCTTCCTGCGTGCGTTTATATCGACCAATAAAACGGATCAAGAAAAACTTGCTCGACTCAAAGCAGATCTCGATATGGCGACCAAGACTGAAGGCGTAAATGCTGATGCACTTATGGAACGTATCGCTATTCGTGAGGCTGCAACTCTGCGAAGAATCGAATGTGAAGTCAATGTCGAACGTGCAAAAAAACGTGGTGAAGTCACCATTCAGGCAGAAAGTGAACTTTTGGAATTACGAAAGCAAGAAGAAGTGTGGGATGCAGAACTCAAGCGTGACCAAGGTCAAGCAGACCTCCGAATGCAGGAATCATCACACAAGACCGATGAGGCTATGAGGCTCTTTGAACAAGTCCAAGCACGAAAGCGTGACCGTGTTGAACAAAGCCAACAGCACCAAGATAAGCGGATGGATAAGCAAAACGATATCCAAGTCAAGATGATGGAAATGGCGGCGGAACATGGTGCATTAACACCAGAAGTGATACAGGAGTTCTTGCGGCAACAAACAGCTCAAAAAGCAATTGATGGGACTGATTCTCAAGATTCCTCTTCATCATAATCTAACAGCAAGACTGGTACACTTCGGATTGATTCAATTCTACTACCGAAACGATTGTTCACCATTCAAACCGGTCAAATTAACACTTGTCCTGCGTAAGTATTACACCCTGTTTTGAAATCCGAGTTTCATGCTCGTGACTTGGTGCTCGAAACCTTGGCGATTATGGCGCACGCACTGGAAGAACCGCTCCGACTTCTACAGTCGTCGAATCAGTGTTGTTATCGTTGGAATGTTGACAGTTGCGGCAGCAATACCATATCTCCTCATCAATAGATTTTCTGATTTCATGCAGCGTACAGCGTTTAATCCGGAGGTTCAATTGGATTTAGACATACCATTTGTTGCATGGATGGTCATCCCCTACATATCATTATATCTGTATTATCCAGCAGGCGCTTTGCTGGGTAATAAGAATGACATCATGTGGAGGCAAAATATCGTATTCCACCAAATGATGCTTCTGTCGTGCTGGATGTGCTTTTTGGTGTTCCTTCTTTTTCCTGTCGAGGTCGACCTTCGGCATCTCGTAACTGGTGTTGAAGGCACCGGATGGGAATCATGGATAGGTGCAGTCCATGGTGTTGACAAACCGTGGAACGCATGGCCTTCATTGCACGTAGTTCAAAGTACTCAAGTCGTTTTGATTCTACGCTATTGGTATCCATCAACGACGCGTAAAGTATTGATTTGCCAAACCTTGTTGTTGATTTGTTGGGCCCTCCTTGTTATATCTACGCTAACCCTCAAACAACACTACATCTGGGATGCTGTAACTGCGTTGCTCTTCACAGGCGTTGCATGGGTATACTGGATGAAGCCATGTTTGGAGCGGCTCAAAACGCAAGAGTTTCAAGAACAATTCGATGCTAGAATGGCTGAAGATTAACCAAAGAGTTGTCCAACAAGGTCTGGGCGTGTGAGATAGAGTGTCAAACTGACACCAGCCATAATCATCATCCACGAGCCTACGAGTTTGATCATACCAGTTGCTCGCTTCAAGAAATTAATCATCACTTGGCGTCCTAAACCAACCGTCACAGTAACAAATACCATCAGGAATAACAGACCTATCATGAGTCCGATAATCCCCACACCAGTTGCTGTTTTCCCTAGAGTGCTCAGATAAATGACAAAGGGGAGAACTGCAGCGGCTGTGCAATCAATAGACGCTGCTGCATAACCAATACCGTAGAGATACATATTTCGACGTGGAGTGAATGTATCATCAGCCTCAGTCGTGCTATACTTCATGACAAATTTATCGACAAAGCCCATCAAATGCGAAGTGATTCCGAGGAGCATCATTCCGCCAAGTATGACCAGAAGTAAAGCAATAAAAATCGCAATGTAATGAACCGCTCCTGATTTGGTAAATGCTTCACCCATCAAAATTGCTACGACCCCAATGAGTG
Source organism: Candidatus Poseidoniaceae archaeon (assembly GCA_949372875.1). GTDB lineage: Archaea > Thermoplasmatota > Poseidoniia > Poseidoniales > Poseidoniaceae > MGIIa-L1. The sequence goes on from CASIAW010000001.1 coordinate 358,576, forward strand.
CAAAGAATGTCCACATCCCGAATCCAGAAAGAATTCCGATGACCCAGGAATTCGGCATCTTCTTCGACAACTTTCCAGCTTCCATGAGTTCGTCTTCACGTGCACCCAACGAAAGATAATAGGAAATGAAACCTGGAAGAACTGGAAAAGCACATGGCGAGAAATAAACGAGAATCGACAGAACCATCCCCAAGATGAAAACCGCTGCGTATGAAGTCCCTGGTTCTTCCCAAGCTAAGCGAGACGATATCAAATCTGATGACACCTTAGCGGATGGACTTTCGGACAAAATATCTTCCATTTTGCCATCGAAACTTGACCAGCCGTCAGTAGGTGTGCCCGTGGATTGTTTCTCGATAATATATCCATCTTCATCGATGATAAGCACAACTGGGATTTGTCCAGTTCCACCGGTCGTAAATAACCGAACAGGATCTGTGGTTGAACCATCTTCAAGAATAGCTGCAGTGGTCGAACCAATTCCTGTTGCATAATATGGGACGTGGTAGGACCCGGAAGATTCGTTGAGGTAAGGGATATCTTCTCCATACCATGCCCCATATGCGAACATATTGAGGGTTTTACCAGATGAATTGGCCATAGAATACCAACTCTCCATCTTACTTTCCAGGTGTTCTTGTACTGCATGGCAATTGCTGCAGTCATGAGCCATAAGGTCCAGTATGATGATGCTACCACGGTGATCGTCCAAAGAAATCCAGCCAGTCGAGTTGGCGAGTGGTTGTTCGATATCACTGCGATTCAGTGACTCAAAAATGATATTCGGAATCGGTGCTGGTTCAGCATCGGATGCAAAAACATCATCCATGCTGTCAAACATTGAGAGTGCCGCAAAAGAGATGGTCACAAACATGAGCGCACCGATACCGAATGCTTTCCAAGTTTCAGACCTCTTGAACACGCCAAAATCAGCCTGTTGAATCAGTCCCATGTTAAGCAACCATACTATGTCCCACTTCAATATGATGGGACATTGATTACCTTTCAAAAGTTAATATGACTCATAAAAAAGATTCAGGACAAAACGGGGATGGAGCAAAATACTTGTTCGACTAGGCCAAAGTATGGAGTTTGCAATATATTCGGTGGCTCTAGTTCTTGGCTACGCTATGGCACGCTACATCACAGAGCAGACTTCTTTTCATGTTCGCTTGAAAGGAATTTGGCTGCACCATTGGATTCTTGCTGCTTTGGCCATGGCCGTGCTGTATGCTCTTGAGATACAGAGTGGTGAGGTGTGGGGGTTACTCACCGGAGTTGCTCTTGAAGGTCTCTCTCGTAAAAATTGGTCCATTAAAGAGAAGAAGTGATGATTACGATTCGCTTTCTTCAAGAACATAAATTGTTCCAGCCCAACTAAAAATTAACAAGTCATTATTGTGGCTATGGCCAAAACCAACAATCATTGTCCCTGTTTGAGCAACGACTTCACTTTCCCATACGCCACCTTGGTCTCGAATAATCCAAATAGTCCCGGTACAGAAATCTCCATACAGATAACCATCACGAAGTGGTTGCGCACCCCAATCCATCCATTCTCCACCAGAAACGGAGCAATTACCACCCTCATGCGGATATACCACAACAGGGTCAGTGTAATTCGAATCATTATTGAGCGGTGTCGTTCCACAATCGAGCTCCGGATTGAATTCATGATATCCTTCACGCTTCGACCATCCGAAATTATGAGATTCGTTCATTGGAACGTAGTTGATTTCTTCAAAACAGGTTTGACCCACATCAGCAATCCACAATCCGCCCGACGGATCAACATCGAATCGCCACGGATTTCGCAGACCATGGTGAAGGATGTAGGGGTTCCTCGATAAATCTTCAAGCACAGGGTTTACTTGCCCATTTTGATATTCCATAAGGTGAATTGATCCAAACGGTGAACTCAGGTTTTGAGCCGTTTTATTCGGTGAATTGGAACCACCACCGTCGCCAAGCCCCCAAAGATACTGATGGTTACCTATACCGAGAAGATGACCTCCATTGTGATTTCGGAAAGGTTGGGGAACTTCTCTAAGAGCACGAACAGTCGAAATATCGAGCATCCCATCCTCAACACTCACATCGGCCAAAACAAGGTTGGCTTCATAGCCACAATCAACACCAATATCAACATAGGAAAGGAGTACTTTTTTTGTCACATTGTAATCTTCATCGAAAGCAAAACTGAGTAATCCCTGTTCATTATGGCAATTACTTACAAATTCAGACAAATTGGCAACAATCCTACGATTTTCTCCATCCCAGGCTGAAATGACACCGTTGAGGTCAGCAATCCAAACTTCGGCATCTTGTGGATGTTGTATACTCGCCACAGGAGTTTCAAAATCCGACAGATATTCTCTGCATACAAGCCCGTCCATTAACTGTGTATTACAAGAGATTTCAACTTTCTCTTGCCATTCAAATCCGGACCTCGGTTCTTCTGGTTCTTCACCAAAGCATCCGCTTAATGTGCATGTGATCAACAAGCACATGAGAAAAATTGCACGATTGAACACCGGTTTCCAACTCACAAGTCGTATTTTTCAGTGAAATAAGCTTGTATTCCAGGAACACCATCAATCAAATTACCATAGTTACCCAAGTGGTCAGTCGTATTGACGATGGTAATACCAGGTGTGCTCAAAACGTCATCGAGGACAGTAATTCCAGCGCTGGAAACTGACATTGTAGCAAGAGCCTCTTGAAGGGCCGAAACATTTGTCGAATCTAAGAATTCAGGATTATACATAATCGGGTGACTCGGAGCTTTGCCAAAAGTAGGAAGTGCGTAGTAATCATCGACGTTGGTAAACTCACCTTCAAAACACCAGTCTTCATTGTCATCTGGGTCTTCATTTCCACAGTAACTTGGAACAGTTGGGTCTTTGGCGAAGGAGATGTAATCCATTCCGCCCTCGGCTAAGCAGCGCAGAGAGCCAATGTAACGGTGATATTTGGTTCCGCTTTCGGGAATGCTAGAATCCTCAGAGAAATGGTTTGTTACAGTGTTGTGCAATGAGTCGATTTCATTTGGGTCGCCAACAACTTCGATGTATTCATTGGTGATGAGATAACCCATTGGCAGGAGCATGCCGGAACTTCCCAGGGCAGAAGTATGACAGGAGGTTTTGCCAGCCATCAATTCAAACGGATCTGTTGCAGGATCATCATCTTTGTCGGCCATGGCCATATCTGAATCTTTGTGAACCCAAGCGATAGCGTTGTAGAACGGTCGACCGTCTGCTTTTTGCTCTGCTCCGAGGACTTCCAGATCGTAGAGTTGCCAACTTAGCCAAGCAGCACCGCCATCGAGGAATCCGATATCTGCATGACCGAAGCGGAGTGCTTCAATCGTTGCAGCGGGACTGCTGACTGGATATATTTCGACTTCCATCCCAAGGAGTTCTGCAAGATGGTCCGCCATCTTCTGTGGATTTTCATCAGCATTTTGGTATTCTTCTTTTGCTTCGAAAGCAATAACGAGACAATTCGAATCATCTTCACACTTTTCGAAAGAAACTGGATTAGAGAGGCATCCAGCAAAACCGGCTGAGGAAAAACAGAATACGACGAATAAACATTTGAGCAAATTGTTGAGCATGGGACCACGATTGTTTGGGCGGTATGTAAGGTAGTATCTAAAGTTTAGGCCACCCTAAAAAGAACTAGAGGAAACGGACATGTAATGCAAGCATCCTCGAGTGATATCGATGAAGAGTGGGCTCGGAGAGAATCGAACTCTCGATCTTCGCCATGTGAAGGCGACATCATAACCCCTAGACCACGAGCCCTAAGGTATGCTGTCGTGAAGCCACGGCGATATAAGCCTCCCCTTGAAGCAAGTTACCGATGAACATTCAAATGAACCAAACCAACTTCAAGGCGGTCATGTGTGGGATGGACTTCAATCAAGTGAACGGGTACATCAACCACTTCTGCCAACTCTTCTGCCAGGGAGAGCGGTAATTCGATTCGGCGATGTTCTGCATTGTAGCGAATCCATCCGTCAGCAACTCCGAATTCTTCTCTTAACTCTGCGACATCATCTGTTGCGTCTTCCAGAGCAGTGGGTATTGAGCCAAACAGAATAGTATCATCATTACTCAAGACTTCATAGGGGCGTAAATTAGCTTGTCCCCTTCTCCGAAATCGTGCTCGTAGTTGCCCAGCATCTTTGTATCGGGCAGAACAGAACTTCAGATGAAAGTTCATATCTTTTGCAGCGTCTTTGAGCCTCAAAGCTAACTCTGCTGAACCCTCTGCTGCAGCCGTTATTCCACCACTCAAATTGAATCCTCGAACATCCATATTCTCTTGGTTGCCGACTGTGATTTCCAATTCATTCAGATTCAGGAATTCTATAGGTGAATGATTAATTTCATCGAGTAAAGCAAACAATTGCTCCTCCTTGTCAGGCTCACACGGCAATTCAATCCCGACAGCGATACCCGCATCGGCACAAGCTTGGATCACAGGGAGATATTTGGTGAGTGTTCCAGCAAGAAGGTGGAATCGTATTTCATCCAAGCCTGCATTACCAAAATCTGCTGCCCGCTCTGTTTGAAAGGGAATAGAAGTGTAGAGGTGAATGTGGTGTTCCGCACCAAATGCTGCTTTTAGTTGAACAACTGCTTCAAGAGATTTATCCATATCCAGCATCGGGTCCCCACCAGTAATACCGGTGCCCGTTGCCCTCATAGCATGGCCTTCTTCAATGACTTCATCCCATGATGAGCAGCGGCGTTCATTTGCGAACATGTCCGGTGATTCTCGACGATTATCTGAAAGTGGACAATAATCACAACCCCAGTGACACTTTCCTGTGACGAATAAAACGAGCTTACTACCATGTTGACATTGGACACAACCTTCTGCCTCACCGTCCTCTGCGGGGAGAATTTCGGTTGCCATTGGCAAAGAGACAGTCATTGAACTCAAACCACCCTAATGCCATTGGGGTTTGAACCCCTCGCTCCTTTCAACCTTAATTTGTCAATAACGACTGATGAAGGAGCCACCGGTGAAACCGATAATCTCCCGTTAGTTCAGGGTGAAAGGTGAGGGCCAAACAGTTTCCGTCCAAGATGCCTACGATTTCCTCACCAAATGACGCAACAGGTGTGCATTCAATACTCGACTGAATAAACCTTGGCGCCCTGATGAAAACTCCGGGAAAGAGAGAATCATGTTCAGTCAAAGAGGCCTCACCAACTGGAAGAGGTTGATGGTTGAATTTATCTCGAGATACAGAATCTGGTAAAACCTTCATTCCAGATGGGGTTTCCAAAGTGATGACCACATCTGCTTCAAACGAATCACGTTGACGACCCCATGCATTTCGTGAAATCTCCGCTCGCAAAAAGGAGTCTTTTGAATCTTCAGGACTAGCAAGCAAGATTGCACCAGCGCAAGTACCGAGAACTGGTCTTCCGGGGAACTCTTCCATCCACGAATACAAAGCGGGAAGCAGAGATTCACTCTGACTGGCTTTTCGCATTGCAGTTGACTCGCCACCTGGCAAGACCAGACAATCGAGATGTTCATCCACTTCCATGCCACTTCGCAATTCAACAATTTCAAGGTGAACATCCAGTTGTTTTGATGCTGCCCGAAGTGCTTCGGCATGCTCATGCCGAGCACCTTGTAGCATTGCGAGTCCCACACGCACCATGGACTTCGGTAGAAGCGCTTACCTAAGAGTTCGACGACAGAGAAGTTGTGAAAGAGCATCCCGGAATGTAGTACGCTTGCCATGGAGTTGAAGAACCTCCATGTATTGCAGTAACTATGGACATGAGTGAAGACTGTTTTCTCGTCCCTGGCCCAGTCAGGATGGGAGATACATGCCTCAAAGCGCTTTCAACACCAGTCATGACAGCTCGTGGACCCGAATATCGAGATGTGATGGCACATCTTAACTCCGGTTTACGAAACGCCTTCAATCTGGCACCATCGGAACCGATTCGTGGTGTTGAGTCTTGGTCAGGTGATGATGATTACAAGGTCGTTGTTGTATCTGGAAGTGGTACTGCTGCTATGGAAATGGTCATAGCCAACCGGTTTCGTTCAAACGATCTGGTCTTGGTCCCTACAAACGGAAAATTTGGAGAGCGAGTGGCTGAAATGTGCCAGCGATTCTGTAATGTGAAGCACCTCAAGTATGAATGGGGACGTGCATTTGATCTGTATGAACTTGAACAACAACTTGAACGTGGATGCTATGAATCACTCTTAATATGTCATAATGAAACCAGTACTGGTATCACTCAGGACGCTGCTGCTATTGCAGAGATGTGTGCACGTCACAAAACTTCGTTCATTCTTGACGGCATCACCTCGGTTGGTGGAATGCCAGTCCATCCGACAGAGTGGGGCGCAGAGGCAGTTGTTGTAGGTGCACAAAAATGTACGGCCGGACCTTCGGGCATTGCCGCTATTGCAATCAATTCAAATTTCATTGAACGTGTTCATGCTATCCGAGAGCAAGGTGATTCAAATCCGAACTATTACCTTGATTTGGTTTCTGCATTGAAAAAAGGTGCTGATGACCAGACTCCGTGGACTCCCGCAATCAATCTGGCAATGGGATGGGGTGCTGCACTTCAAGTCTTGAAGGATGAATCAAATATTGAGCGATGGGAAAGATGTGAGAAAATGGCTACAGGTGTTCGAAACCTCTTTTTGGCTCTCGGCTTTGAGTTACTGGCAGACTCTGCTCAGCGAAGTAATACCGTTACTGCTGTTCTCTACCCTGAAGGTATTGACGATAGTTGGAGAGCGCGACTCAAAGATGATTACAACACCCAAGTGATTGGAGCTCAAGACCATCTCAAAGGTAAAATGTTCCGAGTTGGTTCCATGGGAGAGACGCCTATTGAAGAAATGGTAGAAGGGTGCAAGCGTATGATTGAATGCTTCAAATCATTTGGACTTGACCTTCCAAATATGGATGTCGAATCTTATTTTGAATGAGGTGAAAGTATGACCAAATACATCGTTCTCGGACGTTTTCAGCCCTTCCATATGGGGCACCAATATTTGGTAAAGTCAGCGTTTGAACTGGTTGGAGAAAACGACCAACTCACCATTGTGATAGGTTCCGAACAGGCCGGTTGGGAGCCCGAAAACCCTTGGACTGCTGAGGAAAGGAAATCGATGATAGAAGATTGGGCTGAAGTGGCAAATATCTCTGCGGAAGTCGTCTCTGTTGAGGATATCAATGACCCTCCAAACTGGGTGAACCACGCAACAAAAACTCATGGAGAGGGCGTGTTGGTTACCACCGATGGGCCAACTGCGGAGTTGTATCGCAATGCTGGATTTGAAGTTCATACTCCAGAAATGATGCAGCGAGAGGAATTTGAAGGTTGGAGAGTCCGACAAACGGCTAAGATGCTTTCAACAGTCTATGATGACGAGGCTGTTCGAGAAGTTCTCAAAGCAAGCCTCCCTCAACCCATTATTGAATGGCTGATTGAGCACGATGGATTATTCAGGCTCTCAACTTTTGAAACAGGCGTTCACGCCGGTTAATTATTTGCGAAAGAGCTTCTTTTTCGCTTGTTTTTTCATTTGCTCTTTGGCAACAGCATGCATCTTCTCTTCCGCTTTTGCCTTGATACCACTTGCGACATTCGAGAGTTTCTCTTGTGCTGCTTTCTTGACTGGACTGGTCACTTCATCTATGACTTGCCGCTTTGCAGAACTCGCAGCAGTCTTGGCTGCCTTCTTTGCTGCACTGCCTGCGGCTTCGGCTGCCTTACCTGCAAATTTCTTCACCATGTTACGATGAACGCTTCATCGCACAAGAAACTTGTGCTCACTCGTCCGATGCAACAACAACACGTGCGGCTAAGAGAATGCGTTGTTTGTACATGTACCCAGATTCAAGAACGTCAACGACGTTTCCAGCTGGAAATGCGTCAGACGATGGGATGGTCGTGATGGCTTCCATTTTTGCAGGGTCAAAAGATTGGTCTTTGGCTTCAATGGCTGTGACGCCATCTGCAGAAAGTTCGTGCCACATTTTATTCCTTAGCAGGCGCAAACCCTGAGCGACAGCTGAAGAATCTTCCGAATCGAGATTTGCTAAAGCACGATCTACATCGCCAAGAACGGTGAGCATACGTCGTGCAAGACCCATGCCGCTGTATTGAATGAGGTCGGCTTTTTCTGCCATCAAGCGCTTGCGAACATTTTGAATTTCAGCGTCTTTGTAGGCAATTTCTTTTTCTGCCTTCTCAGCACGTGCGAGGGCTTCTTCCAGTGGGTCAAGTTCTTCCACTTCAATGGCATCTGCCAAGTCAAGAGTATCCATTCCCTCTTCGATAACTGGTATTGAATCGTCAACATCGTTGATGCTTTCTTTAGGTTCTTCCGAAGGTAATTCGTCAGCCATTATGTTATGCGTTACGGAAGTGGTCTTTGAACCCCTCGTTTAATCCAGAAGGTACTGTCGCAAATTCCAACGACCGTGTCCCCATAGGTCTGCTTTGAGATGCTCTCTTCCAAGTATGCTCAGCAATGATGGTTCCCGGGTGCAAAGAGAGATGGTGTAAACCAGTGCTCGGCTAGCCCGGTCATGGGCTTCAAAAGTGGGAACAATTTTTGGATCTTCATTTTCATCCAAAGTTTCACCAAGTTCTTTTCTACGGTCCATCCAATCCAAACAGACCGACTCTGAGAACTCCTCCTCGGGAATACCATTCAAGTGCTGTATGAGTTCAGTCCATGTTGATTCTGCATACAATTCATCACTACCGCTAATGGTTCGTTTCAAGGCTACATCAAGATAGAGGAAGGCTCGACCCTCCCAGACCTCCCATGAACCTGGACTCGCCCATTCCATGAGATGTAGCAGTCCTTGAGTACCTTCTGGAATCGTTTTGAGAATGTCGATGACTTTTCCCCCCTTTGAATCCTCGATTGAATCCATCCAATCGAGTATTTCCGCTTCGCAATCAATGTCGAAAGGGCGTTTCAATCGTGAATCATACGTTGGCCGTTGATTGCGGAAAGTGCCTTTCTCCATACCAACATAAAGTTCACTCCAAGACTGATTGAGGAGTTCCTGTAAACATGGTTCATCGACAAGCAATAGAACCATTTCGATGCCCATGGAGCGTCCAAGAGGCCGTCTCGTTTGATGTCATCGGCTCTGGAAGGAGGAATTGAAAGGACACTCTTCACTGATTCAAGAGAAGAGCATTGAAGAAGAACGGTTTACCCGAGACAAATGGAGGCTTTGATATGGCGACAATCAAGGAGCAGATCGAATTGATCCGCGCCGAGATTGATAAGACACAAAAAAACAAAGCCACAAACGCTCACATTGGTAAACTTAAAGCCAAAATCGCTCAACTAAAAATCAAGGAAGAACGGGCACATGCTCACTCGAAAGCGAGTGGTGGCGGTAAAGGATTTGAAGTGAAAAAATCCGGTGACGCTACAGTTGCTCTGGTGGGCTTTCCATCTGTAGGAAAATCCACATTGATCTCGAAAGTTACAGATGCACATTCAGAGGTTGCAGGCTATGCTTTTACCACGCTAACATGTATTCCTGGCGTCATGGAGCACCGAGGTGCTAAAATTCAGATTTTAGATTTGCCAGGTCTAATCAAAGGTGCTGCTGAAGGTAAGGGTCGTGGAAGAGAGATTCTCAATGTTATTCGAAGTGCAGACATGGTTTTGTACATCGTAGATCCATTCCAAGATGCTCACTTTAATGTCCTCCACCGTGAACTGCACAATGCAGGGTTACGGCTCAATGAAACGAAACCTCCTGTCTTCATCAAGCGGACGGAACGTGGTGGAATTGACGTTCGAACGACGGTAGAACAAACACATCTAACAAATGAAGAAATGAGTGAAATCATACGCTCCTTCGGATTCACATCTGCTATTGTGACCCTTCGAAATAATACGACAGCAGAACAAATTGTTGATTGTTTAGCTGAAAATCGAATTTATGAAAAAGCAGTTATTGCAATCAACAAAATCGACATAGCGACCGAAGAAGACCTCGTTCGCTCCCGTAAATCACTCCCTGCGGATTGGCCAGTTATGCGAATCTCGGCATTCAAGGATATAGGGCTTGAAGATCTGAAGGATTTCATTTATGATAACCTTGGATTCATGAGAGTTTTTCTAAAACCTCAGGGCCAAGAAGCAGATTTAGAAGAACCATTGATTGTCAAAGACGACTCAACTGTTCAGCACATCTGTAACAAATTACACAGAGACTTTGTCAGAAAATTTCGCTATGCCCGAGTCAAAGGACCGAGTGCAAAATTCGACTGGCAGCGTGTTGGTCTGGACCACCTTTTGAAAGATGGTGACTTGGTCACGATTGTTGTGCGAAGATAATTAGTCCCAAATGCCCATATCCATTCGGGCATCTTCCGTAGCGTGAATTTTTGGATCCCATCGAGGAGCCCAAACCAAATTAATATGGACGCTTTCAAGGCCTTCTGTCTGTAGTGCTGCTCGGTGGGCAGCGGCCATTATTTCAGGTGCTGCAGGGCAACCAGGCGAGGTGAGAGTCAAATCAATCTCAGCATGAAGCACTTCTTCTTTGATTTCAAAGCGAACATCATACACAAGCCCCAATTCTACGATAGATAATTCCAATTCCGGGTCTTCAACTTCATCTAATTGTGTCATTACATCTTGCTTTTCAACCATTCTTTCACCTCATACAAATTGCCGGATATCCTTCATCACTTTGTCGAACATATTTCTGAAGCCGTTTGAACGGCTTGGGGAAAGGGAATTGAGAATACCCATCTCCTCGGCGAAGTCAGGAGAGAGAAGCAACGCTTGTGCGGGTGCACTTCCATTAATGGCGAGCGTGAGAATGCCCATGAGTCCTTGAACCAATTTAGCATCAGCTCCAGAAAGAAGGAGAACTTTGCCATCTTCCAACTGAACATGGACATGCGCTTCAGACTGACATCCTTGTACCTTGGTCTGGTTCGTCCATTGTTCCGCAGGGAAAGGGACTACTTCATCCGCCATATCAAACACCATTTCAAGGCGTTCCATTTTATCTTCGACATCTTTGAACTCTTCAATTAATTCGGAGAGTTCAGCAGGATACGTCATCCAAACCTCTCCGTAATATCTTTGAGTTGTTCAATGAATTGTTTTGCTTCATCCATTGTGTTGTAGAGGTAAAAGGATGCACGAACTGTGCCCGATATTCCCAATCGAGTGAGCAGAGGTTGTGCGCAGTGGTGGCCCGTTCGAACTGCAAAGCCTCGTGAATCAAACAGGTGAGCCAAATCTTCACTGTGTATCGAAGGATGAAGAAACGATACAACAGCACTGTCTTTCGCTTCATGCCGTCCATAAACTGGAATATCCATTTCTCGCAATTGTTCTGCAACCCAACGAGCAATTCCTATCAATCGCTTGTGTTCTTTTTTCAAGTCAAGAGTCGCCATCCAATCAAACGCTGCACACCAGCCGATTGCTTCAGCAATACGGGGAGTTCCTGCTTCGAATTTATGTTCATTTGTCTGATAGGTCGAACCGGTAATGGTGACGGTTTCGATCATATCTCCGCCACCCATGAAAGGTTGCATTGTCTCAAACACATCAGCATCAATCAGGAGAGCTCCAATGCCAGTTGGACCGCACATCTTGTGTGCAGAAAAGGCCATGAAATCCGCTCCGGATTCTTTGAAGTCTATACGTTCGTGGGGAACCCCTTGTGCAGCGTCTACTAACACGAGTGCATCGTTTGAATGGGCTAGTTCGATGATTTCTTCCAATGGATTTCGGACACCTAATACATTTGACGTGTGGACGACACACACCAATTTTGCATCTTCAAGGGATGCAGCGTATGCGTCCATATCGAGTGTGAAGTCCTCCATCACGGGAACATATCTCAATTCGACATTACGTTCTTCAGCTAACATTTGCCATGGAACAATATCTGAATGGTGCTCCATTTCGGTTAATACAATGACATCGCCATCCGTAAGATTAGCACGGCCCCATGCATGTGCAACGAGGTTGATGGCTTCTGTAGTACCACTTGTCAACACTGCGCGGTCAGCATTAAACCAACTCTTCAAGATGTTTCGGCATGATTCATACCCTTCAGTAGCTTCACCTGCAAGCGTATGAACCGCTCTGTGCACATTTGCATTTGAGGAAGTGTAGTATTCATTCATTGCATCTATGACGACTTGGGGCTTCTGTGTCGTTGCTGCATTATCCAAATAAATCAATGGGAAGCCATTGACTTCGCGTTTGAGTATCGGAAAATCATCACGAATCGCCATAGAATCACCTCTTCAATTCGCATTCAAGGTGAACTGTCAACCTTGTTCGCATCTCTTCGATAAGATGCTTGTTTGTAAGATTTGAAAAAGCATTGAGTAGAAAACCATTGACGATGAGTGCCTGGGATTCTTCAGGGCTTAATCCCCTTGACATCAAATAATGCATTTGGTTTTTGTCAACTGGAGCGCTTGCAGCGCCGTGTGCGGCAGAAACATCATCGGCGAGTACTTCCAATTCAGGAATAGCTTCAGCCCTCGCCTTTTCAGAAAGCAAAAGGTTACGGAATACTTGGGATGCATCCGATTTATTTGCATTTTCAGCAATCGTGAGAAGACCAGTTCCAATAAAGTGACTGCTTCCGGAGCATGCTGAATTCATCACTAAATCAGAATTCGTGTGCCCGTAGCGGTGATGGATTTCGACATGCTCATCGTCATGACGTGGACCGACTGCATTGACGGTAACAGACTGGCGAATAGACGCCCCTGTACCATTCAATGTGCTTCGTAGATCAGATTTGCATCGAAATCCTCCGACTGACAATGTCGCATGCTCGAGTTCAGCATCCCGTTCTACAACCCAATCTTCGCAACGGAGGAACTTAGTGTTCGAATCGAGTTCATTGATGAATCCGAAGGAGAGTTGTGCGTTGGGGTGAACTTTGCCTGTGATGTGAACACCTACCCACTCAGGTTCACCGGAGATATGAACAAAAACGACTGCAGAGCCTCTGACATCTAAGTCAAGGTGTCCAATTGCGATGTGCCCACTAGCACGAGCATTGATGTGAAGTGGTTCGGAATCACCGTTGATGACCAATCGATTTGTCGTGCCACCAGCAGATTGCAAAAAAGCACGTGCAATTTCATCATGAGCGTCTTTTGGTTGTTCAATAATCTCAAAAGAATCGTTCTGTTTGAGCGTGAAAACCACTGTATCAGCATTGGGGACTTCATCTATTGAACTGGGATGTATTCGAGGCCAAGGAGTGTAGCGCCACAAATGTTCTGACCGAGGTGGAATTTCCATTTGGAGGTAGTTCATCCAATGGAACCCTCCATTTCCAACTCGAGTAATTTGTTGAGTTCAACGGCATATTCCATAGGGAGTTCTCTCGTAAAGGGTTCAAAGAACCCGTTAACAATAAGCCCCATTGCTTCATCTTCGGTAAAGCCACGGCTCATGAGATAGAACAACTGGTCACTCGAGACTTTTGAAACACTAGCTTCATGCTCTAAATCAGAGGTCGAATTACCGATTTCCATGGTAGGATATGTGTCGGAACGTGAATCCTCGTCCAATATGAGTGCATCACAAACAACTTTCGAGCGGCATCCGGTTGACTTCGGAGTTACTTGTAACAGCCCGCGGTAGGAAGAGCGTCCGCCATTCTTGGAGATTGATTTCGAGAGAATGTTTGAGGTCGTGTTCGATGCGAGGTGGTGGACTTTAGCACCTGTATCTTGATGCTGGCCTTCGCCTGCATAAGCCACGGAGATGACCTCAGCGTGCGCCCCTTCACCCTTGAGGAGGACCGAAGGATATTTCATCGTCAATTTCGAACCGATGTTTCCATCGACCCATTCGATTGTCGCATTCTTGTGAGCAACTGCTCTTTTTGTGACGAGATTGTAGACATTGCTCGACCAATTTTGGACAGTAGAATAGCGAATCTTAGCACCTTCCATTGCAATGAGTTCCACAACTGCTGAATGCAGCGAGTCCGTAGAATAACTCGGAGCAGTGCATCCTTCGACGTAGTGAACAGTACTACCTTCATCAGCGATGATGAGCGTTCGCTCAAATTGCCCCATATTCTTTGCGTTGATACGGAAATAGGCTTGAACGGGCATCTCGACACTAACGCCTTTCGGTATGTAGAGGAAAGAGCCACCAGACCATACTGCGGTATTGAGGGCTGAGAATTTGTTGTCACTGTAAGGTATGACAGTTCCGAAATATTTTTTGATGATCTCCGGATACTCCTTCAACCCAGAATCCATATCCAAGAAGATGACGCCTTGCTCTTCCAAGTCTTCTCGAATTGAGTGATACACTGCCTCGGATTCATATTGCGCTGTAACCCCGCCAAGCCACTTCTGCTCTGCTTCGGGAATTCCAAGTCGGTCGAACGTGTTTTTAATGTCGTCAGGAACATCATCCCAAGAGTTCTCTGTTTTGTTTGAGGAGCGAAGGAAGTAGGTTATACTTTCAAAATCAATCATATTGAGGAGTGAGCAATTGCCCCATTCGGGCATGACGCGCTCAGCGAAGTGGCGGTAGGCCTTGACACGGATGTCAGTCATCCATTCAGGTTCGTTCTTGAGTTCCGAAATGTCTCGTACAACTTGCTCTGAAAGACCTTTATCAAATCGGATGGTTGAATTTTCAGGGTCGTGGAAACCGTAGCGATAATCGCCAATAATTTCTTGTGATTCTTCGGTCATATTTTCACCTCATGCAGTTACGTCAAGCCAGTCGTATCCTTGATCTTCGAGACGGAGGGCGAGTTCTGGGCCACCTGTTCGGATAATTACTCCGTCGATCATAGCGTGGACAAAGTCTGGCTTAACAAGGTCCAGTAGCCGTTGATAGTGAGTAATAATCAAGCATGCTGAATCTTGAGCCACTTGGTTAATGCCTTGAGCCACGATTCGAAGTGCGTCGATATCTAAGCCAGAGTCAGTCTCATCGAGTAAAGCAAGGTTTGGTTGAAGCAAGAGCATCTGCAAGATTTCCAAACGTTTCTTTTCACCACCACTGAAACCGTCGTTTACATAACGTGAAAGGAAACTCTTGTCCATAGATAATTGCTCCATTGCAGCAGTTAATTCTTTTCGGAATTCTCGACCCTTTGGAGGATTTTCACGAACAGAGGAAACAGATTTTTTGAGGAATGTTCCGACTTGAACTCCGGGGATTGATGCTGGATACTGGAAGGAGAGAAACATGCCAGCACGGGCGCGTTCAAACACAGCGAGTTCTTCCAAAGGTTGACCTTGATAAAAGATACTCCCTTGCGTAATTTCGTAGGCGGGGTGGCCCATGACTACATTAGCCAAAGTCGACTTCCCAGCACCGTTTCGCCCCATAATCGCATGGATTTCACCACGGTTGATTGTGAGGTTAACACCCTTGAGAATCGGTGTACCTTCGACATTGACATGGAGGTTTTCAACTCGTAAGATCTCGTCTGCCATCACGCTCACCCATATACCCCTCACGATACTCCTTTATCAAGTGGTGTAATCAAGCCCAATACCGTTAACAGCGAGGATACCGGTCGGATACTAGGATTGAAGAAGATGAGGCATGAGGATGAGTCATGTCCGACGACGACCTTGTTGCCAAATATGCTGCGGAAGCAAAGGCAGCAATGTCATCGGAGGCAAAACGGAGAATCGATGAATTAACCGACCCTGTTGAAGAGGAACGTCTCCGGTCGACCTCGCTTCTCAATTTTATTGGAACTGGGGATTTTATTCCTGCCTTATTATCGAGGCTAGGTGAGGTCAGAGCTGCTCTGGATGGCCATGGCGGCGGCATTGCTGTATCTGCACTGGATTGGGGCAAAGATACTGCTGCTTCTGAACTCGATTTGGTGCTTGACTTGACCGGCGCTTGTTTATCGTGCGGAGCAGCACCTGGAACTCTTGAAGGGGTAAAGACCGATTTAGAAGCGGATGATGAAATATGTCGCATCCGGTTTTCATCCGCATTACTCGATACATTCGATGAACTGGGTAGGGAATTTATTCTTGCTCATGGTGCAGTCGAATTTGTCTGAGTTCGATTCTACCAATGGATGGTTTGAAAGAGACGGATGCTGGGGTTGATTGTATGGGAGCATGGACTGATGGCCGGCGAGATGACCCAGTCCCCTGTCGAGAAGTCGACAAAGGCTTGTTCGAAATCACCTCGAGAGATGGACGAGCAAGGTTAGGCCGACTCCATACAGAGCATGGCATACTCGAGACTCCAGCCTTGTTACCCGTCATTAATCCAAATATTCGCACTATTGAACCGCGTGAAATGTGGGATAGATATGGAATCGGGGCGCTCATTACAAATTCATACATCATTTGGAAACACGATGCTCTCAAAGAAGTTGCCACCACGCAAGGTGTTCACGCTTTACTTGATTATCCGGGAGTCGTAATGACGGACTCGGGAACCTTTCAAGCGTATATTTACGGTGATGTTGAAGTAGGTGTCGAAGAAATCGTTGAATTCCAGAAAAGTATTGGCGTTGACATTGCAACCATGCTTGATGTGTTTTCGCGACCCGACATGAGTGAAGAACAGGTCGCTCAATGTGTTCAAGAAACGATTGAACGAGCACCTGCAAGTGTGGCATCTTCTGGGACAACAATGCTTAACGGACCAATTCAAGGCGGGCTATTCAAACACCTGCGTACACAATCTGCTCAAGGCATGGCTGAATTTGACTTCGCCGTTCATCCAATCGGAGGAATCGTCCCGGTAATGGAACGTCATCTCTACAAAGACTATGCGAAAATAATGCTTGCGTCTCTCCCTCACCTCCCTCCAAACCGCCCCGTGCATATGTTTGGCTGTGGCCACCCAATGCTCTTCCCAATGTCGATTGCGTTAGGTGCCGATTTGTTCGACTCTGCCGCTTATGCTCTGTTTGCCCGAGATGGGCGATTACTAACACCTTGGGGTACACAGAAAATTGAATCTCTTGTTGAATGGCCTGAACGAATGCCATGTGTATCGACGTCAACACCTGCTGAAGTTCGCGCTTTAGGTAAAAACGAGAGAACAGTACTCCTCGCCCGCTACAACCTCGAAGTGACATTGGCAGAACTCGCTCGATGTAAACAGGCTATTCGGGATGGCACTATTTGGCGATTAGCTGAACGAAGGAGCCATCAACATCCTGCATTGCGTGAGGCTTTCTTGTGGCTTTCCACAAGCCCTCACAATAAAAAACTCGACCTGCAGTTTTTGGATGAACTCATCCTCAGTGACCGAGATGCTGCCCGTGATCGGGACCGCAATGCTGGAAAGTGGGAATCATCATGGAACTGGATTGTTGAATCGCAAGAATCTCCACGGAAGGGTGGTGAGCCGTGGGGTGGAGAAGACACGCATGTGCGACCTCATATCAACGCCGCAAAAACAGCGCTGAAGCAGCATTGGACACCACATCATCGCGAAGGAAAGGGTTCAGGTGAAGTGTTGGTTGCTTACGGCACCTCAGGGCCTTGGCGGGAACGTTTGAGTGATCTTATGGCCCGACTTGAACATCATTCTCCAGGCTTAGAAGTGATGATTCAAACACCAATTGGGCTCTTGCCCTACTCACTAGAAGATCTCAACCCCTTCACCCACATAGATGGGCCTCTATGGCTCTGGCGACGCAGACCAAATCCAATGGAAGTGAGAAAAGAACTCGTTCAGTATGGCATGGGTGACCGTCGAATTATTTTGGTCGATATGCTTGGAGATGGAATACAAGCCAGAGCACTTCATGCATTGAGCGAGGCAGGTGTGTTCGGAGTTACCAATCAAGATGGCATTCAAACTCAACCGTTGGAAAAAGAACAACGCGACGACGCGAAAAAGCGTCTACAGCGCCGACATGTTGCTGATAAAATGGTCTTGTTGCTCAACATGAAGAAAGAAGATGTGGATTTGCTTCTAGAGGACTCAACATTTGTCGTCAATCGATTAGGTCGAGTGAAAAATGCAATTATGTCCAACGGCACTCACATTGTCAGCCCACGACTCACCGACGGAGGATTATCGCTTACCGATGGAGGTGCGGAGGAAATTCATGCAACCCGTGATATTGCAATGCCGCAAGACTTTGAGAAAACCAGCTTGGAAAGTCATCTATTCAAGGGTCCGGCTTGGGTTGTTGTGAACGATGATGCAGAACCCTTTGTCCGACAAGGTAGAAATGTATTTCACGGCTTTATTCTCGGATGTGACAGTTGGATTTCACCAGGTGACAGTTGCTTAATTGTCAATCAAAAAGGTGAACTTATTGGCCATGGAATATCTCAGTGCACGCCAAAAGATATGCAATACTTCAAGAAAGGTGTTGCTGTCAAAACTCGTGGCGGTAAAAAGCAGTAACACATCCGTGTTTGACAAGAAACCGTGGTGTACTTCAAAGAGCGTCTCATATCTCTCTTAACTGAGGGGGCGAGTTTTGCAAGACGACCTTATCATCAAAACCACAGATTTGACCAAATCATACGGTCCACATGTGGCATTGAGTAAACTCAACCTTTCAGTCCCGAAAGGCGCAACTGGGCTACTTGGACCGAACGGTGCGGGAAAATCCACTTTCTTGAAAACGATACTCGGTTTAGTTCAAACAACTGAAGGAGAAGGCACTGTCCTTGGTTTAGACATTCGAACACAAGGTGATGAAATACGTTCTCGGATTGGTTATATGCCCGAATATGATTCCTTGAATCCAGACATGGAGGCAATTCACCAAGTACGATATTCTGGTGAATTGCTCGGGATGAACCCCACTATTGCGCTTGCACGAGCGCATGAAACATTACAGTATGTAGGGTTAGGAGAACAACGCTATCGAAATATTGGTAGTTATTCGACAGGAATGAAGCAAGCGACAAAACTCGCATGTGCACTCATTCATGACCCTGAGTTAATCATTGCAGATGAACCATCAAATGGACTGGATATTTCAGCCAGAAACTACATGATTGAAACACTCACCAACACGGTCAAAACTGGAAATCGTTCAGTTTTGATGGCTTCGCACCTCATGGATGATGTTGAACGAGTCTGTGACAATTTCATACTTCTGCACAAAGGTAAACTCGCAGCTCAAGGACGTATTGAAGACTTGAAAGCCTTTGACAGAGAAATTGAGATACATGTTTGGGGAGGTGCATCTCGCTTAGAAGATGCAATGACGGCAAAGGGCATGAGTGTTCGAAGAGAGGGAAGAGTCATGAGAATTCTTCACGAACAAGAGGATACAACCACACATATTTTGCAATGTGCTGCGGATGTCGGTGCACAAATTCGAAGAATGCATGAGTATGAAGCGTCATTGGAAGATTTATTTCTCTCTATAATGGAAAATTTAGGATACGAAGTCAAATCCAGTGAAGATTTACTCGCTTCACCTGTTCAAGCCCGTAAAGTCGATGCTCCAGAACACATGGGTGGTGGTTCATCATGAGCGAATTGGGTGAAGTTCCTAAGCCAATGCCCGTTGAATTCGCTGCTGAAGCCCCAGTGACTGGTAAGGTCCGCCTCGATGCGGCTTGGGGCTCGACTGAAGGTGATGAGGACCTCACGGCGGCATCAACTACAGTCGGTAAATCTGATGGACAGATCTTCAAACAACAATACAAACAATGGAATGGAGAACTCAATCCTCGTTGGATGCGTAATTGGGCCATTCTTCGACATCATTTACTCGGGATCTTCAAAAAGGGCCATCGACCGTGGGGGATACCAATTCGATTGTATCTACTCGTCGTCTTTGTAGCCTCTCTTTCCGATGTTGGCATGACGTTGGTCTCGGGACTCATCGGTGATTCTGGACTGCATTCGGTTTGGGGCGTAAGCCGAGATAACCTCTATGCACATGTACTCGGATTCTTTCCACGAAACATGCTCTATTACCCTGTAGTCGCAGCGTTATTGGTTGGAGGTGTTATTTCCGAAGACCGGCAGCACGGAACTTCTGCACTCTATTTTTCTCGACCAATCACTCGTTTTGATTATGTGGCAATGAAATTTATTTCTGTCGCTATGATTCAAGGCATCCTCATTTTAGTCACCTTAGCCCTCTATTACTTCGCTGAAATCGCCACAATGGGCCGTGGTTGGGCATGGATTATTGATACATTTCCACTCTTCCTAGCCACCGTATTTAGTGCACTACTCCTCATATTCACATACACCAGCATAGGACTCTCTCTTTCGAGTGTATCCAATGGTAAATTCTTCCCAGGTATTGCGTTGCTGTCCATCATTCTTGGAACGAAAGTATTGGCGTTCATTTCCTCCAACCTCTTTGATCGTGAGATTCTTTACTTGCTATCGCCGTATGATTGTTTAGCCCATGTCGGCCAAGCAATTATTGGTACTCAACCAACCTATGACCAGTATTCATGGACATGGTCATTGGCTTCACTTGTAGCAATGAACGGTATTGCGTTGTATGTATTGAGCACACGAGTATCATCAATGGAGGTGACTCGAGAATGATTCCGGATTTTGACCAACAGGGCAAAGCCGAAACAAAGGAGTGGGCACCCGAGGCAAACGCACCAGCAATTCTCTTGGAGAATGTCTCGAAAAGTTACGGTAGGATTTTTGCTTTATCCAACATCACTTTAGCTTTGAACGGTGGTGTCACTGGGGTGTTAGGGATGAATGGAGCAGGGAAATCTACACTGTTCAATATCCTCATGGGTAAACTCAAAGTGAGCCAAGGAACCGTCAAACTGTTCGGCACAGATCCATGGAAAAATCCTGCACCTTATGCCCGAATCGGCTTTGTCCCCGAGCATGAAAAGATGTATGATTGGATGACAGGTCATGAATTTGTGTCAACATTTGCCCGATTAAATGGTCTGACACGTGATGAAGCGAAAATTGAAGCGGACCGTGTATTGGAATTCGTTGGCTTAACCGATGTCGTTCACAAAAAAATCGGACAGTACTCAAAGGGTATGCGGCAAAGAGTGAAAATCGCCCATGCTTTAGTGAATGACCCCGAATTGATTATCCTTGACGAACCACTTCAGGGATGTGACCCCTTAGCCCGTACCACGATTATGAATGTCATCCGTGAACTTGGAAGAATGGGACGAACGGTTCTTGTGAGCAGCCACATTTTACAAGAAATCGAACGAATTACTGAACAAATTGTGATTCTACATCAAGGCCGGCTACTTGCCTTAGGAAATCTACATTCGATTCGTGAACGGCTGGATAAGATACCTCACCGTATTTCGATTCAAACGGACTCACCTAAGCAACTAGCAAAAGACCTCATCGATATCGATGAAGTGTTTGGAATCTCTTTCCCTGACGGTCAAAATCTTTCGATTCAAACCCACAACCTCGGTGCGATTCATTCGAAACTGCCGGGCATAATCGTAGAGAATAATCACAAGGTGAACGCTATTGACAATCCTGATGATGACCTTGCTTCAATACTTGGATACTTAACTTCTGGAGGAAGAGTCTAATGGCGACAAAACCAGATACAAGATTTCAATCCCTCGATCGTAAAGCCTCGGCAATTGTCGAATTTACACTCCGTCAATACCGAACTAAAAAATCGACTTGGGTTGTGTTAGGTGTTGGATTCACCGCTCTCGCCCTCATCTTCCTGATTTACATTGATGTAATGGCCTCAGAATTTGAAGCAATCGACAATGATGGAGATTCCACAGATTATGATAACGATGGATATCCAAAAGGCCAAGAGTTGCGGCTGGGAACTGACCCGTGGGATGATGAGTCTCACCCGGGACTCTTCGACCCTCCTGTTGAACCAGACCCCGCCTCGATGTACATTAACGAAGATGGTTTTGACTGGGATGTGACCTCGGAATTAGGTACGCAATCTACTGGAATTGACGACGATGGAGATTGCTTAGAATCAAACAAAACTGCATCGCAAAAAGACACAAATGATAACGGTGTCCCATGTGATGTTGTCGTCGAATTTTATCGAATGCAAGATGGACAAATCTACTCGAACATTGAATCGGATTCGGGTGTTGACGAAGACCCTGATGAAGATGCCTATGCCAAAGAAGCCATTCACCTTGCATTTGTTCTTTCCATCGGTAAACTTGGATTTGTGCTCCTTCTCGGGATATTCTTGCCTCTGTTTATGGCAACCGGGTTAATTCGAGATGAGATGAATTCGGGCACGATGCACTTCATGCTCGCTAAACCCATTTCTCGCAGTGAAGTCTTCTTGTATCGCACATTGGGATATCTCGGTGTTGTGTGGCCTTACGTCATATTCCTCGGGATTCTCGGTGCACTCGTATCGGGATTTGTTGGACCAAGCGACGGCTTCTTCAGATTTGCAGACCTCGGTGTTTGGTTGGCCATTGTTTTCGCCACAATGATGGCAACGCTTGTCTACGGGATGCTGTTTAACGCTCTTGGAGTCTTATGGAAATATGGAATCATACTTGCAATACCCTTTGCCGCATGGGAACTCGGGATGGCATTGCTTTCTATGGGAGTCCCAGATTCGACCTTGCTGAGATTCTCGGTCATTGGTTGGGCGCTGATGATTGTTGATGCAGCAGCAATGATTGTCTGGCCAAACCTCGACTTATTCATCCTCATGGGCAATTGGGGCGGTAGTGATGATTTCAATTATCTCCAAGGTTCCGAACCGCTCAACTTCTTTTCATCCAAACCAGGGCTTGGTTTATCTGCATTTACTGCGCTGATTATTTCGACACTTGTCTTGCTGTTCCAAGCGGCTCTTTCATGGTTCATCGGTGGAGCGCTATTCAAGAGTAAGGAGATACAGTAATGCCAGATATGAAATCATTTTCAGGCGACCTTTCCAAAATGTGGTCTCTACAAGACCGTCCACCGCTCAATCATCTCACATGGGATTGGTGGTGGTGGCTGGTCATGCTTGATGACCCAGATGGCCGTCCAAGTGGCCGCCAATTGATGGTCTTATGGTCAACTAAAGATAACGCTCTGGTTGACGTAAACGGCATGCCATGGATGCCTGCAGGGAGGCCTGGATTTGATGAAGAAAAAGGAATGGCACTTGATGGAATGGTGTGCGCATGGTGGTTTGATGGAAAACAAATGCATGAACCGGTTATCCAGCAGATTTGCCGAATCATAGCACTCCCTGACACACATTCAAAATGGCCGAACCAATCAAATCAAACTGGAAAAGGCGGAGGGGCGGTCGTCCCTCTACTCGAAAAAGACCTGTCAATGGGTTTGAAGAGTGACCTCAGTTCATTTTGGATTCAATTATCAACCGATGAAGAAGCAACTCATCCAAAGGTCCCGAAAAAATTCGATCTTGAACTCACACCCTGGAACTCCGCCTTGTCGACGGCCCGTCAAGCAAGCGCAACTTATGCTGCTGGAATGGGATATGATATTCTACGATTACATGGAACTCGAGTCAAAGGCCTACTTGATGAGGAAGAGGTGAATGGCACTGCATATTTCCAGAAAGTCTGCGTCCAGGCCCCTTCTGTCCCTTGGTATTGGGGAATGCTCCATCTCAACGATGGTTCATACATCGATTGGTTCTTGCCGCATTTGTCGTTTACAGTCAGTGCGCGAGATAACCGTCCATGGAAGCGAAGAGATACCGGCCATCTTGGCCTTTCGCAAGGTGGACTTTTCCATGACCCTGTGAACAATCGAAGCGAACGTTTCACGAATGTTCTTGTTCGAAAACTATCATCAACTCTTACCGAGGGAGAACACGGACAAACTCCGGGTGCGCCTCTTCCAATATTTGAGATTAAAATGTGGAATGGAAGAACCAAAATTGAGCTTCGCGTGCAGGCGATTGAACGAGCCCATTGGACCTTTAACCAACCAACTCGAGGCGGGATTAAATCTCATCTTACGTACAATGAATATCCGTTGAGGATGGAACACCTTCGTATTCAAGATGAGTTTGGCATTCGTAAAGAATCAGATTATGAATGGGCTCGAGGAAATGCAGAACATTCATGGGGACTACTGCATTGAGTTTTCGATGAAAACATATTTTTTGTGCATTAAGATGATGCGCAGTGCAAGGTATTATGTGCGTGGAGTGCTAGAGAAGGTAGAGGAGAGATTGCAATGAGCGAAGAATCCGATGCCGCTGTCGACACAAAACCCGATGTTGAAACCACGAATGAGGCGAAACAGAAGGCTGAACAAGCACGCCTAGCAAAGACATTCCGTTTAATCAAAGGTGAAGAAGTCCTGCTAACAAAACGCCCAAGCGGTTTTGCATTTTTAGGGATGTATTTACTCGGGATTTTGGTCTTAGCAATACATTTCATCTTTGCTGACGCCAACATCCTAACAAACGATGACTCGAGTGGATTTATGGTCATCTTGGCAACTCTGATTGAATTAACTGGTGGAGAAGACTGGCCATTTGGATTTGTGTTTGTTATGCTCTTCATCACTTGGATGAACCGTTTAGTCAATGTTTCTACCTCGGGCCGGTGGGTCACCATCGGATTACTCATCATTACATTGACACCAATCGTCCTACAACTTGACGATGTGTTGGAAACCCTCACCTTCTGGATGGATGAACCTATTGGGGATTTTATCCCTCTTGACGAATATAACTACACAATGTTTGGACTAGGCTTTGTTGGAATCTACATGGCTTTGACGTTCTATTATCAACGAAGCTTCCACTATGCAGTAACCAGTGACGCTGTAATTTTTGAGCACAGTTTCTTACTGTCCCGCTCACATCGCCGGATTTTATTCGATCGCATATCGGAAGTTATGGTTGAGCGCTCACCTGTTGGCACGATTCTCGGTTTTGCTACCGTCACAATTCTCACCGATTCAGGAGTTGGAATCGTCGAAGAAAGCACGGGACCTGGACTCGCTGGAGCAATCCCCGGCACCTCTGAAAAAGCAGGAGATTCGACTGTTGAAAAAGCAGGCAAAGGGATACTCCGTTCCGTGATTGGCTTGCTCACGTATCAACGTACAATTCGAACCGTCCGTGCTGATCCAAAACACTGCATGTATAACATTCGGAACTGGGAAAGTGCGAAGGCACTTCTCAACGAAAAGCACAAGGACCACAGCCAATCGAACCTTCTTCGAGATTTGAAAGACACTATTGTTGCGCAAAATGAAGAAGACTGATTGCTAAACACTCAAACGAGTGTTTCAAAAACTGTTTACCACCGCGTAGAATATGAGGCGATATTATGAGCAATGAAGAAATACTCCAAGGTCCAATAGAAAAACTCCGGAATGGCGACTTAGACGGAGCCATTGCGGACCTCGATAGTTTGATGGGTGTCCACAAAACCAATGCAGAAGTTCACCACATGTTTGCAGAATTTTCGAACATGAAAAATGCTGAGGCTCAAGATGACGTCATCCCAGGTGGGAAAATTATGATGGCTTACAAAAAAGCAATGCAACTTGATGAAGAAAACATGGAATACATTGGAGACTTCGCGACATTTGCTCTTGAATGCCGACGTATCCCTGTTGCTGTAAAGGAATTCCAACGCTATGCACGCCGACTTGAACTGGAAGATATTCCGGTAGACGAAGTTCTTTTTACTGCGAGCAGAAACATTGTTGATGCCATTGAAGTCATGGACCCATCGAAGCAAAACCCTATGGTTCAACCATGGTTAAAGCAAGCGCTCATATGGTCTGTTGGTGGATTAGGGTATTCACCAGAACAAGCTGTTGAAATGCTTCAACGTGAAGATTGAGGTGAACGTATGACGGACCAGAGCGTTCGTCTTGGTTTTCGTATAGGTTACCTTGGTGATGAGTATCACGGTAGCCAAATTCAACCTGATGTAAAAACAGTCCAAGGTGAATTGATTCGTGTATTTCGCAGCCTCAAATGGCTCGATACGTCAACTTCTGAACATAACTTGGTCTTGTCCAGCAGAACTGATGCTGGCGTTCACGTACGCCTCAACGGAGGTACAGTTCGCATCGAACGTGAATTGTGGGACGCCTTGACTCCAAGAAAGATGATTCGAGCATTAGATGACCGATTGCCAAAAGATATTGCATTTCTTGATGTTGTCGAAGTCGGTGAAGAATGGAATCCCAGAATGGCAAATCACCGAGTGTATCGTTATCGGCTGGAGGGAATAGAGTTTTGGAAATATCCTGGTGAACAATTCAGTGAATGGCTTCAAATGTTTGAAGGAACCTATGATGCAACGAATTTCGCTCGGCTCGAGGAAGGAAAAAACCCAATGCGAACAATTCTTTCGTGCACTCCTTGGATTGTCAATGGTCGAACAATTGGATTTGAGATCATTGGAGAAGCGTTTCTGTGGAACCAAGTTCGCCGAACAGCGATGGCAATTCATCGAATGTCAATTGGAGAATTGGACCCCGAGGCTGTGCTTCGAGCCATTGAACACCCTGAAATCGAACATGACTTTGGGGTTGCTCCTCCAGATTGGTTGATTCTTTGGGGTGTTGATTGGGACATCTTGCCTTTACCTAAAACGAGGGATGAACCCAGACACCTTACTCCACCACCTCGTGGCCCCGCCGTCGAGAGAACAATGCGGAAAAGATGGAGAGAAGGTGCTCGACACGAACTGAAAAACCTCTTGTACCAAGAATGGTCAGAAATCGGTGAATTACCGGTTGTTAAGCACGACACAATCAGTTGACAACAACCTGAACAATGTCGTTGTCTTCCAGTGAGAGTTTCTCGCGTAAGAAAGCGCATGCAATGACTTCCACGACGTCCGTGTGTCGTGTGAGGTCTGGAATTAAAAGAGCGCAATCAATGGTAGAATCGCCGGATTCAAGTCGAGCGGAAAAAGCAGTAGCGCCGCCAAATGAGACGCCATCTCGCAAAAATCCTCGAATTCGGAACGCTTCATGCATAGAAACATCGATTTCTGAGGCAGCAGAACGGTGCTCATCAGATGCATCCAATGTGTCGATTCCGGATTTTTTTCGCAGAGCAATATAGTTCACCAAGTCTTGACCCTGAATTGTTAGGTTCAGTGTACCTGGCCAGGCAGTACCACCAAGCAGCATTTTGAATTGCTCTTGGTAATGTGGTTGTGCCATGAAAATATGCGCACGACCTAGCCCACTACTCACTGTTCCTGTTAGTCGCATGCCAATCCCAACGGCAACCCCTTTTTGAGTGCATGGTTGAAGAGGTGTGATTTCATGAATTTAAGAGCGAAAGAACTTGAATGGAGAACTACTGCGTTGAGTTGGGGAGACATATGCCGGGTGACATGACGTGGATGAAAAGTCGATTTGATGAACTATCCGAGAAATCTCTACTCTGGGAGCCTCCTACGCTTGAAAGTCCAAACCAGCCTCGCTGCCACATGGATGGAAAGCCTACAATCATGCTATCTGCCAATAATTACCTCAACCTTACAACCCACCCTAAAGTCAAACAGGCTATGCTTGATGCTACCATGAAATATGGTGCTGGAAGCGGAAGTGTTCGTGCTATTGCCGGAACAATGGATATTCATCTTGAGGCGGAAAAGAAAGTGGCAGAGTTCAAAGGAGTTGAAGCCTCTCTGATTTATTCTGCTGGCTATACGGTCAATGTTGGGCTCATACCAACACTGGTTACTGGGGCTCAAGACGTGATCATCAGCGACTCTCTCAATCATGGCTCAATCATCGACGGTGTTCGATTAACGAAAGCCAGTCGAGGAGTCTATGCCCACAATGACATGGGTGAATTGGAGGCAGTTCTTAAGGCGCATGAAAGTGCTGAACGTAAACTGATTATCACAGATGGTGTGTTTTCAATGGATGGGGATATTGCTCCTCTTGATGAAGTAACGAAACTCGCCGAAGAGTATGGCGCCATGGTCTATGTTGATGATTGCCATGGCGAAGGAGTCCTCGGCGAGAAAGGCGCAGGAATCGTCGACCATTTCAACCTCCAAGGCAAGGTGGATTTTGAAACAGGTTCTTTTTCGAAAGCACTCGGAGTTCAGGGTGGCATTCTTGCTGGAACCGAAATGACGCGTAATCATGCATTGAATCATTCTCGTTCATGGCTACTCTCTGGCTCTCAACCGCCAGGCGTGGCTGCCGCACAAAAAGCTGCTATCGAAGTTTTGATGGACGAACCTGAACACCATGCCCGCCTCTGGGAGAATACCAATTACTTCCGCAAAGAGTTGCAATCGCTCGGTTTTGACACTGGAGATTCGGTCACCCCGATCATTCCGGTCATGTGCGGTGACTCAAGCGTCGCTAAAGCAATGACAAAGTCACTTGGTGATGAAGGAGTGATGGCCGGAGCAATCGTATTTCCAATGGTGGCTCGTGACAAAGCCCGAATACGTACACAAATGTCCGCTGGCCTTCAGCGTGATGATTTAGATGAAGTTCTTCGATTGTTCGAAAAAGTTGGACCAACCCTCGGCCTTATCTGATTTACTCAGATTCAAGAGCGTTCACGACCGACAGTAATTCTTCATCACCATCGGTAATTTCTTCAATTGCACTTGAATCTTGATGGAGCGGTAAATCCATTGCTTCAAACGGATTGATATCGTCCTCCAATAGGCAGAGAAGACGCCAGCGAGGAGCCCATGAAAGGTGAACATACAGAGGTCCAGGAAGTAAAAGTAAGAGCCAAATAAGTTCAGATGGTAGAACAAATATTTCAGTTAGCGAGATGGTGAGTAAACCAAATCCAACAAAAGGCATAGGGTAGAGGATGATACGAGGTGGCGTCACTGGGAATCTTTTGCTAATACTGACAATAATCAGAGAGACCATACCGAGAAGTAAACACGCCACCATGATGAGAGCCGAATGGAAAATCCAGTTGGTAAGCCAACTCTCTGACTCTTGAGCAAATCGATAGGGGAGCAGTAACGCAAGAGAGACGAGGAAGCCATAAAAAGCGGAAATGTTCGAAGGATGCGACAACCAAAGTGGCAATTTGGTAAATCTTCGCGAGAGAGATGTCCCCAGCAATGTTTCACGGTCTTTTTGGCCAAGGGCTTCAAGTTGCCCTTGCCATCGCGATGAAGATTCCATGTTCTGCGGTAGCGGTAGAGGCTTTCAAGGTAAAGGATTGAAACCGAACAACATCGGCTATTCTCTGCGTAACTTGCTGAATATCCCTTCTGGTTCAATCTCTATTGATTCTTGCTCTTCAAGCCACGAGCGCTGCAAAAGTCCCGAGTCTGATGCTTCACGCTCTCGTGCAGATTCAATTGAATCTTCATCGCCGTTAACTGCATCACGTAATGCAATGGCTTGGTTAATTAAAATGACATAACGCTTCAATGCTGGATGAGTTTGAGGTAATGAACTGAAATGTCCGAGAACTGCGTAGGTGTCATCGTCACGAATCAAAAGTGTACCTCCCATCAATTCATCAACCGTTAATCGAACTCTACCTTTACCAACATCACCCCAATTTCCGTCAGAAAATTGAACCATCACTACTGCCTCTCCAAGTTCCAAATCCCCCATAAATGGGTGATTCAAATTAACTGCCAAAGGGACTCGAAGCAAGGGGGAATTTTGATAAATCACAACACCCCCAAAACAACCCAAAATGATGGCAATCAGTACGAACAAAAAACCATTTTCAAAAGACATTAGAGCGAACACGCCTCCGACGATAAACAACTCATAGACGAGCAGTATTACGAGAAAACGATACATAAAAGGCCGAGCGATTTGCAGAGAAATAAATCGTCGCATTTCAACCGACAACTCACCCCGTTGCTCGACCATAATTGACCATCGCCTTGCTGTCTTTGAACTTCACGGTGCGAAGTAAAAAAAAATTTGAGATTCAACGGCTTGAAGATACAACCGAAAAAATACGCATTCTCTGTTCATTCGAGCCGCACCTTTCAAGAAGTGGCCCGTAAGCATCACCCCGTAGGGGTGAGTGAATTGGTAGAACTACCGCAAGGAGATGTGACAGAAGTTCGACGAGGCGGACCCGAATCTTTGCGATTACTTTCGATGGATATGGCGCGACTAGGAAGCACCGGTTACATTCGAATTGAGCGACGTCCTAAGGAACAAATGCCAAGAATTGGCCACATCGCTTTTCTCGATGGAAAACCAATGTTTGCACTGCACGAAGCAGATGCAATTTCGATGTCTCTTGAAGCATTACTCGATATCGAGAATGACGCTTCACTACTCGACGCACTACTCGCGATACACGAATTATCTTTACCTGATGCAACACAAGTACTCAGCCTTTATCCAGAAGCCCACTTCCGGGTTGAAGAAGAATCAGAACAACCTCTTGAAAACCATCAATGGTGGTCAAAGACCAACATGAAAAGTCGCTCGTGGCGTCGAGAAGAACGCTTACCTGAACTTGAGGTCGTCGTTGAGGCACCTGAAGCGATTCGGCAACGCAGCAAAGCGCTTATGCAGCGGTATGATGGAATTGAAAAGATGATGCGCCCCGGCGATGCATACTTTTTGGATTCGGTGGATCCAGCCCCTCTTTTTGACCTTGCTGGAAACTTAGCAGTCCATGGTCGCCCCTTACTCGTTTTAGCACGGCATGACATTGAAGCACTCAATGTAGAGCACAACATTCCAATTGCTTCAAGTTCATGGCTCTCCCAAAATGGAGACCAGCGCTCAACTGACCCCGCATTAGAAAATATTCGCCGAAGAATCGATGCTTTCCTTTGGGAAAACCTTCGAGCAGTCGTAGTTCTTGAAGGAGTCGAATATCTCGCAAGTCTACACGGTGATGAATTGGTGGTTAACTTCCTCCGGGACATCGTCGATGGTGTGCGGCTTGAAGACCATCTCTTCCTCGCTACTGGCGACTTCCATGCATTCCCTCTTACAACCAGACAACACCTGTCTCGCTACATGACAGATCTTGAACCAGCCGTTCTTGAGCATTGGAACCTCGAACCAGACCTGATACTTGACCATCCACTGTGCGCCCCAGCAAGTGAAGAAGAGATTCAATGGATTAAACAGCAATTGCAACAAGCAATTTCTTCGCCATCTTCTGAGGGCATACCACCTCAAAGCACCGTCTTTGGGACAATGGAGGGAGGACATGAATCTCTTGATTCTGAAGACATAATCGCCGCTACAGAAACGCTCGGAACTGTTGCACGTGAATGGATTCGACCAACTCAGAACCCATCACCACCCTCTCATGAGGTGAGAGAAACCAAACCTCTCGCTGAGAATGTTGTATCCAATGATATACCGGATAGTGAACTCCAACACGAGCAGCAGGTGGATGACCCTGCCTCAAGAATGAATGATGGACGAGAAACTTTCGAGAACCCGGCTTCCGAAGCTCCACCGACATCAGAAACCGGAGAAAAAGACTCAGCTATAGTTCCGGACACATCAACGCCTCAAGCCATCACTTCTCCAGAGAAAATCATCGCACCTCGGCCTGCTCAACGTGTCCGTCGTCGTAAGAAAAATGCCACAGCAAAATCCCACCCACGTCATCAACAGTCACTACATGCTGCTGCGGTACTTGCTGTTGAAGCAAAGGAACTGAGTGAGATTCAAATCGATTACTCAACCCCTGGAAGCACGTTTGCAAATTCACTTGCAACATATGCTGAACGTCAGGATTTAGCGGTGGAAAAAATGCGTGCTCATTCTTCACCGCACGGTGACTCGTCGCTGAATAATGCTTCAATCCAACTCAAAAATATTCAAGATATTGAAGAAGCAAAAGTACCTCTGCGAAAGGGTTCAATTGAATCGGTCAAAGGTAGAAGACCAGTAAATACCGAGACATCACTCACCCCACTTAACGCCAGACCCGGTGCTTCTAGATCGGTGAGTTCAAACGTACCTACACGAGAATCTGCTTCTCGAAAACAATCTGAACCTTCTCTTGAAAACAAACTTAGCATTTGGGAGAGAGAAGATCGAGAGCGTTTAAGAAAAGAACTGGAGGGTGCAAAGTGATGAATGCTCGCAGAGAGAACTTAGCCCTCGCTCTTGAGTTGGCAAAGCAAAGACTGAAAGAGTCGGGTTCTGCAATACAGAGAACTCAGCAGTCTTCAAGTGATGAAAAGCCACTTCCAAAATCAAAAATGAATCGTTTACTTGGCAAAGATATCCAAGACCAGCGCCCAAGAACCCTACTTCAGAGAACTGGTGTTGTTCAACGCCCTACATTCGATTTGGTAGCAGATAAGGTGTTGGGCAAAGAAAGCAAACGAAGAAAACCAAGTTTGGATTTGAATTCAAATGGCGACTCGCTCTCGGACATAGCTGCACGACGAATTCGTTCATTGCGTGAACGCACCTATGAGCAAATTGAACAAACGAACGATGAGGACGAAGACGGTTTTTTGGGAATGGAAGACGATGGAAGGCCTGTATGGGAGCGTATTCTTGATGAACAACGTGGACGGGTAAGTCAACCGTTAGCTCCTGAATTCGCTCC
Organism: Candidatus Poseidoniaceae archaeon; assembly: GCA_949372875.1. Classification (GTDB taxonomy): domain Archaea; phylum Thermoplasmatota; class Poseidoniia; order Poseidoniales; family Poseidoniaceae; genus MGIIa-L1. Next base: position 391,034 of record CASIAW010000001.1, read on the forward strand.
CGTAGACTCCACATCTCCCTATCATCATGAGGTCATTCTACCAAATGAAGGGAATTGGCCGCTAAGACTACGTCCAGAGATACGATTAAGTTTCAAACAATGGTTCACGACAGAAGAAAATTACCGTGCGACACAAGCTGCAGAAGCAATTGTTGATTCACCTGGTGGACCACTGAATCCAATGCTGTTTATTGGTCCATCTGAGACGGGACGTTCACACCTTCTTCATGCGGTTGCGCAAGCAGTTCTCAGACGCCAAGAAGGAACTGTTCACTTACTTTCAGCAGCCGACTTTTCTGGAATGAATCATTTACCTGAAGGGTGGCAAGACACTTTGGTTAATGCACGCTTATTGGCAATTGATGACATTCATGAATGTGCAGACAATGCAGACCTCGCTCACGAACTTGGAACAATGCTTGATTACGCCCTCAACATGGGTGTTCATGTTTTGCTCACATCAAACTCACATCCGGAAATATGGCCGACATCACGGCTATGGGAATTAACACGACACGCTGCATCTGTGAACATGGAGCCTCCAAAACAAGCAAGTATGATCCTCTACGCACGTAGTTTAGCACAAAAAAGGAGTTTTCTGTTTAATGACGGGCAATTAGCGAGTATTGTATTACAGGGAGAAATTGGTTGGAGGGCGACAAAAGCGAACTTCGATTTGGTTGCTCTCGCTTTGCAATCGGGTGAAGAAATACTCGACAGTGAAGATGTCACATCGATACTATCCAACCAGTCCCAAGATTATGCAACAACCGACATTGCGGAACGTGAAAAGGTCGAAGACATCGCTAACAGATTGATTTCAACTGCAGTTGATACTGTTTACAGCGACACCGTACACGGAGGTATCGAACTCTATTCCAAGCTGCCAGAAATTGGAGATGACAACTACCAACCCCCTGACATTGATGTTGAATCATTAAAAAATGAGTTGGATGAGCGTCATGCAGCACACCTCAAACAAGCATTAGAAGACACGGCACCAGCAGCAGCCTCAGTCCTCGCTCTGCATGAGCGTGAAGAACATCTCATCACCCGTAAGGGTCACATTGAAGAGCGCGACTATGGGATTGCTGCAGACTTACTTACAGAGTTAGATGAAGCATTTGATTCACAAATTAATGCGTTTGAAAAAGACTTGCGTGAAAGTTCATTGCAACTTGCTAGCATTGAACACAAGTTGGTGAACCTTTACCAAAGAACCCCTGATGCTTCGATGGACGAACTGATTTCTATTGCTGATGAACTACGTTCGATGGAGGCAAGCCTCACCGAGTTTGACCCTGAGCGTGAGCCCTGGCCAGAATTGGAGGCAGACATAACACCCAAGAAGGGACGAAGAAAGGTCGGTCGTCGTAAATCAAATCCGAACAAAGTATTGGAAAGTCATGAACCTGAAGGTGAATGGAATATCGATGATCAAAGTGTCGATATGTTGGACTTACTCGAATCGGAAAAGGTGAGTCGTACGATTAAATTGGGCCGAATGAATCAGATTCCAACGCTTGTCACGGGTGAAGAAGAATGAGAGCGCCATGGTGGATGAAGGGCGTTGGCTTTTCGTGCCAAGAAAATTGTGGAAGATGTTGTGACGAACCAGGGGGAATTGTCTACCTCTCGGTCAATGATGCAGAGAGGATTGCGCAATGGCATGATATGAGTGTCGAGGATTGGCTTGAGCGTGATTGTCGCCAAACGCTCGACGGACGATATATTTTGAACAGCCGACCGGTTGATGATGTCTGTATTTATCTTGACCAGAACAAACAATGCTCAATCTATTCTGTTCGGCCTCAACAATGTGCTGCATTCCCATGGTGGAGTGAGAATTTAGCAACTGAACGGGCTTGGAACAAAGTAAAAGACGAGTGCCCCGGACTCACTGCCGATGATGCAATCCTCATTGATGGAGAAACGATTCGAATCCAAGTTTTTGCTGACCGTCAATCTACCAAAGGGTTCCGTTCTTGGCCTCCTTCGTAACCAAAAAATGCCGTAAAATTTGTCGTAAAAAACAAATTATCGTTCTGTCTTGAGTGATTATAGAAGAGCCGTCTTTATACGAAAGAGGTATGTGGAGGAAATCGACGGGGATACGATGACAAAGAACGAGGTGCTTTTGGAAGTTACAGAAAAGCATCTGAACACGGGTCTCCGGGGCGTTCCTGTCGGGACATGTCGCACCTCTTTTGTCACACCTTCGGAGGGTGTGCATTACTGCGGTTATCCGATTGCTGAATTAGCATCTTTTGAACCTGAAGACATCGTTTATTTACTCTTCAACAAAGAACTACCAAATGCTGAACAATCCGCAATGATTCGACAAGACCTTGCTGCTCGTGCATCTGTTCCGGGCGATTTAGAACCAGTTCTCAAAGCCCTTCCGAAATTCGGACACCCAATGGACTGGATGAGTGTTGGAATCCACACACTTGGAATGATGGAAACTACTGGAAATTGGAATGAAGATGCTCTCAACCTTATTGCAAGGATGCCACGTTTGATGGGACTTATTTTTAGAATACGTGAGGGAAGGGAAGAGAATATCCCCGCCGATGATACTTCGCTCTCAATGGTAGACCGATTTATCAAAACCCTCGACTTAGAAGATGCAGACAGTGAAAAAATGAAGAGCGTCATATCCACCTACCTCGTTCTTCACATGGACCACGGAGGCGGTAACCTCTCCACCTTCACTGGCAAAGCGATTGCATCGAGTAAAGCTACGGTCTATTCAGCAATGGCTGGAGCAATGAATGCATTGTCAGGACCACTGCATGGACGCGCAAATCAATCTTGCTTGGAATTCGTATTGAAAGTCGGCACCAGCGACCCTGCAGAAGTCGAAGCCTTTGTTCGTGCAGAATTAGCAGCGAATCGTCCAATTTTTGGATTTGGCCATGCTGTGCTACGTTCTGAAGACCCTCGAGCAACCGTTCAATTCGAGTTGGGTTCCAAAATCTGTCCAGAAGATGAAAACTTCAAGATTGTTACAACCCTTCGCGAAGTCGCTCCCCGTGTCTTAGCAGAGAATCCAAAAATCAGTAATCCAAATGCGAATGTGGACATTGCAAGTGGCGCACTGCTCTTCCATGCTGGATTGACTGACCCTACCTATTACACCACCTTCTTTGGATGGGCACGTGTAGCAGGAATTGGTGCACAAATTGTCGATGAAAGGACTGTGTTCCGTGGTGGAAAAGGAATTCCAATTTACCGGCCGAAATACATGGCTGAAGCTCAAACATTACGGCATGTTGAATGAGCTCATTCAAGAACTGGGCGTGAAGTTTTTCCGGAACCTCGATGGCCAATCAACCGAATTGATTCCCAAGGCGGAGATGCTGCAGTAGACTTTTCTCGAATAGAGGAGACTGATTGTTCCCACTTCCATTTCTTGCGCCACATCCCAATCAATTCTGTTCTACGTGAAGCGTCGCATTCCGACCAAGGAGTAGTTTCGGACTGAAGTTCGCGAAGAACCGCCTCATGGTTTTCTTCTGTTGCTTGGTTCAAAGTGTGTTGTTGTGCTGCATCAAGAGGGCGAGTCGCTGGCTGAGTCCAACGGGCATGACCTGATGGTAACCAGGTCCTGTTCGGATCTGAGCAATCGGTTAACCCTGTTAACCCAGCGGAGAGTAAATCATGTTCAACATCAAGACTCGTAGGCCATACATAGATTGGGAAACCACGTTGCTGAGCACTCAATCGTTTCGCTTTGGCTCCATGTAAGCCACCAGCATAACCCAGAGGGATGTGACTTCTTGGTGGCAGAAAGTATTCTATTGCGCAAGGTGACATTGAAGCACCAGAGCGACGATGAGTTCGTATCAAGCGAGCAATAGAAGTGGTGAAAAATTCAGCACTCGCTCGCAGTCTTTTGGTATAGTGATTCCCGAAAGGTGGGACATATGGGACTAATTCAGCCCAAGGTCGTTCACTCTTTGCAGATTGAATTGAAGATTTCATGCCTCTGTGAAATGAATAATACACAGTGTTCCCTGATGGTACCTCAAATTCTTTCAACAGAGATTCTGTCTTCCTCATCATTGACGCTACATGAGCAGTGTGTTTCTTTTTCCCAAAGAAACCGCCTCCATGCAAAGCACGTGGGTGCGGGCGCTTGAATTCAATACAACCCATCTTGCCCTTATTTGCCCATTCCGAATGAATGGCAGAATCTTCCAGCATTTCACGAAATGAAACAAAGCCAAGTGAGGTTAATTCCTCCAGCGTATGGTTTTCTGTCCATGAAAAGGAGTGTGGCATCTTGTGTTCAGGCACGGATATTGTGGAATCGTGATGAATGATAAGCTCTTCATCTTGCGTCAACCGAACATCGAATTCAATGCCGTCATTATGTTGAATTGCATGGCGTAAACTCTCGAGGGTATTCTCTGGTGCCTGTTGCCACATCTACGCCACCAAACGAGCCTATGGAGGGGTCCCTTCTAAGCACTGCCGTTTAGAGCATGGGATTTCACTTGATAGAACAGAAGTAGCCTCACACTGGTTTCTGAATCATACTGCCTTATATGGACATTCTTTACGCCTTCAATTATGGACCCATACCAAATCATGATGGGCCTCATCTTACTTCTAACTCCCTTCATATGCTGGTTTTTTACCTTCCACAACCCCTCAATGCGGACACCTTTCAAAAAATGGTTACAAGTTATTCACAACCAGCGGTATTATCTCCACGCAATGGGATACATTGTCATCATCAGGTGGAAATCACTTACCGATAAATTGAATGAACCAATCAAACTTAAAACCGGTCATTGGACTGAAATGGTTTACTCCCTCGAGGGTAACTTTACGCTGCATGTTCAAGAGTTCTTCCTCAATGATTCGCTCACGGCTTTCCTCAACTTCCACTACTTGTTCATTTATCTGTTCTTAATTTATGTCACGACAGTATATTTCGCTTACACTGGTGACCGTGACATGACTGACAAAGTGACAATGAATTATTTACTCATTTATGCACTTGCTGTACCGTACTACCTTTTCTTCAATGTCGAAGTCACTTCTTCCTGGATTCCTGGGATGGAATCATTGCTTTACCATGAAGGATGGTATAGCGTCTTCTATGCGACACATGACCCATTGGATAACGCTGTTCCATCTCTCCATGTTGCCATCCCATTTGGAATTCTTTTGTTGAATTATTTGCATGTAAAAGAAAAAGGAGGTACCATGAAAGAATGGCGGCATTATCGCTATCACATCTTCATTCTCCTCAACACTATCCTGTTCATATTCACCATTCTGTATCTCGGTATTCACTGGTTCATTGACATTCCATTGGGAATGATTATTGGGGGCATTGGGGCACTGTTCATCCACCACCTTCAACCACGATTACGCAACGATCATGGCAGTTTTTTCAAAGGCTTTACAACCAAGAAAATTCGTCAACACTTACTGGTTGAAGGAATTATTACGTTGCTTTTGTTGACGACTATTCTTATGGCAGTACAAGTTCAAACGGAAACAGTTGACGAACGAGTTTCTTTCCAACTCGGGCCAGATGACTCACGATTTGAAATCATCCAAAAGTTTGACCCGGGCAAACAAGTACATTCGAACGTAACGAACCTTCATGATTCAATAACGATGGAAATCGTTGTAATTATGGTTGATTTGGCCCCACCTATTATGGAGAATGGTTCGATTGATTGGAACATTGCTCGTGAACTTGGAGAGGTCTATACCGTTGAACCAGAGTCAACCATTCAACTGGTGATAGACTCTCCCATGGTATTCCATTACATCATGATGCACAACCCGAGTTCTGCTGATACTGGTGATGTAATTCAGGTGCGAATCTTGAATGATTATCATGAAGACCTGATGGGTCAAGCAATATTCCTCTCTCTTGCTTCACTTTGGATGACTGGTTTTGTCATTAATCGAATACGACGGTTGAAAAAATATAACCGGAATTTCTACGACTCAACACCATCTCATCTTTGGGAACAAGAATGACGTGGGTGAGGAGTGTGTGTTATGAGGGTCAGCCCTCTGCATACATCAATGGCCGAAGCAGAAAGGTTGGTCAATGCTGTTGACGAACTGTTTGATTCTCCTGGTGGCGAAATCATCGCTGCCTTTCGGACATACCTGCGAAATCGAGTAAAGATGTTAGCAGTTGTATTTGTAATAGGATTCATGGCTACGTTCCCATTAACCAAGAATTTCATATCCTGGCTCATTGATCCGAACCGATTGCCAGAGAATGTCGACATTATCGTCATCACTCCAGTTGAATTCATTTTGCTGCAGGTGAGGCTTGCAGCACATGTTGGGTTGATCTGTATGGTCATTGTTTTCTTGGCTGAAGGTAGTTGGAGAGCGAGTAAGAGTATGGCTGTACGCCAGAGACTTCGGGAATTGAAAGTACAATCTCCTCGGCCGAACAGAACGCTCATTGTAACGCTGTTCTTTGCAGTTCTAATGGCAACCTGTGGGGTCTATTATGCATGGAATTGGCTCATTCCAATGCTTCTCGAGTATTTGACGACCGATGCACAATCTGCTGGACTATCGACTGAATGGAGGCTGACGAGTTATACTGGATTCATTGCTAATCTAGCGGTTGCATCAGCCATTGGATTCCAAGCACCTTTGGCTACATTACTTATTCTTCGGACCGAAATTGTGTCAAGAGCAACAGTTCGCTCATACCGCCGACACATTTGGTTCTGTGCGTTTTTGTTGGGAGCATTTCTCTCTCCACCAGACCCGCTTTCATTGTTTTTGGTAGCAATGCCCGTGATTTTGCTTTTTGAAATTGCACTCATTCTTGATTCATTCACACGTCAAGAGACGCCAATGAATCCTTGAACTGCAAAGGAAGCGTGGCAGTGGGTACCGCCATTCGGCCTGGGCTTTGATTATACATCATTCCATGAAAGTCTGAACCGCATGTTACTTGGAGACCGGCATCTTTGGCGGCAGACCATAATTGATAGCGATATATGTCTGGATGACTCCGATGAAAACATTCGATTGCATCAACTCCTGAATCACGGCAAAAGCGTACGAGATCATCCGTATCGATACAGTAGTACAACGGGTGTGCGAGTGAAGTGATGCCGCCCGCAGCATGAACCGCCTCACATGCTTCGACAATACTGGGTTTTGTCCGAGTAATGTGGACGGGCTTACCATCTCCAATCCATTTGTCAAATGCTTCTTGACGCGTATCAACATAACCTAATTTCATCATTTCATCTGCTAAGTGAGGACGTCCTACAGAATCTCCTGCCCGAGCGAGTACGGCGTCAATATCAATGGGCATGCCAAGCTCACCCAATTTCTCAACCATTGAAATCATTCTCGGAATTCTTCCATCACCGAGAGGTGCTAGCCAATCTTTGAAATGCTTATGTTGCTCACTTTGAAAGTCAATGCTTGGAAAGTATGCTAACAAATGCCATGAATCTGATGCACGCTCTCTTTGGTGAAGTTCCATGATGCTTTGATTTGCTTCAAGACCTGGCATGCATGTTAGTTCAACACCAGGGATGAACACGATGTCCTGTGCTTCAGCAGCCGTCTTGGCGGATTGCCACCCGGAGATTGTGTCATGGTCCGTCAGAGACCAAAACTGAACATTCGAATCCGACATCATCTTCGCAACCTCTTCGACAGAGTGTTGCCCGTCACTGTTTGTAGAGTGGCTGTGAAGGTCGAACAGTTCAGTCCACATGTGTTAGGCCAAGAGACCAACCTCTATTGAAGTATGGAAATCAATCAAAACAAATCATCGAGGTTGGGGAGTGAGGGTAGAGAAGAGGAGGCTACTGATTCAGTATCACTTTCCGTGAACAAATCATCCAAATTCGGCATGGAGGGGATCTCTTCAATTATATGTGGTTGGACTTGGGGTTGGTCTATAGGAGGAAGAGGTACGTGAGCAACGCCCGAAGTCTGAAACTCGTGAGTTGATTGCTGCCATGGCAGTTCAGGAGTACTCGATACTACTGCTTGTCCAGGTAATGGGATATTTTCGACTTTGATACGTTCAAAACTTTCTTGAGATGCACTTGATGATTTGAAAACTTCACGGAATTGTTCAGTCTGAGCGTGAGGCGCAGGGTTGTTTTGAACTGCATCAGCTGCATATTGGCCAGATATACCCGTCGAAAGAGCAGCCATAGCAGAACGAATCTCGACGGTGTTAACTTCCTCTCGTGAGCCAACAATTGAAGCGATAATAGCATCGGAATTCACTGCAGACTCATGAACTTCAAAACCAAATTGGTCGGTATTGGTTACTGCTGCGTTAACTTTCGTAGGAAGAGACTCCATTGCAGCGAATTGTTCCTCGACTGAGAGTGTTTCGATCATCTTCATTTCTTCACGTTGCCGGGATGCTAAAAACGAGATGAGAAAAAAGATACTACCAATCAAAAGAAGGAGTATTTCCTCAGTCCCAAAACCCTTTGAAAGGCCAATATTGAGAAGAAAACTGATTCCCGACAAAGAACATGAAATCACTCCGAGTATGAGTGACGCAGTTGCAATTCGTGGTGCTTTAGGGTCCATTGTATCAATTCCTAAATTCAAGCGACCTCTAAGTGTATTCATTCAGCGTTCGATTGTTCGGCTGCTCGAACCGTGTTTTCCATTAGCATGGCAATTGTCATAGGGCCAACACCACCAGGCACAGGAGAAAGCCAAGAGGCTTTGTTCGCCACATCGGGGTGAACGTCGCCAGCAAGACGCCATCCCCGTTCACGACTGCTGTCGTCAACGCGATTGATGCCGACATCAACAACCACTGCACCCTGTTTAATCCAGTCTTCAGTAACCATTTCCGGACGGCCGACTGCAGCAATTACGATGTCAGCATTTGCACATAGTTTCGCGGTGTCTTTGGTTCTTGAATGAGCAACAGTAACGGTTGAATCTACACCCTTAGCGCCAAGCAAAAGGGATTGAGGCATTCCGACAATTCGAGAACGACCGAGGATGATCGCAGTTTTTCCCTCCGTTTCAATTCCAGCCCAAGAGAGCATCCTCATGACTCCACTTGGGGTGCAAGGAAGCATGCCATCCATCCGTCCTTGGACCAAACGGCCAAGGTTTTGAGGATGGAATCCGTCGACGTCTTTTTCTGGATGTATCAAATCTGTAAGCGCTTCTTCGTCCATGTGGGAAGGAAGAGGAGATTGAACGAGAATGCCGTGAAGCCCATGCTGTTGGTTCAGTGAGAGAATCACGTCGCGAACACTCTCCTCACTTGACTCTGTGGTAAGTTCGATGTGCGTACTCTTGATACCGAGACGTTCACATGCCTTCACTTTCGATTTCACATACACGTGACTTGCGGGGTCATCACCAACGATGACGACTGCTAAATGTGGCTCAACCCCGTTTTCTTTACAGGAAGATATCCGTGAGAGTAGTTGCTTCTCCACTTCAGCAGCACACGCTTTACCATCCAATCGTTGGGCCACCATGCCCTTCCCATTGAATCCTTGACTTTGAGCATTCGCTTTGCGAGGTATGGCCTCCAAGTCTATATCAAAACCTGGTGCATTGGCAAACCTTCGTTGCTCTCCACGGAGGTGACCGAAATAGCCGCTTGAAAGCGACTCTGGTATGGAGCCTGCGGAGGGACTCGAACCCCCGACCTTCGGATTACAAATCCGATGCACTACCAGCTATGCTACACAGGCGCTAAACTGCCCGAGACACTTACCCTTGATGAATGAAACGGATAGAAAAGAAGGATAAAGAGGTATTCAAAAAGTATTTTTTTGAACGAATCGAAGAGACAAGTCAAAGAACGAAGCCGCATTCGGATGTCTATGGAACCGAATGCTGGTGCGGGACTACTCAACCCATATGCTCAGACAAAGGTGGGCAATGATACCATCTTTGGATGGTGGGCACGCTATCAGGAAGCGGTCAAGCAAGGTGCCGATGCAGTCAATGGAACGATTGGCGCATTGCTTGAAGACGATGGTTCCCTTGCGATTAACCAAGTTGTGGATGAAGCGATTCGTGTAGCACCGGCGGTAGAAATTGCCGCTTATGCACCTTTGAAAGGTCTTCCAGCGTTCCTGGATTTATCCAAAACACTCGCAATGGGTGAGCACAGAGAAGCACTCGAAGAACTCGGTATGTCCATGACGGCCACAGCAACTCCAGGTGGTTCAGGTGCACTTTATCTCGCAGCAGCAAACTTTGCGAACCGAGGTGACAAGGTTTTGCTTCGAGATCGGCATTGGGGTCCCTACAAAGGATTTCTTTCGGGATGCGGACTTGAATATGCAACCTATCCGTTACTCCCTTCGGCAGAAGAGGCAAAACACGCCTTTGTCGACATAAAGAATTTCAAAGACGAACTCTCAGCACTTTGTAGTTCACAAGACAAAGTCATGATTTGGTTAAACGACCCTGCGCACAATCCCACGGGAGTTTCATTGACGGCTGACGGCCGCATGGCGTTCCTTGAATCCGTCATGGAAAGTGCTTCGACAAACGAACATGTAGGGCACACACTCCTCATCGATGCTGCTTACCACCTGTATGCCGAAGAGCCGCATGGATGGGCTGAAACAATTCGTGAAGCGATTGAAGAAGGATGGCCATGGCCAGAAAACCTCTTACTAACATTTGCAATGAGTCTATCAAAGTCCCATACTGTCTATGGATTACGCACTGGCGCTCTGGTGAGTATTCATCCCGATGCTGAAGTTATTGAAAAAATTGAAACTGTTATGGGTGTAACTGGAAGACAAACCTGGTCCGCAGCACCAAGAGTTGCTCAATACACAATCAGTAAAATGCACTCCTCAAAAGAAGGCGGAGAAGCGTGGGGTAAAGAACGAGACCGTTTGAAGAACCTCCTTGTGACACGTCGAAACCGTCTGAAAGAAAGTTGTGCGAAGCATGGAGTGCCGTTGAATCCAACGCATGACGGCTTCTTTGCTTGGCTTGAGCACGACGATCCTGAATCTGTTGCGGAAAAGTGTGCTCAAGAAAATGTATTCCTCGTCCCGTTAACAGGTGGTGTTCGAATCGGACTGTGCGCAGTTCCATTAGCACAAATTCCTCGTGTAGCAGAAGCCTTAGCACAAGCTCTCAAATGAGGAGATAACATGCAAAAAGTACGTGAAAATTTCCTCATTGCGAGTGTGATTTGCATTACTGCAGGTGCGTTTTTCAGTGTTGCAAACATCATGTCCTTGGCAGGAACGATTGGTCTGAGTGGTGTAGTTTTATTCATTCTTGGAATGAGCATCAAGACAAACCAAGGTTTGACTCCAGAAGAAATCTCCAATTGGACACCGGAGTCGACGCAGTTACCCGATGCTGGACGCGTCATGTATCGAGTCGACGTCACGTTGGATGAGCCGAAAAAATGTACTGTCCTCTGTGGTCCATGCGGGCATTTAGAAGCATTAGATTCAGACCGTCCTTCTGAATACATCTGTCCTGCCTGTTCTGTCAAACTCTGGGACGAAGAAGAATAGTTGAAAAGGCATCTGAGCCACACTCACCCTCCATAGAATTGAAGGGCATGAATCGTTACGAACAAACATGGACGCAGACTCTTTGCTCAACCCTGAGCGTAGAATGTTACGAGTTTTACAGTCTAAAGAGAATCATGAATGGACCCTTGCTGAGATTTTGAACACGTGTGAATGGCAAGACCAAGCCGTGGCCGTTGGTGCTGGACATGGACTTACAAATGCCGGATTCGTTTCGACAACGGAAACCAGTTCTGAAGTGATTCGTCTGGCTGAAGAGGGTGTTAAGGCCAAGCAGAACGGACTTCTTGAAGCACGTCTTTGGAAGTGGATTTCAGAATCGGAGTCACCAAACATGGGAAGTTTACAAACGCAGTTTGATCGCCATGAAGCAGGCCCCGGTGTAGGGTTATTGAAGCGACTCGGTGTTCTACTTGAGGGCGGTGTATTCAATTCAGAGAACCCCTCATCTGTAACGGTCGAAATTGATGCGAGGAGTGCTTTTCTGAACTCTTTACCTTCTGGACCTGACTCGCTTGACAGTTCATTACTCGAACATTTCAAATCACGAAGAGGGTTGATTGAATCTGTCATCTCGACAACACGAACTTGGAGCATCACATCTCAAGGTAAAGCAGTTGAACCACAATCATTGGTTGAAAAACAATCCATTACCGAAATCACGACTGAATTGCTCCAATCAGAGGCTTGGAAAGATGCTGATTTCAGACCTTTTGATGTGACGCTTGAATCAACAACTCCTCGGACCGGTCGTAGCCACCCAATGCAGGCATTAATTGAGCGTGTGCGTAGTATATTTTTGGAAATGGGCTTTTCCGAACTGGTAGATGACTATGTTCAAACTGCTGGATGGAATATGGATGCTCTGTTCATTCCCCAAGACCACCCTGCTCGAGAAATGCAAGACACCTTCTATCTTGAAAATCCAAAATCCATCGATATTCCAGAGAACCTCACCGATGCTTGGGGTGCAATACACGAGCATGGTGGAGAAACTGGATCGGTTGGCTGGGGCGGTTCTTTTTCAGCTGAAACTTCGAAAAAAGGTTTGTTACGGACACATACAACCGTCAACACAATCCAATACTTAGCGGAAAATCCTACTGAGGCATGTCGGGTCTTTTCCGTTGACAGGGTGTTTCGAAAGGAAGCAATTGACCGGACCCATTTACCAGAGTTCCACCAAATTGAAGGGATTATCATGGAGGAAGGGGCAAACTTGCAGATGCTTGTTGCAACGCTCAAAACCTTCTACGCAAAGATGGGCTATCCTGAGGTTCGGGTACGGCCTGCATATTTCCCTTACACTGAACCAAGTCTTGAAATTGAAGTCAAATGGCGAGGGAAGTGGCTTGAACTGGGCGGAGCAGGAATATTCCGCCCTGAAGTTACAGAACCACTCGGAATCTCTTCTCCAGTCTTAGCATGGGGCATGGGTCTTGAAAGATTGGCAATGCTGGTCCTTGGACTAGATGACATCCGACAACTCTACATTTCGGATTTAGAATGGCTTCGTAACCAACCGATTCTTTGAACGGCGTTCGAACCCAAACTCGAGACTAGCCAATACGCTCGTCTTTCCTCAATCGAGTATTTAGGCAAAGAGAATTGAGGTGTGCTTGTAGTCAACTGCATTTCTTTGTAGTCGACACACAATGGAACCGGATTTCGATGTCAGACTTTCAATCACTTGGCCTTTCAAACACCTTACTTCGCGCTGTTGAAGCAGAGGGTTACACCACTCCAACGCCCGTTCAACAACAATCCATTCCTCCTTTGCTTGAAGGGCGCGATGTGTTGGGAGTTGCTCAAACGGGAACGGGTAAAACAGCAGCCTTTGCATTGCCAGTACTACAAATAATGAATCGTAAAAAACCTCAAGGTAAGCGATTCATACGAGCATTGATTCTCTCTCCTACTCGAGAATTGGCCGCTCAAATTGATGAGCGCTTTGCTGCATACAGCGAGCATATGGACCTTCGACACAAAGTTATTTTTGGAGGAGTCAATCAAAATCCTCAAGTTCGAGCATTGCAAAAAGGGTTGGACATCTTGGTGGCTACTCCGGGACGATTGTTAGATTTAATTGGCCAAGGACATATTGACATCACTCAAGTTGAATTTTTCGTACTTGATGAAGCAGACAGAATGCTCGACATGGGGTTCATTCGAGACATTGAAAAAGTTATCAAACTCTTGCCGAAGAAACGCCAGAATTTACTGTTCAGTGCTACGATGCCAAAATCGATTGCCAAACTCGCTGGAACGTTTCTCAACAATGCCATTATGGTCGATGTAAGTCCAAAAGAAATGACGGTTGATCGAATCGAACAGAAAATTATGTTTTTGAGAAAGGCTGACAAGCGGCGTTTGTTGGTCCAACTCATCAAGGATGAACGAGTCAAGTGTGGTATTGTATTTACTCGCACAAAGCATGGAGCGAACAGACTAGTCAAACAACTGGATCAGAGTAATATTTCTGCTGCGGCCATCCATGGAAATAAAAGTCAAGGTGCACGTACCAAAGCTCTCGCTGGATTCAAAAACGGAAGTATCCCTATCCTTGTGGCGACTGATATTGCAAGCCGTGGTATCGACGTGGATGGAATCACTCACGTTTTTAATTACGATTTACCAAATGAACCTGAAAGTTATGTCCACAGAATCGGTCGAACTGCTCGTGCAGGAAGAAGTGGTATTGCATATGCATTTTGCGATGATACTGAAAGCGGATACCTTGTAGGTATTCAACAATTGATTGGCAAAGAGATTCCCGTCAACAGTGACCACCCATTCCATTTTATCGGTGCGATTCCTAAACCGGGTCAAAAACCAGGTAAGATTAAAGAGAAGTCTGGGGCGAAAAAGCGACCGAGGAACAACAATCGAAATCAGCAATCACGTGGTAATTCAAACAGAAACTCACGCCCTCAAAACAACGAAGACAGAGGTGGAAGACCGAAGAATACCCACTCACGAAGAAATCGCGATTCAAGAGGCAATCGTGGCGGAAACAATTCTGACCAGTGATTAAAGGTCATTGCTCGGTAATCTGCCATATGCGTTAATGGTGGTTTCGCCTTCATTGATGTAAGCTTTGAATAAGAAATACCAGCCAATGAGGGGGAGAATCCCCATCAGCATGAACCATCCCGATTCCCCAACATCATGAAGTCTACGAACACTAACAGCAAGAAGTGGTATGAAGAAAAGTAGACTCACAATCAACGAGAGTACCAATGAAATAATATCGCCCCATTCTCCAAATAAAGAACCAACATAGAGAAGAATAGCGTTAATGATGGTCGAAAATAAGAGGCTAAAAAAGAAGAAAAAGCCAAACTCAGAACGTGAGGAACGACCGCTGAAATCGAAATACTTCTGTTGAAAACAAATTTCGATGGCTGCGGAAGGCTTCATTATATTCGTTGGACGAACTTGTGAAGACTTCACGGGGAATTGAGACAAATAGCCTGAACCTCTCGCCATGGCTACGCCTAACAAACGAGGTATTTTTACTTGACTCGATGGAGATGCAAAGCAACTCATTTGAGAGATTCAATGGTGTAAATCGCTTCACTTGTTGGTGACTATCAGTCCGTTTCCGTCTTTATAGGAGCCGGTTGCGATCATGATGATATCAATGAGTGCCCATATACCGCATCCACCAAGAGTGATGAGTTTCAAAATCCCCGTACCCATTTTACCAGTGTAAAAGTGGTCAACTCCCAGACTTCCGAGTAAAACTGCCAGAAGCAGGGTTGTAACCCAGTCCTTATCTGACGCCATTGGCATTCCTTGTGCGGGCATTCCTTGTTGCATTCCTTGTGGTTGCATAGTCACCCTAATGGTGCTGGCATTATAGTCGTTATGCAGGCAAAAAGGACATTAACCGTGAATAGGAGCGGTAATCATGAGGCCCTTTAAGATGAATTCAGCCTCAATCACCGCCGCTGTTACTGGTGGAGCATTGGCAGTATCTGCGATTTTACCGCATGGTGGAGTTGACGGTCTGAAACTTTGCCCTTGGTATCACTTATCTGGGCACCCATGCCCTTTTTGCGGGATGACACGAGCCTTTGTTGCAATGACGCATTTTGACATACAGGCTGCAATGGATTTCAATCCAGGTTCACCCTTGATTTATGGTGCGTTTGTCTACATGCTTTGGGCTTCCATATCGGCTCTTCGTAAGCGTGAAGAAGTGATTCCACCTCCAAATAAAGTCGTTTACAACAGTTGGATCACCCTCACTGTAGGTATTTTTGCATGGCTCTTCTATCAACGAGTTCTCCTGCTTCTTTTCTTCTCGTAGGTTTGAAACAGGTTGGCCTGTAGTTTGAGAACAGGAGACGCAGCGGTATATTGGAATATCCAGAATTGAATTGTTAATACTTCAAATTACAAATTGAATACCCGTAGCCTTCTCAGTAAGTTCCCACAGTCGGCGGGCAACGTCCTCATCTGCTGCACGTTCAGTGATGTTGGCTTTACCAGTCCAGCCTCTTGCCTCAAGAGCACCCACAGGACCCCAGTATCGATGTATGAGCGCATCGGATTCAGTGGCTGCATAAAGTGTTGGAGCCGCTCCTTTAACAGGTGCTATTCCCAACAGTGGATTCAGGATTCGCGCTATCGAGTGCCGTTGCAAATCAGTAGCAGAATAACCGGGATGACTACCGAGCGATTCGATATGGGAACCTGCTGCTTTGAGGCGGCGGTCAAGTTCGAGAGCAAACAGAAGATTTGCCAGTTTGCTTTGACTGTACATTCTCCACTTGTTGTACTTTTTATTCACGCCGTTGATGTCTTCAAAGTCTATTTGACCCGACCAGTGAGCGATACTCGACAGCGTGACAATACGAGGTGCTTTGGCAACAGCAAGGAGCGGCATCAGTAGTGAAGTGAGAGCAAAGTGGCCAAAGTGGTTTGTACCTATCTGTAATTCAAACCCATCTTTTGTAACCGACTTTGGCGGAATCATGACACCGGCGTTGTTGATCAGAATATCGAGATGTTTGTGAGATTTCTTCATTTGGTTCGCAAAAAGTTCGATGCTGGCAAGGTCTGCAAGATCAAGAATTTGTACGGTGATGTTCGCATTTGGAGAGGTCTTGAGCATCCTTGACTTTGCGGATTCTGCTTTCTCTTCATTACGACATGCAAGAATAACATGTGCACCTTTGTCTGCCAAAGTGAGCGCCATATGGTAACCGATTCCGGTGTTTGAACCAGTCACAACTGCAATCTTTCCGCTTTGGTCTTGGGTGTGCTCAGCCTTCCATCGAATACTTATTTTTTTCATAATTGTCTCGACTCCGTGTACACTCATTTGTCGGGCTATGTTTGAATGGTAAACTATTGGTTGGTAAACCCTTGTCTCAAAATTGTCACACGGAAGAACAAGTTCTTATAAAAATGGTATCGAACGCACTACTAGGGCGTTGGGATTGGCATTTGATTCAGAGTATGAGCCTTTCTTTCAACCACCTGGCTGGGTCGTTGGCCCTATTTGGGCAGTGCTCTACACGTGCTTAGCGGTGAGTTTCACCACAGTATTGGATAGACGAGAAGAGTTGAACGCCTTCTCGTTCATTGTCGCTTCGTTTCTCATTCAACTGGCGCTCAACTTAGCATGGCCAGCCGTCTTCAATTCAGAGCGCTATCTGCTCTCCTTGGTTATGCTTGTCTTCATGATTGGGTTTACGCTTATCTATGCCTATTTAACCTACAAAGCAGCTCCACTTGCCTCGTATCTTGTCTGGCCATATTTAGCATGGATCTCCTTTGCAGCAGCAATCAATACCGCTTACTATCTCGAAGCACGATAGTTTCCTCCAGCTTATTCAGTGAATCCATATTTCAAATCGAATAGGTTCAATCAAAATTGCTTACTCATGCGATTTCGATTTCATCCGTTTTAACAATTTAACGCACTTTCGTTTCTATCAAACAACCTGAGTATCTTGTAAGACTGTAGACCAAATTTGGTATGTATGAAATGTTGGCTCAGCATTCTTTTTTGGTGAATAATGTTCTCGGAGATAATTTTGGCTGGGAATATAATCAAGTAACAGATAACGGTAGCAATTTCATGCGTAGCAGAATGATCCTACTTTTTTTGATTGTTTTCGCACTCTCAGCGCCCTTACTTGAAAATTCATCTGGACAATCAGTAGTTGCTGCAGTTGATTTGGAATGTAATCCTGTTGGCAGTAGTTCAGTTGACATTGATGTCAAGCCGGGTTCTACTTTGACAGGCTACACAATCTGCACGGTGAGCAATCCAACCGTTCATGTTGAAAAAATTACCATCGATGTGCAAGCGGATGGATTATCTGTTGCCGCACCTGGCTCAATTACAGTTGCTGCAGGCGGTGAAGAAGAGTTTCAAGTTAACGTCAGGGCGGAGTCGAGGATGTCCACACAAGCGAGAACATTGACTGTAACCGCAACAGTGCAAGAGATAAGCGGATTACCTCCGCCAAACATTGCGGAGTCAACATCGAATAATATCATCAATATTGTACAATTTGCAGAATTTAATGTCGAGATGAGATCACCCATTGTCGAGCTAAGGACAGGTAATAATTACGAACTGGAATTCAGGTTGTTCAATACCGGAAACGGAATGGACAAATTCAATGTGAGGCTTGATTATACACCGATAAGCGGCGCAGATTTTTCCTTACCACTAAGCAAAATACAAGTCGATTCAATGCCAACGCCTGAATTGTTTAGGGTAACAGTGTATAGTCCAAATGATGGCTCGGACTGGCCATTAGATTCGAGTGGCAGGCATATTTTAGAAATGAATGTAGATGTAGTAATTGAAAGTGAATTAGGTTGTCAAAACGGGAATTGTCTGACGACAACAATGAATCAAAAGGTAATATTTTTCCAAAATGAATCCGCGCTCGGTAGTTCTACATCAGATTTCATATCAAATGTAATGGATTACAAAATCGTTCTGTTTGGTGGAATTGGAATAGTCGTTCTAGTTCCAATCATACTTATTGTCACATTGCGAAAAAAGAATTGACATGAAATGAAATGCTTGTGTTTTGTCCCCTCTTCGGAGAAAAGCTAGCCCTTTCTCTATTCCTCTGTCACAGTTGAACTACGTTTGGATTAAGATTCCACATGGGTTCATTAGCGGTGGCATCAGCATGAAAAGGGAGAACATCTTGAAGCACTTTTGGAATGTCGACACACCATAAGTTCTCGAACAAGGGAGATTCAGGCGTGCCGATTTTGTCGGTTAATTTCCTCCACATTTTGATAATGCCTTGGGACTTTTGTCGCTCGTATTGGAACATCAGGGCTGTCGTTTGGATGAGCGCTTGAATCCCAAGAACGTATCGCTGCTCAACTTCTCTTACCTTGAGTGACTTCCAGACCTCTTCCCAGTCTTCATGAGCGTGCCAGTAGTGTCCTGTATTGAACTTGGTAATGCCGTCATCAAGCCACCTTTGCTCTTGTTGAGAAAGTGGGCAATCATTCTCCATGTTTGTCGCTTCCCTTATTTGACTCAAGTTACGCTCCCTACATACTTTTGTCGGTGAAGGTTTGTCTTGTCCAGTTTGTCATCAGACGTAAATCAACGGTGCACAAAATACGCTCTGCTTCTTGTGCGTCCAAACCTTACGGGGTTCAGACTCTTTGAGCAGGGTGGTGGACGTTGTGGGATTTGAACCCACGACATCTTGGTTGCAAACCAAGCACTCTTCCAACTGAGCTAAACGCCCCTGTATTCACGGCGTTGAGTCAATCCTTTTTGAGTCTTCACCTTGACGAGACTCAAATCAAACTGCATCAATCGTTGCATCACGATCTGGACCAACACCAACACTGGTGCACGGAACGCCAACAATTGCTTCGACTTTCTTGATGTATTGTTGTGCTGCAGAGGGAAGTGAACCATAGCCTTGGCCTTCATCATTTGCCCTCTTAGCAATACTCAACCATTCATCAAGAGTGTGCGATGGGAAGCCTGGCATAGAGACATAAACTGGCTTGCAGCGTTCTAATGCAGTTGCACTTGCAGGCATTTCCAGAATCTCTTTTCCATCTAATTCGTAAGCAACACAGATTTTGATTTCATCAAGACCGCCGAGAACGTCGAGCTTCGTAAGTGCAAGTCCGGTAAAACCGTTGATTCGATTGGCATGGCGCATGACAACTGCATCAAACCAGCCACAACGCCGTTTTCGGCCAGTGGTTGTTCCAAATTCATGGCCAACAGTTCCAAGATGTTCACCTACATCGTCTTCAAGCTCAGTAGGCATTGCGCCGTGACCGACACGTGTGATGTAGGCTTTTGTGATTCCAATGACGTCCTCAATATGACCGGGGTGAACTCCTGCTCCATGAGAAGCATTTCCCCGAGAGGTCACAGAAGAAGTGACGTAAGGAAATGTGCCTTGATCAATATCCAAAAGGCAACCCTGCGCACCCTCCAAAATGACATGCTCTCCAAGTTTTAATGCATTATCAAGCATGAGACCTGTGTTCTTGATCGAAGTCGAGTAAGCATTCCAAATCCAGTGGATATCCTCTTGGAGGCCTGATGCGGTGATGTGCTCATCGCTACCAGCAGCAGCAAGTGTAGCGTTCATCCGAGCACTTGTCGAGTCCATCCAGTCAGCATCATCCATAATTTCAGCGATATCGCCAAATCGCAAACCGATTCGATTGATTTTATCCGCATATGTTGGTCCGATTCCTCGGCCAGTGGTTCCTATTTTTTTATCCAGACCATCCATGTAGCAGTGGAAGGGCAAGATGATGTGGGCTCGTTCACTGACATAGAGACGCTCTCCACGAGGGTCTTCTCCCGTTGTGTCTTGCCAACCGGTCAATTCTTTGTTGAGAACCCATGGATCAATGACCATACCGTCTCCGAGAACAAGATTGCATTCTTTTCGAGTGATTCCCGAAGGTAAAAGATGGAACTTGAGAACTTGATCTCCGAGAACAACCGTATGACCTGCATTGTTGCCGCCTTGAAAGCGTGCAACCCATGTGGCTTGCTCTGCAATTCGATCGACAAGTTTCCCTTTTCCTTCATCTCCCCACTGGGAACCTAGAACTACTGTGGCTGGCACTTTGCTCTCCTCGATACGATGTCTTTGCGTACCGTCTTTGAACTATCCGTTTACGCATTGAGGGTATTTCGAAGGTTTCACAGAGTTCAAAACAGCCATTCTATGCTAAAAAAACAACCCTTTATATCCAGTAGTTCAGTTTTCCTGTTTGTAGCCAACCGGAGACACCACAGTGTAAAACCGCTTTACGCAGTTTCAGCCACTGTGAGCATACCTTAAATGGATTTATATACACCGGTTGCAAACTATGTAACAAGAGGTTAACAAGATGAAAGTATATTCAGAAGACAATGCTGGCGAAGAGCCAAACCGCAAACAGAAGCCCGACGCTAACCAAAGTGGGAGCGGCGTAATTCGAAGAACGCTCGAGGGGCACACACGTCCATGCGACGAATGTAACGCAATCGACTGGCAGATGGATGATTCACGTGGAGAAATAACGTGTAACAGCTGTGGCCTCGTCGTCGAAGAGAATGTCATCGACCCAGGAGCAGAGTGGACCAACAGAGATCGCAGTCAAGACCGCTCTCGAGTCGGCCAACCACTCACATACACACTCGCTGACAAAGGTCTAAACACGACAATCGATGTAAGAGATTTGAATTCAGGAAGTGCTGGTCGACACGGCATTTCTTCTCGCTCTCGTCGTGAATGGCGTCGAAGGCGAGTTGTCGACGAGCGTTCCAAAACCCGCAAGAGTCGCGAGAGAAACTTGGTTCGTGCTAACCAATTCATCCGTGACCATTCTGGCCTCCCCAAGCCCCTGCAAGAAGAGACTGCACGCCTTTACCGACGTTTGTCAGGTGAAGGGTTCGTAACAGGCCGCTCTATTGCTGGAGTTACTGCTGCATGCACATACCTTGTGGCACGCCAAGAAAATCTCCCACGTCAAATCGTAGAGATATCTGAATCCTTTGATGTCAAGGAAAAGGAACTCTCAAGACTGATACGTCAAGTCTCACGAAAGCTGAATCTGCACAAGATTTCTTCCCCAGACCAATACTTTGACAAGTTCATCTCGGATTTACAGTTACAACCTGCAATCTACACACAAATCGATCACCTATGGTCGGTCATCAAACCGCATGAAGAATTGTGGCAAGGAAAGAAACCAATGGGCGTGGCCGCTGCACTCATCTACAAAGTGAGCAATGAGACCACTTCACCTCGAACACAGTCCGAAGTGTGCAAAGTCGCCAATGTTTCAGAAGTCACCCTTCGTGGGCTTTTACGACTTATCGAAGGTCTGCTAGGCCAACTCGGTGAAGTTTCCAAACAGTGAAGAGCACCTCGAACAAAGGCGAAACTTGAAAGATTAACTCTCACACCGTCACTCCATGGGATTCAAAGCGAAGGCTCGCAAACACAAGGGCAACCCCGACGACAGCTCGGAAGGAAAGAAGAAACTATCCGTTATTGTTGGAGACATCCCGTGTGGTATCAAGTCCTGTGATGGGTTTGCCGACAAGAGTCTCGGTGGACGCTCTCTCTCAATCGATAACGCAATTGACGTATGGGGCAGCAGTGGATACGAAGAACGCAAGGGTCGGGTTCGTGTTTGCAAAGGTTGCTACCGAAAGTGGAAGAAAGACAATAAATCTGAAGACACGTATTGATTTGCTTCACTTTCAGTTTAACTGAGGGGTGTGAGTAAAGAAAGTATACCGACGGCTCTGCTTTCGTATGTATGAACAATAGAGTTGTTATTCGAAGTTTGGTGACTGGAGAGGGTTGCCTCGTCGCAATGGACGATGGAGCAATTGTGTGGAGGCCGACACACGGAACACGAAGTCAATTGAAACTCGATGCTATCGCAACCGTATTACTTGCAATTAAAGGACCTACTGAGCAATATGATATCGCTGCTGTAGGAGACGCATCTGGTGGAATCACTCTACTCTCTCTACCACGATTAGAAGTCATGGAGAAATTTTCTGTCGATGGGGGTATAATCCGCTCAATCACTGCAGTTCCAGGTTCATTTGGAAAGTATGTTGCAGCAACCCAAAATGGAAGTGTCTGGGTCATTGGAACAGAAGTGCCTGCTCGAGCAATACACCTGTTCACACATTCCGGGCCAATAACGAGCCTTAGGCTTGTAGAGGATTCAATCATTATACAAAGTGCTTGGAACCGCCGAACTTATGACTGGACTGGAACCACAACCAATGATTTCAACGGCACTCAACAGTTTGAAGTCAAAGCCAATCAACGTGCGAATAGAAGATCACGAATTCTCGAATCTGAACAACTGAGGAACAAGAAGAACCAGCCACTCATGCTTGATTTACCAGTTTTAGGCTAAACACTTTCGATTTCCTTCAATGGCCACGGCGGGTGTGGAGTATACCACAATGCGGTCTGTGCCGGCTTTGGCATGGATTTGGAAACTTTACCGTCATTCAACAGACATACCTCGAAGAACTCAATATGTTGAGTAAGAACTTTTCGTACGTGTTTGGCACCTTTGATTGCGGGTCCCTGGAGAGGGATAAGAGATTTCGAATTGAGACTACGGACTCGTTTGAGACTTTCAAGAACATCAGGTAAACAGCCTCCCGGAAGGTCCCAACGTGTTGGGCGGTCTGCACGGGGAAGCAGGGTCCCGACAATCATCATTTTTTGTTCAGGAATCCAGTAGCCCATACCATCAAGTGAATGGCCGGGAAGAGCAAGACATTCAACTTGACCATTCCCGAGGGCAAAGACGTCCCCTCCCTCCACAGGATGTGTATGTAAGGGAGGCATATCAGAATCAAACCGATTCGCCCAAGTCGTGAAGAAATCACCTGTCTCGAGAGCTGCTTGGCCTTGTGGGTGGACATGAACACTGCAGTTAGCAAAAGATTCCGACAGGTGTTTCGCACCACCAGAGCATGGATATCGTTTACTCGTGAGGAGAATCCGGTCAAGACTGCTGCCCTCCTCAAGAATACCTTTGATTCTTTCAACTTGAAGACCTTGATACCAAGAAGTGCCTGCATCAATCAGAAGATTACCTACCGTACCTTCGATGACTACCAAATTAGCATCATGGTGAATGGCCGGCAAGCGTAATACTCGCATAACCACGCCTATGGCTCGTACTCCTTGAACCATGCTCTCTGTTTGAAAGTAAACAGCAATCGTGGAAGCATACCGCCATTTTATTTCATTCGGTTGCGATTAAATAGGGGGAGTGAGTCGCTAAGCCATGGCACGATTCCCCGAAGCAGAGGAGCGCTTACTTCGCGTAAAGATTTGCATGAAGTGCAACGCTCGTAATGCATGGAGAGCAGCGCGCTGTAGAAAGTGTGGTTACAAGGGTCTAAGACCCAAGAACATGGAACGCAAGGGTGCATGATACACCCTTCACTTTCGGTTTTTACTAACTCATTCAATACCGAGTATTGGCATTATGATCGCCATTGGGTCCCCCAACAACATCATTGGTATGATTGCGGGGAAGAGAAAGACAAGCAGTGGAAGTTTTTGACTCACCCAGACTTGTTCGACGTTCGCTTCTTCCAGTTCTGAAAGTGCAGCAATAAGTTGCTCCTTCGTAGGTGTTTTCCGAGGTGCCCTCTTTCGGTGGTACACCTCTAACGAGCCATTCGGCTTTTCCACAAGAGTCGTGAGAAGCCATACATGCCGATGAATGACTTCATTCCGAGGTAATTTACTTGCATGCCATGCCAAGAAGAGGTCATTGAAACTTCGAACATGTCCCCTCGAAATATTCAAGAAAAGCAGGATGAATGGGATTGCCAAGAATGTAAGTCCACCCCACATCAGAAGAGAAAAGGCTGGAGGCAATGCGAAAAGTGCCTCAGTAGTCGCTGTGGAGAACGTGAGTGGCATTGTTGACCAGTTGGGAATAAGAATCGCAACCCACATCAAAGCCTTTGCATCAGCACCTCCGTGAAGCATTCGCAGACGCCAAGCAATATCAATCAAAATGATGATTGGAAGAACCGCAAATGTTGACCACCATAAAGCGCCCAATCCCGACACATCGCCTAAGAGCACATCAATCGGATTCACAGACTGATATTCCACTGCACCGAAAATGAGGCCGCAAAGACTTACCAGATACCAAAGAACAACACTTTGATCTATTCGTGAACCACCAAGGAAGTCGGATAAAGTTGGACGCCCAATAACCGCACCGCTTGCATAAGCAATTGCTGCCGAGGCAGTGAGTAGTATTGTCCAATCTGCTCCTTGATACATTAAATCCAAAGCCCAAAGGAAAAGTGCTGGCTTAACCCAGACCAGCCAGTGTTCGTTTTTGACTCGTCGTTCTTTGTGGTCCATCCAAGCAGCCCACCCCATCCCAAGGAAGAGAACAGAAATTCTTGTCCAACCCAAGATTTCCGTTTCTGAGAGGCTCATAACCTTCGGATGGCGGCAATGAACTTAAAGACGGCCTCCACGCAGGTCTCTATACGACCAATGAGGCAGTAAACATGGATATCGAAAGCCGTCTTCTCCAAGTAGCCTCCGTCATCAATCAAATTGATGACCCAAAAGTACCTCGTAACATTCGCCGTCAAGCAAAAGAAACTTGTGAACAGTGGCTGTTAAACAAAGCTAAGAAACTGGATGTTCGCATTGCAATGTCACAATCAAAGTTGGAGGAACTTTACGAAGATCCAAACATTCCACCAGAATTTGGCACTTTAATCTTGATGATTAATACCGAACTCGAAAAGATTCTCATCGAAGTTCTTTGAGTTATTCTTCTTCGAGAATTCCAATAAATTCACTGAGAATTGGACGCATTGCTTTGTCCAGTTTCCCTTCTGAAAGCATCGAAGTAATTTCTGCTGCAACCGTGTGCTTCGAACGAAGAGAATCAGCTGCTGTGAGAATAATATCAATTTGGTCATCGGAAACCTTGTTCTTACGAAGAACTCGTTGAGAAGCGATTCGTCCTGCTATGAGTTTGATTTGATGATCGGAGTAACCAAGCAGAACCTGTAATTGATTGAGGGACTGACTTTCAAAGTTGGAAATTTTACCGTCTCGAATTGCATCATCCCAGGCTTCATCGATTGAGGGTGCACGCTCAGACATGAGAATCGCAAAGGGCTGGGTTGCTTCAATATTTTCGAGTATAATCTTGATGATTACCGCAAATGGAACTGCAAGGATCATTCCAAGAATACCCCAGCCTGCAAATGAGATTGCAGTAACCAAGAGTAGCAAGACTGGAGAAAGGTCGAGTGCTCGACCAGCCCATTTCGTTTCGATAATCTGTCCCCAGATTTGCTGGTTGGTAAGGAGTAAAAGAACCAAAAGAATAAGCAGATTCGGTTCAAGTAAAATTAGTCCAAGAATAATAGGGGGCATTGTTGCGATAAGTGAACCAATGTATGGGACATAATTGAACAAGAAAGTAATCAGGGCCCAAGTGAACCATAGATCGATGCCAAAGGCGAACATGATCACTCCGGCACATGCAGCTGTACCAGCACCGACACCGGTTTTTACAATGATGTAGGTGTTGACACTTGCCTCAATTTTTGTTCGCATCACCTGTACCTTCTGACTGCCGCCATCTGGCCAAGCCCGTTCAATACGACCGGGCAATAAACTCGCTTCAAAAATAATGAAGATGAGGAAAAACATCACAGTAATGCTTGTAGTGATGAAACTACCAACATTTGCTAACATGCCCATTGCAGCGTCTGAAAGTTTTTGTTCGTCTTCCAAAACCCCCATTGCAGCAAGGTCTTCAACCAACGTGGTGTTCGAAGTTTCAGAACCCTCTTCAAAAGCCATTCCAATAAGTGGAGATTCTTTCAGATCGCTCCAACGTTCTTCCAGTTGAGTATTGTAGAGGTCCATTTTTTCTTCATCTTCGACTAAATCATTGGCTTGCTGGTAGGCTACAAAAGATGCTCCTGATACAAGAAGGAGTGTTAAAAGTACCATCGTCAGATATGAGAGTATCAGGGGAAACCCATTGGTTGAAAGATAGTCTGAACCAGGTTTGAGAACAAAGTAAATCCCCAGTGCGATGAAAAAAGGTTGCAGAACACCTTTCAGCACAATCAGCCAAACAACCATCAAAGTAATGAGAATAGAAATGTGAGCAAAAGTTGAAACTCGACGATTAAATCTTCCAGAATCCCATGCAGGTGAGGCTACTTCCATAATACGGGGGTATAGTTCGACCTCTTGAGTGTTTAGGGGTCACTCTTCTGCAAATGTGGAATGTGAATCCTCATCAGGTAATATTGGTAATCGCAAGGCTAACAAAGCGGAAAAGAACATCATGACCCCACACAAATGGAATGCCGTATGATAATCAAATGGCCAACCTCGTGAAACAGTCAATGTCCATACCAAACCGCCAGTAAGTGGGCCAAGGATTCGTGCAAAGGCTCCAAGTGATTCTTGAGCACCCATAACCACGCCCAATTCATAACCGTTCGATTTAGCTATACGAGTCAAAAAAGAGGAAGATGATGGTTGGAAAATACCATTCCCCACCGAAATGAGAAATGCCACAAGTAGAATTTGAATCCAGGCATTGTCTGCCTGTGTGTATGGCACTAAGGTCAAACCGATTCCAGCAACAACACATGCAAATGGTAACAGTCGACGGGAGCCAAATCGTCGGGTGAGCGGGCCAATAAGCAAAGCTTGTGTAAAGATGCCACTAATACCAATCATTGCAAAAATCCGGCCATTGTCTGCTTCTGAAAAGGCTAGGCCACCCTTGGATGGGTCCATTTCCGTGTAGAGTATGAAAACAGCATGCATAATGGTAAATCCAAACGTAAACAACATTGAAACCCAAATGATGAGCGACACATTTTGTGATTTAAGCATTGATACGGAATTCTTCATCATCTGTGCCATCCGTGGAAGCCAAGATTGTGAGTCGGACTCTGCACGATTTTCGAGCGGGAGAGATTCTGGCAGTGAACGGTAGGCCACAGCCAAAGAAAACAGAGAAAGAAGACTGGCTACGGCACAAGGGAGTAAGTAGGGATGAGAATCAAAAATGGTATCTTTAAACAAATCCCATCGGGCTGCAGGATCGGATAATTCTCCTCCGATAAAAGGTCCAAAAGTAAATCCAAGGCCGAAGGCAGCTCCGATTAGACCCATTCGAGTGGCGAGTTGTTGGGGGGAACTCACATCGCCGATGTAAGCACGAGCGACTGCTAAATTACCGTTGAAAACACCTGCGAGAAATCTCGCAGAGAGTGCGAGCATCAACGAGTTGGCAAGTCCGAACATGGTGAAGAAAACCGTGTTTCCTACCAAGCCAACCATCAAAACAGGTCGACGCCCAATTCGATCTGACAACGCACCCCAAAGTGGTGAAAAGAGAAATTGTGCAGCTGAGTAAGAGGTCATGAGCAACCCAACCCAAAGACCGATATTGGCCACTTGGTTTTCAGGAGTTAAGTCTTCAACCAGGTAAGTCAAGAATGGAATGACAATTCCAAAACCAATCATATCGATCATTGTCACTAAAAATAAGACGAGCAGGGCACCTCGGCCTGCATCTTGAACACGTGATTGTAGTTCAAGATTTTCTGACATTATCCCACCAAGTCTGTTTACATGAACGAGAGAACACTGATATGAATGGCAGTTCATCCAAGAAGCGAGTTCAAGCAGAAGTTGTCTTGCTTGGAAGTGGAGTAAGACGGTCAATGACCGAACCAAGACGTTCGACTAAGCCAGCCTTTGCAGCGTGCTTGATAAGAGCGAATTCCATGACTTCATCGAGAGTATCAACTGGAACCACTTCAACCATCTTCTCATACTTTTCATCCAAGAGAACATCCTGCATGTTAGCACGAGGAACAACAATTGTTTTGATTCCAGAGCGTGCAGCCGCTTCAATTTTGGCAGTGACTCCACCGATAGGCAAGACTTCTCCACGAACGGAGAGCGAGCCGGTCATGGCGAGATCTTGACGGATTGGTATATTTTCAAGTGCGGAAATGATTGCAGTGGCAATGGTAATCGAAGCCGAATCGCCATCCACTCCATGTGTATCCACGAATTGAATGTGGATGTCATAGTCGGAGATATCTTTGCCAGTCAATTTTTTGATAACAGCACTCACATTCGTTACGCTTTCCTTCGCAAGGTCAGAGAGTCCACCTGTAGCGTGGATTTTGCCGCCACCACCAAGGGATGGGGTAACAAGAGCCTCAACAGGTAACATGATTCCACTGAAATCGGAAAGACCGGAATTTGCACCGAGAACTGCAAGACCGTTCACACGACCAACTCGTTCACCAGAGTTGACAATCATAGCGTAGTCCTGGCGACGTTCAATCATACGGTCTGCGACTTGTTGCTCGAGAGGCTTTGCTATGTTACGTGCGCCCAGAACGTGCGCTGCAGTAGCAACCGCAGCACCTTCTTCCATAGCCAAATCTCCTGCGATACGAACTAGACCACCGAGTTCACGCAGTCGGAGAGAAAGTTTGCCACGACGACCTGCACGACGTTGAGCTTCACGAAGAATGATTGCGACAGCAGACTTATCGAAATGTGGAATCTCACGAGAAGTCCCCATATCTCGTCGGACTTCCTGAGCGATGAAGCGAATCAATCGACGACGGTTACGGGCAGTATCAGGCATTTCCGAATTGACATACACTTCATACCCGTATCCACGAATACGACTACGAAGTGCTGGATGCATGCCTTGGATTGCATCAAGATTACCTGCAGCAATCAATATGAAATCGCAGGGTACAGGTTCAGTCTTGGTAAGCGCACCAGAAGAGCGCTCAGAGCGTCCGGAAATAGGGAAGGCTCGCTCTTGCATTGCAGTGAGAAGGGCTTGTTGTTCTTCAAGACGCAACAAATTGACTTCATCGATGTAAAGAACCCCTTTGTGAGCACGGTGTATGGCGCCAGGTTCTACACGGTCGTGAGCAGGTGTTTCCATACCACCGGATTGGAATGGGTCGTGCCGAACGTCTCCGAGTAAGGAGCCGGAAAGTGTAGCAGTAGCATCAACAAATGGAGGCATTTCCTTAGCGTCATGCTTCACCAGGACTTTCGGGATACGGCTCTCATCGCCGGAACCTAAGCGTCCACGGATGAACATGTAGCCGAACATCAAAAGGAATCCACCGAACAGGAGTGTAAGGATGTCTCCGGATTGAATGGTAGCGATAACAAGGAGGAAACCAACCGCAGCAAACGCAATCAAGAGCATCTTTTGAGAGCGCTCTCGTTGTGTTCTCATAGACTCCTTTTGTAACTTGACAATTCGGTCTCCACGCCCTGCTGGTACGGAGCGAACTCGTGGTTCGTTCTCATCATCTTCGTTAGGATATACGAGCAAGTCTTCGAGCGAGTCTTTTGGAAGTAAATCAGTCATTGAGCGTGCAAGCATGGACTTGCCAGTACCTGGATCACCAATCATCAACATGTGGCGGCGTTGTTCGGCCGCCTTTTTGATGACGACAGAACCGGCTTCTTGTCCGATGACTTGGTCAACAAGACGGTCAGGAATCGGCACATCATCTGTCGAAGTGAAATCGACAGTCTGTATCCATTCATCAACGCTTAGAGCAACAATGTCGTCTGAGTCTGGACCGGGCTCAGGAGCCCATACAGTTACTTCTTCTACAGCATCGAAAACATCGTCTAAAACGGGTTTTTCGACCTCGTCGGAGGACAAGTCGTTGGTTGTATCTGTGTCGCTCATATTATACCCTCGCGTTGCTCCCCTTTATGGGTTTACAATTCAACCATGTATGAACATGTGTAATTCCCATCGAAGGAAATCACAGTGTTCCGTCAAGATATTGCTGTCCATAATAGGCCCATTGCTCAGCCGTCCATCCAGCAGGAAGGCCGCCAGGAGGCAGTGGTGGACCAGCAATTTGTTGAGCTGGTGCAGGTGCTGCTGGTTGGTGAACTGGGGCAATTGCCACAGGTTGTTGGAAGAGGTTTTGAGCCCCACCATACATTGAGTTCGCCACTGAATCATGAGCTGGGACCATGTTAGGACTCCAGCCAGTATCGTTCCAAGCGTCGTGTTCAACAGCGGACTTGCCTCTGCGTCGGGTGATCATCAGGGTAAGTAAGACACCAATGAGGACAACACTACCAATGATTCCTACCAATTGCATGTCGATATCAATGGAACTTGTGTCGACATTCGAATCTGATTGAGCGTCACTAACACACGTAGCCCGAGGGTCGTCACATGCTAGAGTAAGTTCAGCATCGACTTCAACGAGTTTTGCTTCAAGTAAGGTCTTTGCAGCGCCTTCCATCGAAGATGCAATCTGAGTCTCAACTTCCAGCTTTTCGTCTTCTAAATCAGTAATGTAATCGGTAAACATTGTATCATCCATATCTGCAATTGCTGGCATGTCCTCAGTAATTTCCCACTTCATTGTAGTCATGGTCTTGAATTCTGAAGTTCCATCGTTTGCAAGAATGGAGAGTTCATAGTAGTCCATGTATTGCGAACCATCGGCTCGAGCAAGTCCTTCAGTGATGACTGAAGGAACGAGGAGTTCTGTAGTCCATCCAACATTCGATTTGGAGATGTCAAGGTCGTATTGCATAAGACCATCACAGGTGCCTGTAAGGTCGCTACAAATGTTCCATCTTGCGGAGATGTAAGTGAAGGTCGGTGCATCATCCGTTAGCATCATGGTGACGGTTGGAGTTTGGCCAATGTACGTGTCAGCAAGAGATACGAACATGTAGCCGGTTCCATCATCAATCTGTGTAAGAAGGAATGGATATGCATCAAATACTTCCACCTGCATAACGTAGGTGTCCGAGATTTTGCCATCTTCTACAATAATAGATACGGTTTGAGCACCAGTTTCCTCAAAGGAAAGGGTGAGGGTGCCATCCAAGACGCTGTATCGTGCAGCACCTGGTTCAGAAGAAGAAACTCGAACAAAGGTGGTGGTTGTGTCATCAATGTCGACAATTCGGCTGTCCAAGTCAACCACGAATTGGGTATTTCGCTTAAGAGTAAGGGATGCAAGGTCATCGAATGGAATAATCCGAGGTGCATCGTTCACAGGATCAATGTTGATTGTTAATGTTGCCTCAGAGGTCTTGACACCATCACTAGCTCGAAGTGTAAGGACGGTTTGGCCGTTGACATCATCGTCCACAGTTTCAAATCCGATTGTATTACCGACGAGTGTAGCAGTGATGATATCTTCATTGGAGTTGCCCATCAATTTGAGCGTAAGATGTGAATTATCTGGCATATCGGCTCCGTTATCGTCTGTGTCTGAAAGGAATGGCAAGAGTGCAAGAACGCCGGAGCCACCTTCAGTAACGGATTGAGTTGGCAGACCATTCCAGCGAGGTTGTCCATTTTCAGTGACGAGGAAATTAAGAGTTCCGTAGGGTAGTTGGCCTGCTTGCGAATAGTCGCTACCATCATCCATGGAAATTTCTATACCTTGAGGTCCGAGAGGACACCCGTTGGTTTCAGACCACTGGAATTTAACTTCGATTTCTTTTTCAACCGCATGCCAAGCCACGAAAGATTCATCAGAAGAGGTGATGATCAAGTCTTGCAGTGGAGTTTCGGGATCGCTGATGTACCCATCCATGGAAACTCGAGTGAGTGTGTCACACATGACGGAGATTGCTGGATCAGGAGTAATGGTTGGAGCACCGTTAGCAAGTTCAAACCCAGATGAACCTGTAATAACTTTCCAGTCACCGGTTTGACCGCGAGAATCAACAGCCTGTGTTCGGACATCATACCATCCAGCGGACATTGCCGATGTAGGGGTGACGACGTATTCTCTACCTTGATTATTGGTCGTTGGGTAGACTACATCCTGGCCACCAGAAACAACAGAACTGAACCATTGGTTTTGACCAGTCGGTGAAACTTCTACGTTGAAAGTCGTCGTGTTCACGTCGTCAACGAAATCAGAAACACCGGGGGTGTTTTCCGATTTAGCGAGGACAATTGCGTGAGAGTTGCGGTCTATGGTTTGTTCACCAGTCACCTGAGGAGACTTGGTAATGGGTGGGCGGTCGTGCATAAACTCAAATGTAGCTACGTTATTGGATGAACTTGAATCACCGGTAAGTCCGGTGATTTGAGCACCGAGAACTTTCTTCAATACGCTAATATCGAAATTGGTTGTGTCAACTGTTGCTGTCAGCGTCAACGAATTGGAGCCTGACACAGGTAGAGCAGAGAGAACACTGGTATCGATAACGGTTTGAGTATTACCGTCAAGGTGATAGAATTCGATGTTCCCTCCATCGGTATAATCGAGATCTCCGAGATTTTTGACGGTTGCCTCGAGTGTGATGGTGTCTCCACGAACGTATCCGGCAGAACTTGCAGGGTTACTTACAGCGAAACTGGTGATGCCAATGTCGACTTTTGGACCCATGTTCGAATCACTTGCCGAAACAACGCCACGATTTGTGGTATGGTCTCCATCAAGCAGTGCTCCAACTGTGAGGAAGTTGTCAGCAGCAGTTTGGCCGCTGGCAGCAGCTCGAACTGTCGAAATTGGCTTCGACCAAGATTTGGTAACTGAATTACCAGAGGTGAGTGTGACAGATTCAAAGCCAGTGCCTGCAGGGTTTAGCAACCAATCCTGGAAAACGTGGTGAGGATGAGGGTTCGGGCTGCCGCTGTATGTTTCTGGGGAAGTAGCTTCGGTCACTGCTGCATAGATATACACGGTTTTGGAACCAGAACCTGTGTAGGTTGCAGTTATGTCAATATCCATGTTGTTTCCGTTTTGTGACTGTACGACTCTCATAGAGTAGTCGTTTGTATTGCCCATATCGCCGCCGGCCTCATACAAACTCGTGACATCTCTGTTGCTTGTGTAATATGTGGTATCGGACACGGGGGCGTCACCGTATACAGCAGTCGGGTAGTAAGAGGGGCTGATATGGGATCTTCTGTTGATTGGTGCATCAGCCGGCCATCCTGTCGTTGCGGACTCCCAGAATGAGATGTAAGTAAAATCTTCAGACTGGCTACCGCCTCCACCGTTTGTTCCGTAAACGGTGTGAAGGTTAGCAGACATAGAATGGCATGGTCCACACCAATGTGCTCCAACATATTCAGTAAAAACAGGGTGACCGGGACTTGTTGCCTCCATTTGCACCGATTCATCTGCGAGTTCATTCATGGTATTGTTGTCTTCTGCTACCAGTCCGCTAAAGGAAGCCGAGATACTCAAAAGCATCAATGCTACCAGTGAAAATGCATACATACGCGTGGTCTTCATAGGCCTTGGTTAATTACATAGTATTTGAAACTGTGCAGCAATCGAGCTTTTTCAAGGCAAAGAGTATTTAGACTTCAATAGAATTTAGTCTTATCAAGCATAGAATCTACCTCTGTTCGAGAACAGTTGGAAAGAACCAACGGCAAGATTTAGACCAAAGAAAGTCTGGGCGGAGTTATGAACCCGCCTGCATGGTTTGCTTTCGTCGAAAAAGACGGTAAAATTCACATTGTCGAGATGGTGTCTGGCGTACGTAAAATCAAGGGGTTAGGCGTAATAGACGCCCTCGAAACTTTTTCTAAAATTGAATACGGTGAAGAAGTCTTGGTGGGGCAGAAGGTTCTAACTCGGGTGCCAATGCGATTACCGGAGATGACCAAGGGCATGCTCCGTCGTGCTCAGACGATCAGTTCCAAAGATGCTGGATTCATCACTTCACGACTTGGCATCGGTCCTAATGACCGCATTCTTGAAGCAGGTATAGGGAGTGGCGGACTTTCGATGTATATTGCCAGGATATTGGGTAATTCTGGAGTACACGTCACCGTTGAGCCGCGAAATGAACATGCTGAGGTAGCATTGGAGAATTTGAGACGAGCCCGTGAAGCATGGACAGAGTTTCCAACACACCATCATGTCGAGGGTGCGATTGAAGATGTCGTTGATACCATTCGAAGTATTTCCGCAACTTTTGATGGAATTATTCTTGATTTACCAGAACATCCAAGTGCCATCAATGCCGTTGCTTCACTTCTTGATATTGGTGGAAGAATGATATGCTACTGCCCAGTTACAAGCCAGCTTGAATCAGCATGGATTGCTTGTGAGCAGTCTGGTTTTGAAATTGAATGGGCCGGAGAACTCATTGAACGACAGTGGGGTAAGGCATCAAAAGGAGGCGTTCGACCCGTTAACGGACCCTTCGGTCACACAGCTTTCTTACTCGTTGCGTATAGAAGAAACTAATTCATTCTACAACACGAATCATTGTCGAGCATTGAGGGCAAGTAAATCGGAACGGAGGTTCGCTTCCTCTTGGAACACCTAACCTCGCATCACAAGAAGGACACGACACTTTGCCATCTTCCATACGACACTCATTGTATCCAAGAGGTGTTTCTTTTTCTTCGACTTGTTCTTCAATGACTTCTTCTTCGACCACGAGGTCTTCAGATTTCTTGTCGCGGCGCAAATACAAGATACCAACCAGAAGGAGAGAGAAGCCCCAACCCCCAATCATGGCATTCAGCGAATCTGATTGACTTAATTCCATTCCAAGAGGAAGGCGGACACCGTTGGGTGGAAGAGCGGGACCTTCAATTTCAACAGCGAGTTCTTCAGAGACGTCCGACGAAGTCGTATCGCCAATCTGATAAGCAGCACGGAGTTGAAGAGCAGCTGTTTCTGAAGTGGAAACCAAAGATAACAATGTCAACGAGTATTCAACTGTTGAACCTGGAGTGAGCAAGATTTCGTTGGTCGAACTATTATCTGAATAACGTAGCCACTCCGTTGCTAACAGACCATCTCCGATTCCTTCGACAGACAAGAGGCCGGTGACTTGAGCATTCGCAAGGTTCGTTACAGAGACCATCACTGTAGAGCCACCTGATGAAGGCACTGAGAGAGAAGATTCGGAAAAAGTAATCTGAAGAACTCCGGAAGTTCCCCACACTGGCTCTACAGTATAGATTTCGCTGCTCGTGGTGCTAAATGAAGTCCTTGAAGAACTGGTGACACGGAACACTAATTCTTTGAATCCTGCTTCAGCATTTTCAGAGAGAATACACGACCAAGGTAGTGCAGAGGATGATTCTCCTGCCTCAAGCGTTAGAACAATTGAGACTCCGCAGTCCATACCAACCGTGCTCAAGAGAAGTTGATCAGAACCAGTCCCAGTGTTGGTCACGACGACAGTTCCATGAATTACCCCAGAAGGTTCGGCGGAGTCGTCATCCGAAAGAACCAGGAGATCAGCACCTGCGACGAATGATTCTACAGAAACATTCAGGTGAGATGTGATAGAGTCATCGCTTGAAGAACGTGTGGTAAGAGTAACTTCAAAACCACTACTTGGCGAACCTTGAGCAGTTTCTCGTACGCTCAATGTCACCGTTGTAGATTCACCCGATGAGAGCAGAAGTGAGGTGGAAGATAATTCAAAGTCAAACCAATCCGATGCACCATTATCTGCAAGGCTGACGTAAAGAGTATCCGTTGTTGTACCGAGGTTTGTCACATCAAATGAATACACTGCGTTAGTACTTGGTCCTGCGACAATACTGCTTCCAGTCGAACTCATGAGGACTGCAATTCGTTCTTGGATTTGCAAAGAAAGAGAAACTTCGACGGATACTTCCGAATTTCCGTAAGCAAAGGTCACAGCATGTGTACCGGAGATGGATGAGGTTGCTATCTCAAGAGATATGTTCAATTCAACACTCTCTCCAACGAGAAGTTCGACCGAGGCATGGCTGAGTGCAGCCTCTGCTTCGGCGGGCAAGCCGAGGAGACTTGCTACCAAGGAAAGATCCGATGTGCCGGTGTTTTCGAGTGTAAAGGTGGTGAGAATTGTTTCACCAGGACGCACGAGAATCCTGCCATCAAGTGGTCCAGTAAGAGTCGCTGCACTCACACCGAGAACTTCGATTTCAACCATCGAATCAACGGTTTCTCCGCCATACGAAACTGAAAATAATTGCATCATCATTCCGGATTCTCCATTATCAGCATCGGTTGAAAGTGACCAAACGCCTGCCTCACCAGCATGAACAGTGACGCCTGATGCCGATTCCAAGATTGTCGACAATCCATTTGTAGAATCAACATCGAGATAGAATGTAACAGACTCACTACCGTTATTTTGAACCCGCATTTCATAATTAATCGGTGTTCCTGGTGTAAGCTGAAGGTTACCGAGAGGAGCTATTACTGAAAAAGAAACTCGCTCATCAACATCGATATTGAACTCAAAGGCAGGTGTTGTGTGTTGTTCTGAACCAGATGTCCCGATTCCAGTAAGTTGAAGCGAACACGATTCTGATTTGATGGCTTCACTGTGAACGGAAACTTGGAAATCAACATCAATAACATCATCGGGCGCAACAGAGGGCGATGATGCCGTGATGAGAGAAGCATTACATGGCCCGTCAATCACAATAAGCGACCAATCATAGTCAACAACAGCGTTACCTAAATTCGTGATTTGAAGGGAGGTATCAGTCGATTGACCAGGGATAAATAGAGCATTTTGGTCGAGGAATACCACACTCATATTATGTTCTTCATCAACATAAACAACGAGCATTGTCGAAGAGGAAACATTTCCACCCGTTGAAGCGCTAAAGAGTCTAAATCCGTAATAATCCGGTGCTGCATTGCTTGGCACAGATATGTGGAGTGATGCAGACTGAGAAGAGCCTGCAGGCATATTAGCAAATTCATCATCCATCCATTGGACATTCCAACCGGTAGGGATACCTCCACCAAGGCCTCGTGCGGAGGACATCACCATGCTTGTTAACGTGGTATTCGACACTTGCCAAGGGTATGCAATGTGTGAAGTTTCGTTGAATACAGTGGCAGCCGCTGCTTGTTGGAGTTCAAGTTTAAGGGTAGCATTGAGCGAAACAGTGTCGTTTGAACCAACAGGTGAATCACCAGTCATTGTCGCATAAAGTACACATGCTGCAAGATAACTACCTGCCAAAGAGGGATGGCTACCATCAGCATTGTAAAGTTCATAGAACGTATTTCCTGAAAGTGTTGCATTTAATCCTGAAGCGACTACACTGTCGTGAATGTGTGCGAAGGCAAGACCAACCGGAGCCATCCAAACAGTATTTCCATCATTCGTCATGTTGCTCTGATAATCGATATATCCCGATTCAAGGCGTTCCTGCATCACTGTAAAGTTCGGATAGAGCGTTGGATTCATAGCGTCTCCATTTCTTCGGCCCCACGTCATCAACAAGATAGATTCTCCACCTTCATCGGTTATTGCACCTGCCAAATCTACTGCACCGTCTTTACTCGCAATCCAGTCTGCATTCGTCCGGTAGAAGCCAGGAACTTGACTTTGATCTTGAAGGACAACATAATCCCAATCTATGTTTGGGTCTCGTAATGTCGTGTTTGAAAGGTGACCTGTTGAGTTCACATCACTCCAATGCCCAGACAGTTTTTTGCCGCCACCGGTGAGAGCATCGACATTTGAAATGCCTATGGACTCAAGGAGACTGTTCAACGAATTGAACGATGTGTAACTGTTTCCAAACATCAAAACGTTCGAGATGATGGTTGTGTTATTGCCGCCTGAGCCGCTGCCATTGCCACCCGTGTTGTTGCCACCTGCGCTATTGCTGGAGAACATGTACTCAAGATTGCCATTGGTGTCGTCATAATAGGTCACGTGCAGGTTGTCATTGGAATCAATCGCTAATGAGGAATAAGGGCCGACATTATCTGTGCTGTCGAGTGTGACCGGTGTGCTCCAAGAAAAGCCATCGTAGGTCATATACTCAAGATTGCCATTGGTGTAGTCACGATAGGTCACGTGCAGGTGATCATTGGAATCAATCGCTAATGAGGACATGTCGCCGACATCATCTGTGCTGTCGAGCGAGGCCGAGGTGCTCCATGAAGAGCCGTCATAGATCTTGTATTCAAGATTGCCATTAGTATAATCATAATATGTCACGTATAGATTATCATTGGAATCAATCGCTAATGAGGAATCATAGCCGACGTCATCTGTTCTGTCGAGTGTGAGAGGTGAACTCCAGGAAGAGCCATCATAGGTCACATACTCAAGATTGTCATTGACTTCGTCTAGATAGGTCACGTGCAGGTTGTCATTGGAATCAATCGCTAATGAGGAATATTGGCCGACGTTCCATCCGTTGTCGAGTGTGACCGGTGTGCTCCAAGAAAAGCCATCATAGGTCATATACTCAAGATTGCCATTGGTGTTGTCAAGATAAGTCACGTGCAGGTGATCATTGGAATCAATCGCTAATGAGGACATGGCGCCGACGTCATCTGTGCTGTCGAGTGAGACCGGTGTGCTCCATGAAGAGCCGTCATAGGTCGTGTACTCAAGATTGTCATATGTGAGGTCATAATAGGTCACGTGCAGGTTGTCATTGGAATCAATCGCTAATGAGGAATCATAACCTTCGTGATTTGTGCTGTCGAGCGAGACCGGTGTGCTCCAAGAAGAGCCATCATAGGTCATATACTCAAGATTGAAAGTCATGTAGTGAAGATAGGTCACGTGCAGGTGATCATTGGAATCAATCGCTAATGAGGAATGTTGGCCGACGTCACCTGCGCTGTCGAGTGAGACCGGGGAGCTCCATACTTGAGAGATATTCCCACCAGTTCCATTTCCACCTGTTCCGTTTCCACCAGTACCGTTACCACTGCCGTTTCCACCGGTGTTGTTGCCTGTATTGTTACCGGTATTGTTCCCAGTGTTGTTGCCGGTGTTATTTCCAGAATTGTTGCTTGAGCCATTGGTGTAGTTCGCCCACCAAGCAGCCAAATCAGGTTCATATTCGACATCCAAAAGTAGGGTATCTTCTACGGAACCGAGGTTTTCCACATTGATTGAAAAGGTGGAATTTGTACCAGAATCCATTGCCGTCAATGCCCCGCCCATGGACGAAAGGTCCAGAGACGGTTGATATGAGGGGCTTACCGAAACGTAAACTGTGATTGAACTGCTTATGTTTTGGTCCGGTTCGGTAACGACGATGTCAAAAGAGCCGCTGTCAGATGGAATTGCACCCTCTGTCAATCGGACAATGATTGTCGTGTTTTTCGACCATGTAGGGAATACATTCTGAACGACATCCTCACTCGGAGTAATATCCCAAACTGATGACAGGCCGGTTGTGTCGACTGAAATATTGTATGTTTCAATCGCAGAAGCGTTGTTTTCTATGTTCAGTGTAATATTACCAGAGTCCCCCTCAATAAGCATGAGGTGTGATGTATCTGTTGACAACAGAATACTTTGGTGTGCGCTGACATTCATTGCAAGGGGAGACATGCTTGCAAACAGCAATACCAGTACGAAGGCGACGGCACGAATTGGGCGAGACGACATAAGACCAAGTCAAGCCACCGATACATACCACTTGAGTGAATCGGCCCTACGGGCCGTCTAAAGTTGGCTTTTTCAGCTCCTTAGGGAATTGATTCGTTCTTGCTCAATCCGCTCCCAGGGGAACGTTCCATCATCACCAGGAAGTCGGCCAAAATGGCCACCTGAAGCAGTTGATGAATAAATCGGCTTGAGGAGATCAAGGTCTCGAGCAATAGCACCTGGCCTAAAGTCAAAGGTTGATTTAACTCTCAGTGCCAAATCCCTTTCAGAAACTTCTGAAGTGCCAAAGGTCTCCACACGAACACTTACAGGTTGAGCAATACCAATGACATATGCCAATTGAATTTCACAACGACTAGCCAATCCAGCTGCAACAACGTGCTTGGCAGCCCAGCGTGAAGCATATGCTGCTGAACGGTCGACTTTCGAGGGATCCTTTCCGGAAAAAGCACCGCCGCCGTGACGCCCCATGCCACCATAGGTATCGACTATGATTTTTCGGCCAGTCAATCCTGCATCTGCATATGGACCTCCTGGGTCTGCAAATCTCCCTGTTCCGTTGACTACAAGCGTGTAGTCTTCTTTACGAAGTTCTGCAGGGATGACATGTTCAACAACGTGTTGTTTGATTTGTTGGTTGACATATTCGAGTTCTTGTTCTTCAGAACCATCGAACTGATCTTTGAGGTCTTTATCATGTTGAATAGCAATAATGACTGTGTGTACTCGAGAGACTGCACCATTCTCGTCATACTCAACAGTCACTTGTGATTTACCATCAGGCCGAGCCCATGGAAGAATACCTTGCTCTCGAACTGCCGTGAGTCTGCGAGTGAGTCGCTGAGACAGTGCCGCTGCAAGTGGAAAATAACGCCCTGTAAGTCCTGAGTAGCCTTCTGTCTCAGTGCATGCATAACCGAACATCAAACCTTGGTCACCCGCTCCTTGAGACAAGAGGTCTTGGTTTACGCCTTGAGCAATGTAAGAAGATTGCGTGGTTATGTGGACTTGGACTTCGGTAAATTCACTTGAAGTAGCATCCATTCCAATGGAATGAGCAGTGTATCCGACTCCAGCTGCTGCTTGACGAGCAACGGTTTCGTAATCTGGGGCAGACCCACTCAAAGAGACTTCACCAGCAAGAACAATGAGTCCCATTTCTTCCTTCCCTTTGACGCATGTTTCGACTGCTACACGAGCATTTGGGTCAACAGCAAGACAAGCATCGACAATAGCATCAGAAATGGTATCGCACAATTTGTCGGGATGGCCGCGGGTTACAGATTCGGATGAAAATAAGTCACCAGTCATGAGTTTGGCGCCAATCCCCGCCTATATGAATAAACCGCTTAATCGCTAGGCCAATAATTCCCAAAAGGAATAAAAGTTCATAAAATAGCCAACTGGGGAAAGTGAAATGGATGGAGTTGGAACGAATGGTTGATGTTCTCTCCCCTTCCCCCCAGTATCATGAGCACTTGGGTACCTACCGCATACCGCACCCACACATTGGGTGAAATACAATCGAATGGATCAAACTTAGTCGGCCAAGAAGTCACCGTCTCGGGATTTATGGAAGCCAACCGAGGTAAAGGAGCGATATGCTTTGTTGACCTCCGTGATGGAACAGGAACAACACAAGTATTTCTCAAAGCAGATAATGTTGGCGAAGAAGCATTGGACATGATTCAACGAATGACTCGTGAATCAACCCTCCAATTCACTGGAACTGTTTCAGAAAAACGGCCTCCAAAAGTCAAGGAAGGTGAACCCGTCCCTGCTCCGGCATACGAAGTGGTTGCTACGTCCGTGAACCTCATCGCAAGGGCGGTGGCTCCCTTGCCCCTCGGAATAACTGACACGGTGAATGTGGCTCTCGACACACGGCTCGACAATCGCTTCCTTGATTTGCGTCGCTCTCACGTCAATGCAATGTTCCACCTTCGTGGAAAAATATTGCAATATGGCCGAGAAGCATTGATTGGCGAAGGTTTCTTTGAAACGCATACTCCGAAGATTGTGGCAACTGCAACTGAAGGTGGAACTGATCTGTTTCCAATGATGTATTTTGATACGCCTGCCTTCCTGAATCAGTCTCCTCAGTTATACAAGCAATTGTGCATGTCTGGAGGGCTCGAACGAGTCTTCGAAGTAGGCCCCGCATTCCGCGCTGAAAAGCACGATACGTATCGACACCTGAATGAATTTATTTCCTTTGATATCGAGTGTTCTTGGGCAAATGATGATGACGTCATGGGTGTTTTAGAGCGCATGATCCATCACATGTGGAAATCAGTTTCTGAAGACCCTGAATCACAAGCTTTTATCGCTTCGATAAACGCATATCGAGCAACTCAGGATGAAGAACCAATCGAAGTCCTTGTTCCAGAATTGCCCTTCCCACGACTGTCGTATTGTGATGCAATCGAAACCATTCAACGAAAGGGTGGAAAAATCGAATGGGGCGATGATATTGACGCTGAGAACTCAGACCTTTTGGCTGAAGACTTACCTCAATTCTACTTCCTCCCACGTTGGCCAATGGAACTCAAGCCATTCTACATCCATCACGTTGAAGGTGAGGATGGAAGTACTGGAAAACAACTCAGTCGAGGGTTTGATCTTAACTTTGGAAGAGATGAACTAACTTCTGGTGGACAACGTGAACACAGAATTGATGTCCTTATTGAAAATCTCAAAGATATGGACCTCGACCCTGAAGAATTCGAATTCTACGTTGCCGGTTTCCGCCATGGAGTCCCTCCGCATGCTGGATGGGGTCTCGGTGTTGAGAGAATCTTGATGAAGCTCACTGGTTCAAAGAACGTTCGAGAAACAGTCTTGTTCCCACGTGACCGTCGTCGTGTAAGCCCTTGAACCAAAAAAGGACGTAGGAGAGTTCAAGAACTCCTCTCTTTTGAGATGATTCATGCATGAAATTGTCTATTTTGAATCGCCTGGCTTTGCCGAAGTATCTCGCTTTTGTCTTGAATTATCAGGACTTGAATGGAAAAACACGGTCGTTGACTGGGATGGCTACATGCAACTGAAAGAAAAAGGAGATTTACCTTGGGGGTATTTGCCAATCATTCGCTCACCAGACGGGATTGTTGCGGAATCAAACGCCCTTCTTCGATACACTGGTGCACTCGCCGGACTTGAACCTGAAGACCTCTTCATTCGAGCCAAAGTCGATGAGTTAGTCGAAGTGATTAACGGATGGAGAGAAGCGTTCATCCCAACATTTTCCATTGAAGACCTTGATGAAAAAATTGCAGCACGCCAAGCACTGTTTGTCGAAGACGGAAAAATGGATAGAGCGCTCAAAGCAATCTCGCATGTCTTTGAACAGTCGACTACGGGCTGGTTAGCAAACACAGAGTCAATGTCGATAGCCGACATCAAAGCCTTCATGGACACGTTCATGATGTTCTCTGGACAATTTGATGGAGTCACAGCTGATATGTTGGCAAACTACCCATCGCTTCTTGCATTCCACGAAAAAATGTCGAATGAACCAAAGGTAAAGAAATACTACGACAATGATGACAAAGCCCGATGGGTGTTTCGCCCTGACGCTTTCTTAGACATTGGAGACTCACAGCATATCTGATGGCAAATCTCGTGAAGAATATCGAGAGACTGAACCGTCTTGCGTGATGAGGAATTTCTCAAAATTCCACCGAATATCTCCCGTATGACCATCCGAACCAGTTGCTTGACTTAGTGCAGAAAAGAGCGGGTGCTGATGTTCACCTTTCACCTCGAGTTTCGCCATTAAAGGAAAGGTTACATTGTATTGAGAGGATGTGAATTCACAAATCTCCTCATGGCTACCAGGCTCTTGTGCACCGAATTGGTTGCACGGAAAACCGACGACAGTCACGCTGCTTGCAGTTGACATTTCTTGCAAATCAGCATACTGTTTGGTAAAGCCACATGCACTCGCTACATTCACGACAACCCAATGTTCAGAATTGGAGTCTCCGAGTTCTCGAAGAGTCGTTGATTCGCCGTTCATTTTTTCAAATTCGATATCCAGTGGATTACTCATGTTAACCTCTCTCAGTCACCTCGACTTAAGTGTTCTAGTATCAACCAAAGAGTAAGGGTGATACCTGTTGCTCTACAGCGTTTACCATGGCAGTCGACCGTATGCAGTGGGGAGCTGAAGAATGGCAGCATGCTGATTTGTATATGCCAGATGACACCTCTCCATTCGAAAATCAAGTCGGCATACCATGTATCATGCTCATCCATGGAGGATTTTGGAAGAAATCATGGACAAGTGAACTCATGAAGCCAATTGCAGAAGATCTTGCTGAAGCGGGTGTTGCAGCCTGGAACATCGAATTCAAAGGATGGAGTGAAGGAGATGAAGGTGTGTGGATGGATACTCTTTCGGATGTCTTACGTGCTTGGGGGCAACTCGCTCTTCTACCGGGGATTGATATCACGCGCTCAATGATTATGGGTCATTCTGCGGGAGGGCAACTTGCACTTCTTCTAGCAGCAACAGCAGAACGAAAACCCTGGCTTGTTATTGCTCAGTCACCAATTACCGATTTAATCAGTGCGGATGGAGCCAAACTTTCGGATGAAGGGGACGCTGTTCGCAAATGGATTGGATGTGCACCAGAAGAGAACCCAGCGTTGTGGGAAAAACTCAATCCCATTAGCCACCCTCCTGTTGCCCCAGTCTTACTTATTCACGGTGAAAGAGATGAAGATGTCCCAAAAGAGCAATCCGATACATATGCCCGAGTTATGAGCGCAAAAGGAATAGAAGTGCAAAAACTCTGGTTACCCGGTGATCATTATTCGATTATTGACGTTGCATCAGATGATTGGTTAGTCGAACTTGATGCCATTCTCGACTGGCTTTGACAAACGAAAGACCCTTTGAGGAGTACCCTCTGGCCTCATCATGGACCTCCTTGGCAACGACTATCCTTACTCTACGAACGCTCTTGT
Organism: Candidatus Poseidoniaceae archaeon; assembly: GCA_949372875.1. Classification (GTDB taxonomy): domain Archaea; phylum Thermoplasmatota; class Poseidoniia; order Poseidoniales; family Poseidoniaceae; genus MGIIa-L1. The sequence goes on from CASIAW010000001.1 coordinate 435,990, forward strand.
CGGAAAGCATGCACTGGTATGTGGGGCAAGTAAAGGAATCGGAGCTGCCACTGCAAAAATGTTGGCAAAAGCAGGAGCAAATGTAACGGTGAGTGCTCGCAGCGGCGCTGCGCTAACGAGCCTTTGTGAGGAATTATCGCTCCTCGGAAAAGGTGAACATGCCTCGCTCATACTTGATCTTGAAAACACGGCTGCAATAGAACCCGCAGTGCGCTTGATGGTTGAGCAACGTGGAGCAGTGCACATTTTGATCAACAATGCTGGCGGCCCCCCGGGTGGACCTCTGCTCAAGAATTCAACAGAAGATTTTGACGCGCCTTTCAAGCGTCACCTTCACGCTGCTCATACCTTGACCCAAGTATTGTCACCTGGCATGGTTGAACAAGGCTATGGTCGAATCATTCAAATCATCTCGACATCGGTTAAAGAACCGATTCCAAACATTGGCCTTTCGAATACTCTCCGAGGTGCTATGGCCTCATGGGCCAAGAGTCTGTCACGAGAGTTAGCGCCCTGCATTACGATTAACAATGTCTTACCGGGTTTCACCAACACAGGGCGTTTGGGTTCACTTGCCGAATCAATTCATCAACGCACTGGAAAGAGTATTGAGGATGTTCATGAAGGTTGGATGAGTCAAGTGCCGATTGAACGATTGATTGAGCCACTGGAAACTGCATCTGCCATCACCTTCCTTGCGCTACCAGCATCCGGCGGCATTCGCGGGGTTAGTCTTGCAGTTGACGGCGGTCGGCTGCGAAGTATTTGATCACTTTCTGATGTCAAACCAAATCGGATAGTGGTCTGAAATATCACTGTCGGTGAACGAAGTGTCCACACCCCAAGTTCCTACCAGCCGCCCATCAAGATCTCCATTCGTTACGATTCGGTCATATGCACAATAACTGTCAGATACAGTCGTATCAACATTGTTTTCAATAATCCAAGTATAGTTTGAATGTGCTAAAGGTGAGTTTGAAAGTTCGTTTGAAGAAACATATGAGCAAGCAGCGTTAAAATCACCGAGTATAACCACTTCTGATTCATTCAGATTATTCTCAAGATATGTGTCGACCACATTTGGTAAAGCATTAATTTCATTGATTGTTTCATCTCCTGGTTTGGTGTGTATGGTAATCAAACTCAAATCAAAACCAGTACCTGTTCCGTTGTTGTCAAGAACTTCAAACTGGCCAATGAATGGTTCTCTCTGAAAAGAGTCATCCACGCTATCATTGTGCAATGTTCCGTTACCAATTGCTCGGAACACGGAGGTATTGTAGTAGAATGCATACTGTTCTTGAGAGGATTGGTCATCGTCTTGTAATCCACTTCGAGGGCTAAGAAGCATATCCCAAACACTAGGTGACTCAGCATTGAGAGCGTCAAGGAAATCATAGGGTACTGTTTGGTCAATGTCCTTAATTTCTTGAACAGCCACCAAATCATACTTGAGGACAATGTCCACTAGCGCATCGACAACAGCAGGCTTACCCATTTTCGTTTCACCGAACACTTTGATGTTAAACGAAGCAATACGGGCGACTTCAGAGCGATTCAATTCAGGAGAACGTGCATCGTTACTCGAAGTATTATTTTCAATATAGACGGTCGTGGTTTCATCCTCACCGGGAACGAACACATACACCACATCTGAGTCATCAGAAAGAAGTGATTGTAACGCAATCGGGGCAAGAACGAGGATTGCTACAAGGCTGAGACCTTGTAAATATCCACTGTAGTCACCCATAATGCGTGGTAGAGCGTCGAGGTTATCAACATTTAACATCGAACGAGGCAAACACATAGGTTCTTGACGCGTAGAGGTAGCGCACAGACATGAGCGGGGAAGTTACTGCTGAACAAGCCCGTCGGATTCTCGACATGCTCACAGCTGGAGGGGCGATGGATGACATCAACACCACACTTGCGCTTCGACTCGCTCCACTCGCCTTAGAACTGGAAGATGAAGAATTGGTAAAGCGACTTCTTCAACATGCCAAAGCCAATGCTGCGGATGATCTTGAACGTGGATGGGCCGATTTTGAACAATTCAAACATGAACAAAAGGGAATTGATGCTTTTGCTGAATTGGGTGCGAATTCCGAATTGATTGAGGATGGCACACCTCTGGCTGCAGCAGTATCTCATCATGTGGCCTTACTCCACTTGAGCCGTGAAGAATACGAAGAAGCACAAACCTTTGCGTCTCGCTCACTACGATTACGAGAAAGCATCGATGACTTGAACGGAATTGCATATGGGCTGGCTTTGCTGGAGACCTGCTGCAAGAGACTGAACGACCATGATAACGCCTTAGTACACGGTGCTCGACGAATTGAACTCTCTATGCAAATGAAAGACGAGGAAGCACAAATCGAAGCAATGGCAGACCTCGCCCATACTCAGGCCACTATCGGTAACTTCGCTGCTGCCAAGGATTTGTACGAACAATCTCTGAACCTCTCAATAGAACTCGAAGACCTGTCGGGACAACTCGTTGCTCGCTGGGGACTTGCCGATATTGCCGAAATCGCTGAGGATTACGAAACGGCAATGCTACAACTTTCAGATTGCTTACATTCATTCCTGAATGTAGGGCTCCCTACCCCAATAGCTGTTCGTCAACGCATCGAAGACTTAGCGAACTTCAACTCCAATCTTTCAACCGGCAAATCGGAGTAATGACCATCACAAATCGCCACACTCGTTATGATGTGGGTTCGACTGGGAGGATTGGTGCCACCCATGGAGCATGACATATTCTTCTCAATCAGTCAAACTCCCGATTCAACGGGTTTGATTCCTACTGAGCAAGAAATGTTCACCAATTACTTCCAACAATTAGCGTGTGCAGATGCACTTGGTTTTGGTGTTGGATGGATTGCACAGGCCCATTTATCCACTGAGGTTCAAAAAACAAATTCGAAACCAGTTGTTCCACATTGGCAAGGAGAGGTTGGACTTTGTACTGACTTCCCACAACTTGCAATGGAGTCGTTTCGCCGAACGAAAAATATTGAAATTGGGAGTGCAGTTGTTTCTATATTAGCCTCTGGTGGACCAATTGCTCAGGCTGAGAGAATTGCGAACACCCTTCAGTTGCATGGCCTCAACCCAAATGAGCATCGCAGACTTCACGTAGGATTTTCTGCTGGAAGGTTTGAGTTCATGGCACGACCTTATGGAATCGTCCCTCGGAATTCGATTGAAGAAGCTGCTTGGCCTGCACTTCGAGGTCAAATATTTATCGAGGCTGGAGACATATTTTTGAGACTCCTACGAGGTGATGTCGTTCATTCAGACATGACCTACTCTACAGTTCTCCGACGCAGTAACTTCCGAAGCGATGAAGATTGGGAGAAGGTCCAGAATGCGGCTGTAGAATTTGAAGAATTGTCATCTGCTCCGGAGGAAATTATGATTCCAAAGCGTTATGTTTTCGAAGACTTGAAAATTATCCCGCAACACTTTAGAAGAGACTTACTCGTGATGGTAGCAGGTACGCATGACCCTAAAGCGCAAGTATTCCTCAACACAATCTTGCCCGTTAAAGTGTTCAACCTTTCAATCACAAAACCAGAGGTTATCGACGCTACACATGACCGAATGCGAGAAGCATTTCACGCCGACGGCGGTGCATGGGAACGAAGTGATATGCCAAGAACTTCTTTTGTATTCCTCAACGCAGAGGAAGGTTTGACTTCAGAGCAACAAAGTGAGGCAGCAAAAACTGAAGCGAAGGCGGCTTTAGGTGCATACTGGAATGCTTTAGAAGGCACGATTGACCCGTCAAAAGTAGAGAATGCTGCTCAAAATGCACTCATTGGGAACGTCGGAGAAGTGACTCAACAAATACTCGAGCGGTTCCATCCAGAAGATCGAATTATGGCTTGGTTCGATTTCTTCAACCATGATTCAAATCGTGTCTGTAGAGATATGACTGCGTACATGGAACAAGTAGTCCCAGGTGTCGAAAAGGCACTTCGTGAGAGGTGAAATGATGACGATTGAGCATGACACACCCTCTGCAGTGGAACCTGGCAGACCCGGGAGTTCTCTGTTCCCTGATTCTCCACTCGGTGAGAAGTTCGAAGGGATTCCCACTGGTCGTGAAGTCGCGTGGGAACCGTTGGTTGATTATCGTAGAAACGGCGTATCAGAGACAACAATCCATGGCGCTATTGCTTGGTCGCATGGCGATGAAGTCATCCACTCTTTTGGAGGAAATGTCTTGTGCTACGGTCGCTCAATGATGAAGCCGTTCATGTTGAAGGCTTTCACTGAAGAACTTGAGGACACGACATGGGAACAAAAAGCGATTGCAGTTGCATCACATAACGGTGATACTGAGCACGTCGCTGCAGCCCAATCTCTTCTTTCAGAAGCGGAATGGCCATTGATGTTGACTCCACTGGATGTTCCGCTGATTCAATTTGGACGGCAAGTGCGCAGGCCTCGCCGTTGGTTCCATACATGCTCTGGTGAACACGCTGCAATTCTATACGGATGCCGGAAAAAAGGTTGGAATCGAGCAGGTTACACCTTGCCAACGCACGAAGTATTCGATGCTTACATGGAAGAAATACGCACATATCTGGGAGAAGATTGGAAGCCATTACGAATCGCAAAAGATGGGTGTGGACTCCCTACTGTATCCAATACAGTCGCAGAATTGGCTCAAATCTATGCAGGTTTGGTTCGAGATAAGGACAAGGATTGGATTTGGGAAGCAATGATTCGAAATCCAGATCTCGTTGGTGGTTTCAATCGTTTAGATTCAACTGTACTCAAGGCAGGAGGAGGAAAAGTCATCGCAAAAGAGGGTGCTGATGGATTGCTCGGCCTAGCAATTGAACACCCTGATTATCCCAAGGGATTAGGCATCGTTGTCAAGATTGCACACGGTTGGAACTCGCAGGCAATGTGGTATGTTGCTCGAGCAGTCTTAGGAGTTCTTGGAATCGATTTGCGTAACCCGTATCCCTTGCATCGTCAGAAGGCGTTTATTGTGCCTGGCATCGTCCCTGAACACTACTTACCACGCCTCGAGAAATTACCTACGTGGGATGAGTGGGACCCGGACCAAGACCGCTGGCTGTATGATGTGGAGATGTAATCATGCAGATGATTCAAAATTTCATCAACGGTTCGTTTTCAAATGCATTTGATGGGGAAACAATCGAAGACATTAATCCAGCAACTGAACAAGTTATCGCTACAATTCCACGTTCAAAAACTGAAGATGTAGAACGCGCCGTATCGGCAGCACACTCTGCACAATTGACTTGGTCGAGCCTCACCATGGAGCAACGAGCAGATTGGTTAGATCGAATTGCTGATGCTCTTGAGCAAAAGACCGAGATGATTGCTCATACTGAATCGCGTGACACTGGTAAGCCGATTTCTTTAGCACGTCGAGTTGATGCCGCACGCTCTGTAAGTAATTTCAGATTTTTTGCCGCCTTTGGTCGTGAACAAACTCCACAAACGTTCCAGATGGACGATGCTATGAATTATGTTCATCGCTCTCCAGTGGGGACTGTTGGGCTTATCACACCGTGGAACCTTCCTCTTTATCTCTTATCTTGGAAAGTGGCTCCTGCCCTACTCATGGGAAATACTATCGTAGCAAAACCGAGTGAGGTGACGCCTCTCACTGCTCACCTTCTGGCTCAAACTTTACTTGAACTTGAATTACCCAAAGGCGTATTCAACCTCGTCCATGGACTTGGACCAGAAGTAGGACAAGCCATTCTGGAACATACTGGTATCAAGGCGATTTCATTCACCGGTGGGACGGATACTGGGCGAATTGTTGCTCGTACCGCTGCTCCCTTGTTCAAAAAACTGTCACTGGAACTCGGTGGGAAAAATGCAACTGTTGTGTTTCAAGATGCAAACATGGAAACGGCTATCGACGGCGCTGTACGCGCTGCTTTTACAAACTCAGGTCAGGTTTGTCTTTGTGGCTCTCGCATATTCATCGAGGAAAGTATCGCTGAACAGTTTACGCAAAAGTTTGTCGAAAAAGTCAATTCTATTCAAATCGGGGATCCAATGGATGAAGATACGGAAATGGGGACAGTCATCTCGAGTGAACATTTGGAGAAAGTCGAATCGTATATCGAATTAGCTCAACAGGAAGGCGGTGTAATACTTACAGGTGGAACTCGTGCGATGACAGGATACGCAGGACCAAACGGCACTGGCGCCTTTTTACGTCCGACCGTCGTTGCGAATCTTCCTTACAACGCTCGTTGTGCATCAGAAGAAATCTTTGGACCGATGGTGACCTTACACACATTTACCTCTGAATCAGAAGTGTTGGAAATGGTAAATTCTTCAGAATATGGACTTGCAGGTTCCGTCTGGACTGCAGACACAATCCGAGGACGTCGTTTCGCATCTCAGATAGATTCTGGAATTGTGTGGGTGAACACTTGGCTTCATCGGGATTTGCGAACGCCTTTTGGAGGTGTAAAGAATTCAGGAGTTGGACGAGAAGGCGGTCAGTGGTCTCTCGATTTCTTTTCGGAACTCACCAATATTTGTGTCAAAACCAATGATGGAATTTAACAAACATATCTTCAAAAGGAGAAGGGGTGACTTCGCACTATGGATACATTGCCACTGTTTGTTCTACCCATGGTATTGATGCCGGGCGAAATACAAGAATTGCGTGTTTTTGAACCCCGATACAGGCAAATGCTCGATGACTGCTTACTCGATGAAAAGAATTTCGGGTTAGTTATGAACGACCCATTCCAACCGGTCAATTCTTGGGATGGACCTCGGCAACATGGCTGTGAAGTTGAAATACTGCATCACGAAACCAAGGGTAGTAATCATTTTCTACAAATTGTAGGACGTAGAAGATTTACGGTTGTTCATGTCGTCAATCCTGCATTGCCTCCAATGGACGACCCGATGTTTGAATCTCATGTTGATGATGATGGGCTATTCCCTGACCTCCAAACTTTACTTGAATTAATACCCGAAGAGGTTGGACATTCGAAACTTTACATCAGTGCTGAAGTAGAGTTTCATCCCCTTGAAGAATCGACGTCCGTAGAGCAGCAAGAAGTACTCACGAATATCTTGAGCCATGTTCTTCATCGAATCGGCGCAGTGCTCCGTATCGAGGATGACTTACTTGTTCAGTGGGTCAGAGAGCGTGTAGAACATTCCGTGAGTGAAGATGCGCTTTCTGTCTACACTGTTTCAGCACTTGTCGTGAATGAACTTGAAGCGAAGCAGCAAATTTTGGCTTGTGCAACCGTTGAAGAAGCCGTTGAAGAACTTCTTCACCATGCCGCAATGAATCGTGAAGAAGAGTGAGTTGTTAACGGCGAGGGTTTCAAAACGAACATGACCGTCGCACAACCATGTCGGTTCACAGTAAAGCGCGTAAAGTTACCACGCACACGCTTCAAGAAATGAAGCGTGCTGGTGAAAAAATCACCATGCTCACCGCTTACGATTACTCGTTAGCGAAACTTGTCGACCAGGCTGGTGTCGATGTCATATTGGTCGGGGATTCCGCATCAAACGTCATGGCCGGACAAGTTACAACAGTTCCGATTACTCTTGAGCACATGATTTACCATGCGCAATGCGTACAACGTGCAGTTGATCGAGCTTTAATTGTCGTTGACATGCCATTTGGAACCTATCAAGGGAACTCTGCCATCGCATTGGAATCTGCCATTCGAATCATGAAAGAATCTGAAGGCCATGCTGTCAAACTCGAAGGCGGTGCTGAAATTATTCAGTCTGTAGAGCGGATACTTACAGCAGGAATACCTGTAATGGGCCATTTGGGGCTCACTCCACAATCAATTTACAAATTTGGAACGTACACTGTTCGTGCTAAAGATGACGAAGAAGCCGTGAAATTGATTGCGGATGCAAAACTCCTCGAAGAGGCTGGATGTTTTGCTATTGTCCTGGAAAAAATTCCTCGTGAATTGGCTCTTAAGGTCAGCCAAGCCATCAACATTCCAACAATTGGAATTGGCGCTGGTCCTGATTGCGATGGTCAGGTCTTGGTCTTGCATGATTTACTTGGTATTACCATGGATTTCTCCCCACGATTCCTACGACGATACCTCAACTTAGCTGAAGATATCGATGGTGCAATCAAGTCGTATTGTAGCGACGTTCGCTCAGGAGACTTCCCGAATGATGAAGAGAGTTATACCTCTTGATTAGGTGACTTGAAGGTAAACGATAACGCTGCCTGCTAAGGCACCTAAATTGATGCCAAAGGCATGCCAGAGTCCATATCGGAATGGTGGCAAATGGTATCTGCCCCAATCTGTGCTCACCCAAACCCAAACCAGTAACGCCCCATAGCCACCGCAAAACATAGCCCCCCAACCGGAAAGCCAAATGACTGAGAAGACCGAACCTAAAGCGAAAAGACCGAACATATACTCCTTCCAACGAGAAGGGTCATCATCCAAAAGAATGCGATGCAGCAATGGTGACAAAAGAATGCTCACGAGAAAAGCGCCGTGAATAGGATTTGGTAAGTTGATTTCACCGACCTGGGGCATGACAATATATTGCCAAACCCCTCCAATAACTGCGCCAAGAAAAGCGGGTGCTAGGATGTGCTTGCATCCAGTTTCCAAGTCGAGTGCACGTGCGAGAAAAGGCGCATCGACTGGCAAGTCAACTCGTTGTGAACCATCGCTCATGACATGTCCACGGTGCAGGGTTGTTTGAGGGTTCGGGCTTGAAGCCTTGTGAAGAACTGTTCTCCGATGCCGATATAATCCCCCAGTGCTTGGGTAGAACCATGACGAAGGGAGAAATTGTCGCTGGTTGTTTGGCCCCTCACCCACCACATTTGGTCTATGCAGAGAATCCTCCACAAAATGAGCCGGTTGCAGAAGGTGGATGGGAACAACTCCGCTGGGGCTATGAGCGATTGAGAGAATCACTGGCTGGTGTCGAATATGACGCCATTGTATTGCTTTCTCCGCATTGGCAAACCTACATTGGAACTCATTTCCTCGGACTACCTCACTTCAAGAATCTCTCCGTTGACCCCGTATTTCCGAATCTCTTTCGATACCACTACGAACTTGACATTGATGTCGAACTGTCTCAACAGATTCATGACCGTGCTGCTGAAGCTGGTTTGTCGGTCAAAATGATGGAGAACCCGGATTTCCGAGTTGATTATGGCACCATTACCACCGGCCACATGTTCAATCCTGAATGGGACAAACCCATGGTTGTCATCTCCAGTAATCGTTCACGCGACTATTATTCGGTAGAGGTGATGCAAGAAATGATGATGGAACTCGGACGAGTTACTCGTGAAGCAATCATCGCAAGTGGAAAGAAAGTCGTTGTTCTCGCCAGTAACTCCCTGTCTCATCGACACTTCACAACGGAGTCCGAAATTCCAGAAGACATGAGTAAAGAGCACATTACGAGCCATGCCATGCACCTTTGGGATATGCGGATGATTGAATATTTCCGAACAGGGCAAGCTCAGCGTATCATCGATGAAATGCCAGAGTTTACTGAACAAGCAATCGCTGAAAGTGACGGTGGTGGTCTTTCATGGCTGCTTTCAACACTTGACATTCCAAAGTATCCAGGTATTCTTCATGGCTATGGGACTATTATCGGCACTGGCAATGCTATTGTTGAATGGCCTGCACGAAATCATAAGGAGGTGGAGGAATGAGTGATGGCGAACTGATTGGCTCCTACATTGTCCCTGTCCACCCACACACTGTTTTAGCACCTGAACAAAACGAAGGATGGGGCCGGCTGCGTGATGCATATGATCTTGCAGCACAACGGATTAAAGACAGTGGAGCGGACCTTCTCATCATCTATTCCACAACTTGGCCGAGTATTATTGGGCATCAAATCATTTCAGACCCGAACCCTGAATGGGTGATGGTTGACCATGATTTCCATGACTTGGGTTCCATCCCATATTCATTCAATGTTGATGAGAAATTTGCACATGAGTGGAACAAGGCAAATGAAAAGCGAGGGCTCAAAAGTCGAACGATTTCTTACCACGGATTTCCAATTGATGTAGGATCGGTTGTAGCGTTAAAGCTACTCAACCCAGACAATACAATTCCTGCGGTGATTGTTTCGTCGAATGTTTATGCGAATCGTTCAGAAACGACAGTTTTGGCGAAAGCATGTATGGATGTGGTCAAAGCCACAGGCCGTAAGGCAGTTGCAGTAACCGCTATGTCACTCTCAAACCGAATGTTTACGACACATATCGAGCCGAAAGATGACCGCATTCATTCGCTCAAAGACGATGAATGGAATCGTAAAATCCTTGAATTTCTTGGCGAAGGACGTCTTGAAGATGTAGGGCAATTATCTCGTACAATTCATCAACAGATTCGTGTCAACAAAGTGGTTGCATTCAAGCCGATGTGGTGGCTTTCAGGAATGAACCAAAATAGAAATGACCTCACTGGTGAAGTTCTTGCTTACGAAGCAATTCACGGCGCAGGAGGAGCAGTCGTTCACCTTGACCCAACACCATCGGGTACTGGTGACAAAGAGTATGATGAAGATGATGTCGAATATTTTGCAGGAGAGCGAAATGTATTGGATGGTGAGGCTGCACAAGCCGATTTTGAAAAGGACAACTCTGAACCACATGCAGGAACGACACAAAACAGTGGACCTGCTCTTTGGGACCCAACTGAAAACAAAGGTTCCGTGAATACCGATGCAGCCCCGAAACCCGTTGGAGCATACCCTCACGCACGTCGAGTTGGAGATTTGCTCTATCTCTCGGGAGTAGGCCCTCGACAGCCAGGTACAAATTCTATTCCTGGAGGTCCGATTCATGACGGAAATGGAACCCCACTGAATTATGATATCAAAGCCCAAACACATGCTGTAATCCAAAACATTACTCGAATACTCGAAGAAGCAGGAGGCTCGATTGACGATGTCCTTGATGTCACTTCCTTCTTAGTTGACATGGACCGTGATTTCCAAGGCTACAACGAAGTTTGGGCTGAGACGCTCGGACATGTTGGTCCAACACGCACGACGCTTGCCATTCGTGCCCTTCCGACTCCAATTGCGGTGGAAATGAAAGTCATCGCCAAAGCACCGGCAATGGATTAATTTCCACATTCCGGCATACTTCATGGGGAATAAACGAAAGAAAATATATGCTTTGGTCGTATCGCCACAAATAATAACCTTAGTTAGTTGGATTTCGGGGAATCATTATGACGCTCAAAACTGCTAGTAAAGTTCTCAAAGGTGACGTCAGTATCGTTACTGCTGTTAAATCACAACTTGAACGTTCACTGAGTTTAATTGGAGTCATCATCATTTCACTTTCAGCAATGATTGGGTCCGGCCTTTTCGTGTTACCATCATTTGCTGCAGAAATTATGGGGCCTGGTATTTGGCTAGCATTCTTACTTTCAGCCTTAGTTGTCTTACCCGGGGCATATTCAAAATCCGAATTGGCCTCGACGATGCCTGAAAGTGGTGGTTCATATGTCTACTTAGAAAGAACGTTTGGGCCTATTTTAGGGACGATTAGCGGCCTGGGTTTATGGGCTTCCTTTTTGTTAAAGTCTGCGTTTGCACTGATTGGTTTTTCTGCATATATGTACACAGTAACGACCTATTTTGACGTCACTGTCAATGCGAACGCGGTGATAATGTCAGCCTTAGCACTCATCACAATACTCAACATATTTGGAATTAAGAAGGTGAAATCTTTTCAAACACCAATCTTGGCACTAACAACTGGATTACTCATTATCATCTGCATCTTCCAGTTGTTTAATGCAGACATAGACTTTTCTCGACCAATTGATGGTGCTTTTGAGGTATCGAAGAATGATCCAAGGTTACTCGCTGAGTCAGCAGCTTTAGTTTTCGTAGCTTATGCTGGAATCATCAAGGTTGGAGCAATTGGTGGAGAGGTAAAGAATCCTCAAAAGAATCTACCACATGGCATCCTAATATCCCTCCTGCTTGTAACTATCTTGTATTGTGCAGTCACGTTCATCATGATGGCATCAATTGACGGCTCTTGGTGGCTTGATGATGGCGGAAAGGCCAGAGAAGACCCTGTATTCGCTTTCGTCGATGCAGTTGCTTCTACAAGGGTTGGACTTGTTATGGCAACTCTCGCAGTTCTAACAATGATATCAGGAGCACTCTCTGGAGTGTTAGCAGCCTCCCGATTTTTATTCGCAATCGCTCGAGACAATTTACTCCCTCAGCCTTTGGAAGACATCAATATTAAATTCGAAACACCGCACTGGGCGATTATAATCACGAGTGTGGCAATGGCAATTTGTATTCTTACGCTCCCTGTCAAGGATGTGGCAAAACTCGCATCAGGGTTCCAAATCATGGTTCTCATTGCCCTTAACTTCAGCGTGATCATATTACGCAATGCTAATTTTGAACACGATTGGTATCACCCGAAATTTAAGTCGCCGCTGTATCCATGGATGCAAATATTTGGAATTGTATCGGGTAGTTTCTTAGTATTTATCATGGGTGAGAAGGCAATTATTGGGGGCTTAGCAGCCGTTGTCATTGGGGTTTCAACCTACTACATATACGGGAAGAAACACTACCAAGTGAGCACAACTCCATTCCAAACCTTTAGCCAAATGTTATCCAATTCTACACCCTCAGAGTCTAAATTACGCCATGCAGCATTCCATGCAGCAGATCTTGGCGGAAACAACCACCTCACATTAAAAGAGTTTATTTCAGCACTGAAAGCACTCAACTTTGAATTTAACAATGATGAATATCGTGTCATATTTCACAAAGCCGATACCGATGCGAATGGTTACATCGAAGTTGATGAGTTCTTAGACATGTTCGAAAATAAGATTCTCGAAGAAGAATGATTAGAACACATAGGTAAGAAGTGGTAAAGCCACTTCCTTCTTGAACAATTGGAACAAAGCGTGCCCTTGCCAGCAAGCAAGTGTAGGAAGAAGCCACCATACTAAATTCAAATCATCAGTGTCCATCAAGGGTGTTGAATTGGGCATTCTAATCGCCCCGTGTCCAAGAGCCATCAGCACTAACGTTCCAATACTGGACTTCACTGCTCACATCAACATACCAACCACTCGAACCTTGTTCCGTCCCAGGTGCTGCTTGCATGACACCAACTTCTGCAGCTTGTAGGGCAAGTGTGGCCCTAAGTTCATCAGTTAGTACTCCATCGGAATTTTCAGGCACGGTGTCTACCTTCTGCTGTGATGTTAGTGCAGTACCTTCGTCATTAGAATAACCTTCTTCATCGTCCTCATACTCCTCATCATCAAACGCATCTTCGACCCACTCATCATCTTCTTTGTTCGCCCTTCGAACTAAGACAACCAGAGTCACCAGAATGAGTGTTAACAAAAATATCCCGAGACCCATGGCAGTATTGGTTGAACCAACTGCTCCACCTAGCAGGACTGCATCAACATCGAAGTAATTTTGAGAAATCAAACCGCTCCAAAGAACATTACATGAACGGTCATTACCGGATGAAAATATATCGAGTTCCCATGTATCACCAGTAACGTGCTTTGCAGAGCCGGAAGTACATTTCACTGACGTGTTTTTCGCATCAACTTCCACGATGTTGTCGAAAACATCGATCCCTCGTACTCTTAACAAAACAGTATCACCTTGGGCAATGCTTTGATCTTCAATAAAAGACTCAAGTCGAACAGCTGCGCCTGGCTCCACAGTGAGAGGGATACTGTGAGTTGCACCATCTTGAACGAGTTCAAGCGTGTATGTTCCAGAAGTCTGGCCAATGAAATCCCAATAGCCGTTTCCAGAGGAAGAGGCGACCAGAGTGCCATATTCTGATTCAAGGGTGGAAACAACTTCTGTCGAGGGAGCCAGATTACCATGAGCATCTATGGTTTGAATGAATAACTCGCTTGCAATTCCTGCCTTAACTGTCAATCCATCTTCACTATCGGTCACCAAATTACGAGCCTCACCAGCAACCACAGTAAGTCGAATGGTCGCAAAAACGCCGTCAGCATTGGCTCTAATCTCATGGCCTCCAATATCGGTTGGAATCCAATGAAGTTCGGAAAGAAGAATTTCAACTGTTGAATCTAAACCATCGACGGTCCAGTTCAGTCCAATTGAACCCAGAGAATTGGAGTAAGCGTCAAAGAACATCGGGTCGAGAGAGAGTGCTGTATCAGAAGGCAAGATTGCACCCTCGCCGTTGAGCTGAATAAAGGCAAGACGACCTGGTTTTGATTGCATCTGGAAAATTGGCTCAAACCGAGTATCGGTTGAAAAATCGAACCAAGAACCTTCGATACGCCATGGCATCACTTGATGGGGAGTGATCGTGGCATAGCCATTGTATTCGGTGAACAGAGAATCATTTCCATTCACCATGGATAAAGAACCATTTACCATCCATTCATTACCAATTACGTCCTTTGCTGTGAACTCAACCGTACTTTGTTCTCCTGCTGTCATCGAAGATGATGAAGAAAGTTTCAGGAAGGTATCAATTGCATTTCCATGAACAACCTCAACCATCAGTGTCGAGATAACTCCGTCATCGACGACTCGAAGTTCGTGCATACCCATGGAACCTGGTGTCCAGTATACTGCATCATTAAAAGATGCTAATCCCCCACTGGAAACGGTGAAATTTTCAAGCGGAGGGGTAATTGTCCCCGTATAACCTTGGGAATCGGTACGCATTGCTGCAATCTCATATGAGGTTCCTGCAGTGAATGTTTGCTCTTCTGAAAGGACAACAACTTGGGATATGGCTGCATCTGCAGGTACGACACGAATTGTACCGATACCCGTCACATTACCAGCGGAAACGCTAATGTTCCACAGCCCTGGATGAGATGCAGTGAACCACCCTGAAGGAAGAATACTCCCATTTTCAACAACCCATGCCCGATTCCCCGCTTCTGTAATGTTCATTTCAAAACCATTGATATCCAAGAGTTGTGGAGTGATGAAAATTGCGTGGCCACTTCGCACCTGCAATCCCTCTTCGAGAACAAATTCATGTGGCGCTCCTGCAGTAACCTGTATGGTCGAAACATGTTCCATTTGATGGAGCCGGGCCCGGATGCTGTATGCGCCTACATCTTGAGGTGTCCAGCTCGGAGTTCCGTCTCCAACATACTCGCCATCCACTGTCCAAACCGCATCTTGGGATAATTGGGAGTTGCCACGAGCATCGAGGAGATTAACGGTAAGCGATACTGGAACCAATGCATGTGCATTGAGACTCGTGATTTCCAGAGACTGTGCGACTCCAGCTGTAACAGTTATATTGAACGTGTTGACTAAACCATTGTGAGATGCTTGAACAGTAATAAGACCTGAATTCCAAGGATAGAACATTCCATTCGTGGAAATAGACCCGTTTGAACAACTCCACTCCACTTCACCAGTGACGAGGTTGTTGACTGAATCGTATAATTCAGCAGAAAACATTACCACTTCATCCGCAGAGAGGGACGTTTGTTCAACACTGATTTCAACTCGGACTGGCGTGCCTGCTCGTGCGACAAATGTATCCTCTTGAAGAGAAGGTGTAGTTACTGCAAGGTTCAATCCTTGAGATGAAAACAGAGCGACACAGAGAATCAAAACCGTGTATCTTTGAATCGAACTCAAGTCTCGCATGATTTTCACCTTTCCATTCAACATCTATCAATGATATGGCTGTTAATCTGTCCATTCGCCCCATTCAGAATCGCCTTCTTGGCGATACCACCAAGTGCCGTTTTCATCCTCAGCCCATTCAGTACCGTCATCATCGACACGGTGCTCAACTTGCCAAGATGTATCATCTGCCTGCGGCTCAATACTCGGAACAGACTTCGCCTCAGGTGCTGGACCAGTTGGACCCGGAGCTGGACCTGAAGGCGTATCGTCTTCATCGTCGTATGAATAATCATCATCATCATCATAATCTGCATCTCCTCCACGAAGCGTTAATACGAGTAAGCCAACGATAACCAAACTCACAATACCAACGAGAACTGCACCGACGTAATACAACGGTCCACCTGCTTTGAAGAAGCCGCCGACGTTTCCATCAACTTCCACATTGCGTTCTTCAGAAACGGTTCCAGCAGTGATGGTTACAGTTTGAGGACCGTCATCAAGCGTCACAATTTCCCAAACACCCTGTCCTTGATTCAAGATTTCAGCACGGCCCGTTGAGTCAACATCGGCACTGGATGGGATTGGGATTGGATTCATGTAAACATCGAATGCCTTGACCGTGACGGTGAAACTGCCTAATTGGTCAATGAAGTCTGAAGAGAGTTCTATTGATAGAGAATCAACAATATACAATGCGTCTACGGAAATGCTCGCAGAATTACTGACTGATCCAGTTGAATAATCCAGTGTATGAGGACCTGCAATCGTTGCAGTGAATACATAAGTTGCTTCATCAGTTCCTGCAGTGAGGTTCTCAACAATAACTCCGTCCTCCGTCCACTCGACAATCTGAGGGAATGTGTTACCATCACTGTCTTCTCCAGTAACTGCAATAGATATCTGGCCACCTGCGGTTTGTTCAGCCGTATCAAGGACTGCAGTGACGGAGATTGCGGTGCCGTGGTGAACAGTCATCACGACTGTATCTGTCACATTGTAACCTGCATCGCTGATTCCGGAAGCAGAAATACTCCAATTACCAACTTGAGTTGCCTCCCATCGCATGTTGTAATTCAGCAGGGATTCTGTGATTACTTCAACGTCGCCAGAATCAAGATTGGTCAAATACCATACCAAGATGCTTGAATCAATTGGGTTCGTATCCAAATCCGAGAGTTCTGAGGAGAAGTCAATGTATTCATCTGCAGTCATATCAAATGCAGTGTTTGAGAGTCCATCAGAACCTGATGCAGTGATGCTGACCGAGTTTAAATCTCCGTGAGAAACGGTTACGTTAATACTCACTTCATGAACGGTAAATCCATCATCATACACTGCTGTAATCATGTAAGGATCGAAAGATGCAAGGTAAGGAACAAAGGTAGTTTCATCACCCAACAGTTGTTCAAGTGCGGACTGTGAGGTCCACTCCGAATGTTCAATAGACCAGTTTGCGGAGATAATCCAGCGGTTGTCCTTTTGATCATACGCCTTTACCTTTACATCCAGAATATCATCTGCAGTAATGTCAAACGAATTCCAGGTTGAAACATTGTTGTCGACAATGAGAATCAAGGAGACAATAGCGCCTTCTTGGACTGTGATTGTAATCTGAGAGGTAATTGTCTCGTAGGTTGCCTCGATGATTTTTGCACCACGTGATTGAGGGGTCCACATTGCAGGGGCTCCAGTCATCAATTGACCATCTTGAATTTGCAACCAGTTTTCTTGAGGTAGAAGAACTGGTAGACGGTTACCACGAATGTCAATTCGAGTTGTATTAATCCATACATGTTCATCGGCAGTAATGGCAGTAGAAGAGGCATCGAGTTCTAAACTCGCCATTTGTCCATGTCCTACATTCACCATTAATGAGCCTACAGCACCTGAAGTCGAAGTGAGATTCAAGTTCCACATGCCAATATGGTCTGGGAAATATTCGTCAGATGTTTCGCTATAATTTCCATTGTTCGTAGTCCATGAAAGGTCACCTGCTTCACTTACATCCAGAATTTCGTTTCCAAATTGATCAAACAAAGTATGGGTTACAGCACACCAGATTCCTGCAGGAACAGTTCCTTGACATCCATCCAGAACAAAGTATGACGGGGCACCCGTTTCAACTTCAATACTCACTGTAATGGATTGAAGCGCTCCAGACGGGTCCACCCATTCCACCACTACGCCTTGAGGTCCGCTCGCGTATGGAATGTATAATCCTCCAACAGCAGTTGCACTTAAGTCGGTCGTTGCATAACTGATTGACTGGCCAAGGACTTGATTACCAAATTGGTCAATGACGTAGGCGGTAATTTGAAGCGTGTCATCTGCCGAAATCGTTGTCGATTCGGGAGACACAATCAGCGTTTTCGCCAATCCAGGAGTCACGGTCACAATCTCGGTTTGACAAATGATACCAAAGCATGCTGATACAGTATGTTGACCAGCTGCATGAGGTGTGAAGACACCTGCTTGTGAGATGCTACCGTTACTTGCACTCCAAACGACTGGAGCGTTGATTGGTAAAGACAAGTAGTCAAACACCACATTGGAGAAGGTGAGCGTAGTATCTGCGTCAGTTGTCGGTGCTGTAGGTGCCAAATCAATAGATGTGACATTTGTATGGTTAAGCAAGATTTGAGGTCGTTGGCTTTCAACGGAGTTTTCACTCGAGACAATATGTGCAAGAAGTGTGCCCCGATTTGGAGTACCAATTAGAATCCAAGAATTATCGTTATCGATAAGCATTCCATCAATGCCAATGTCAAACCAAATCCATCGATCGGCAGTCAAGTCGGTTTCTGTGAAACTTGAAACTGGCGTTGCGTCGTAATCAACTCCGGCTTGCATTCCCGGAGCACCCCATGCGCCTGAAGTTGATGCCGAGGAAGCATCCCAAGTCGAAGAGGATTGAGCCCATGCCGTGTTCGTGATTCGATGAACGCTAAACGCCATTTCAGTAGCGCCTCCCGAAGAGTCCCATGAATCAAGATAAAAGCCAATACTTGCAGAATGTATGCTCGAATAAGCAGGCAAGGGGACTTGACTGTTATCCAGTGCAAAGGTAAGGCGTGACTCAAGACCGGCATTAGCACCGGAATCTGTTCCGACTTCGGCAAGAGAGGCGTCTCCGTAATTAGTTGATGAAGTTGCTTCGCTAAGATGCGTTTCTCGAATATTTGTATGACCGAATTGAGCGACTTCATTTCCAGTTTGGAAGGTATAGGTGTACGTCAAATCGTTGTTGTCTGTGTGGTGAGGATTGCCAATAGCAAACGACCAACGTGAGGATGAAGGGCCAGGAATAGATTGATTGACACCTTGAACCCACCATTGGAATACCTCTCCAGAGTCGAGTGAGTTTGGAAGTCGGAAACTCGTTCCCGTAAACATTGCAAAGTCTTCCCAAGAACGATACTTGTAAATTCCTGATTGATTTGCAACTGTGACGATATATCCTGTTGCTCCCGTCGTTGCTGCCCATGAAAGCGTCGTATTTTCAGAACCAGGTTCAAGCAATGCCGAACTGGTATCATACAACACCGCCCCATCTATTGGACTGGTGAGGCTTGGTTGATTCGGAGGCTGTATTCCGTCAATATTATCGATGAAATCAAGCAGCAAACGTGGGCGGAATGATTCATTGCTTCCTTCTGAAGAATAAAACGCATGATTCGTCGAAGGAATGCCTACAGATTTCAAAAGAACAGTCATGGTAAGGTTTCCACTTGCGACATTGTCCTGTGCAAGGCTCGTAAGGTCCCATTCAACCCAACCAGAAGCAGGAGCGAGGGTAAGAGTTGAGCGAGTGATTTCACTTGTTGAACAAGCGATGTTGGTGTTCCAAGTCACGGAAGATTCCGTAAAAGATGAGCAAGCGTGTGCTGAAATGGTTGTAGATGAGGTGCCCGTCAAGCCGGTGCGATACATTTGCAGAATCATTCCTGTTGGCGTCATTGCATTAGGCCAAGGCATATCGCTCAGATCAAACTCAAGGTAGATTTGACTCTCGCCTGTTCCTGATGCGGAGGTTCCAAGATGAAGTTGAGTTGCTGAACCAGAATTCGTCGTCGAGGAGGAGGAAATTTCAGCATCGGGTACAAGTGGAAGGAGGCCTGTTTCAGAGAAGACAGAACCTCGGTAAATTGGAACCGTGTAATTTCCGTCACCATCTGTGAAACCAAGACCGTCCGGAACACGGAACTTGTGAACGCTGGACCAATGACCAATGCGTCCATCTTGGTCTCCTCGAACCCGCCAATAGTTCCATTCATCGGCCTTCTCGAGGTCTGTATTCGTCAAGGTGAGGTTTTGAGCATCCCATGTGAGATTCGATTCGGAGCCGTTTGCAACAGAGTTTGAATCAACACATTCGACATCTTCGGTCATACGGGCATTGGATGCGCCACACAAAACCCATTGAGTATGATTGTTATCGCTTGAGGACCAGTTCGCACTCACTTCTTCAGCGCCATTCGGTATTGGAGATGAAAGATTCCAGAGTGTAGTGCCATCAAGTGGGTTCATGTTCGTCGGACTTGTAGGCGACCAAGGCGTCGTTAATTCGTATGTCATGGTTAGTTTGGGACGATCCGATAGGCCGAAATACTCGCTACTGGCGATGTAATAGGTGCCATCGACGGTTCCATCGACTTCTTCAGCTTGCAAAATAATGTTGAGGCTTTCTTGGCCGCGTTCAAGTGCGTGCTGTAGCATCGAGGTGACGTTGATCTCAAACACGCTACTACCGTTAATCCAGAAACCTTCTGTTTCAGGGATTTGAGAATCGTCAGAGTGGTATGCACCTGCACCAATCCATGAAGTCGAGTTGTTTCCGGGATGGGACCAACTTGATGCTTCATCCCATCCAGTAATCATTTCTGAAACTGTCACGAAAATTTCATCACTTCCGGTAACTACGGTAAGTTCCAATGTTGCGTTATTGACCGCGTATGAAGAAGGAAGCGGAAGGGTAGAGAAATCGATTTCCATCAAAGTGGAAGAACGGAGAATGCTGTTTGATGGGCTCTGGCCAACGGAAAGGTATGATGAGGAGCCGCTGTTCGCATATGAATTTCCTTGATCTAATGTGGTGTCTTTGGTGATGAGTGGATAGTTTTGATCTTCAACTATTGTGCCTTCCTGGAGCGATACCCAAGCATGTGTGGAGTCAACTTCCTCAGAATCCGTATTAGGGATGTGGAAGAAAGTCGAAACGCTTTGCTGACCAATCATTCCAGATTCAATCGGTTGAACAGTCCATCGAATTGTTTGGGCATGTGTTAACATGTTTGAGGGGGTGAAAGAGAGATTTACCAGGTCAAACATCGATGAATCAACACGAGAATCGTAGGTATAGCGTCCGGCCATATCGTCGGTCGAACTCTCAAAGATGTGAATTCGCCATGCATCCGCAGTATTCGGCGCGTTATGGGTCCAAGTAAACTCGGGCATGTAGTCAGGCAGTAAAGCATGGGAACTCGAATCCCAGGAAAGGGCGTTATTTGCTGGACCGGTGTTAACTCCGGTTATTGTTGGAACTGGATTTGTACCGTTGGACCAAGTTAAATTAAGCCATGGATGTTGGCTTGAAAGGCCTTCAGTAGAAGTGAAAGTAATGACGTTCGGACCGTTTGTATACGCCGTGATATTATTGGATGCATAGAGGGCCAAAGAGAGTGATGATGCGCCGGAATCCAGTGCAGCTTGCACCGCTTCGCTCACGTCCCAAGTCATCCAGTCTGCACTCACAGAGTCTTGGAGATCCACATATGGTCCAAGATCAACTCCAAGGTCACGACCGCCAGGTTGTGACCAAGTGTTCGTTCCATCATAGGTCGTATCATTGGCTGAAGTGGTCCAATTTTGTAAAACGGGACGAACTGCAATCGGCTCGCCTGTTGAAGATGAAAACTCCGAATAGAGATTCAACTGAGCCGAAGTGATTCGAGCATTGGATGGCTGTGGCAATGAATTAAGGGGAATCTTGAGAAGTGAAATTGCTTGTCGGTCATAAGCCACTGCTCCGACTTTCATCTGAGATGAAGCGTTGTAGGTATTGGATGAGCCAGAACCTGATTCAATGATATACGTATCCTGGAAATTTGGAAGATTCAATGCTGGCATTGCTTCTCGGTGATGTAGCTCGACAGAGGCACATGAGCCGTCTGGGCAGGTCTGCCAAGTTGTCAAATCAGGAATAGAGAAGGTGAACGAATTCGACCAGTTCCCAATTTGATTGGTTAGAGAAATTGCACGTACTCTCCAGTACCAAGTCTTTCCATCATCCAAGTCAGAAGTAGGCGTGAAAGAGAGGTTTGTTGCGTCAAACCCTCCATCATTCCATGAAGTCTTTGTGATGAGAGAGGTTGAATCAAACGTCGAAGCGGTATCAAGTTGAACTGCCCAGCCACCAACGACAAGATTACTTCCAAACGACCAAGTGAGTTCAGGGCGTTTGATTGGAGTTTGGTCCACTCCGGCGCCCATCGACCAAGAGCCGTTGAGAGGAGTCACAGTGACGGGGTCTGCTGGGACAACATTGGAGCCAGGGACATAGACAAAACTCAATTCTGGTTTTTGGGCATCGGGGGCGAAGCCGGGATACAGTTGAACTTCTCTGCTCTGGCCTGAGCCTGCACCAAGAATCCCAATCAAGAAATCAACACTTCGATTTTCACGCATTGCGTTTTGGACACCGAGCGTGACATTCCATTCGATTTGGTCACCGCTCGCAAAGGATGTGTCAAGTTGAACGGAATCGAGTAAAGAAGAACGCTCCCAGCCTTTTGCTCCAGCCATTCCCCAATTGTTCGTTCCGTCATAGGTTTGCCATGAGGCCCCATCATCAGTCCAGTTGTGTTGGCGGCTTTCCCAAATAGCAACACTCGGGGAGTTCATAGGCGTGCTTCCAATGACCATTGAGAGATGAGCAGATTCAACCGCATAACCAGCCGGAAGCAGGTTTGAACGAAGGTTACAGTTCAAAAGACCCATCGCTTCGATAGGATAGGTATTGTATGCAATAAGAAGTTTGGATTCATCGTTATAGTTTTGAGAAGGAGTTCCACTGTCCACATAAGTGTCGAGACATTCAGGGTAAAGTCCGTCCGCAGTTCCGTTTCCATGCTTCATCCGGAATTCATAACGGTCGGCACCTAACCAGGTACTTTCAAGTGAACTCACTAAGAACTTCGACGTCGACCACTCTCCGATTCTACCATCTGAATCGACAGAAGCCATTCTCCAAAAATACATGTTTCCAACATCAAGGACATTGTTCCCAGTGAAGTTAAATTGGCCATCACTTGCTGCGACAGAGGTCGATGCCTCCAAATCGTCAAGATCCCACACACGGTATCGGAATTGCTCATCAGTGGCCATTTGGAATGCGATGTCATACGAAGACATTCCTGTTCCATCCCAAACCAGAGAAGGTGTCGTGTTTGCAGAGAAATTATGCCCTGTTTGGTTCCATACTGCCTCACCCATGGATGGAGCGATTTGAGTCACGGCAGGGAGTGATGTGCCTGAACCCCAAGCATAGGTAATTGAAACTGCAGGTTTGTTGAGGTCGTCGATGTCATCTGAAGAAAAGAATACGGCGCTTTTCGTGCCAGTGCTTGAATAGGCTTCGTTCAAACCTCGTGCAGTAATCATGAAATCAGCTCGATCTGTGGAACCACTTTCTACCCACGATTGAAGGACATCAGTGAATTCAAAACTAAACGAGTCACTGGCCTGAGAACCATTCAATCCAGTATCAGACGCTGTTGAAGAATATTCTCTACCACCATCTGACCAAGTCATGGAATTCGTTGCTCGATTCCATGAAAGGTCACTTTCAACCCAGTTACTCGTCTCCATAGAATGCATTGAAAGAAAAGCATTGTTTGAAGAAGAGTCACGAGTAAGTTCAACTTGCGCATCGATGATTGTTGCGTTGGAAGGTAGACCAAGGAGGTTCAGTGCAAAACTCATGTGGATGAGTGACTCTTTGTTCGATGTCACACTGGTTTCCATCGTCGTTGCTGAGCCATATTTAGAGTTCTTACTCTGCTGGTTCGCATATGTGTCTTTGATGAAAGTACTCACACCAAGGTCATCGTTGTTCACTTCGATGCTTGCTGTTCCGTCGCCATTATCAGTTACAGAATGCGCTGGCAGATAGAAACTTTCAGTTGAAGACCAATCACCGAGTGTATCTGTTGAATCAATGCTTCGAACACGATAAAACACTTGACTTCCATTCGAGAATTCGTCAACTGCTGGAAGTGTATAGGTGCCACTATTAGCGGAAGTCATGGAGAAGGTGTTCCAAATGGTCGAATAGTACCAAGCAAGGTCACTGGATTCTTTGAATTCCTCATCTAATGAGAGCTGGTATTCGACATGTGTGCCGACCAAAGAGTTGTAAGAAAGTGTTGGAATTGTATCTGCAGTCAAGAGGAGATCACCTGTCATCAAAGGCATTCCATCGACTGCGAAGTCAGAGATGACTGAACCGCCGTTTCCAGCTGCAGTTGGAGAGGTGACCAAAACAAGTTCAGGACGGTTCGCCAGATTCCCTGAATCTGAGAAATAGCACTCGTATTCAGAACCAAGGGCAGAAACAAGAATGCTTACAGATGTAAGGTTGGAGAGTGCTGCATCTTGTGCCATTGAGGTTACGTTAAGCGAAAATGTGCCGTTGGTTGTTGCTCGGAATGGAGGCTCCCAAGCCCCTCTATCGTTACTTCCATCAGCACCGAGTAATTCCCATGAAACTCCTACGTCAGATTGGATCCACGTAGCAGTGGTAGAATTCCAAGTTGAAGGAGTCGCTGCGTAAATCGATATATCTCCAGTTGCGAGTGAATTTTCATCGCAAACAATATTCAAAATTGCTGAGTGAACAGTATCTGAAGAGGTGAAGTTCATCGGGAATTCAAACAACAAGCGGCTCTCATCTCCGTCATCAGAAATACCCAGCAAACCTGTAGAACTTTGGTCGTAATTTGTCGTAGGATTTAATTCTTCTATTGATGTATCAGCCAAAACGGATACAACTGAACTCACCTGAAAAACGCTGTATTGGTCTTCAAGTTCGAGGTCATACTCAATCGCTTGTGGCAAGAGTAAATCTGCAAATAAGAACATCAAAACGAGGAAGATGGTCAAAGTGGTCCGACGGGGGGCTGTCTCGCGTAGCATGGGGCTCAATGCGTTCAAGCCCACCGCCATATACTGTCTTTTCCCCTCTTCGGCCTTCGAGCCTCAAGAGAGAAAGTTAAGAATGAACTCATTTCGAGATTTCTCCACCTCAAATTTCTTCGAATGAAAGGAGAATGTTCAAGGAGGCTCGGCAATGACCTCTCCGCATGAGCGAACTTTGGGTTGAAAGGCACCGTCCTCAGTCCGTTAATCAAATTCGTGGCCAGGCAGCAGTCGTTCAACGATTGCTGATCTACTCTGAAAGCAAAGAATTTCCACATTTGCTGTTTGCTGGCCCTCCTGGGACTGGTAAAACAACTGCAGCCATGGCTTTGACAAAGGACGTGTTCGGTGAAGAATACCGTAGAAATTTACTTGAGATGAATGCATCTGATGAGCGGAAATTGGAAAGTATACGCACAAAGGTAAAGCAATTTGCCCGCACTGCTCCATATGGTGGCGCATCGTTCAAGATTATCTTCCTCGATGAAGCAGATGCTTTAACAAACGATGCACAGGGCGCACTGCGTAGGATTATGGAACAATATGCGGAAACATGCAGGTTTATCTTGTCCTGCAATTATTCCTCAAAAATCATTGAACCAATCCAGTCACGTTGTGCAGTATTTCGGTTCCGCCCTCTCGCAGATGCTGATGTGAAGGCTCAGGTTCATCATGTAGCTACATCAGAAGGTGTTGAACTTGCGGAAGATGCTGGAGAAGCACTGACACGTATTTCTCAAGGTGACTTGCGTAAAGCCTTGACTGGCCTCCAAGTTGCAGCAGCACTCGACATGAAGGTCACGAGAGAACTAATTTACGAGACTTCAGCTACAGCCCCTCCCGAAGCACTTCACCAATTCTTGATGGCTTGTAGAGATGATGGATTTCATGCTGCTCGACGGCGTCTCAGAGAATTACTCGACAAGTATGGCCTTGCAGGAACTGATTTCGTGAACCAATTACATCGTGAATTGTATACCGCAGATTTCCTTACCGAAGAAGCCAAACTCGACATGACTGAATGGATGGCTGAAGTCGATTATCGCTTAGTTGAAGGCGGAGGAGAACAAATCCAACTGGACGCACTTACAGCACGCCTTGTCACACATTTACGTGCTTAATACATTCACTTTCACTTTCACCCTCAGGGCGTTAGAAAAAGACTCCTTACGAACCTCGTCCCGTAAGATATGACCACTCTCATCAATCATTGCTTAGACCTTATGTGTTGGACCATTGCTGCACCTCTTGTGCGTTCTGTTCGAAAAAGACAACTCAACAAACAAACCCAAGAACAACGTGATGTTCACCGAATCAGTCGTTTGCTCAACAATATCCTCTTGAATCACAGCGACTTACTTTCATGAAACTGAAACTTCAGGAAGGAGTTCAACCACGCGTAGTGTCCAGTCATAGACCCGAGTATTTTCCCAAGGATCTCCTTGTTCCGATATGGTCACAGTAATCGTGTGCGCTCCAACTTCAAGGTCTGTACCAAGTAAAATAGCGAACTCTTGGTCAAGGTCTCCGTGAGGCTTGAGGATTGAGGCACTGGCTGTATTTGTGATATTGCCAGTATTGTTGGTAATTACCTCGTAATTATCTGCCCAGAAAGTAGAATCACTTTCCAATTCAACATCACCGGCATTGTTTGAGAGCTCCACTGAAATGGAAGCACCTTCGACATTCACATTGTCCGCCAATGCAAACAGAAGCCAAATATCGCCAGTTAATTTCGAGTCTTTTTCTACTTCCCAAGTGAGTGTCCCGGACTCACCTACACCTTTAGAAAAATTAAATTCATCGCCTTCATTTTGGATTAATACCCACTTTTCTGCTAATTGCGGTGCGACAATGTCGCCCAAAGGAGGATTCACCAAGAGGAAAGCCATTGCTAAGAAAGTAAAAGTGTGAAGAAAGCCGGCTTTGAACCATGTACCTTTGGTGTATAACTCATTGAAAGAGGACGGTAACACAATTCTGTGCACTTGAGGGATAAGGAATATAGCAGCCAGAGGCGCCAAATACAGTATGTCTGATTTTTCAACAGAAGTCCTTGGCATCAGAACATACCTCATGAGAAGCGAAACAATAACTGAGAATCCAATAACAAGCCACATTGAAGCAGTTTCTGCCTTTTCTTTCGCCACGTGCTTAACCGGATCAAACGCTTCGATACCGAGGTCGCGCCCGCTCCGGCGTTTTGCTCGTTCTTTTCCCTCATCCGCCATTCGCTTTTGACGGTCCACGGAGGCGGCAGCCATTGCGGTGTTGAGGTCAACCATGCGCATTCGTAAGGAGGAGAGTGCATGAAGGCTACGGTGATTTTACATCACTTTCATCCGTATGGTTGAAATGGGGAATGCGACAGCGACAGATAAGCCGGGGTGGCGCAGTTGGTAGCGCGTCGGACTCATAGGGCAGCCTTCTGGGCAATCGTATGACGTGCAAACTCCTTGCGGTGTCTGAGACATCCGAAGGTCGCGGGTTCAAGCCCCGCTCCCGGCACCATTTAGAAACACACGAGTTCGTGCTCTGCGTTTCGAGTCGAAACAAGTCAATATAAGGGTGAAGAATACGGCCAAAACGAGGGAAGACTATGAAGAATATTTTCAATGAGATGACCAATTTCAGTGTTGACCGCCCAAAAACTACTCTTGCAATAATAGGAATATTTTTTCTCGCACTGACTCCAAATGCAATGTTCATCAATTTTGACACAAGCGAAGATGCTTTTTTCCCAGACAACGAAACCGTTCGATTGCTCAATGACGTAGAAGATGAATATCAAGCCTCAATAGATTTCATACGCTTCATTGACCAAATAGAATCAGGAGATTTCTATGAAGAAGCAACTTGGAAACAATTGGCAATACTTGAAGCGATTCTCCTCGAAAATCCCGATTTGGAACAGTATCAATACCCATTGTTTGGAATTCAAGCAAACAGTGGCATGGCGAGTTCTGCAATCCAATGGCACAACCTACAGGATCAAGAATCAGCTGTGAGTTGGATTGCAGAAATGGAATTGGCGATTACCAGTGTTGCTAATTCGAATGACTCTACTTTACAATCCAATTTGGATACGCTTTCTTTAGCAGGTCTTTCGATTCCATCGCCAGCGGTTGTAACCGCAGATGAATTACGTTCATGGGAACCGGAAAATCCCTCTGATTGGCTCGTTCGGTTGGATAATGGCAGCAACTTATCTCAATCCTTAGGGCTCATGATCGGGCAACTTAATGCGCTTAACCAAGGTGCGAATGCAACCGAAATTTCGGAAGTTACTGGGCCACTGTCGGGAAAACTAGGATTGCTTAGCGGACTTCAGTCCATTGATTACCGTTCGATGATGGTCTCTAATATTCCTGCAGATGACTCAGAGGACCCCTGGAATTCGGACGGTCCAGTGTTGACCTCTTTCGTTATAGTTACTGACCCGAATGAGCATGAAGCTGAGGTTATTGGAGTTGTACAAAATAAGGTCACAATCTGGGCTGACGAATTGGCCAAACATGCTGCGGAAGAGACGAATGATTCTGATATATCCGTATTCTCATTCTCGCAATTATCGACTGGACAAAATGAAAACCTTGGTAAGGAACTCGGTATATTGAACTCACTCTGTTTACTCCTGTTGGGATTCATTCTATGGACAAAGTTCCGAAGTAAAAGAGATACTGTAAGCGTATTGGCATTGACTGTGCTCGCAATTCTATCGACATATGGTATGGCCGGCCTACTTACTTCCTTCGGCGTAAAAATGGTATTTAATGCGGCAATGAATTCGATCCCTATTCTCCTTCTTGCCATTGGAGTTGACTATGGCTTGCACGTTGTGGCTCGAATTCGAGAAGAGTTGCAAGACCAAGAAAAGAACAATCCACAAGGTAGAGAAACGCTTCATGATTTCTCAATCGAAGCAAGAAAATTAGCGATACGCAAAGGTACAATTTTGACTTCCGCAGCACTCATGATTGCTATCTTTACAGACATGGTTGGTTTCTTGTCATTCCGCTTCTCATCTCAACAATTCTTAGTTTCATTCGGAACTGTCATTGCAATCGGACTGTTCTTCATCTATCTTGTGAGCATTACTGCTCTACCTGCCCTCATGATGCTCATTCCACCCAAGAAGTTGCCATTGGCGAAATCAGGTAAAAATGAAATCGGGCCTATCTCAAAATGGATTGGTTCACTGACTGAAACACCAGTGCTCGTCATAGTTGTCACGGTGTTAATTTCTGTTCCAATGTTCATAGGATTCCAGCAATTAGAGGTAGGGTTTGATACCAGAGACAATTTTGATGAATCCGTTCCAGTCGTCGAAGACTTCCTCCTGATCGCTGATGAATTTCAAAGCAGCCCTTCTCCGCTGTATGTCGTATTGGACGGCGACATTCTCTCACCTGAAGGCCAATTAGTTTACGATGAGGTTCTTGAAAAACTCGCTACAAACGATGAAATTAACGGTTTGCCAATTGGAATTTGGGGGATACTTGAAGAATCTCGTTCATCAAACAGTGAGCTCGATAATCTACTGAACCAATTGGATGATTCAAACACTTCATGGGACATGCTCAAAACCTGGTTACTGAGCGAAGATGGACGGAATATATCCTCTGGTAATCTCAATTCTGACGCCACACAAACTGTGATTTCATTTCAAGCAGCAACTCTTGATTGGGGAGCAACTGTTGTCTTTGAAGGCAAACTAAGCGATGGCTTATCGCAACTTGAAGATGAGAGAGAGAATGAGTATACCATCCGAATCTCCGGAAGGTCACTTATTGTCGCTCAAATCACCGAAGATGTTGCTGATTCTGCAGTCATCTCAACTGCTACGGTTGCGGGAGTGATTTTGGTGATGTTGGTTGGGATTAACACCGCCCGTCAGAAAAATTTCGCCCGGGGTGCAGCCCGAGGATTTGTAACTTGGATTCCATTGATGGTCGTTGTGGTTTGGGTCTACGGAATAATGGGTCTCACCGGATACCAACTCAACTCTCAAACAGTAACAATCGGGGCGCTGACCCTCGGATTAGGTGTTGATTATGCAGTTCACTTCACGACGCGAATGGAAGAAGAAGCAGAGCATGCACCGTATGCACACCCCTCCGAATGGACGACAAAATCTGCAGCAACAACTGGCCGTGCAATGTTTGGTGCTGCTCTGACGACCGCTGGTGGATTCTCAGTTCTTAACTTCTCATCCCTCGTACCTCTGCAACTGTTCGGACAAGTGTTCGTTGTCGCAATCGTTCTTGCACTGATATCGAGCCTGTTCTTACTACCTGCGCTCTACACCCCTTTCTTGAAACAAGATGCACGTAAGATTACTGAAAGTGAATAAGGCTGTTTCCTTGAGGCTAAATGTTGCGAACTGTTGATGTGCTCTCGACAAGTCGGGAATACATGGTTGATGCTCCCACTGCAGGTCAAAGGGTCAAAGTTGAGTTGAATAGCCACAATGGCCCAACTCTTGTTGAAGGGGTTGCTCTTCATCCAGCGGCGAAGAACCATATCACGATAAAACTCGTGAATGGTTACAATGCAAGTTATCCAGTTGAAGAAATTCTGTCACTCGAAATTCTTGGCTCAACACCTGCTGTAGTCGAATCATCTCCTCCACAAACCATCACTGATAGTTCACTCCCGAGGGTTCGAATCCTTCACACTGGAGGCACAATTGCTTCCAAAGTAGATTATGCAACTGGTGCAGTCGTTGCTCGATTTGAACCAGAGGAACTTATAGCAACCTTACCCGAACTTACCGAACTTGCGAACATCGAAGCAGTCAAACTCGGAAACATGTTCAGTGATGATATTCGACCTCAGCATTGGAATGCAATCATCCAAGCCTCAAAACAAGCTTTTGATGATGGATGCGATGGAGTTGTCGTTACCCACGGAACTGATACCTTGCACATTTCTTCAGCAGCATTGAGTTTTGCATGGGGCGGAAAAGGAGAAGCACCACCCGGCCGAATTGCTTTTGTGGGCTCACAGCGTTCTTCCGACCGAGGTTCTTCTGATGCAAGTGAGAATTTGCTTTCTGCGGTCCACTGGGCCGCTCATGGGCCGGCACCTCACGGAGATGCTGGCGACGGCGTCGTTGTGGTGATGCATGCATCAAACAATGACGGAATCTGTGCAGTCTACCCAGGCATTGGCGTTCGAAAGTTGCATTCGTCTCGCCGCGATGCTTTCCAACCGGTGAACTGTGAACCTCTCGCTATGATCACTGTCGAGAATGGAAAATGTTCTCACGCACTTGAAGAAGGATATCAAGCACTCCTTGATACCAATACACCACGCCAAGCATGCCAATCACCTACGAAGTATGAAACAAGTGTGCGAATTGCTCAATTCATCGCTGGACCGTGGCTTCATTCTGAAGAGATTGAAGCAATTGTCTTGACGGGTGTTCAAGCTATTATCATCCAGGGCACTGGTCTGGGCCATTTACCAATCGAAGACCCAGAAAAAGATGCACCTGAAAATACGAAAGTTTGGCGTGCTCTTACTCGATGCATCAATCGTGAAATACCAGTCGTTGTAACGAATCAGTGCATACATGGCCCTGTGGACATGAATGTTTATTCAAAAGGCAGAAAACAAATGCAAATGGGTGTGCTCGGCCATGGCAGCGTTGCTGCTCCGGACACCGTTATTGTCAAAGTACACTGGGCTCTTTCCAACAGAATGGAAGTGAAGGATGCTGTTGCTGCAAATCTCTGTGGAGAAGGAAACAATTTGCTTCGGGCATAAGCGCTTGAATGAAAAACCGAGAAGAGGTGGAGATGGTATGGCAGGGAATTCGAGTGAACGCCTCGAGGAACTCCAATACAAGCGAGAGCAGGCTCGACTTGGAGGCGGTTTGAAACGTCAAGAAGCCATACGAATGAGTGGCAGAGGGACTGCAAGGGACCGTATATCTCTGCTCCTCGATGAAAATTCATTCCTCGAGATTGATTCATTTGTAACTCACCGCTCAACCGATAATGGAATGTTCCTCCACCACACGCTCGGGGATGGAGTTGTAGCAGGCCATGGGACCATTAATGGACGTCGTGTCTATTGCTTCGCACAAGACTTCAGTGTCCATGGCGGAAGCATGGGTGAGATGCACGCTAAGAAAATAGCTAAAATTATCGAAATGGCTGAACGTGTTAAAGCACCCATCATTGGAATGTGGGATGGCGGTGGACAGAGAGCGCATGATGGTATTTCGGCATTGGCTGGTACCGGAGAATTACTCGACCGCCTTGTTCAATGCAGCGGCAGAGTTCCAATAATCAGTCTCGTACTCGGACCCGTTGTTGGCGTTTCTGCCCTTGCTGCAAGCCTTGCTGACTTCACGATTTTAGGAGAAGAGCACGGGCAACTGTTTCTCTCTTCACCACTTGAAACCCCCGAAGTTCTTGAAGGCGAAATTGACGCTGCAGGACTCGGTGGAGCATCTCTTCACGCCTCGCGCTCTGGAATTGCGTGTTTAATTGCAGATGATGAAGAGGATGCTTGCGTTCTTGCTACAGAGATTCTTTCTTACTTACCAGACCACAACATGGCCGACCCGCCAAGAGAAGAAACTGCAGATCCTGCTAACAGATTAAACTCGGACCTTGAATCACTGGTTCCTGAAAATCCTAACAAACCCTATGATATGGTCAAAGTAGTAGAAGAAATAGTCGATGATGGCATATTTGTTGAACTCTTTGAAGCATATGCAGACAACATCATTATCGGTTTTGCACGGCTTGAAGGAAAAACAATCGGTGTTGTTGGCAACCAACCGAAAGTCTTGGCAGGATGCCTCGACATTGATGCCTCAATCAAGGCTGCTCGGTTTATTCGAACCTGTGATTCGTTCAACATTCCACTGGTGACCTTTGAAGACGTACCTGGCTTTTTACCAGGGGTTGTTCAAGAATGGGGGGGGATTATTCGCCATGGTGCAAAACTCTTGTTCGCCTATGCCGAAGCAACCGTACCAAAACTGACACTTGTAACTCGCAAGGCATACGGGGGCGCTTACTTGGCTATGTCATGTAAGCACTTGCAAAGCGATTACAACATCGCCTGGCCAACCGCAGAATTGGCAGTCATGGGAGCAGAAGGTGCCGTGAATGTCATTCACAGAGCCGAAATCAACAAAGCACCAGATGACCAAAAAGAAGCAACACGTCAACGCTTGATTGCGGAATACAAGGCGAAGTTTGGAGATCCATATGTTGCTGCTCGTAACGGCTGGCTTGACGATGTTATCGAACCGAGTGAGAGCCGATTGAGATTATGTCGCGCTCTAAAGATTCTTCAGTCAAAAAGAGAATGGAGTCCTCCGAAGAAACACGGAAACATCCCCCTTTGAATCACTGCTTTTGTTGAGCACGTGCCAAGAGTCCGCCACTGCTTTTCGATTCAAGTGAGTCCTCTTCTACCTCTTGTTGCAATTCGATCATAGGCAACTCAGGAATATTCTTACTTCCTTTGCGCAAAACCAGAATGATGGTGAACAATACTGCAAGTATGAACAGACTCATACCTGCAACGAGTGTCATACTAAGCGATGAAAACCCATCAGAATCATCTACAGGTGGTTGGTATACTGGCTGTGATGGTGTCATATTTACAGAAACCAAGGCAATTGTTTCAATCCCCAACGCTTCATCAAATACCGACACACGAACTTCAAGAGTACCGTTATTATATTCAGGGAGAGGAAGCATTGAGAGGCAGCGGTTCGTCGAATCTGTCACGTCAAAGACGCAGGAGAAAGAGAGGTTTTCCAGTGTTGTGCCATTGACTTGAATGACAGTCTGGTTGGGAGCCACCCCATCTGCATCATAGACCCACCACTGAAGACTTGCCGCAGTAGAGTCAATGAGATTCACTTCTTGAATTGTCAAGATTGGTTCATCCGGTGTTGGAATAACTGTGATGTTCAGAGCCCGGATTATTGTGACCGTTCCATCGGTTACGTTGATGCTTGTGAGGTTGTCAAAACCAGAATAGTCTAAGATTGGAGTGATTATAAATTGCGAAAAGGAACGGGTGACATCAACCGATTGTGAGCTGCTTTCAATGGACCAAAACAGATTATCTCCATCGACGTCGATTGCTAAATCAGAGAGATTGAGATACAATCCTCCATCCTCCGGAACCGAAAGTGACCAAGCAGAATCATTGATTAGAATACCGTCATTCACAGGTTCGACATACAGCGGGACGTCCAGTTCTACAGGTGCGTTCGAAATATCTCCAACCAAGAGATGGAGGACAGAAGCCCCATTCGCATTCGGAAGAGGAGTCAACGTTAGAACTCCATCTGAAAATATGAAGGAGACCGGCCCATATGAATCGCCTACTGCACCAGTAACCGTTGCGATGAGTGTTCCGCCTTCGGGGTCGACTACAAAGTCCGACAAATTAAGCGATACAGACTCACCATCCTCGACCATGTTCTGCATTGGCACATTCGCCAATTTAACCGCAGGGTCGTCGACAGGAACGACGCGAATTGTGGTATTTGTCTGTGCCTCATCAATTACACCATCACCACCTGCCCGGAGCGTCAGTTGAACTTCAGTGCTGTTAACGACTTCACCAGTTGCAATATGATTCACCGTCATTGCCCGTTTGCCTTGTTCGATATCGATTGTAAAGTCAGATGATGAATTTCCGATGAGTTGAGCTGAAATGATGAACACATCTTGGCCGTCGGGGTCATAGGCAAACGTGGATGCATCAACCGAGATACTTCCCCGTTCGAGAACTTCAATTTCAGGCACTGGGTCGAGGAGTACAAGCGGTGCATCCGTTCGGAAAAATTCAAATTGACGGGTAGAAGGAGCACCTTCGACATATATCCTTACCTGTGCAGTTTGAGGCCCGGGTGCAACATCATCCATTGGGAAGAGACACTTTGCAGAACCATTTGAATCAAGAGAACCCAAGGTCATGTTCATTCCGAGAACAGTACATTCGACTTCCACAGTCCATTCAACCGGAAGTTGGGCGTATGTACGCCCATCTCTCAGCGACCAGTGTGTGAGGTAATTGACGGTGATTTGTGGGCCAAACGTAGCGTTACTATCAGGAGTTATCATTGTCTGATTCATGAGTAAAAAGTCACTTTCGAGAAGTTGTTCAACAATGTAAGCATCACTATCACTCGCCACATGTGGGCCAACTTGACGATTGAATGCTTGACGGAAATGCTCATGCGAACCTCGCAAAGTGAGGTCAAGGTAGGCATTAACGTGTTCTGCTGCGATGGAGTTTTGTTCATCTTGACTCAGTGAAGCATCTCCATCCCCGAGACCTTCAAGAAAAGATGTCGAGTCTTGAAACTGATAATGATCTGCACCCAGAACTTCCATCATTTGCCATCCGAGTCCATCTCCTTGAGAGAGCACTGTTGCGGCGTCAAGAGAGGTGTAGATTTCGTCAGCGGTACCAGTCAAGAAAAGTCCAGCTGAAGGTGAGGCAGGTGCATGAACCCAGTTAGCAGGTTGATAGTCATCCCAATGTCCACCGTTCCACTCCGAGAAGTCAACACCTAAACCAAACAAACTTCGAGGTGGCTGAGCGATATCATGTAGCGAGGAATTCATCCAATATGGGTATGCACCATATGCTACTGCAGCACCAATACCATGACCTGCCATACCCCAGTGATGAAGATCAAACTGGCCATATGAACCAGTAAGCTCGCTTGAACTTGAATTGTTTAACTTCGTGAGTTCTGTGTGAACCATGGTCGTTTGCTCAAGAATTTCATCGAAGTCGGTGGAAGTGTATGATTCACTGTGAATGGCAACGATAAATCCACGTTCGGCTAGCCGTGAAGTGAAATCCATGTAGGACTCGGATGATTCGCCTGAGTCAACAAAAAATTGGATGTAAGGAAACGGCCCATTCCCTGCCATATCAGAACCTTCGCCGGCAGTCATAGCTGGATACACAAGTCTTAATTCTATACGATTTTGAAACACACCGAATTCAAAATCACCCCACCCAACAGGAAAATCAGAACCCGTGTGAGGAGAGGTGAACGTTGAATCTTCAGAAGGATGTTGAGCAGACACAAGACCATTGAGACTCGGAAGCAACAATCCAATGAGGACAAGTATGCATACGATTCTCATCCTTTCAATCATATGCTCTGCCTCAATTGCTCCTTGGAGTTATCCTTCTAATCGCTTTGGGAGTTATGCGTGCTCAAAAAGGATTTTTTCAGCATGGAGTAATTGTGTGAGAAGTAAACCGAGAGAAGGTAGAAAATCCGCATATTGTGGTGCCCAAAGCCGGCTCCATGCTTCTAAATGCTGAGCAGCAAGCATCCATCGACCATCAAAAGGCGTGGAAAGCATGTGTTCAACCCGCCTTTCAAAATCGCCCACCATGGGTTGATAACGAGGATTGAGTTGAAGTAAACAGGATTCAAAAGATGCAGGTACAATTGAACCTCCATCAAAATCCACGGCAAAATCTAGGATTTTTCCTGACTCATCCGATTCAACATCAACCGGTAGTTCAAGAAGGCGTTTACCAGGAAACAGACGTATATTCCCCCCTGCTTTCAACCAAGCATCAGCAGTAGCCCGTGCAGCACCGCCACCTCCGCGTAAGCCC
Source organism: Candidatus Poseidoniaceae archaeon (assembly GCA_949372875.1). Classification (GTDB taxonomy): domain Archaea; phylum Thermoplasmatota; class Poseidoniia; order Poseidoniales; family Poseidoniaceae; genus MGIIa-L1. The sequence goes on from CASIAW010000001.1 coordinate 472,494, forward strand.
AAGAGTGCGCCGGTTTCAATCACTACACCGTGATACCGGGCAATGGAAGCAACACCAAGTCCATCAACTCCAGCACACCACCAACCCTGACCATCCCATCGCAGTGCATTGACTGCTTGAATGTCCATTGAATCATCGATGGAAGAAACCGCCTCACTGGAAAGTTGGTGCTTCAATGGAGAAGTCAAACTGAGCCATACTTCCTGTTCAAGGCATTGAGTTGGAAGATGATGAACGCTCTTTCTCAACAGCGATTCATTCGACGGAAGAGAAGGCTTTGTGAGCCGCGCTTCAAAGTCTGATGACAGTCTCGGGTCGGAGTCCTCGATTTCCATTGCTGAATCAATCGCTCGCTTCAAGAGGGCATCTGTCCGATATTTTCCAAAGGGTGCCCCTGTGTATACCCATTCTGGAACATGGGGTGAATGCCCAGCATATCCCCATCCAAGCGCATCTTCGATGCTTGAAGTTTCAACCAATTCCACACTCGTCTGCTTCATGGTAAATTCTAAATTTTTACCAAACTTTTCAAGATTTGACACAACCAAACCAAGCAGAAGAGGAGAGAGTGAGTGCGCAACTGGATGGCCAGCTATCGCATACTTCACTCGTGCCATGGGGTATCTTAAGGCCCGTAGTTCTTCAACATCATGCTCCAAAATTAAGCGATACGGGGCAGGATTCAAAAAGGAGTATACCTTAGCAGAATCATGGAGTACTCGAACCAAAGTAAAGGCAAGGGATTAATTTCGATGCTAACTGCAGGATTTGGCCTTTACCTAACTGCCGCTATGTGGACAGAATTTAACAATGCTTTAGGCGCCTTCTTGGGGCCAAGTATGGGAATCATCGTCGGAACATTTGTGTTCATGATTTACCAGAGTAAGAAAAACGAAAATGAGTTTACTCAAGGTGGTAATTACCTCACTTCAGAAGCAACTGCTATCATTCGAGGCGAAGATGGACGACTGCAGCAAGTAGAAAGTAGCGTCGAAAAGGGTCGAAACCCCGCCTTTTTTATTGCAATGCTTTATGGAATGATTATTTTGATGAGTGAAATCTCATGGTCTGACCTTCTTTGGTGATGTAATGGCCGGTTTACGTGATGTTTTCATCATGAAGGAACGAATGAACAGCGGCGTTTCATCTGTCATGATCATACTTGAAAAAGCATCTATACTTATTTCGCTTCTCATCATCTTGTCCATAGGATTAGCACTTAATTTACCTTCATGGGGGGTTGGATTGATGTTCGGACTTTCCATTGGACCTGTTGTTTTCGGTCACTATTACGTGATTTATATCTGGCCGATTCTTAAGCAACAACGTGCGAAGGTTGAAGAATAGAACCTCGTAGAGGAATATAGTGATAACATGTCTTTAATTTCAAATCTTCTTGAACTCATCGGATTGGGAGGCATCACTGGCATCGATATTCTCTTTGCAGTAATGGCAGTAATTGGAACGTTCTTGTTCCTGATTTATTTCGTTCTCATCTTAATCGGAGGGGTTGCTGATGGCGCACTGGAAATCGTTGGATTTGACACAGATTTTGACATGGGTGCAGAAGGAATATTCCATATGCTTACGATTCAAGGGATTTTGAGTTTCATCATGATGTTCGGTATTGCCGGTCTTGCAGTAACTCAAAGCGACGGCTCAGACCTCCTAGCTATTTTTGTAGCCATTATTTCGGGGATTTCCTCAATGTGGGTCATTGGTAAAGTATTCCAAGTCATGAAATCACTTGAAGTTGACTCGACAGTCAAACATTCAATGTCAATTGGCGCACAAGGCAAAGTCTACATGGACATTCGCGCCGGTGAAACCGGACAAGTCCAAGTTGAATTTCAAAACGCTATGCGGACCTGTGATGCTGTTCTTGAGGATGAGAAGTGGTCTCTGAAAACAGGTAAGTTCGTCGAAGTCGTCTCTGCAATTGGAGAAACCTTGGTCGTCAAACCTCTTTTGCTGGCAGAAGTTATGGCAGAAGAAGAGTGATTATGAGACCTAGCACTCGTTTCACTACGGGTGAACACTCATAAAGGACACCTCGTATGTATTGCCATGGCAGACATCGGAACCTCGATTGCAGTAATAGGCTTGTTCTTGTTTACATTGGCAGTTTTTGGCACAATTTACGTAGCAACAAGTCGATATAAGTTAGCACCTTCTGATAAAATTCTCGTCGTTTATGGTAATGTCAAAGATTCAGGCGCAGCGGCCTGTTACCACGGTGGTGGTAAAATTGTATGGCCACTTATCCAGCATTACGCTTACCTTGATCTCAAACCAATGACCATTCGAATCGACTTGAAGCATGCATTGTCACAACAAAACATTCGTATTGACGTTCCATCGACTTTTACCATTGGTATTTCCACTAAGCCTTCGATTATGCAAAATGCGGCAGAGCGTCTTCTTGGCCTCTCCCAACCTCAAATCGAAGACATGGCAAGTGAGATTATCTTCGGTCAACTCCGTTTGACTGTTGCAACACTTACCATCGAGCAAATCAACACCGACCGTGAAGCATTCTTGAGCATGGTCTCCAGTAACGTGGATACTGAATTGCACAAGATTGGATTGTACCTCATCAACGTCAACATCACTGACATTACTGATGAAGCAGAATATATCGTATCTATCGGTGCTAAGGCTGCTGCGGAAGCAATTGCAGGTGCAGAGGGTGACCGAGCAAAGGCATTGGAAATGGGGCAAATCAAGGTTGCACAAGCAGATGCAAACCGTGAAATTGAAGTCCAAAAGAGAGAATCTGATGCAATTGCAGGTAAAGCATTGGCAAAGAAACTCGAAGTCATAGCTGTTCAAGAAGCAGAGTCAGAATCGAAAATGGGAATCGCTGTGGCGAAAAGCCGTGAAGATATTTCAGTCCAAGACCAACAAAAACTTGCCATTGAAGGCGTGAACTTGAGTCTTGCAGACATCGCTCTTTCAAACGCGGTTCTTGCTGAGAAAGAAGCAGAAGCCCGTCAACGTTCAGAAGTTGCACAACGCCGAGCACAAGAAGAAATTGAAAAAGCGCAATACTCTCTTGAGAGTGAACGTCTTCGTGCATCCGATATCGCACGAGAAAAGGTTGCCAAGGAACAAATCGAAATTGCTGCAGATGCGGAAGCAGAACGCCAACGCCGTATTGCTCAAGGTCAAGCAGACGCGATCCTTGCACGATACAAAGCAGAAGCGGAAGGACAACAAGCGGTACTCGAAGCGAAAGCGGCTGGTTACAAATCACTTGTTTCAAGTGCTGGTGGCGACACCAAAGCAGCTGCAACTCTGTTGATGGTTGAAAAGATTGAAGAATTGGTTTCACGACAAACTGAAGCAATCTCGAACCTTAAGATTGACAAGATTACAGTTTGGGATTCCGGAAACGGCGGCAAGAATGGTGAAGGCGGTTCAACATCGAACTTCATCTCATCATTGATGCAAAGCCTACCTCCAGTTCACGATGTAGCAAAGATGGCTGGTGTTGAACTACCAGAATATCTTGGTGCCATGAAGGAAGATTAAGACCTTTCGAGACTGCAGTGAGCGGTGGTAAAACCGCCACATTTTACCTTGAATGAGCCGAGGGGTTCAAAGGCACATCGAGACGCATTCAACTCATGGCAAGTGATTTAGATATTGCACGTTCTGCTACTCTCGAACCTATCGAAGCGATTGCATGGAAGCTAGGAATCTCATCCCATGAATTAGTACCAATGGGAAAGGGAATGGCAAAAATTACTTGGGAAGCACTCAGCCAACGCTTTTCAAAAGCCCAAGGAAGTCTCGTACTGGTCACATCGGTCAATCCAACACCTTTCGGAGAAGGAAAAACCGTCACAACAATTGGACTTACGCAAGCACTCTGCGCAATTGGACAGAGCGCTACATGTGTCATACGGGAGCCTTCCATGGGTCCAGTGTTTGGAATAAAAGGTGGAGCTGCCGGAGGTGGGCATTCACAAGTGCTTCCTATGGAAGAAATAAACCTCCACTTTACCGGAGACCTGCATGCAGTAACCTCGGCACACAACCTTCTTTCTGCTTTGATTGATAATCACATCAAGCAAGGAAATGAATGCAAACTTGAATCGACACGCATTTTCTGGCCTCGTGTTATTGACATGAATGACCGTTCACTCCGTGACGTGGTTATCGGGTTGGGCGGGCCTGCAAATGGTAATACACGCCAAGACAGGTTTGACATTACCGCAGCCAGTGAAGTCATGGCTATTCTTGTCCTAGCACAAGATTATGCTGATTTACGAAAGCGTATTGGAGAGATTGTTGTAGGCGAATCGACTGAAGGAAACCCGGTTAAAGCCGAAGAAATCGGAGCCGCAGGAGCAATGACACTCCTTCTCCGTAACGCATTCCTCCCCAACCTCGTCCAGACGTTAGAAGGCAATCCTGCCTTCATCCATGGTGGGCCATTTGCGAACATTGCGCACGGCAACTCCAGTATTATTGCAGATCGATTAGCACTTGGTGCAGCAGACATTGTCGTGACTGAAGCAGGTTTTGGCTCTGACATGGGTGCAGAGAAATTTATGCATATCAAAGCGGCTAACTCAGGTAAATCTCCTGATTGCGTGGTCATGAATGTCACGGTTCGTTCGATGAAACTTCATGGTGGAGCATTTGGAAGCAGAGGCGGTTACCGACCTTCGAAGGAAGAGCTCGAGAAAGAGGATGTCGATGCAGTTCTACGAGGTGCTCAAGGAAATCTCGACCGTCACATCAAGAATATGGCAGGATTTGGAATGCCAGTTGTTGTTTCTGTGAACCGATTTGAGTCAGATACTGATGCGGAGTTGGAGGCACTTCAAATGGCTGCCCAAAAGAGTGGAGCAGTGCATGTGTCCTTGACAGAAGTTCATTCAAGTGGAGGTAAAGGTGGCGAGGATTTAGCCAAAGCAGTTGTTGCAGCAGTCCAAGACCATGTAGCAAATGGAAGACCATTCACGCCTTTATTCACTCCTGAAACTCCTCTTCTCGAGAAAATGGATGCCATTGCAAAACGTATTTACAAAGCCGAAGATGTCGAAGTCAGTACCGCTGCTATGAAGCAACTCTCGAAGTTACAGGCATGGGGCTACGGTCACCTTCCAGTGTGTATGGCAAAAACTCAGTATTCGTTTTCACATGATCCAGGAAAATTAGGAGCACCTGTTGGATTTACAATTCCCGTTCGCGAATTCCGATTAAATGCTGGGGCTGGATTCATCGTTGCTGTTCTTGGGAACATGATGACGATGCCTGGTTTGCCAAAGCGACCTGCTGCTCTGGATATGGATATGGACGCAGAAGGTCGCCTCACGGGTGTCTTTGGGTGAACTGAATGAAAGTCCTCAAGCGTGAACCCCAACTGTGGCGTCTCAGAATCGAAACTGAAGATGACTTGTGGGCGCTGGCACGTATTGCTCGAAAAGGCATGCAACTTGGCATGCTTGGAGAACGTCGGGACCAAACGACTGGTGGAGAAGAAGGCGGTAGAGCAAAATCTGCTGAACGTAAAAAAATGTGGATTCGGTTGCATATTGAAAGTACGGAATATCAGACCTTTAGTGAAAATTTGCGTGTACATGGAATTATTGAAGAAGCCCAATTTGACGTGGGGTTGTATCATACACACATTCTTGAAATTCGAGATGATGTCGAACTTTCAACAGCTACTACTTTTTCTTCTTCGGACAGAGAATTACTCAGGCAAGCCGAACAAGCCTCTGGCCAAACCAATGTTGTTCTCGCTGTTGTGGAAACAGATGAAGTTGTGTTATTCCATGTCACTGCTCGAGGATTGAGAGAAGGTGCCACCTGGACAATGCGGGGCGGAGGTAAACGAGGAGAACTTCGTCAAGCAGCCAGCATCGCTACAACATTTCGTTCGAAGGTCATTGCAGCACTTGTCGATACTTTAGGAGAAGACACTCCTTTGGTGGTATGTGGGCCGGGACATGCTCGAGACGTCTTACTCGCAGACCTCAAGGCAACTGGGGAGACACGTATGATGAAATCAGTCTCCACAGCAATGGCTGGAAGAGCCGGAGCGAACGAAGTATTACGGGAAGGGTTAGCAGGCGATTTGCTCAGCGAACATGCAATCTCAAGAGAAGTAATGCTGATAGAAAAAGCGTGGGAGCGTCTTTCTACAAATGGACCAGTTGCTTACGGAGAAGTATCCCTCAACAAAGCGATGCGTGAAGGAGCGATTGAAACACTACTCATTTCTGCTGATATCTTACGTGATGAAACGAAGTTCATCGGGTCACAGACCTGGTTGGAGTGGGTGAATGGATTGTCAGATATCGGTGCCGAACTGGTTCAATGTTCAACGGACCATGATGCTGGACAGCAATTACTGGGACTCGGAGGAGCAATAGCAATTCTCCGATATTCAATGTGAGGGGACGAAATGCGAATCGTAACACTTGCCGACTTGAAAGAAGACAAGCGTGCAGACATGCAAGGAGCTCGCTGGCTCATACTTTCGGCGGAGGAATTAGAAAGTTCGACAACACTCTTGATGTTTACAGAACTCGAAGACATACTGGTTGCAGTTGATCATCGAGGATCTCCACCTCCAGATGGGCTTTGGCAGCGTGCAGTTCATCTCATCTTGATTGATGCTGACAAGAACGAAGCTGAAGACTTTAGCAGAAAGTCAGGAATCACCAAAGTAATTGGTAATTCAACAGAAGATATTCGTACGTTCCTTTGGTAGTGGGTCTGGAGGGATTTGAACCCTCGATCAACGCCGTGTAAGGGCGGTGTCATAACCACTAGACCACAGACCCAACCGTTCCTGTAAGAAGGTGTTATTGAAGTCATTGATGCAAGGGTTAACCTCAAAACGAGGAACAATGCCGATGAATTGTATGGATGAAGATGTTCAGGCCGCTGCGGCCCGTCTCGTACGACGCATCAAAGAAGGTGGCCACAGCATCACCGTTGCTGAATCATGCACTGGAGGGCTGCTCGCCAGTGCTTTCACCGACATCGCTGGTGCTTCATCATGGTTCAATCAAGCATGGATTACCTACTCGAATGATGCTAAAATTAGGGAACTTGAAGTTCGACCAGAATCTCTAGAAAAGAAAGGGGCTGTATCTGCTGAAGTTGCCATTCAAATGGCTCAAGGAGCACTCAAAAGAGCCGATGCCGACATTGCCATTTCAATTACCGGTATTGCAGGACCCAAAAACGATGGAACCAATAAAAAAGTTGGACTTGTCTATGTCGGAATCGCCTCGAATAACTGGGCAAATGCTGAGTCAACACAAATCGGTGGAAACCGGGCTGAGAATAAAATTGGTTTCGTCCATTTTGCATTATTATCAACCATCAAAAGATGGGATGAAGCGATGGTCGAAGCCGAAGAACATCGAAAGGAACTTGAACGATTGAAAGAGGAAAAAGAAGCTGAACGCGTTCAATTTGAATTGGATCGTGCGGAACGTGAAGCGGCAGCGAGTGAATCAGCACCCTGGCAAGACGATGCTTGGGATGGTGAAGGTATTCCTCCAGTAAAGAACTCATCACTCGATGGCGATCAGGTCGAATGGGATTGAACCGCTTTGTAAATTGAGCCATTCACACCGATGTGCTTTTGGAGCGAAGGCGTCACCTCATGTTCATGGGTGTAACCGACGAGGAATTGACTGCACTCCTACGACAGCGGAGTTTTCTGCCATCCGCATCTATTCGGACACAATTATTGGAACTGGAAGACCTCGAAGGAGTCCTCAATTGTTCCTCAGAAGTTGGATTTGAAAAGGGATTCCTGACCAATGAGATACTTAGCGCCATGCTTGGTGTTTGGAATAAAAGGAACACTCAAACAATTGAAGCATCTGCTCCTGTGTTGCAAAAGCCTCCCGTATTAGGTAGGACAATTGCGCCGATTCATGCACCAGAACCGCTCGATGTAAAATTCAGAAATAACCTTCCTGATTGGAACACCGCAGACTTTAGTGAAAACGCGTCTGATGCCCCTAGCGACATATTAGTACATTATGACATAACTGGCAACAGTATTACCGAAGGGAAAATGACTGACATTACCTCATGCTTCAGTGACCGTTTGCAAAGTATTCGGAAAATGATTATTCAAAATTCTCGACTCCCTCGCACACCGACTGAAATATCGAGATTACATGCTGAGAGTAGCCGATACCAAGGATACGAAAACAAAGCTGTTGCAATTGGTTTGGTGAATGAGCCACGATACACCAAGAATGGACACCTCATGTGGAGGCTTGAAGATGAAACCGGCGAATTGACCTGCCTACTTACCAAGCGTAAAGGAGACGACAGAGACAGGGCTCATGAGCAGATTCTCGAAGCGGGACTCATGCCAGATGACGTACTCGGTGTTTCAGGAACATTCAGTCAAACCGGTGACATGTTCTATGTTGATGACCTCCACTTTCCAATGGAAGCAAGTCACAAAAAGGCTTCATCCGAACATGGCGTAAGTGTGGCATTTCTCTCAGACATCCACGTAGGTTCAAAGACATTCTTGGAAGCACAGTGGCACAAGATGGTTCGATGGTTCCACACTGACCCCCTTGCAAAGACCATAAAATATCTCATTTTGTCTGGTGACTGCGTTGATGGTGTAGGTATTTACCCTGGACAAGACAGTGAATTATCCATACCGGATTTGTTTGGCCAATACGCCGAGTTTGCTCGACTCCTGGAATTACTTCCGGAATGGGTTGAGTGTGTCATGTTACCAGGAAACCACGATGCTGTGCGCCCTGCTGAACCTCAACCGACATTTGAGAAAGACATTCAGCAAGACTACAATACGACAACGTTTGTTGGAAATCCATGTGATTTCTCATTACATGGTGTTCGACTTCTTTCCTACCATGGCAAATCGATTGACGACTTTGTTGCTGGGCTGCGCACAGTGACCTATGCAGATCCTGTGGAAGCGATGCGACAAATGTTACGTCGTCGACACCTTGCCCCACAATGGGGGGGGAAAACTCCACTTTCTCCTGAACCCGAGGATGGACTCGTTATTCGTGAGGTGCCTGACATCTTTGTCACCGGACACGTTCACGGTCATGCGTGTATTGATTTCAAGGGTACAACCCTCATTTGTTCGAGCACTTGGCAAGACCAAACATCATACCAGCGAATGCTTGGCTTCCAGCCAAAACCATGTATGCTAACGATTGTTAATTTGAAAAGTCACGCCACAACTGCAATTCCATTCGCTTGATTAATCAAGACCGAGTAATGGAAGTATTGCACGCAAATCTTTCTCATGAATGATATCGACATTCGCTGCTTCAAATGCAGAGAGTGAAGATTCACGTGAGGGATTGAAGCCAATGAAACGGCTTCCTTCAACATGCATGGACAAATCCATTTCAGAATCGCCTACAGAAACGCAGTTTTGAACATCGAGATTATTCATTTCTAATAAGCGATGAATGACTTCACCCTTACCTACTGCATGTAGACGGCAGATCCCGTCATCAGAGAGGGTATCATCATCATTGAAGACAAAGCCATTTGCAATCCAGTCATCGACTTTGAGCATGGACGCAATGGATGCGACAAACAAATCCACACCCGCACTCACGATTGCCACAAAAACTCCTTTTGATTGAAGCTCCTCAATGACCTCACGTGTACCCTCCATTAATTTGACACCAGAATATGCACGAAACAACTCATCACGATAGATGGGATCTTGCTTTGCTTTCCACATTTGGATATCCGAGCGCATAAATTCAACATCCGAAAATTCCCCACGTATAAAACGCTGAAGATTCACTGTATTATCGGTCCCAAAGTGGTCATGCAAAGTTCGCCATGAACTCACAGCATCTACTAAAACGCCATCACAGTCAAAAACAACACATGTGGTCTTCGGAATATCTACAGTTTCAGTCATGACGCTCATGTCTCTGAACACTGCCTTACTTGAAAGGCTTCGCTCATGAATCAAATGGAAATGTGACCGAAGTCAAAGAAAAAAAAGCCGAAGGCAGGGGGCCCCTTACGGAAACCCCCTGCGATCGGGTGGCTCTCTATCTCCAAGGAGACAGTCATCCCATTACTGAGATGCGGGAGACAAAGAGGAGGGGCAAAGCCCCTCCTCGATGCATCCGATTTCGTCAGATACGATTACGCTTAAGCGCTAAGGTCGTATGACAAACCATTCCAGGAGCGCAAAACCGCACCTTGTCCTACATTTGGAGCGTAGGATAGAGTGATTGTCACATCTTCAAGAGGTGTGCCATCCGAATCGTGTGTTCGCACGAAGACGGTGTCACCGGTATTGAAGGTTGAAACCTTATCGTCACCTTCGTTGTTGACCTGATCCACGAATGTAACCATAGAGTCACTGTTCGCTGGATTGAAGCCATACACGCCGTTGGTGTCTGCCATGTTGTAAGTCACAGTCTGAGCCGTTCCAGCGCCATCCAAGTAGAATACACGGACTTCAACTGCTTGGGTTGCCAAGTCAGTTTCAGCAGATTGAACGGTGATTCGCCAGTGACCATTGTCAACATCAAAGCTGTCAATGTCTTCAATATCGAAGGTGACTCGAGGGACACCCTTGACATCTGTATCTGCAAGGCTACTTGCCCAAACATAGATCACACCAGAAAGAACCACGGTAATTGCAACCATCAAGATAGTTGCAATAACTGGGCTCACTGCCATGTCGTTGTCTTCGAGGTCTTCAGTGACTTCTTCTTCGTCGTCAGCACGTCGGCTGGCGAACGCAAGAGCACTCACAAAGAGACCTGTCAGGCTGACAACTACGATGCTCGGAGCGAACGAAGGCACAGCGCTGGCACCGATGGTGCGGACAACGTTTGGTAGGGATTGTCCAGTTGCACCGAACGATTCCGAACCAGCCAAGTATTCGTTACACTTGCCCCAATCAGCACTTGCTTCTGCAGTATCCAAGTCGAGGGTTGTTAGTCGGTTGTTACACCAGTAACCATCTTCAAGCATTGGTCGGCGGAGAGATTGCTGTGCAGCACTCTGTCCGAATTGACCAGGAGCAGACCAATCAGATCCTTGTGAACCGCCGTTGTTCGAACGGTGGGACGCAGGGTCGTCAGTTTGGAACCTTTCACTCGCAGGCACTGTCAAGTCACATGGGTCGTTCATACAAGTAAGAACATCCATTGAGACTTCAACCTTAGTTGTTGACTTGGTGATGTAGACATCTTCGTTAACATCGATACTGGTTCCATATGCTGGAACGTTGTAGTATCGGGTGAACTCTTCTTCATCGTGACCATCTGTGTGGAAAGTCACTGCAAGCATGTGGTCGTAGTTGTAAGGACCTTCATCGCCACCAGCGTCGATGTTCACTGAAACAGGAACAAAGGTGCCGGTCATGATGTTGGTAATACCGTTGAAGTCAACTCCAGAGACTGCGTCAATTGAGTAATCAGCGACATTCTCTGCAACACGTCCGATTGTAACATACATGACAACATCATCTTGGCCTTGCTCATATGCAGCAATTGGCATGATTGATGGGTCGTAGTTAGGTGTGTGCGATGGTGCGGTTGCGGTATCCTTGAGAACCAAGTTGATAGCACAGAATGTCTGTCCATCCGGTCGCAATTGGTGGATACCGTTGTCGTTCATGTAATCAATTTCCCAATCGTAACCGTTTGTGGTTGCGTCTGGAATCAAAGTGAACACGAGATCTGTTCCGACGATTGCAGTTGTGAAGTAGTTGGTGTAGACACACTGACTGGTTGGTTCAACAGTCCATGTAAGGTCTGCAGGAACATCGTGGTCAATATCACTCATCAATGGCAGTAGGTCCCAAGTGAGGTTGTCAGCATTGATATCGTCTTCTGTCATGGTGATGTATTCACCTTCACCAGTTGCACGGTCGCCCGCTACGTTCTCCAACAAGTTCTGACTGTTTGCATCTTGCAACGAAATGACTGGAGCGTCATTCACTGGAGCGACTGAGAAGTCGACAGTGTATGGGACTGCGTTCGTGTTCTCATTGCCGTTATCGGACAAGTCGAGAGTCACTGTGCATGTTCCGCCCTTTTCGTTGGAAGCGTTTTCAGTAATTACCAGGTTGTTACCAGAATCAACTTCAACAGCAAATGCTGCGCAGGTTGAGTCAACAGCTGCATCCCAATCGTAGACTTGACGGTCAGGCGATTGTTCGTTAGCCATGTCACGGATGTAAGAACTGGAAGCGTTCGAGACTCCACCAAGGAACTTGGTGTGTGTTCCAAACCCTTCAGCAAGGATGTTGTTGTAACTATCGTCAACCGAGAAGATTGGCATACAGTCCTGGTCAAGCACGTTACAGATAACTGGTGCATCGTTCACATTGCTTACTTCGAAAGTAATGTTATGTGAATCGCTCAAACCATTGCTGTCGGTAACTTCAAACACATATTCGAGTGTTCCGAATTGGTCATCAAGTGGCGTAATAGTCACTTGGTGTCCATTTTGGTTCCATGCAACAGGGTTGATGTTATCGAATGCATCGATGTTACCATCAGCAGAAGTCCATGTAAGGTCGACTTCGAGGTCTTGAACGTCATCAGCCATGTTTGTCAGGCTAAAGGTGTAAGCACCCGAATCTTCGTCAACAGTGACATCCGCAAGTGAAGCCTGGATTTCAGGACATGCACGAGCCATATCGAGGTTGATTGCGATGTTGGTAGCAAGAGACAGGTCAGTTGCAGTAGCCCAATCGTATGCACAGTCAGCTTCTGTCTTGATCATGACATCGTAGTTCTTAGCAACACTTGGAGTGTTGGAACCCTTGTATGAACGGTAGACTAGAACTTCGTCTGCAATCGAACCATCGAGAAGATCGTCGTGCGTGAGCTCGACGGTCATGTATTCGTTGAACGATTGTAGAGTGTTGGTAGCGTCGATTGTTTGTGTTGGGTGAACAGTGCTTACATCAGCAGTTGTTTCTCCCTGAACGATTGCAACGATATCAATTTGACTTGGAGTTCCACCAATTCGTGAGAATGGGATGGATATTTCGGTCAAAGTGCTCGAAGAAGCAACATCAACATTCGCTGAACTGAGTGTTGTTGGGCCCCATCCGAGGAAACCGTAACTATACAATGCGTATCCAGTAGCATCTGCACTGTCAGCCCAAAGCACGTAATTGGCTTGGAATGGCAATGTGTGAGCGCCACCGAGGTTGTATCCTGTGCTGCTTCCACTTCCGTCAACGCTGAGGTAGATGAGAACATCACTTGTAGCGAGATCTTCACCAGTCAAACCGATGTAGAGGTCATCACCTTCAATGTAGGTCACCATCATGTCGTTGGTTCCGTCTCCACTCATCATACCAGGCATTGCATAGCCTGATGGGTTGAGGGCGTTACCACCGTTCCAATCAGCGTCAGAACCATCAACGATCATGATTTCAGGTTGGAAACTCGTTGAGACATAGGATGCACGTGTTCCGTCAGTGGATTGAATCAACATTGCAACTTCATCAGTAGGTGCAGATGTCAAGTGTGTTGAATCCATTGTGAACAAGTTAGCTTCGTCAATTGTTGCAGAGGATGCAACAACGAGCTTAGCAGCATCGATTGTGTTACCAATTGATGTAACGTATGCATTGCTGCCTGCGTCAATCTGAACATCAGAAGCAGACCAAGTCATGTTTTCAATAGACCCAATTGATTCTGAAACTTCAAGAGCAGTGCTTGCAGTCGATGTTCCTCCATCCCAGCGGAATGGTGAATTCTCGACATACATGCCAACAAGACCAGATGCATTCATTGGGTAGACCCATACATCGTCACTGTCGACAACATGCAGACCTGTTCCAGTTGTTCCGCCGTTAACTGCAGCATTAATTGCAGTGACAGTTGAATCGTCAACATAGACACCGTAATCATCACCAGAAATTGATGCGTCACCGGTCAACATGAGGTCACCACTGGTCTTTTCAACACCAGTCGCGAATCCAGAAATAGTCGTTCCAGAGAGCGACAATGCATCTGAGTTTGCGTCATCAGCATTGATACCAACTGTCGAAGAGTCGCCTTCTCCTTGTAAGGATGAACCTTCATCACTGACATCACAGTTACTGATCGACATGGCATTGTCAGACAGTAGAATTGTGTTGCGAGCAGTGTTGATTGAAACTCCACTGCAGTCTTCAAGAACGAGTCCGACTGCTGCAGGAGCAACACGGTTAGCGGTTGTCGAGATAGTGTTGTCTGCAATCATTGGACCAGTGTAACCGCCTGCTGTTCCGCCTTCGACCATGTAGACATTGGTTCCACCGTCTCCCCACGAATCTCGTAGAGTTAGGACGTATGTTCCAGCGTCAGTGTAGGTTGTTAGAGGTGAGTATTCAGTGTTACTAGCAAATGAATATCTCGCCCAGCTGTCAGTAGAACCGTCAGGTTTCAAGATTGAGAGACTTACTTCGCCTCCCCAACTGTCTGTGTCAACGTTAACTGCCATGGTCTTGCCTGCAGCAAGAACTGCTGAGCAAGTTGCAATGCTGCTGTAAGAACTTGAAGATATGGAACACAATGCTGTAGTAGGAGCAGGTGGTGCAGAAGCAGAATCGAGAATCAATCCACCATCTGCGTCGATGAGTGTGTTGTTATCGATGTCTCCATATCCTGCATTAATTGACATTCCAGCATAAGCAGCGTCACTCGCACCATTGATGGTGTTTCCTGTGACGTGGTAGTCAATACCTGAACTGATGTAAATTCCATCAGTTCCTGCATTGATTGTGTTGTCTGAGATAGTTGTACGCGTGTGCTGTCCATTGTAGACACCGATTGCTGCTACAGCACCATCAGCATTGTTGATGATGTTGTTCGTAATCACTGCGTCATCAGAGTATCCGTTGGTGTAGAGCCAAATGTCAGCTATTTCCCCACCGTCGTTGAAGACGTTATCCGAAATGGTAGCATTGTCTGCTCCGTACGAATCAGCAGGATGGTAACTGTAGTAGTTCGAGCGTTGTAGCATAACACCAACGCCACAGTTGTTGAAAGTGTTTCCACTTATGACTGCACCGTCACCACCACCAAGAACCATACAAATATCGGTGTATGCAATTGCATTTGTCAGAGATTCATATCCTTGGAAGTGAGAAATGGTCGAGTTCGTAATCGATATGTCGTCAATTTCCCAATTATAGGTCGACCAGGATGATCGGTAACCATTGGTTGCTTCAATCTTCGCAATGTTGGAAAAGATTGTGTTGTTGGCAACGAGTGTCGTGATTGGCGAACCGTAGTATCCAAGTTCAATACCGAACATATCGCCTTCATCATCACTCGAAACGCCATAAATTGCAGCATCGTTCATGTAGAGTTCAGCACCGTAAGGTGATCGAGTGTACCAACGTTGTGTTCCGTAGAAGTCGTATGCACCAGTTGACAAGATTGTTGAACCATTGAAGTCATATGTAGATCCAGACTTAAGATAGACGTAAGGCGAATCAACCATGATGACCTTGTTGGCTTGACTTGTAGTGATACCACCATAGTAGCCATATTCAGTGACTGAGCCACCGCTTCCGTCGTCAAGTGTTCGTGTTCCAGAAGTGGAGAACGAACCTGCACAAGGAGCTACTGTTGTATACGCTGAACTGGTAGAATACCAGCAAACACGTTCAGTAACCTTGGTCGTCAATGGGACAGTTGCAACGTTGCCACTCGCATCAGAAAGGGTAACGCCTTGTGTTGCATATCGGAAGTCAGCGATGTTGTTGGTCGAGGAAGTATACGAATACGCAACCTTAGCAACACTCATCACTTCATATCCAGCAAGTGACGGGGTAGTGAGTCCATTAGAGTCAACTGTTGCAGTCTCGTATGTGAGATCTTCAGCGACACCAAGAGAGTCTGTAACACCATTACCTGCAGATGCACCATCGCCGTCAATCAAAGTGACTGTTGCGTCAGCAACTGCATTACCATCAGCGGTAAGTGTAACATCAAGTTGGCGCATTCGTGTAAATTTACCAGCACCTGTTACTTCTACAGTTGTAGAGTCAACAGTTCCTTCAATGAAATCAACGTTTGCAGAACTTGAGATGACGACGTCCTTGGTGTTAGCCATAGTGACATCGGTCATGGTTATGTCTCCAGTTCCAGCGGTTTCAACACCAATGGCGTTTGATGAAATCGAATTTCCACTGAAAGTCACATCGTTATCTGTGTTTGGTCCATACTTGAATGCAGCACCAGCGCTGTTGACTACAGAACCTGTGAGGCTACCTGTGATATCCTTAGCGTAGTATACACCAGCAATTCCTTGACCATCAAGAGCAATGTTCGATAGATCGATTGAACCCGAGGCGGAGTTTCCAACAAGGATACCGTAATCGCCACCGGTTACAGTGATTCCATCAGTCGTTGAAGCAACTTGGCCAGAGATTTCCAAACCTATATCGGTCGGATTGGTCACAGTGATATCTTGGAAGTGAGCAGCAGCGAAAGCGCCACCGACCGAAACACCAGTGTCAGCACCAGTGATTGTTCCGTCCTTGAAGAGCGGAGTTCCAGATTCACGGATGTATTCACCATCGATGAGACTTGAGACCGAGTTGCTTGAACGAGCGACAACTTCTAGTCTGTCTTGGAAGTTATCAGCACGGTTGTGTAGAACGTCAACATACAAGGAGACCTTGGAAATGTTACTTGCAGAAATGTCAACCATAGGCATGGTCATTCGAGCACCTTGACCTGCACTCATGTAGTATGAATATGCATAGTCAACACAAACGTTGTAGCTACCTTGGTAACCTTCTGGAGGCTTGTAGACACCTTGTCCACCGTGGTAGGAGGTGTAGTAGAAGCCCCAGTAGTGATATGGGTAGTATGCATAGGAGCCAGTTGGACTAACGCCTTCGATGTTTTCCCAGTCAAATCCAAATTGCGGAGGGGTTTGATAGTAACCTGGGTATCCAGGGTTAGAACCTGCCCAAGCTTGCCAGATAGAATAGAAATATCCAGTGTTTGACGATGGGTAGTTTGGTCCGTAATGGTATCCATAGGTGTTACAATCCATACTTGGGACACCACCAGATGCACCAGCAGTGTAGGTGGCGTGAGTTCCGTCACCAGATGCTGGGTCTGCAGCGCTGTATGGGTAATAACCAAGATCCGAGGATTGTGTAACGTTCCAAGCGTTACCAGATGAATCTTCCAACTCGATGTTATATCGGTCGGTAATCATGTAGTACTTGGCTTGTTGCATAGTTGTAGAGTGGGTGTGCGTTTCCGCCACCGTAGATACTGTTCCATCCAACTTGCAGGTAATCATTGGCCAAGAAAGTCGACAGGTCGATTTTGTAGGTCGTCCAACCAGTGCTTTGACCGCTGAGAAGAGTACTGCGGTAAATGGTAGGTAGAGACATTCCACCGTAGACATCAACACCAACGACGTTGTCAGTTGATGTAAACCCATCAACTTGAGGAGCACCGTTGTATGCTTGAATTCCGACTGCAGCGTTCTTGACAACGATGTTGTCAATAGAGCCACCAGCAGCTTCGACCCAAAGAGCAGTTCCTGATTGTCCGGTGTTGATAATGGTCGAATCTGCGACATTAATCGTTCCACCATTGACCTTTACAGTAGCCATTGTATCGCTACTGGTCGAAGAACCGTAAACAGTGGCACTGTTCATCATTGTGAAGGTTGCACCTTCACCAACCATGAGAGCAGCACCAGTCGATGTGTCTTGAGCTACATCACGAAGAATTCCGCCATCAAGAATGAGGGAACCGCTTACGATGTCCATATGTAGACCATACGAACTTGAGAATGCACGGATTGCACCAACTGCACCAGTATCTGGTGAAACAGTAACTTCAACTGAACCACCGTTACTCAGCGTAAGAACAGGACTACTTGTTGCAGTACTCTTCACCTTCAATGCTGAACCCTTCAGAATCATTTTACAACCGTCAAGGTTGAGATCTGCAGAGAGTGTCATTGGTGTTCCATCAAACTCAAAGATTGTATGTCCGGATGCAGTCGTACCATTGGTAGGTAAACCTGCACCGTTGTTTGGATCGACATATGCGTCCATCCAAGCACAGTCCATTCCTGCTTGGTCGAAGTCAACCGGAGCTGGTTCGAGCAAGAGGTCGATACTGGAGCCAATTGTGAATCCTGCTGTAGGATACCAAGAGTCACTGGACATTGTTTCGTTCTGTCCTGCTGGACCGAACGCACGGATGTTGTGGTCGGAGTAAACGTTTCCAGACTCATCGCCTGTGACGACCCAAACACTGGTCGAACCTGCTGAATCAGTAATGTGGCTTCCAACATCAAACAATTCAGAAGATGAACCGTCAATTACCGAAGCAGTAACTGTGTGTCCAGACTTGAAGATTTGAGTAGGGACCCCAAGGACCAATGCCATTCGGTAAGTGCGGACTGTTCCCAATCCACCATACCATACTTCCGAGGAAGAAGATGGAACATCAACATCACAATCACCGGTTGCACCGGCTGCATCTGCACAATCGCTACCGTCTTGAGTAACTGCGATAAGACGGATATCAGAGTTCGTGTCTGCCAGAGCGAGGTATGCGACTCCATTTCCTGCTGTTGTTGAAGTCACTGCTGATTCACCAACAGTAACGTCAGAATAACGTGCATAGATTGCAGATTCAGTAGCCGAAGAATGGCTCAGAGTTGAATCCGACATAACAACAGTGTTTGCAGCAGCCGAACATCCGTTTGAGGACAAGCGGTCTGCAGTCATACCGTCTGCAATAACATTCCAGCCACAGCCAGAGATAGAGACGACATCAGCATCTACATTGTTCATGTTAACAACATCGGATGATGCTGGGTCTCCTGAGACGGTGAGGTCACCGACAGTGACATCGTCAAATGTTCCAGGTTGGAGGTTGCGCATCATCATGTTACCAGCAGTAATGTCGCTGAATACAGCATTGTCACCGGAGGCACCAGCAGCCGATGTTGATGCACTTCCGCCAGGAAGGAACTCCATTGAGGCTGTGCCGAAATCGACATCAGTCATCATGATCATTCCCATAGCGTCAATTGAAACCGTAGCATAGTTGCTAGCATCGAAATTGTTCAGAACAACTTCACTGCCAGATCCGCCAGCGGAGCCAATTGCGTCACCAGTTTGTGCTGTGGTTGCAGTTGCTGTAACGTTGGATACGGTAACCATTTGCAAGTCAATATCAATCAAATTGACGTATGCATTGCTAATGGTCGTGTTCTCAAGGAACAAAGATCCTGTAGTAGAACCGCCAACGTTGACGATTGCACCACCAGCAGAGTTTCCTGCTGTGTTACAGTTTGTCATTGCACCCTCTGTAAGGGAGACAACTGAGTTTTCTGCAAAGTCGAAACAAGAGTTATCTGCTCCACTAACAGCGAATTCGGTCATTGACACAACTGTGCCTTGTCCGCTTCCGTGAGAGAAAGCAGAACCGACATCAGTGAAGGTCACGTGATCCATGGTGAAGTTACCAACGTTGCCGTTCGAGCTCGGGCTTGCGCCGTGGCGGGAACCTGCAGCGATTGCAGCATCGGAGGTGTTCTTAAAGTCAACATAGGAGAAGACGTGGCGGTCATCAGTTCCTGTCGAACAGGAGTCTGTGAAAGCCATTCCAAGCCATTCCGAGTCAAGTGCTTCGAAAAGAACGTGATCAGAACTGTTTCCGTTAATGGTCATTGCATCACATGCACCGTCAAAGGAAATTCCTTTACCAGCGCCAACTTGAATGACAGTTCCTGCTTCAATTGTCAAATCAGCGGATATCGAAAGATAATCGCTGCTTGGATTGATTCGGATTGGACTGTCTGTTAAATCCCAAGTGGTATCTTGAGTAATGTCAGAAGTCACATCAGTACCCTTGCCTTCGAAAGGCATGGTTCGGTAGTATACACCACAATCTGCACCGGTGTTTTGGTAGCAGTAGTATGATCCGTAGTAAGACCAGTAAGGTGCAATCAATCCTGCACGAGCATAGCTGCTCGAGGAGTAAGGCAACTGTGGCATGTTACCATACCAAGTTGTCATACTGCGGACAACTGATGTTGCTCCGTTACTAACGAAGTGCATGTTGCCGTGGCGACCTAGGTTGACACGGTCGTTGCTGTCAGTGTAGTTGTAATCTGTTCCAAAGTAGGTGAAGTTGAACCCTTCAGGCATTGGGATATTGTCTGCACACTTTGAACTCCATGTATTCCAGTAGTATCCTGAAGCACAGTAGTATCCAGTTGGAGTACCACCAGAGGAGCCCATGATTGCGGATGCATCAGCGTTAACCAATCCAGTAAGTCCACGGTCGAAGGATTCCCAAGCACCGTTTCCACTGTCAGTAGAGATACGGTAGTTGTTTGTGTGTGGGTTCGTTCCAGTAATGTATTGTGTGCTTGTGGAGTGACGGATTGTTTGTCCCTTTGTTCGGGTTTGGTCCATGAATCCAACTGTTGCAGCGTCGTATGAGTTTGTACAAGCGTCGTCGTATTTGAATTCAATTTCGTTTGTAACGTCATAGAAGACTGCTTGGTAAGTACATCGGTCGCCGCTGTTTGTGTATTGCATATCTCTCCACTCGACGATAAACATCTTGTTTGGATCGCCAACTGAGAAAGATTCAGTGCTTGTGGTAACGGAGTTAATTCCTGTTGCCACGGTTGAAACGTCTTGAGCGGTCATGTAGTATTCTACTGAATCCCCGCGTTCAAGGTCATCGACATCAGAAGACCATGTGCAGAGAGCAAGAACACACTCTGCACGTGTGGAGCCAGACTCAGGAGTCATGACTTCAGAAGTCCAAGAACCTGCAGTTCCGCCATCAGGAGTGACGCGATAATACATGGTTGGTCCTACGCCTGCGGTTGTGCTGACATTGAGACCGCTAGCTGGGTCACCTGCATCACCAAATACCGCCGAAATAGTTCGAGATTTGCTGTGCGAATCTGCTAGAGCAGAGTGCGTGATATCAGGAGCGAAGGTGTCCGGTGTTGGGGCGACGCCTCCGAACTTGTAAGTTACATCTCCAGTAGGCGCCATTCGTCCGTAGTAACTCATACCGAGAGACCATCCAGACCATGCATAACTGGTTCCAGTTCGTGCATATATGTAAGAGCCAGAACACTGGTCACGGGATGCGGATGTACTTCGGAAGAAGTAAGTGAAACCGTTGGAGGTAACACAGAGTCTGTTTGCGTTCGTTCCAGCACCGCCAGTAGCGTTACCGAATGCAAACTTGCCCATGTGCCCACCATAATCAGAACCAAGAGTGATTTTGAAAGAGTCGGTGTAGGCGTAGCCATAAGATGAATCAGCAGAATCTCCGCCAGTCAACTTTTCGCTGATTGATGGGGAGCTTCCAATTCCGACCATTGCGAAAGCATTTTCGCCAGCGTCGTAATGGTAGAGCAAGTTCATCCCAGGACCAAATTTAGCATTGGTTGTGAGGTATCCACCTTCGTCTTTGTGAATCTCATCGAGGTTCGAGCGTTGAGATGAAGAACCCATACCATTGTATCCAGTTGATGCAACAGTTGTGTGTTGCATGAGCCAGCTGTTGTAAAAGTTGCTTGATGAAGAGTACCAGCAAGCATTCGTTCCGGTTCCACAAGTTGAAACATCAAATTCGAAGAAATATTCATCGCTTCCGTCATAGTGTGTCATTTGTCGGTCGAAGAATTGACTACTGCTTGGTGAGAAGTAGTTTGCTGCGTGGACATCAGTGGTGAGGACGGTCATTTTCTTGTCATCGCCAGCATCCATTACATCTTCAACTGCGAAGTAGTAAGGAGTTGGTGTGGTTTGAGTCCCGGTCAATACTGGATCGTATCCAACGTTTGCTGTTGGGTTCAGATCTTGGAATTTCCAGTAATATTCGACATAATCTCCAGCGGATAGCGTAGGGATTGTTGCACTAAATCGACATTCAGATGCGGATGAACCACATGTTCCAATGCTTGTTCCAGTTACACTCGAAGCGGTCCCATTGTTGAGAACGTAATTGAGTGTTGGTGCATTTGCTGCTGTCGTGTCAATACCTGCTGTGTCGATCAACTTTGTAAAGAAGGTTCGAGAACCTTCGATGTATGAGGATACGCCCGTATATGGTACGAAATCAGAAAGTGGTGCATCTGTATCGGACCCACCAGAGTAGGTAATCTTGATGTAAGAGTTCGATGATCCAGCATTTGTTGTGATTGAGTAGATGTTGTTTGTGTATGTTAGCCCGATACCGATTGTCGATGTTGCATTTTGTGCAGCAGTGATATATCCAGAAGCGTTGTTTGATGCACAAGTAGCAGCACTAGTACAGATGTCTGCAGTGTTCCATCCAGTGCTCGGAGAGTATGAGTCAACGATTGCACTGTTATGTTGTGATGCAATAAGTGCCCGACTACTTGCACTGTTGCTCGAGGAACTTGTCATCGAATAGGCAGATGCAGGGAGAACTCCAGAGCAGGAATTGGTCGGAATTGTCCATCCATAGGAGCTTGCTACCGTTCCACAATCTTCGTAGACAGATACCTTGACACCATTGGTGACGAAGGTCGTGCCCCACGAGTAAACAGAACTCGTGTATTGGTGGTGTGAAATGGCATCTACAGTTGCACCAGTTGGCAATGCGCTACTTGCTGTGAAAGTGTAGCGGTTCCACGGCACCCAGTAAGCGATGTTTCCGCTGTTAACGTATCGCATGTAGCGGCTTGTGGAATAATCGCAGCGGTTGGAGTACTTGTAACAGTCTCCTCCACCCGAGCTGTAAGAGGAAATTGATGGATCAATTGCGATAGGGAACACGCGGTCGTCCGAGAGCAACCATTCCGATTCCACAACTGTCGAGATGACAACTTGTGCACCGTTTACTTGGAGGAAGAAAGTAGCGAGATACTCTTCATTCCCGTCTTCGACGACACGTGGGACTGGGATTTGTGCGAGCAATTCACCGGTCTCGATGTTTCGAATATCAAGAGATTCTTGAGTTTGGGTTATTTCTTCACCGAGCATATCTTCTCCAAGGAAAAGAGCGTGTCCGGCTGGAATTTGCATAATTTCTGTGAAACCAAACCAAGCTGCGTTAGGCTCAAGCACTGGACGCTCGTCAATGACGAGGTATTGCTTGAGTTGTGTGTTCTCGACCATATAGTCAAGAGCGAAACCTTCAGCGACAGGATATCGAATCATGTTTCCACCAACAGTTACTTCCTTTGTTGAAGGAGCAGCCATATATGGTTGCGGAGCAGTTCCTGTTTCATCGATGGTCATCAATGTAGGATTAATTCCAACAATGATTGGGTCGACGAACTGGTTGACTTGAACTGCTACACCGTTTGCCATTTCAGCAGCAAATTGAGTTGTAAAGGTATTATCCATTACTTCCCAACCATATGCTGTGGCTTGGATGTCCAGATCTATGTCTGTCCATGCTCCATCATCACCCAAGAAGTGAATCGGAGATTCGTGCGTTAGTTGCGCGAATCTGCCGTCTTCCTGGACGAAGGTCTTGGTCATTTGATCTCTCATGCCGAGGAGTTCCTCGGATGGTTCATATTCGTAATCAACGGTCTTCTTCGTATCTGGCAATGGGAAGAATTCTTCCCCTGCTTCGTTTGTAGCTACAAACTCCACATCACCTGCGTTGTTATCGACAAACCCAGCCATAGGCATTAGGGCCATCAATGCGCACAACAACAGTGCTACGCCAATTCCGTTAAAGACAGTCTTTTTCTTGGTATTCTTTATTCCCAACATGTCATTCACCTCATACGGATTGTATGCAAAGCATCCCACGCTTTGTTCCCCTTATAGGAGTTGGGGTGCGAAATGTTTGATTTCCGTGATTGAATTGAACATTTGAAACGGCTTACTGAGAAGTAGAATGGCATCTAACTGGTACATACTGTTTGTAAAAATTACAAAACCAGGTTGATGGAGAAAATAAATTACAAAAAAGAGAATTTCAAACCCCATCTGTAATGAAAAGAAGAAGTGTTATTCGAAGATAATGATGGAGTCGATCCAACAACAAGCTCTGGCAAGAAGCAACGTTGAGATTTGAAGAAGAGTAAGGGGCCGAGAGGGCCGTCGAAACGGCCCCCTCAGCGGCTCTTCCCTTCGCTTAGGAAGGGATGATTGCTTCAGTTAGGGTGGAACTCAGTAGTCCCAGTCCTTTCCTTCGTCGCCATCTCCTCCACGAGAGAGGATGAAAGCGCCTGCGATGAAAGCGACGACGACAATTCCACCGATGAGACCCCATGTCCAAGTTGGGACATCGGATTCAACATCATCTCCGATAACGGTTGTTCCGTCACCAGTGTTGGTATTGTCTGAATCACGTTGGTAGTCGATGCTGTTCATTGAACCAGCAGCAACAGAGTTTCCAAGTGCGTCAACTGGCACTGCAGCAAAGTGGTAGGTGTAGGTTCCAGCAGACCATGTCGAGATATCGATATCTGCTGTTGTTCCCGTTGCATCAACGCAAGTCGTCTCTTCAATCTGTGCAGAGGTGAAAGAACCACGGTTGTAGCAAACCTTCCAAGATGCAACGTCTCCTTGATCGCCTGAAGCGGTCCAAGAGACGGTCCAAATGTTTCCTTCAGCAGCAATTGTCAAATCAGTGGCTGCGGCACCGCCGTCAACTTCACTGTCTGCGATTACTGTTCCAGAGCCGATAGGAGAACTGCATCCTACTTCGTTACAAACCGAAACGGTAACTGTGTAATCAGTTCCGTGAACAGTGTTTGCTCCAGAATAAGAATAGGAAGTGTTTCCTGCGCCGAGTCCGACTTCAAACAATGTTGTGCAGTTTACAGTTTCACAGATTGAGATGTCGATACTGTCTCCAGTAAGCATGGTTCCATCAACGTTCCAGTTGAGGAGAATTGCACCTGCTTTACCTGCAGCAGCGTTAAATCCAGTAATACTTGCTGATGGGACTTCAGCTTGTGCTAAAGAGCCGCCCATAAGGACCATGGTTCCGCTTGAGAGAACTGGAGAGTTCGCTGGGAATGTGTAGGAGAACACACTCGTGGTTGCATCTACATCTAATGCTGCGTCGCTGATCATTGTCCAAACATTGTTGTTCACATACCAAAGCGAAGTTGCACCGAGACTCTTGTCGAATTCAATAGACATTGATTGACTCAATACATCGGTCGCAGTGTAAGTTGTAGAAGGAGTGTAGTCAATAACAGCCACTGAATCATACAAACCAGTGTATTCCGGCAGAGATTCTCCAGTCATTGCTTCACCATCAGTTGCATCAATGCTAAATTGGGCAGTACCCCAATAAAGCAAGGAATAACTCATGAGAAGTCCGCTATCGGTGGATGTCGAGTAACTACCATCATTCCAAATCTCGAGCATGAGTTCTTGGCTTGTGTCGCCACCGTGGGCGTCATAAACAGTTACAGACACTGGGAAATTGGTCACATATTCATCCACAATAGGGAAAGAGCAGGTAAGTTGCATGGTCGCTCGCTCGCACCCAGGGAGTGCAGTTCCGTTGTTACGCCATTCGATTTCCAAGTTTGTTGCAGATGGGTCATCAACATCGAAAACTTGGACCGACATTGAAAGAAGGTCCGCTTGTCCAACATAGAGTTCTCCTTCATTTAACAAATCAAGAGAGGTAATCAGAGGCGCATTGTTTCGAACATTCAAAGTCATGCTTCGATCGTTGTTTGATGGCTTAGCATCTGTCATCTTGGTATCGTTCACCAGGTTAGCACTGAAGATATACTCTCCATCCATACTAAGAGAGACCATCATACAAGCATACGCTTGCATGGATGCGCCTTGACCAACTCCGAGAGGGCCGTAAACAGAGTATGCTGGTTCGACAGCATCACAAGTTGTGACATTGTCGCCAACGACTGTTGTTCCAGCAGCATCGGTTACAGAGAAATCTACAGACCACTCATAGTTTGTATCAGATTCACTACCTCGGTGCTCAACTTCAACATGAAGGTAAGAGGTTCCAACGTTCAAATCGCCACCACTAACATCGTTAATCATGGTCGTTCCTTGTCCGCTACCATCAGCGTTGAAGCCTTGAACAACGGACATCTGGGAGATTCGAATATCGTTAAAGATAGACGCAAATCCTTCGATAGTGGAAGAATCCGTCGAAGGGTATGCGTCCTTGGTCGATGATTCTTCACAGAAGTTGTCGTAAGTGTTGTTCTCAGCATCAGTGTAAACGCAACTCTGCCATTGACCGTATTGAGTGTAGTCAACAAGAGATGCTCGCATTCCATACGAAGCATCGGCAGTATTTGCAGTATCTACAGTGAGGCTACCGGAGAGTGTCCATGTCGAGAGGACGTTTCGAAGTCCAGTCGTAATTGTTGATGGTTCTGTTGAGATGTTTTCATAGACATCGACAGTGGTTGAAACTCCAGCAGTCCAAATGTTAGTTGTTCCTCCATCAATAGGAGTCCCATCTGCAGATTGTGCAAGAGATACATCCCCAACAGTTTGGAGGCGAACTTGAACTTCACGAGGATCAAAAGTATCGGAACCGCTCGCATTCACAGTGAGTGTCCATGCTTTGGTGCCTGCACCGCTTTCCATTTCGTTACCAGAATCCCAAACGAGGTCGATATCAATGTCATACCAGTCTTCAACGGAAACAAAGATTTGTTGAGCATCGTTACCGACGTCAACGTCTGGAGTTGCAGAAACAATCATTTCGATAACATACAGGCCTTTAGCAGGAGTCCAAGTAATTGCACTACCACCAACAGACATTATGTGCTTACCGCCGCCAAGAACATCACCTGCTGCAAGAGACGTGAAGTCACAATTTGCTGCAGATGCACACATGACATCGTTATTGGTCCATGTCAAATCTTCGCCAGTGGATGAATCTTTAGCAACCATACCTGGATTTCCATTAGCATCGGAAAGGTATACAGTGACACTGTATGACATTTCGCTAATGGTTGCATCGCCGCTGTTTTGAATATAGGATGAGAAGGTTGTCTCATCGCCTACATTCATGACGTTACGGCATGCTGCTCCAAATGGGCAGACTGTTTCTTTCGGGCTTGTGATAGCAACCATTTCTGCGTCAGCACCCGCACGGGCACCTGCATCTTCAATTACTTCAGTTTCTTCTAACTCGGCAAAATCGAAACTTGAGAGCGCGCTCACAAGCATCAAGGTGACGAGAATCATAGGGGTTATTTTTCGCATATCTATACCTCCGATGGTTCGGTAATCCCTCCCACGAAAAGCGTCGTATTTATACTATAGGAGTGCAAAAAATGAACTTTCTTATAAGATTCCGCGACGCCCATAGAAAATTATGGCTCGCAGCCATCCGTTTAATCAAGTGAATAGAGTAACTTGTTTGTAAAAGGAGTGTACTTCGTGATTGAATCATTGAAAAATTCTGTAAGAAAGGCAAAAAGGTGGTGTTTTGACAAAAGTTAACAACAATTCATGCCTCTCTCAAAGCAGCAGATGCTGGAATTCGTGAAGCTCTCCGAATTGGGATAAAGGTTGAGAGTAAAACAAGAGCCCAACCCCCTACAAATACCAATAAAATAGACTCGGTCGGAAGACTGAAACTCGCCCCTTGATCTTTCCAAAAAGCAATGTAAAGGGCCCTATGGAATCCAATCGCAACCAAAATACCGTTACACATACCAAGTACACTCACCCAAGACACCTCAATGAAAAAGGACAATATGACCATATTCTTTCGATACCCAAGTGCCCGCAAAATCCCAATCGATTTCGTTCGTTCAGATACCGAGCGCACCGTTACGACTCCTATTCCTGCGATACCAACGATGAGGCCTAGAGCCAGATATCCTTCGAAAATACCGAGTAGAGCAAGTACCAATGTCTGCAACAACATGACTTCATCAGAAATTATCGAGACTTGAACACCCTCCGCATTCAGCAAAGGCGTGAGTTCAGATTCCAACTCTGCACTCGCAAGACGCACATCTTTACTCTTCCCAGTTGGAGAGAAATCACTTACCATCTCATCTTCAAAAGAATCCGAAGGTTGAGCGTCATCAGAGACACTTACATACATTCGTGTGAGGCGCCCATCGAACTGATCGATAACCAATTCATCATTCATCCAAACGCCGGCAGAAAACAAGTAAGATGATTGTTCGAGGAATCCTGCAACTTGAACTGAACGTGTGTTTCCAGGATTTGAAATATCAATTAGCGAAATCGATTCTCCAATTGAAAAACTTAACATTGAAATACCACTTCCATCAGTAATTGTTTCAAGTCCAAATGAGGCATCAAGAAGTACTAAATCATCCCGTGAAGAGACAAGATTCCAAACTTCGATTTCGTCCTCACCCAATGAAGAGTCCCAGGTGTAAAGGGGTAAACCTCCATGCTCTGCAAAAGCGTCATCAAAACCACGAACGACGTAAGGCATTCGCTCTCCATCTGCGTCCTCAAGGAAGACTTCGCCGCGATGAACTCTCGCCACAGAATCAATGTTGAATTCAAGTTGAGAAGAAAGGTTCCAGTCCGATATATTTTCAGATAATTCAATCGGACTTGAGCGTGATCCCGTCAGCAACAATTCATATTCACCTTCAGCATCTTCAACAAACGAACTTGTATAATTGTCAAATTGCTCAGCATATCCTCCCAAAACAATTACCGAGAACACGGTAATTGAGAACATACCCATCACCACTGCGGTTCGAACGGGTGTCGCAAGTGGATAAGCGAGAGAGACTGGAAGGACCGGACCCCATCTACGTGTGAGTATCTTCGATTTGCCTAACCTCTTCACAAGCAGAGGGGCAGCACTCGTGAGTATGAGTACCCCTGCAAAAACTTCAACCAACCCAAGCACAATGAACGAGAGTTCATCCGCTTCCATGCTTTGACGAACAGGGTCAAGTGACGAGAGGCCTACGGTCCAAAGCAGTAAGGTTGCTCCAAGGACCGCTAAGGTATTTCGGCTTGCATTCCTCCATAAACGCTGCCAAAAACCACTTTTAGAACGTAAGAAAATAGGCAGTTCCCAGGTAAAGAAGGGTACAATCACCAACAGGGCCAATACGCCAGTGACCATCCACAAGAAATAGGCAACACCCGAATCAAAACCGAGTACGAACAGTATCAGAAGGGAAAGTGAACTTCCACCTAAGGCCAGTATTTGCAGAAGAAGGAGGAACCAAGGTATGCCTTCTGAACGTGGTAGACGGCCACCTTTCAGAGCGAGTAAAATGTTCAACTTTGAGGTCCAAAGAGCTGACAACCATAGCGTGAAGATAGCGAGGAGGAATCCCCAGACGGCACCAGAAAACATCGAGGTCCATTCCCAAGCAAAAGTAAATTGATTGGAGCCAACAGATGAAAACATATTATCGAAGCCGATGCTGATAACCCAAGCGAGAATTAATCCAACAAAAGCGCCTAAAGCGCTTGCAAGAGCCGACAAAAGTATCCCTTCTTGGACAGCAAGTGCACGAGCATCCGATTGGGTAACGCCCAATGCACGCATGGTTCCAAGTTCAGAACGTCTTGCTTCTGCTAACATCATAACAATGGTCAAGACAAGCAAGATTCCCGCTGCAATAGTAAATGTTCCAAAAACCAAAAACATAGCAGCAAGAACCCCCGATGACTCTTCAGCGATGGCTGCAGCCTCTACCTTTACAGCTCGAATGGTTAAATCGGCATCAGAAGCGTTTGATTGTAGATCAAGCCAAGAGAGAAGCGGAGAAGACACTGTACTATTCCATTCACCAGTAAGTGATATGATAACCATCGAACGTTCATCATCTCCCGCAGATGCAAGTATCTCTCCATCCTTGAGAGATACAAGTCCAAGTATGACCGCATCCAATTCAGCAAGGCTTTCCATCCCTTCGAGATTGGCATACGAGCCATTAAACGATAACCGGTAAGCAGTATTATCCCCGAATGCGTAGGGAATGAGACCTTTTACCCAAACTTCACTG
Organism: Candidatus Poseidoniaceae archaeon; assembly: GCA_949372875.1. Lineage (GTDB taxonomy): Archaea > Thermoplasmatota > Poseidoniia > Poseidoniales > Poseidoniaceae > MGIIa-L1. The sequence continues at coordinate 502,455 of CASIAW010000001.1, forward strand.
TCGTTAGCAGACAGGTTCAACTCGTTCAGACGTTGACTGAAGAGAACCTCGCCTTGTTCGACAGTAGCAGGGGATTGCTCACCACCAAAAGCAAGGAACAACTGCGGCAATACCCCAAGCCCTCCCGCTGCAGAAACGATAGGAATTCGCAGTGATTCAACCTTGCCAGTGGATGAATCCCACCGTATTAGTCCGTCTGCAAAAGTGCACCAGTGGTGGTCTAAGTGCGACAATGTGACCGATGCAACGCCGTCACAGGAAGTATGGAGTGGGACAAGTGCGGATGTATTTTCATTAACTGGCCATTCCGCAGAAGAGTTCAAAGGAGAAAAAGCGATTTCTGTCAACGAGGAAAAGAAACGACTGGAGGAAAGAAGACTCTCTATTTCGAGATACAAGCCATTTTGATAGATTAATTGGCTCGAAAGTATGGTAGATGGGAGGCTTAGTGAAAGATTTTGTACAGTGTGTTGTTGAAGATTAAGAGAAAACGAATGGAGCTTATACATGGTTTCAGTTTGCTCAAGCGCCCACCAACCGCTTTCATCATGTGTTACAGATACCATTTCTCCTTCGCTTTCGAAAGAAGCCCACTGATCTTGGTCAAGCTCTCTTTCAAAACCTACAATGAGGCCTTCATCCGTTGAAATTAATCCGTATTCGCCAGAGGCATCCAATGTGAAATCATGCGCAATTTGACCTTCATCGACCCTCCAGACCCATGCATCACTGCTACCATCGATTTGGAACCCTGCACCACTTGGAGAAAAGTGCCACAGTCCACGAAGACCTGAATGTAGTCGAGAGATTTCCGAATCGGCAAGTGTCAATATTTGCTCGTCCTGTTCTGTCAATTCAATCATTGGAACTTGTAGGATTTCCATCATGCTCGAGTCAGGAGACAGTTCGGAGAGATTACCCCGTATGCCACGCACCAACTCTCCTGAAAGGCGGCTGAGACCCTTACTTGAAGTCAAAGTCATCGACTTTGTATCCTCATCAACGTCAACACTTAGCCCTACATCAGAAGCTAAGATGAATTCATCGAGTAAGAGTTCCATATCTTCAAGAATTGGCTCAATTTGACCAGCGTGATCATAGCGATTGTCCACTGCATAATACAGTGAATTTAGATTCCCGGTGAGTTTTTGAAGCGATTGGGCAGTTGCAAGATCTGTGAAAATTGCAGGTGCCTGTGTTCCTGCAGATGCTCCTTGCCCCTCATTTTCAACTATTTTGAGAACTTTGGCAGATGATTCCATACGGACTCGAGAATTTTCTTGAGTTACATACCAGCCAAGTTCAAACTCGTCAGCGACCGAAAGTCCCAATTCTTCCGCTAAGACTTCGTTTACAGCGACATAGGTTTGCTCGGAGAATCGATTTGCCTCATGCAATGTAGCGTAGCGTATACCGGTAGAGGAAGCCCCAAGAGTTGGCCATAACCCCTTTGCGTCAATTGTACTGTTCATCGCCATCCAAGTAACTCCAGTGCGTGATGAATCATTGGTCGCAACACTCGCAGAAGTCACTATCCCCTGTTGTTGGCCGAGAATTTGACCTGACAACTCCGAGTGAAGTTGAATCCCATCCCACATAGAATTGGCGAGTTCTTCGGAAAGAACGACTCGCTCACCAACAGAAAGGTCAAACCCGGAAATAGTGATGTCAGTCTCACCCCACGCCCCCTCGACTTCGTAGCGAACAGTTGCATCCAAAGAATCGCCAACCACCATCGATGACGTGATGATTGCTGAGGCAATAATCAATCCGACCATGAGCAAAGCCGATTGGCGTCGCCTTCGTAGAATGTTTTGAGTGGCTAAGCGCCATACAACAAGACGTTGAGGGACAAGGATTGGCTGGAGAAGAACATGGCTAATGATACCAAAGGCCAAAGACCCAGCCCACAGAGTTAACCCGCCTACTGACAGCCATTGAAGAAATACGTAGGCAAGTATTGCATCAGCTACCGGGCCAAGAGTCAGCAAGGTTATTTTTCCAAATCCGAGTTGTTTCCAACGACCAACACCCAATGTAGAGATAAAACTCAACAGGGCAACCACTGCTGAGAGAATGGTGAGTTGCAGCAGCAGCGTCACTCCTCCTCAGCGTTCCTTTGGTCTTCTATTATGACACCGTCTGACATACGTAGGGTACGTGAGCAATGTTGAGCAATAATCGGGTCGTGAGTGACAATGAGAAATGTGGTGTTACGCTCTTTGTTTAATTCCAGAAGAAGTTGAAGAACTTCCGCAGAAGTGGTTGAATCAAGATTGCCAGTTGGCTCATCACAGAGAATAACGGCAGGGTTGTGAACCAACGCACGAGCTACAGCAACACGTTGTTGTTGCCCACCTGATAATTCAGCAGGCCGGTGTTCAGCCCGGTCTTCTAATCCAACAGATTTGAGGGCTGCAAGTGCACCTTTGCGTGAATCAGATGCAGAATTACCGAGCAAGAGGAGAGGCAATTCTACATTTTCAACAGCCGAAAGTACGGGTAGAAGATTGAAATCTTGAAAAATAAATCCTAAATTCTCTGCACGCATACGTGTACGCGCATCATCTGAGATACCGAAAAGCGGTTGGTTTTTGACGGTGACTTCACCCGAATTCGGCTCATCAATACCCGAGAGTATGTTCAACAGTGTTGTTTTGCCACAGCCTGACGGCCCCATTATAGCGACCATTTCTCCAACTTGAATTTCCACATTGACTCCTTTAACTGCTTGAATTGAGGATTCGCCCGAGGGATAGATTTTCCACAAGCGGCTTGCTTTCATGACTGCTCCCATACAATGAGGACAAGCGAGTGCGTTGATAAACTACCGCTTCAAAGCATCACTATGAACGAAGGAAAGGAGATGAGCATCACACTTCTTGCATTCGGGCCACTCGCTGAAACAATGGGTTGGAAACGTCAGGAAATCTCAATTCCACAGCCAAATGATGTTGAGGGGGTTCTGCATCTCCTTGGTCTTGCAGAATGGAAAGAACGAGGACTTGTCACTGCAATAAATGGTTCACAATGTGAGATGAGCAACCCATTGAGTCATGGTGATGAATTGGCATTACTGCCCCCCGTATCTGGTGGATAAAGAGCCAAATGACAGACACTTGAGCCGAAGACTTCAACACTAAACCCCTACTCCACAGGTTTGAGGAAGATACATGATAGGCGGTTTAGGACCACTCGAGCTCACAATTCTCATTGGATTGTTTTTCATTTTGTTCGGTGCGGAACGGTTGCCAAAGATGGCAAATGCGTTGGGCCGCTCCAAAGGTGAATTCCAAAAAGGCTTGACCGACACTTCACGCACATTGACTGACCTTGAAGCAGGCGGAAGAACGCCTTCACAGCAACTCGCTCAACGTGCACGGGATGTTGGACTGGACCCCTCCGGAATGGAAGTTGAAGAACTTGAGCGTAAAGTGAAAGCTCTCGAATCAATAGTATCCACTTCAGAAGAGTGATTCATCTCTTTCTCTTCAAGACCATCGGTGAGCCACATCGGTCACAATCACCGACGTCTCCCTTTTTTGAGCGAGAGACATCTTCGGGAACTTCTTTGCTTGTTCGACACCCAGTGCATCTCATTTCCCATTGCCACACTTGTTTTGCACCAGTTGTCCCAACGGATTTAGGCTGCTTACCAACTGATTTCATGGTGTTTTGTAAGCGATAGTCATCGGTGACCAACGAGATATTGAGTCCCAAAGCGAGGGCTAAGACATCGAGGTCAACATCCGAAAGGCGTGGGAGATCGCCGCTCTGTGCAGCAATTTCTCTCGCTTCATCCAGCCATTTATCGGGAACATCTCGCCAATCGATATCAAGTGCTTGAATCAGCATCCACCGTTGTGGGCTGACTCGTTCTAATTCTGCTTGCTGACTCACTGCACAGACGTTACCATTTAATTCAGTAACAGGCCAATGGATCAATGCGGCTGTATCGAGAACTCGCATTAACTCCACTACTGAAGAATACCCTCCTTGAAGTCACCGCACACCCACACCTTCATGAGAGGGTCTCCTGAGCAATCATCATGTCGTGGAAGGAGACTATACTCGACTTTTTTGATGTGTTTGGGCCGGCAAGTCTAGCTGTCGTCTCCTTTACAGAATCAATTATTCAACCCATTCCACCGGATTTACTCTACATACCAATGCTCGCAGAGACTATAGGAAACGTTCCAATGGTGATTTGGCTATGGCTGACAGTTACGCTTTCTTCTGTTGCTGGCTCGCTTGTAGGTTATTGGATTGGAAAGCGATGGGGCAGGTCGTTTATATTGCGGTTCTCTAAACAATCACACCTCGATAAAATTGAAGCCTTAACACTCAAATACGGAACCTTTGGGATATTCATTGCGGCTTTTTCACCAATTCCTTACAAGGTGTTTGGATGGGTTGCTGGCATGGGTGAAATGGAGAAAAAGCCGTTTTTACTCGCAGGCCTCTGCGGAAGAGGACTTCGATTTGGACTTGAAGCTGTGATGATTGGAGTCTATGGGAGGGAGGCCGTTGAGGTGTTGAATTGGTTCTTGGAGAATGAAATCATGTTGGCTGTTGTCATGATGGCTTCAATAATCATTGCTTGGCTCCTTTGGAAATGGTGGTCAGGTATCGAACTGGAACAAAGTACGGCGTGACTTGAAAATATCCACGGAGCCTCTCTATACTCGTCTTCGTGAGAGCGAATCATTATCAAGGGGTGGTCGGTGGAACGGCTGTCGCTCGTGTGGTGTAGCCAGGTCCATCATAGTGGGTTTTCATCCCGCCGACCCGGGTTCGAATCCCGGCACGAGCATCTTTATCCAAATATTTGGGTCTTCACAAATCGAAAGAACAAGACTGTTTGGTGATTGGAGTCTTGGTGACTCATCGGCTTGTTACCTTCGCAGGACCTCTTTTGCTTGGAGGTGCTGCGTATGAGAGAATCACAAACGGCAAATGGAATTACAGCGACATTGATTCGAGCTGAACACTGCACTGAAGAACTGAGAATACGTTAAGCAAGTGTACCATTTTGATAATCTCGAAGGGCTTGTTGAATCTCTTCCCGTGTGTTCATCACAAACGGTCCATATCTAGCAATGGGCTCATTCAGTTCAGGACCTGCAAGAATCAAAAACTCTGCTTCTTCGCCACGAGTTTCAAAGGTAACTTCATCGCCATCTGTAAGAATACCTAATTGACCGTCATGTATTGGTTTACCAGCAATATGAACCGTGCCACCAAAGACATAAATCATTCCATTCAGCCCTTTCTTCATCAATTGATGATGAACACCTTCTGGTTGTATTTTCATATGAATGTAAGTAATTGGAATTACTGTATCAATGACCGCTTGAATACCGAGAGTAGAACCTGCAATAACGTTCGCCCAAACTTTACCATCTTCTGAAGTGACTTTGGGAATGTCTTTTGCAGGAATGTCTTGATAGCGGGGTTGCATCATTTTATCCTTCGAAGGTAAATTAACCCAAATTTGGAAACCATGAGTCACACCTCCTTGTTTAAGGAATTCATCTTGAGGAAGTTCTGAGTGAATGATACCTCGTCCTGCAGTCATCCATTGAACATCTCCTGGATTTAAGTCGCCTTTATTTCCTGCACTGTCTTCATGCTGCATTGCTCCTTGAATCATGTAGGTCACGGTCTCAAAGCCCCGATGTGGGTGTGCTGGAGCACCAATTGCTTGTCCAGGATCCCAATGAACAGGTCCCATTTCATCTAAGAGCAAAAAGGGACTCATCAATTGACCCATTGCCGTGGGTCTGCGTACTGGAAAACCTCCTCCCTCCAAAACCGTGTGTGTTGGAGCAGTCATTTTGAGTGTTCGAGGCAAACTCATTCCAAAACCCCAGAAATCATTTCGTTAACGGAAACTTGATTCAGAGGTTTCGTCTTATTCACGACTATTGAACGACCGAGAACATTGGAGCCAAGATAAGCAAATTGCATTCGCATGCCCAAAATAACTTGATGACCTCCTCCGCCGCTTACAGAGGCGAGACCAACTTTGCGTTTGTTAAAGAGAAGACGGAAATTTGCCGATTGTACGGAAACCCAAGCTATGAAATTACTCAAAACAGGAGGCGTCAAACCGTTGTACTCAGGTGCACAAACAATCATTCCATCACACCAGAGAATGTGCTCCATAGAAGATCGGATTGGCTCAAGGTCTTCATTTTCCTTTTCGGCTTGAGGTGTATAGAGTGGCAAACCCAAGTCACACAAGTCCAGAGTCCTAGCCTCATGGCCCTGTTTTTCAGCCGCAGTTTGTATCTCCGAGGATAATTCAAGGTTCTTCCCGTTGGATGCTGCCAAAATCAACAACTTCGCCATAGAGCAAGCAAAACATCAACCTCTTTGAAGGTGTCAGTATCGTTACGATTACCACTTCATGCGATATGCAAGCAAAAGAATACCAATTACTGTTGGAACAATTGCAATGGCAAGAGTCGTGACTACCAGTTGCTTAACTTGCTCATCAGAGGATTCTTCCGTGATGACATCTCTGTTCGAAGTTGGTCCAGTGCAATCTGGAGCCAGGCTGTTTTCACAGGGGTCCTGGCCGGAACTGTCAGCGATAAAGTAATCGAAATCTTCGGTTCCATCTCGGCAGCCATCAAGGTCAGAGTCGGTGAGTGTTGAAGACTCCCAGTTCATTTCACCAAGCGGGCATGTGTCAAACTCGTCAGGAACTGAATCGCCATCATCATCAAGGTCTTCTCCCGAATCAAGGCAACCATCAAGATCGTAATCATTGGTAATTTCAGATATCCACGAAGTCATTCCTTTCGGACAGTTATCCATGGTATCAAACACGCCATCATTGTCATCGTCTTGGTCTTCGGAGGATTCATCATAACATCCATCACCATCAAAGTCGGTTGCTGGAGATGAAGTCCATTGGAGTTTCATTCCGTTGCAAGAATCACTTTCGTCCAAAACTTTGTCATCATCATCATCAAGGTCTTCTGAAGAATCACGACATCCATCAGAATCGTAATCTTCAGCAGAAGTGGAAGTCCAAGAGGTTTCACCACGAGCGCACGCATCAGATACGTCCAGTATTCCGTCATCATCGTCATCGGAGTCCTCTAAGCTATCTAAACACCCATCGCCGTCAAGGTCTGTAGACGGACTTGAAACCCAGTTGAGATTGCCAGCAACACAGTTGTCTGCGCTGTTAAGGATACCATCATTGTCATTGTCATCGTCTTCAAGTGAATCACGGCATCCATCAGAATCGTGGTCAAATGCTGAAGAATCCCAGTTGGCTCGACCTAAAGGACATTTGTCGATTAAATCTGCGAGACCGTCGTTATCATCGTCCATATCTTCGGTCGAATCTCGACAACCGTCAGAATCATGGTCAGTCGAAGTAGTCGACAACCAACCAAGTTCACCCTTCGGACAGTTATCATCAACATCCAGAACATTATCGCTGTCATCATCAAGATCTTCTGTTGAATCAAGGCATCCATCAAGGTCATAGTCTGTCGAATTGCCAGAGGTCCAGTTCAAATTACCCTTTGGACATTCGTCCATGGTGTCAAGTACTGAATCATTGTCATCATCAAGGTCTTCTGTTCCATCGTAACAACCGTCTCGGTCATAATCTGTCATGAGTGTGGAAATCCAGAACCGTTGTCCTTTCGAACAATTGTCCACGAGATCTAAAATTTGGTCGTTATCATCGTCAAGGTCTTCCAGTTCATCATGACAACCGTCAGAGTCGTAGTCAGTACCTTCTAACGATATCCATCCAAGTTCGCCCTTCGGACACAAATCATTGATGTCATAGACACCATCGTTGTCATCATCATTATCTTCAAGCAAATCTTGACAGCCATCGGAGTCATAGTCTGTCTCGTTACTTGGAATCCATCCTGAATCGCCTTGCGGGCACAAATCATCGATGTCTTCTGTACCATCATTATCATCATCAGTGTCTTCAGAGTCATCCTTACAACCGTCACGGTCGTTATCATTGACTGGGGTTGAGATCCAGTTCAAATCACCCATTGGACAAGAATCACCGACGTCTAAAACTCCGTCGTTATCATCATCTAAATCTTCTTCATAACCACTTGGGGTATGGAATTGATCGAGACAGCCATCGCTGTCATAGTCTGAGTAGCCCAGAGGTGTCAAATCTTGCGGCCAAGAGTGAATCCCTCTCGGGCACAAGTCAATTGAGTCTGGGACCCAATCATTGTCGTCATCGGTATCCTCTGTTGCGTCACGACAGCCATCGGCATCGTGATCAGGTGGTGAACCGGGGTCGTAACTGGCATCCCAATAAGTGTCGCCTTTCGGACACTGGTCCTCGTTATCGGTCATTCCATCATTATCGTCGTCATCATCCTCTGTGACGTCATTACATCCATCGGAATCATGGTCGGTGCTTGGACGAGAAACCCAACCCAAGTCGCCAAGACGACAGGAATCATCATCATCGAGAATGAAGTCATTGTCGTCATCATTGTCTTCGGTTTCATCTCTACAACCATCTGCATCATAATCGGTAATTGGTGGACCTACACTATCAGAAATCCAGCCAAGTTCCCCAATTCGGCAATCATCGCTGGTATCCGCTCGAGTATCGTTGTCGTCATCCAGGTCTTCACCCGCATCTCGACACCCATCAGAGTCATGGTCTGTAACAGGATTTGAAATCCAGCCCAAATCTCCTTTTTGACATACGACATCATCAACATCGAGAATGCCATCATTGTCGTCATCGAAGTCTTCGGTTAAATCTCTGCAACCATCCGAATCATAATCAATTGCGGGTGTTGGAGTCCAACCAATTTCTCCTTTCGGACAGTTATCGTTGACGTCCGGGACAGTATCGTTATCATCGTCGAGGTCTTCATTTGCGTCTTCACATCCATCGGAGTCATAATCGGTGTCAGGTCCTGCCACCCATCCAACGCTACCAGTTGGACAGTCATCGATTGAATCCTCAACACCATCATTGTCATCATCGGTATCTTCTGAAGAGCCATCTTGGCATCCGTCTTGATCGTGGTCAGTGAGACTGTTCGAAACCCAACCGAGGTTTCCGAAATGGCAATCATCCAATACATCGAGAACGCCATCGTTATCATCATCATCATCACAAGCATCTCCGGAGAAACCGAATCCAAGAATTGCTTCATCACTGTCGTAATCTGCTTGATCAGGATTCGCAACGAAGATACAGTTGTCAAGAGTGTCGTTGATTCCATCATTGTCATCATCAGTGTCGTTTGCGTTCGAACATCCATCACCATCGTTATCTGTAACTGGTGTCGATATCCAGCCCACTGTGCTTTGAGGACAATTGTCATTCGAGTCAGTCACTGTATCGTTATCGTCATCATTGTCCTCACCTGCGTCGCGACAGCCATCTGAATCATAATCTGTCGTGCTGGAAGAAATCCAGCCTAAGTCGCTGTTACGAGGGCAGTCATCAACCAAATCAATCATGCCGTCATTGTCGTCATCGAGATCTTCGGGAGAAGCATCTTCGCAACCATCGCTATCCCAATCCGTAGTAGAGTCTGAAATCCAATCGAGGTTTCCTGTCACGCAATCATCATTACCGTCAGCAACGCCGTCGTTATCATCATCACCATCTTCACCAGAATCAAGACAACCATCTGAATCATAATCAGTTGCCGGAGATGAAATCCAACCGAGGGTACCGAGCTGGCATACATCAGGAACATCATCATCGACACCATCATTATCATCATCGTCATCACAAGCGTCACCTTCTGTATCACTGTCGTGGTTTTCTTGAAGTGGATTTGGAGTCAGTGGACAGTTATCGAGATTGTCTGTTTTACCGTCATCATCGTCGTCGATATCTTCTGTTGAATCGCGGCAACCATCACCGTCATTATCAGTGATTGGTGTGGAAATCCAAGAAAGATTGCCTTTGGGACATGTGTCATCAACATCATCCACTGTGTCGTTATCATCGTCATCGTCTTCTGTTGAATCTTTACATCCGTCCGAATCATAATCATTCAGTCCAGTAGGCGTCCAGCCAATATCGCCTTTCGGACAATCATCAGACACGTCAGGATAGGTATCATTGTCAGCATCAAGGTCTTCGGGAGTATCATCTTCACAACCATCGCCATCCCAGTCGGTAGAGGGGGAGGAGATCCAATCTAAGTTACCCTTGACACAATCATCTGAGGAATCAACTACTCCATCATCATCGTCATCATTGTCTTCAGTAGCGTCACGACAACCGTCAGAATCGTAATCAATCGTAATTGATGAAATCCAACCAAGTTCACCAGTTGGCGGGCCACAATTATCGTCGCCATCAAGAATCGTGTCGTTATCATCATCTTCATCTTCGCCTGAGTCCTGGCAACCGTCACTGTCATAATCGGTATTTGAGCCAGGGCTCCAACCAACATCGCCATCAGGGCAACTATCAAGTGAATCGAGAATTCCATCGTTATCGTCATCATTGTCTTCGGTTTGGTCTGAGTCTTGGCAACCGTCGCCGTCGTTGTCGGTGGTCTCATCCGACGTCCAATTGAGATTACCGTTCAAACAATCGTCAACAATATCAGCAACGCCGTCGTTGTCATTGTCGTCATCCTCGGTACTGTCGCGACATCCATCACCGTCATAATCGGTAATTGGTGAGGGGGTCCATCCCATTTCTCCTTTCGGACAAAGGTCTGGATGACTGTCGAGAACACCATCATTGTCGTCATCAAGGTCTTCTGGAGAGTCATCTTCGCATCCGTCACTATCGTAATCAGTCGATGCATCAGATGTCCAGCCTACATTTCCGAAATGGCAATCGTCGGGAGCAAGATCGGCAACACCGTCATTGTCATCATCGAGGTCTTCAGCAGATGCATCTTGGCAACCATCGCCATCGTGGTCAGTTATCGAGGTTGAGTTCCAACCGAGAATTCCTTTGTCACACGTGTCTAAAGTATCAGCGACTCCATCATTGTCATCATCTAAATCTTCAATTGTTGAATCCTGACAACCGTCCGTATCGTAGTCAGTTGCCCCAGAAGAAATCCAACCCAAGTCACCTCGGTCACAGTCATCAACAAGATCAGCAAGTCCATCATTGTCATCATCAAGGTCTTCGGTTAAATCTTCACAACCATCACTGTCATGGTCGGTTGAGGAACCTGAATTCCAGCCAGTAACACCGTTCGGACAAAGGTCATCAACGTCATTAACACCATCTCCGTCGTCGTCAAAGTCTTCTGCATCGTCCTTACAACCATCACCATCACCATCTGTAGAAGGTGTGGAAATCCAGTCGAGTTCGCCCGTAGGAGGCCCACAACTGTCATCAATATCAGGAACAGTATCGTTATCATCATCGGGATCTTCTAAAGTACTGTCTTTACAGCCATCGGAGTCATAATCAGTAAGCGTAGATGGGACCCAGTCTATTTCACCAGCACTGCAGTCATCATCAACATCGAGAATGGAATCATTGTCGTCATCGTCATCTTCTCCGGAGTCTTGGCAACCGTCACCGTCGTTATCTGTGGCGGGTGTAGAAGTCCATCCTATTGCTCCAGCATTACAGTCATCATCAACATCAGGAACTGTATCGTTGTCAGAATCGTCATCTTCGGTATCGTCCTTGCATCCGTCTTGGTCTTGGTCGTTGGTAAGGTCAGAAATCCATCCGGTTTCGCCAGTAGGACATGTATCACTTCCGTCTAATATACCGTCGTTATCGTCATCAGCGTCTTCTGTGTTTGAATCTTTACAACCATCAGAATCATGGTCGTTCATCGAATCCGAAATCCAACCAAGCAAGCCTGTCTGACAGAGGTCGGGCGCCAAATCTTCAACGTCATCATTATCATCGTCGAGGTCTTCAGAAGAGGAATCTTGACAGCCATCGGTATCATAATCTGTGACACTCGTAGAAGTCCACCCAAGATCTCCGGTCTGACAGTCGTCCGGAGTGAGATCCAGAATTCCATCATTGTCATCATCAAGATCTTCAGAAGTTGAATCTTGGCAACCATCGGTATCGTGATCTGTAACCGAGGTGGATGTCCAGCTTAGATCTCCTATCGGGCAGTCATCAGGTGCGGTATCTGCTACACCATCGTTGTCGTCATCAAGGTCTTCTGAAGAGGCATCTTGGCAACCATCAGTGTCGTGGTCAGTGAGCGAGGTAGAAGTCCATCCGGTAAGACCATTCGGGCAATCGTCCACGAGATTTTGAACGTTATCGTTATCATTATCAAAATCTTCATCGATGTCACGGCATCCATCACCATCAAAGTCGTTACCTGCATTGGAAGTCCAGTTCAGAACTCCTTTCGGGCAATTATCCGGGAACGCATCAAGGACCCCATCGTTATCATCATCAAGGTCTTCTGTTGAAGAATCTTGACAACCATCCGAATCGTGGTCGGTCGTTCCGGAAGAAATCCATCCAAGGTCGCCTTGGGCGCAAGCGTCATCAACATCAGGAATGGTGTCATCATCTGTATCTGAGTCCTCAGATGCATCAAGACAACCGTCCCCATCGTAATCATTGGAAGAGATTGATGTCCAGCCAAGAGCTCCGAGGGGGCATGAATCGCTTATGTCAGCAACTCCGTCGTTATCGTCATCCAGGTCTTCAGTTGAAGAGTCTTGACAACCGTCATTATCGTAATCGGTAATAGGTGGTCCAACGTTGTCAGAAGTCCAACCAATATCACCAGCACTGCAAGAATCACTTGAATCGGCAATTCCATCGTTATCATCATCAAGGTCTTCCGTTGAGGAATCTTGGCAACCATCACCATCGTTGTCGGTAAGAGATGTGGAAATCCAGCCGGTGTCTCCAGCAGGACAGTCGTCATCATCATCAAGAACTGTATCGTTATCTTTGTCGTCATCTTCAGTCAAATCTTGGCAACCATCGCCATCGTAATCATTTGCAGGAGTTGATGTCCAGCCTAAATCTCCAGTTGGACAAGAGTCGCTTATGTCAGCAACTCCGTCGTTATCGTCATCCAGGTCTTCAGTTGAAGAGTCTTGACAACCGTCATTATCATAATCGGTAATAGGTGGTCCAACGTTGTCAGAAGTCCAACCAATATCACCAGCACTGCAAGAATCACTTGAATCGGCAATTCCATCGTTATCATCATCAAGGTCTTCCGTTGAGGAATCTTGGCAACCATCACCATCGTTGTCGGTAAGAGATGTGGAAATCCAGCCGGTGTCTCCAGCAGGACAGTCGTCATCATCATCAGGAACTGTATCGTTATCTTTGTCGTTATCTTCAGTCAAATCTTGGCAACCATCGCCATCGTAATCATTTGCAGGAGTTGATGTCCAGCCTAAATCTCCAGTTGGACAAGAGTCGCTTATGTCAGCAACTCCGTCGTTATCGTCATCCAGGTCTTCAGTTGAAGAGTCTTGACAACCGTCGGAGTCGTGATCTGTCGTAGATGAATCGGAAATCCAGCCAGTATCGCCGGTTGGACAATCATCATCACCATCGAGAACTTCATCGTTATCGTCATCATCGTCCTCCGAGTGAGAGTCGAGACAACCATCAGAGTCGTGGTCAGTAACTGCGGAGGAGGTCCAATTGAGTTCGCCCTTGGGGCAATCATCAGATGCGTCTTGAATACCGTCATTGTCATCATCATCATCTTCAACAGAGATGTCGTAACAGCCATCAGAATCATAATCAGTGCTCGGACTAGAAATCCAACCTTTGTCGCCTGTAGGGCAAGAATCGGAACCATCTTCCACATCATCATTGTCGTCATCATCATCTTCAGTAGCATCCTTGCATCCGTCGGAATCGTAGTCATTCAAAAGGCTCGGAGTCCATCCAATATCACCCTCTTGACATGAGTCAAAGCTATCAAAGACGCCGTCATTGTCGTCATCTGTATCTTCGGTTGAATCAAGACATCCATCGGAATCATGATCGTTAGCAGATGATGAAATCCAACTCAGGGCGCCTGTTGGGCAAATATCGAGAGTATCGCTGATTCCATCATTATCGTCATCAGAGTCTTCAGTAGAGTCTTGGCAACCATCCGAGTCGTGGTCTGTTCCAGTAGTGGAGGTCCAACCTAATGCGCCGGAAAGACAACTGTCGCTGACATCTTCAACACCATCGCCATCGTCGTCATCGTCTTCGGTTGAAGAATCTTGACAGCCATCTGTATCGTAATCAGTGAGAGATGTTGAGGTCCAACTTAGATCGCCTCGAGGGCATGAATCTGCGCCATCTGTAATTCCATCACCGTCATCGTCAGAATCTTCTGCCCCATCATCCCGACAACCGTCGGTATCGTGATCGGATGCCGAATTTGAGGTCCAGCCAGTGTCACCGGCGGGACATGAATCACTACCGTCCGGAATTCCATCGTTATCATCGTCAGTGTCTTCGAGAGAATCTTGACATCCATCGCCATCGTTATCTGTAAGAGAAGTTGAAGTCCAACCAAGATTGCCTAACGGACAGGTGTCAACGCCGTCGTTAATGTCATCGTTATCGTCATCAGGGTCTTCCGAGGTATCGTCCTTACATCCATCAGAATCATAATCCGTGGAGGGAGTCGATGTCCAGTTCGTTTCACCATCGATACAATCGTCGGCTGAATCAAGCACTGAGTCGCCATCTGTGTCAGACCGACCGTTCGCAAAAGCATAATTTTGGTCATCGAGTTCGAAGTCGACAAACATCACTTGAGCCGAGGAAATTGATGACATTAAAAACATCAACAGGGCTACAAAAGAGGCCAACTTGTGCGTACGCTCCGCTACCATGGAATGAGGGGGGGGAGTGGTCTTTTTATCCTTCCGTTGAAAAACGCTATGCTCAACTGCCATAATCATCACTTTCGACCCGCTTAAAGTTAATACTTTCGACTCTTCGAAGCGCAAAGAACATGGCCTAGAATCGTTTGGAAAAAACATGCCCCGATTCTTGTACTTTGGTCGCGGCGGGGGCTTGTTGGACTCCCTCGTTGAAGCAGGTGGCATTCAAGTTCAGACTGCAACTGAGGCGGAAGCAATCGTCGTAGAGACATATGACAACAAATCCTCAAATCCTGTAGAACGCCTAACAGGGACCATTGAACTGGTCCGAAAGGCGTTGGATGAAATCGAACATTCACCGGTGCAAAGAATGATCGTCATTGCTGATCAATCCTCTACAAAAGGGAAGATGAGAAAAGGTGCAAGTTCAGGAGTTGCAGTTAATGACGTCCACGGATTTGGAACGTTAACTGCCGAAGTATTGAGCCGTAGAGCTGCTAATTTGGGAGTTTCGACAAAGGTATTCCGCATTAAATCGAGTCAAGAACAGGACACAAAATCAGAGATTCTCTCAACCCTTCTTGGGAATGATGATTCAATCACATACTCAGTGATGACGCTCGGTGCATAGCCTCAAGTAGAGTGGCAAGAATTATTCGATATGGGCGAGGAAATACTCTTTGAACACGCAAAATCAAATTCGACAGAGTTTCTCATTTACACGGGCAACTTTTGCGGTTATTGTACCGCAGCAACGCGTTTACTTGACCGAAAAGGACTCTCATTTACCGAATACAACTTTGATGAGATTCCAAATTTAAGGCAATCAATTGTTGAGGCAACAGGGCATCGCACAGTACCTGTAATATTCGATATCAAGGGTGAACAGACAGTTTTCATCGGCGGTTATGACCAGTTACAACCGTATCTGCGACAACGCAGTTAACCATTCTTTCAAGGCTTCATGATGCTCCATTGGAATCATATGGCCCTTCGGGTGTTCAATTAATTCCATTGCCCAGCCTGCTGATTCAAACACGTGAGCAACAGCCCAACCATCCTGCAGAGAGACGCGCAAATCTCGTTCGCCATGCATCCAGAACAGATGCTTTGGCTCCAACTGCGCAAGGCGAATTCGGAGTTCCATTTCTCGAACTAACCTGGTCCCCATAGCGACAACACCCACTATTCTGTCTGCCAGAGGCAACTGTAACATTTCTTGAGCCATTGCTCCACCTTGAGAAAAACCTCCAACCACGAGAGGACCGAGTGGTGCTTGTTCAGCAATCAGTTGTTCAAGTTGTGAAAGGGAAGAATCAACATCAATCAATTCTCTGCGTGAAAGTGTCATCCGACGTGTTGCATCAGCATCTTCATCCTCATAGCGCCACCATGTTCGTCCTCTTAGTGGATGGCTGTAACGGGCTTCCGGGACAATCAAAGTCCATCCTTCAGGGAGTATTTTTTCTGCAAAGGGACGCATCATACTGGCATCGCCAGTCATTCCATGCATCATGATGAGCGTAGGCAAAAGAACACCTCACAGTGTCCATTGGAAGACAAGTGCACCGGCAACACGCAGGTGAACAAAAGATCCTGGGCCTCGTACGGTTACGGTGAGCGAATATTCTCCGGTGTTTGACGGAATAGTGCCAATAGCACCTTTCTCAGTTGCACCTGAGCCCCATGCTCTGGTAAGTGGAGATGCTCCTGCGTGGTCTTTCATCGAAAGCGAACCTGAGCCACCTTGGCTGATTTCCACATCAAGATACCACACAAGTGTATTCCAACCGCCCTCCGTAGAATGGCCTTCATCCAAGAACGTGTCATACACTTCTTGGTCATTTTCTTCATAGAGACTGTCGAGTAAATCGCCGGCCCGATAAAAGAAAACATCACCGGAATAACCACTTCGAGCAGCGTTCAAATCCATTCGCAGTTGGCGCACACCGTCACCGTCTCGCCAAACAAAAGAATCCATGAATTCGTTGTTACCATTAAAGGTGTAAGAGATTTCATGGCCCTCATCAGAAGTTGCAGAGACTCGTGCATTGCCGTTTGTAATCGAATCGGTCGTGGCTGTCCAATCCTGTCCCAAAAGGGTGAACGTCCAGGAGTCTCCAACAGTCCATGGGAAGGAGAATACCTGTTGCGGCTCACCGTTTTCATACACTGATAAACCGTCAAGAGTGACACGGCCAAGGAACGGGTTGTGATTGATGACAGCGTGACGTTGTGCTTCACGCTCCGAAGAGATTCCAAGACGATACACGCCTTCTTCATCATCGATTTCAGCAACGACCAATCGAGCGCTGTCTTCACCAAACTGAGGGGTAATGAACGTGTAGAGCCATTGGTCGCCGACTTCCCACTGGGGAAGCAGTTTCTGTTCCTCAGTGGTTGTGTCCTCGTTAGAAGACATTGTCGAACCAGAGGTGCATCCGGCCAAAGCGCTGGTGCACAACAAAAGCAACAGCATTACGCTCGCTTCAAATCTTCGACCCATGCTACTCCGAGTTGGGCTTTCTTCAAGAGCCTAACGCTTCAAGAAGTCTTCAAAGAAGACCTGTTTTTGTGAGTTCACCGGTTCCAGCAAGTACCACTGCAACAATGGACATCAATTTGATGAGGATGTTGAGTGATGGACCGGAGGTGTCTTTGAATGGATCCCCGATGGTGTCGCCGATAACAGCTGCTTCGTGCGCCTCATCGCCTTTCTTTGCACCTTCAATGTGTCCTTGTTCGATTGCTTTCTTTGCATTGTCCCAAGCGCCACCAGCGTTTGCCATGAACAGAGCCATGAGAACACCTGTAACCAAAGAACCTGCAAGAAGACCGCCGAGTGCTTCCGAACCAAGTGCAAGACCTACTGCAACTGGGGCGACGATAGCAACAACACCTGGTCCGACCATTTCTCGCAGGGCTGCCTTGGTAGAAATATCAACACAGGATGCACTGTCGGGATACATGGTCCCTTCAGATTCAATTTGAGTTGGCCATGTGGAGACATCAGAAACGTCAACACCTTCTGGAGTATCTGCTTCGAGTGCCTTTCGCATGATAGCGAATTGACGACGGATTTCAACAACCATGTCACCTGCAGCCTTTCCAACGGAGGTCATGGTCATTGCCGCAACTACGAAGGGTAGACCGCCACCAATGAGAAGACCAACGACAACCAGTGGGTTATCGAGTGATAAATTCATGTCTCCGCCGATTTCGGCCATGTAGGCAGCAAACAAAGCGAGTGCCGTCAAAGCAGCAGACCCAATAGCGAATCCTTTGCCAACTGCAGCAGTTGTGTTACCAATCGTGTCGAGTTCATCAGTTATTGCTCTGACATCAGCACCTAGGCCACTCATCTCTGCGATTCCACCGGCATTGTCAACAACTGGGCCGTAAGCATCGACGGTCATTGTAACACCGACTGTAGCCAGCATACCCATTGCAGCCATAGCAATACAGTAGAGTCCATATTCAGAACCACCAAAGTGATTTGCTCCAATGATACCTGCTGCAATGAGCAAGATTGGAACGAAGGTCGACATCATACCAACAGAAAGACCAGCGATAGCATTGGTTGCTGGACCTGTTTTCGACATCTCTCCGATATGGGGGATTGCCTTTGGTTTGATTCCAAAGACTTTCTCAATCCCAGTGTAGTATTCTGTGACTATACCGACGAGGATACCAACAACACTACCCAAAACGACTGAATGCATGACACCGAATTCGACATCAATCAGTCCTTGGTTGATAGACAGATAGCCGCCAGCCCAAAACAAAAGTGCTGCGATGAAGGTCGTGTTACGAAGAGCTGCTGCTGCATCCTTACCGTTCTTGAGGAGATACATGGAGAATACACCAATAATAGAAGCGAGGTAGCCAATGAGGCCAAGCATAATTGGCATCAAGATATAGTCGGATGCACCAGTGAATCCTACGCCGCCGAAGCCATCCGAACTTGCAATAATCATTGCTGCGATAATTGAACCAACGAAGGATTCGAAGATATCTGCACCCATTCCAGCAACGTCACCGACATTGTCACCGACATTGTCTGCGATAACTCCGGGGTTACGTGGGTCATCTTCAGGAATTCCTGCTTCGACCTTACCGACAAGATCTGCACCAACGTCAGCAGCCTTGGTGTAAATACCGCCACCAACACGAGCAAAGAGAGCAATGGAGGAAGCGCCCATTCCAAATCCTGCCGCAGCAGAAAGGTTCGAGCCATCATCTCCGGCACCAAGCCAGAATGCGACAAGTGAGATTCCGAGAAGTCCAAGGCCTCCGACAGAGAGACCCATAACGGCCCCGCCGTTGTATGAAACTGCCAAAGCACCTGCTCGACCATCGGACTTAGCTGCCATAGTGGTTCTGCCGTTTGCAGAAGTAGCCGCACGCATTCCTGAGAATCCTGCGATAACGGATGCAATTGCACCAGCAAAGAATGCGATGGATGTATCAACATCATTCAAAAAGGCGAGAACGGCACCGACAATAACCACGAAAATGGAGAGGACTCGGTATTCTGCGAAGAGGAACGCCATAGCGCCTTCTTGAATTTCTTCTGTGATTTTGGCAACTTTTTCGTTGTCTATTTTCACTTTGTTAACTTGTTGGTACAGCATAAACGCAACAACAAGTCCGAAAAGACCTGCACCTGCGGCAATCATTGGTATATTATCCATCATTATAGAACACCTGTAATTGCGGCGACCAAAGAACCCTTCATAAGTGGTTCCCCAAACAAAACACTCTCTCTACGGCTTTTAGAGGGTTCTTCCTATGTGCCGAGGCACCATCAAAACCTACCAAAGCAAGCAATTGTTGAAAGAGGAGAGCCTACAGCGGTGTAATGATGAGCATCAGTGCAGAGGAGATCTTGGCCGAGATTGGCCCAGTTCAAGAAATCCTTGATGAGCACGATGGTGTTGTCACAGTCCTCGACACCACCGGGGGAAACATCATGCTCTCACTGGATGGTGGATGCAACGGCTGTTCATCGACTCCAATGACGGCAATGCAAATCTATTATTCTCTCAAGAAACTCGAATACATCAATGATGTCATCTTTGTCAATGGAGAATTACCTGAGTATATGCGAACCTTCATCGACCAAAAGATGGCAAAGGAAGCTGCGAATTCAGACCAAGTCGAGACCGACTCTTCACAGCCTCGTGGCGAAATTGTATAACTACTCTTCTTCACTCGATTTCCCAATGGTGTGAGGATTCGCTCCAAACGAAACATTTTCTCCTTTAATGTTCATTCGAGCCGATATAGCGATGACAATACATACCAAGGAAAGGGGCTTTGGCAGATAATTGGAACCCCACAACTCTCCACCGGACAAGGAAAGCCACCATAGAACCCCCGCAGCGCCAATAAGAAGCAAAGCAATGACGTTCTGAACAATGTTTTCCGCTTTTTCAGAGCGGGAAAAAGTGGCGATGAATGTGAACAGAATCGCCGAAACCCCACAGAGTAACTCTGCAAGAGATTCGATGAACTCGACGCTGACCATGACAGACCCTGTGGCTTGTGGTTTTTGAACATGGAGTTTCATCGTAAAGGGAGAGAGCAATGTTTGAGAAGGGTCGCCCGTATCAAGCATCATGGCAGGTGGCGGATTTGTACTTCCCAAGGCTCGACCGAAGGGTCCGCCTTATTTTTCTCGAAACCAAATAGCGACTGTTCTTCACCAAGTCGCAGTTCTACTCGAACTCAACGGTGCAAACGTGTTTCGGGTTCGATCATACCAAAACGTCAGTCGAATGCTTGGGGGCCTTACAGAAGATTTGGGTGAATTAGTAGCAACCGGTCGTCTCTTTGAGATGAAGGGCATCGGCAAAGGGTTGGGTTCTGCCCTCACGCAATCAATTGGCGAAGGGCGCTGGCCGAGTGATTGGGTTAACCTTCACGAGCAAACACCGAAAGGTTTGATCGAAATGCTTGGCATTCCTGGACTTGGCCCCAAGCGGATTAAACTGATGAATGAAGAGTTAGGCGTTGATTCGGTTGCCACCCTCAAACAAGCCGCCCTCGATGGATTGATTGCTCCAATGAAGGGTTTTGGAAAGAAATCTCAACAGCGGATGTTGGATGGAATCGAATTACTTGCCCGGTTTAGAGCTCGCCGTCGATTGGATATTGGTTTGATGTATGGTGAAGCCTTTCAGGCTAAAATTTCAGGACTTGATGGCGTCATTAAGGCACAACTGGCAGGTAGTGCTCGAAGACGAAAAGAAACAATTGGCGATTTAGATTTAGTTGTGGCTGTTCATGATGATGAACATGAAAAAGTAGCCGAGGCGATTCTTGGATTACCCGGAATCGCCGATGTAAAAGGAGCAGGAGATTCTAAAATCAGTCTTATTCTTGATACAAGTGTCTTCGAAGGCGGATTTACAGTTGGCCACATTGACCCTAATGTTCTTGATGCAATTGGAGGAGATGATTACGAGCAATTGGAAAGCGGTGGGACCATTGATGCTCAGGTGAGGCTCGTTCCTCCAGAAGTATTCCCCTTCACTCTGGCTTACTTCACCGGCAGTAAAGAGCACAACATCGCTATGCGACAACGTGCAATTGAACGCGGATTGAAACTGAATGAATTTGGATTAATTCCAGATGCAAAGGCTGGTGATTTGAAAGGGATGGCTGCAGCACAATTTTCCCTCCCAGCAGTTGATGAACAAGAGATTTACAGGCACTTGGAACTTGAATGGGTCACGCCAGAATTACGAGAAGATACCGGAGAAATACTGGCTGCTGAATCCTCAACACTGCCCTCTTTACTCACCGGGAAGGATATCCGGGGCGCACTTCACAACCATACCACTCTTTCCGATGGTGAAGCAAGTCTCGAGGAAATGGCAGATACTGCACGAAAGATGGGTTGGAACTGGTTAGGAATTGCAGACCATTCCCCTACACTCAAGATTGCGAATGGTGCAAGTGCAGAAGATTTGTTACAACAAGGCGAGACCATACGACAATACAATGCTGCATGGGAAAAGGAAGGTGTTGACTTTCGATTGTTCCACGGTGTTGAATCGGATATTCTTGCAGGTGGAAAACTCGATCATCCTGACGATGTTCTTTCACAATTGGATTACACCGTTGCTTCAGTTCACGCACTCTCGAAATGGAAAGCACGTGATGAAATTCAAAATACCGAAGAATTGATGCAATGTATCGATCATCCTTCAACAACGATTCTCGGTCACCCTACTGGAAGAATATTACAAGGAAGGGATGGATATGAAGTGGATTTATTTGCAGTGCTTGAACACATGGCTGAGCATAATGATGAAGGTCGATTAAAAGCAGTTGAATTGAATGCGAGTCCTTACCGTTTAGATTTAGATTGGCGCTTGTGCAAACACGCTAAAGGTTTGGGCGTGCCTGTAATTATCAACCCTGATGCACATTCCATTCGTGGATTAGCAGATATCAGTTACGGTGTTATGGCTGCACGAAAAGGGTGGATTGAACCAGAGAATGTCCTCAATTCGCTCTCAGGCTCTGCAATGTCACAACGACTTGCATGATACGGTTCGAACCACACCTTCATGCCACACCGCCTTCTGGACGCACCATGCGACTTCTAAGGACCCTCATCATTGGCGGAGTCATGTTGATTCCCGGTCTGCTTTTGGCCATGCTCGTTTGGTATCTGGCCGGACAGCCAGTTACAGAGCCAATGGAGTCTCTCATCTGTAACGGGATTCCTCTTCTTTCGGTAAGTATCGGGCTGCTTTTTGGTTGGAAAACAGGCGAAGCATACGCTGTGAAGATGGAATCGTGAGGTGAAACAATGAAGCATTTCAACATCGAACAGTGGTCTGAAGTTAGCGAATCGTTCGAGGGTTTTTTTGATGATGTTGAAGGTGATGTCGAACGTAGTGAAGACGCTCTTCGATTCATTTCCCCCTTAGATCTTGTTCAAACAAGTCTTTTCCTCTACCGAAGTGGAAACTTCGCTGCCGCAATGCCGTTACATGGCATCGATGCGAAAGTAGAACATATACACTTCAAGCCAGAAACCTTTGAAATTCAACTACTCGGTGAAGGCGTTGATTACACCTACAAAGTTCCTCCACAACTCGTGAAGGGTGACTGAGATGAAACGCAGCGAAAAAGCGGTACGAATCGCTGCAATGCTGGAAGAGTTCTATCCCGAAACCCCTGTACCTCTCGACCATGATAACGACTTCCAGTTACTTGTCGCCGTTTTGATGAGTGCTCAAACAACTGACCTCAAAGTCAACCAAGTCACTCCTGCTCTCTTTTCAAAAGCGCCAACACCGGAAGCAATGGTTAAACTTCCTGTAGAGGTCATTCTCCAGGATATAAGACAAGTTGGTCTTGCACCAACGAAAGCGAGGAATATTCACAGACTCTCGGAATTGTTAGTTGAGCGACATGGTGGCGTTGTCCCCCAAACTTTTGAGGAACTCGAAGATCTGCCCGGTGTGGGTCACAAAACTGCAGGTGTCGTAATGGCGCAAGCATTTGACGTCCCTGCATTCCCAATTGACACACACATTCATCGACTCGCTGCTCGATGGGGGCTTTCGAATGACACCAATGTGGAGAGAACGGAGCGAGATCTCAAAGCCATCTTTCCAAAGAACATTTGGAATAAGTTGCATTTACAAATTATCTTTTTTGGAAGGGAATATTGCCCTGCACGAGGGCATGACCTGACTCAATGCCCTATCTGTTCATGGACTGCAACGAAAAAACGCATTGCGCAAGAAAAGAAGCGTTAACTCAGAGTATGGTGATACTTCGAGATGCGATGTTCACAAGAACCAGAGCCCCAACAATGATTGCTGTGACACGTAGTGCTGTATGTTCATTCGTATCGTCATGGGATTCACGCAGCAATGCGTATCCAATCATACCTAAACCAATTGTTTGGAAGATTGTTCCAATGGAACCAATAACCCGATTCAAATCAGTATGGGATTCTGTGTCTTCGAGCATTTGTTTCATTTGCCCCTCTGCTTCAAGGTCATAGTCAACCGCCGATGGAGGGCCAAACATTTCCACAACTTCAACAAAAATGACAGAGGCAAGAATAAGAATTACGCCAAGCATCAACCAGCGGTGAAAAGAATAACTCATTGCCGAGAGTTGGAAACCAGCAGCCGGCTGATATGGAGAGGGTGGTGTTGGTATTGTTTGCTGGGCTTGCGGGGCGGCTGGGGGCATTGGGGGTGCTTGCATGAAAACACATTCAAGAAACGGGTTATGATTGTTGGGGAGATTCAAACATTGAACATTGATGCTGCCGAATCAAGCACAAGTGAGGTGACATACGAGGTAATTCCTGCAACCCAGAGAAGTTGAATGGATTGGCCTAGAGCAGTCGTGGCACCACCGCCTCGCAATCGATTAGAAATAATGGAAACCGCCCAAACTTGGAATAAGATGAGAATCGATACAATGACTTTGAACAATCGAATATTTTCTTCAACACCCGATGCGTCATCCATGATTGGAAGTGCAATTTGGGCTCCAAATTGTGCAAGGTCTACATTGCTGTTTTCAGTGAATGTCGTTGCAATACCGGCAATCGAATCACCAAGGCGCATGACAATGGAAATGGTAACGTTGAGACTTGTGACACAAGCAATGAGCAAACCAAGAGCGACACCACGCATTGTGTTTGCAGATAATGATCTACGACGTCGTAAGGAAAGAAGGCTTCCCACTGTTCGAGATACCATTTCGGCAGTACGAGCAGGTTGACCCGAGGATTGTGAACCCTCGATGTATATACGCGTGTAGCGAGAGATAACCGCTGAGTTGGTATCTGCGTTGAAGTAATCCCAAGCTCTATCTGAATCAATTCGAGTACCCAGTCTGCGCTCAAGTCGGTCGATTGAATCATCGAGCATTCCGAAATCAATGCCACGAAGTGCTTTAATGGTCGCTGATGGTTCAGATGAACGTGCTTGAGCAGTACCTCCGAGGGCACGAATAAAATCCGGATATGTTTCATCTCTGCGGAGGATTTGTCGCTCTTCACGACCAACCATCAATGCTGGAACAAGCATGGGAGAGAGGGGGGCTGCAATCAGTAACAACCCATAGCGGTCCCATTGCGAAGTAACTGCCTCCCAAGCGGAAAGAATTGTGAAAATGGTAATGACCGTAAGAATCGAGGTCATGATAATCGAGGCAACTAAAGAGCGAACGAAGTTGATTCGGAATGGCGTGTCAAGTTCATCACGAGCAAAGGTTGGGTCTTCTGGTATTGAGGCGCGGAAAGCAAACACTGCACCCACTTGAACGATGGTAAACAAAAGACTTGCCAGAAGCAAAAACCGTAATCGACTAGCAACCATTATCGGAGTATCACTTGCTGAGCCGACTTCAAAGAGAATGAGGTGAATACCCGCAACGACAATTCCGAATAATCCTGCAGATACCAAGGAAACATAGATTTCTTTCATTGTGTCTACGGATTCAAGTCGAGTGTCATACAACGTAGCGTATTGTTCAGAAACTGTCTCTTGTTCTGAACGCATGAATTCATCAATAGGTTGGCCCGCTTCAATGGAAAATGCCATTCTATCAAGAAAATCAGCCCAGAGTGGACTTGGGCTTTGTTGTGCAACGATTCGGGATGCTTCAGGCAAAGAAGTGTGCCATTTATCGACTAAAGTCTCAATCCGTTTCACTTCAACCGCAAGTTCTCCATAATCACTCATCTGCTTCAAGATATCAAAAATGGATTGTGCAGCAACTTCTCCAAGAGACAGAATACCCATTCGAGTGATGAACATGTGCATCTCTTTTTCGATCATCGTTGCAGAACGTCGAACTTCAAGGAGTGGGAAAACAAACGCCGCCCCTCCCGCAATAAGTGGTAAAAGTAGAATGAAGAGAAAACCGGATGTTCCCGTAAAGAGGCCTTGTTCGCCAGTCCCTCCAGTTATGGAGATGAAGATGAACGCAAACACCAATCCTGCAACGGCTGCACCCCCTACGAAGAATAATAGAAATTGGGAAATGGGCATTTCCAAGCGACGTAGAGCGATTTGCCAGGTAGACATTCGCTGCATACATCATCCCTCAATCATGGTTTATGCCTTTCCAACTATCAACAGCTTTGTCGAAATGTTCCCAGCCACTATTGTAGTAGATTCCAAGCAAATCAAACACATCGTCATAGTGGGTTAAGTCTCTGTCCACCATCCGTTGAAGCGCATCTGCACGCTTGAGCATTTCATCGTAAATGTCACGCTTATTGGCGAATCCTGCCATTGCAGCAATCTTATTTTCAAGCAAATGGCTTTGGAACATACCACGGAAATAGTGTTTGTCCTTGACTGGATCCCATTCGAACATACCACGAGTAAGAACACCATCGCTGTGTTTATTGTATCCAATGACTTCATCGATACCTGTTACACGTCGAGCAATTCCTCCACCGGGTGCTTCTACGACTTCTTGGAAAATAGCGAAATTCAAGTTATCGAAGAAACGAATTGGAACATTGATTGGGTCACCAGTAAATCGCTGAATCATCTTTACGATAGATGATGCGTGGAAAGTTGCGATAACTGGGTGACCTGTCTGCATGGCTTGGAAAGCAGTTGCCCCTTCAACACCACGAATTTCTCCGATGATAATGTATCGAGGACGGCTACGCAATGCTGCTTTGAGCAGGTCGAACATTTCAACGCTTGAATCTTCACTCTTCGATGTTCGAGTAACCAGGCGTTGCCAGATCTTGTGGCGAACCTTCACTTCGGGAGTATCTTCCGCTGAATAAATCTTAACATTGTGGTCAATGAATGGTAGAATCGCATTCAGTGTTGTCGTCTTTCCAGATGCTGTTTCTCCAGAGACCAGAACAGACATTCCATATTCAAGACAAATCCAAATGTAGGCTGCCACTTGCGATGAGATGGTACCCCAGGCAATCAGTTGAGTGATGGAAATGGTTTCTTCAGCGAACTTACGAATAGTGAAAGATGGACCGAGCATCGAAACATCGTCAGAGAAAATAATGTTGATACGGGAGCCATCAAGTAAAGCGCCGTCAATAATCGGTTTATTATCCGATACTGGTCGACCAATACGTTCCGACATTGCTCGCAAAAATCGAGCAAGAACATCTCGGTCACGGAATCGGATGTTCGATGAGACCATTCCAAACACTTTGTGATCCATGTGAACGTGTTTCAAACCAATGGAGTGAATATCTTCCAGCATTTCATCTGAAAGCAGGGGTTCAAGTGGACCATTTCGTATAAGGTCTCGAATGATGATGTATTGCAGACGTTCCCGCTGTTCAGCAGTAACCAACATGCGCTTATCATCAAGGCCCAACATTTCCCACATGCGACCTTGACGTCGAACTGAGGTTGTGAGTTCTGATTCAAGCACTGTGTATTGTTCAATCATACGACTGAGGATAGACTCAAATTCAGAATCAGTCGTGAAAGTCGGAGCGTTGGGTGCTTCTTGGAGAAGAACTTCAACCAGTTGGCGGCGAATGTTTTCTTCTTCCTCGGTGAGTTGTGGCTCTAAACCAAACCAGAGAACTTGACCACCGCCTTCTTCATCCGCTGGAGGCTCGTAAATGTGGATGAAAATTGGTTCCTTTGCTAAATAGATGAGATTGAGTGGTCGTTGCTTCTTAGCATCACGGTCTAACGGGCCGTAGTATACCGGACGAGTACCGTATTTAGCTTCAAAATCTCGGACCCAGTCACCGACGTGGGGGTGAGCGTTCATGACAGCGTTAAGGTCGCCCCTAGCAAATCGAAGTTCTTCATCAGCCATTTACAAAACCTCCTTCAGCTCACCGCAGTAATATCGACAATGAAGCCCATACTCGGTTCAACACGCCATCCAATCGAGGTCTGGACAGGGCCAGCGGCTCGTAAGAAGCGGGTAACGATGATATTACGCTTGATTTCTCCCCCAATCATGTTGGTTGTGAGGTCAAGAACAATTTCTGCTGAACTTCGCATTGTGTGCATCAATTTATGATCCATCTCTTCTGAGTCGACACAAAGCATGAGCGAACGTCCCTTCGAGCATATTTGACGCAATCTCTGCATGAGATTGAAGCGTCTGGTATCATCAAGGTCTGTTGGCATAATGGAACTTGCTGAATCAATAACGACTACATCTGCAAGTTCGATTGCTTCTGAATCCAAGAGTTGCTCCAGCTTAACCTCAGGTTTTGATTCGGCCATCGTTCCATAGCGGCTGAAGACAAGAAGTCTACCATCTCGGACAGCATCGGTAACGCCGTATCCAATTGATTCCATTTGCTCAATCCATCCACGGGTTGTCAGTTCTGTGGTAATGACCAAGACTTTGACTCCGTTTTCAACCATGCCATACACAAGTCGCTGAGAGATAAGGGACTTTCCACCTCCAACGGCTCCTTGTAGCACATAGAGGGAACGGTTTGGCAGCCGTAGGCCCATTGAGTCAGCAAGAGAGTCTGTTTCCAAGTCATAAGGAAAACCGTCTTCTTTTGGCTTGTGTGCCATGAGCAATGGATTGTCCTCATTCGGATTAAGATTCATTTAACTGCACCTCCTCGACCATTTCTGTACTCATTGAGATGCCAGAAATACTGTTTGACCTTGCAATTGCAAAAAGTGAGATTTCCTTTGTACCGCTCGGGTTAGCGGCCATATCCTCATCATAGTTGTCAAAGGCTTCGTCTTCTAATTTGACTTCGAGTAATACACTCGGGTCCCAATCTGTTGCAGTATTTGGGAAAAATTGTAGATTTGTGATTGATGAATCGTCAAGGGTGATTCCATCGACAATGACTGCCAGTGAATTTTCATCCATTGTATGCAGCCCGGTGTTTTGAATGTAAAATGTAATTTCATTAAAATCTCCAGGGTTGGCAGCAAATTGAATCGAGACCATCATTGGGTCCCCTGCAAAACCTATACCTATTTCTTCAGAAAGTTGTAACCCCTTTTGTTGTTGTTGGATCACTCGAGAAGTCGAAGACCACTCGGAAACCAGAACAGCACTTGCTGCACTCGAAATCAACAATGCAGTAACCAGCATTATGATTGTAGATGCACCACCGTCCGCCATCAAAACACCTCAGGGGACAACTATGGTTCGAGAAACACTGGTTTCACCAACGGTTACACTCAATCGTGTAAATAACGGATTAGGACCTTCATCAGAACTTACCAGAGATATCGTTTCACCCGAAAACCAGTTATTCTTCGTAATTGCTGGAGAAAAGCCATTTGAGGACATTGTTGTAGGAGAGGACCCGTCAAAGAAAAACCATGTTTCATCGGTAGAAAGTGTCTCTGAGCCCGAATTGGTAACCTCTGCATGGAGGTAGCGTTTTATTTCTGAATCGAAATCTGCATTCTGTCCTGCAGGTTGATTATCAACTACAATCGTAGCCGGGTCAGCATTGCAAATGCCACGATTTACCAGAGGTTCAATCGTCGTAATTACGCCCCCAGTTACGGTGAAGGAAACTGAGAACCCTGGGCATTGAGTCGAAACTAATTGACCATCAACATAGCCAGTGCCGCCAGACACAATTGTGACTGAATCAATGGAATTGAGGTATTGGGCGCTATCAATTGTGATAAGCGGTTCAGGTGTTTGAGCTGATTCAAGAACATCGAGCGATGTGGCAGTTTGACTGCTTAATGTTGTAATAGCCATTGAAAAGACTACTAACATTGTGATCCCAACAATGAGACCTCCAACACCGACCGAAGCGCCCATATCAGACTTCACCTCGAAGTGATTTCACGTTTCGCCATGAACTAACAAGCGATGAAAACGTGAGCAACTCCTTGTGGGTCAAGTGATCGTCAAGAGCGGCTTCTGATTGGCCGGGTTCTGCGAGTTGGACAATAGCAAGTACTTTCCTGCCTTCATCATCATTGAGCATTCCTGAAGCCATTGCTTTCTGAGCGAAACTGACAGCAGCCATACCGGACATGTTCGCCAGTAAGAGCGCTGAAATGGTCGGTGCACCAACGTGGTTGGTCTCCGAGTGTGCTCCAAATGAAGGCGCATGCAAAAATGGATTTGCTGCCAATGCTTGAGCTTCATATAATTCCACAAGAGGTGCTTCATCTGTTCCCATCATTCGATCGGTTCCAGAGACGCTAATGGTTTCGCCAGATGCAGTGACGATGGTATCGCCATCCATAACGGAAACATCACCCTCGCCGTCAGCATGAGCGTGGCCCCCATGAGAACCAGAAGGCCCTTCATCGAGGCGTGTTTCGACCATGCGTAACACATCTTCGACCATGTCCAGACGGGTGCTGATGAGTCGCTCAAGTCCTGAGGTGTCAACGGTTGTGTTTACTGTAGCAGGTGCTGCACTTGGTGCAAGACTTGCTGCAACTGTTGCAACACTCCCGATACTGTTGAGTCGAGCTTTCGTAAGCCCTGGACTGATTGTCCAAGCATCTTCTTCACCCAGTTCTCCTTGTTCAGGAAGCGGTACTTGCTCAATAGCAATGTTTGCCATGATTTTGAGCCGCTCTTCGGTAAGTGCTGCATCAGCATCTTGATTTTGATTTGTATTTTTACTAAAAGGCCATGCCATATTCATTCCTCCATGATTGATTCGAAGTTAAACTTCAAGCCACCTCTGCGCCAGCAGCAGTAGAGTCGATGTTGAGGGTTGCGAATGTCGAACCGCCGCTTCCAACGTGTATTGCAAGCTCGATACTTGAGTCTCCATTATCTGCTGAACAGTCCACACCAAGATGGTCTGCCTTAATCCAAAGGACATACGGTTGCTGTGGTTGTAGTTCTACAGCCCCGGTGAGGACTGCGCCGTCATCTGCCTTGTCTGTTTCTTGGACATCTGCTTCAGAACCGAATGTTCCTTCGATTTTACCTGAATCACATACCATCTGATAGGTGATGGTGTCGACACGAATAGGTGTACTGCCTGGTGCAAGTTGTGCGTGGAACATGTAGGATGTATCTTGGTCATATTCGGCAGGTCCGCCGTTCGCTCCTGTTGCGACAAATCCACCGTTCAAGACAAACTTACCTGCAAGATTCTTTGCGGTATCTTCTCCGGTTGTTTCGGCGTTTTGTTGAAGTTTTTCAGCGGTTTGGATGATAACTGCCGCAGCAACTGCTGCAACAAGAATGAGAGCAATGAAAACAATCATTGCACCAATACCAATTGCTGCTACATCGTCTTCGCGGTCCTTTCGTGATTCAGTCTTCATACAACCACCGCCCCTGCGCTTACATCAGAACCATAATTCAAAGTTTCAAAGGTATAACCACCTGCTTTGGATTGAATTGAGAGAGAGTGGTCCTCATTCGCAGTAGGTGAACAATCTGCGATGGTAGCTGCGGCCAATGTAATGTCATAGGTCGTGTGTGCTTCTAAGAGAACTCCTGCACCCAAATTATTCACATCACCAACGGTGGAGGTAAATTCAAAGGTACCATATACTGCACCATTCGAACACACAATCGAATAATCAATGTCTGCGGGCGCAATATCTGCTGATCCAGGGGCAAGTTCAAATGTTATGTAGAGGTCTTGATTTTCAATCACCATTACACTCAGAACCATAACTTTTGATGAGAGCATATTTGTCGTCTCTGCACCTGTGTTTTGAGCATTTTGTTGCAATTTCTCAGCGGTCGAAATAATTACTGCTGCTGCTACTGCTGCAACCAAAATTAGCGCAATGAAGACAATCATTGCACCAATACCAATGGCGGCTATATCGTCACGTTTTTCGTTCGTATTTTGTTTCATATTATCACCGTTTTTTGATTCCCCCAAGATAGGGTGGAAAAGATTGAGTTCAGTACTGACCCCCTGAACTCATATGAAGTCGAAGTGGGATTCGAATAATCGCCACTTCGTCTGGGGCAAGCCGTGCCACGAAGGGCACCTTGTCCGAAGTATAGCCCGGTGGGAACCAGGGCGTAAGAAGGATATCTGAGAGGGCCTCCATCGAACGGTTTTGTGCCCGTATGGTGGCAAAGACTTCACCTGTACGGATTTCATATCCGGTGGTAATAGCAAGTTTGCGGGAAAGAGGGATTTCATCGGCAGATTGTCGACGGTTTGTTGAAACATTGAATCGTACCGGGAGGTTACCACCTGGAGCAATAGTAGGAAGGTCGACCGAAGAAGGAGTTGCCGTCCATCCTTCAGGCACCGGAGGAGAAAGTCGCATAGGAGGCATAGCCACAGGACCGTCGTTGATAATTCGGACGATAAGAACGCCTTCATCGCCACCAGCAGGCCAGCGGGTCTCCATACCCATCCAGAAATGTCGGAAAAGGAACGGGTTGAGTGTAGAAGTATTACCGCCAATCAAATCATCAACGAGATACTCTACTTCGCCTGCTGCACCGCCAACATCGCCAATTTCTGCAGCGCCTGTAGCGCTACGTAGGCGTAGAAGAATTGTTTCAATATCTGCTTCACTGACTCTTTTCTCATTCAAAAGACGATGCAACATTGCAATATTTCTGCGGAGATACAGAACATCCTCTTCCAGTTCAATCAAAGATGCCTCGGCAGTCTTGACACTTGCCAAAGCTTTCCGAAGATTATGAGAACGCAGGAATCTCTTTGCTTCCCCGATTTCCAGTTCTGTTCCCGCTAAAGAATTCGCATCGTTTTGGGCTACGCCAAGGACCATTGTTTCCAAGTCACGTGAAATAGCCATGGCTTGTGCAGACATCATGTCAACATCGCCTCCAGTAGGAGGTGCGTTTGCCGGTGGACCAGAGGATGGCGGGCGCGGCGGAGGAGGGGGCGCGGCAGGGTCACCAAATTGAGGCATCTCTTGCAAAGTCTTCTCTTGAGAAGCAGCATCCACGCCGTTCATATCAGACATCTTCACTCACCTCTTCACTCGAGACCATTCCTTCCAAATTGGTCGGCATAGGCGGCTCTACGTCACCAAAAATCTCGTCTAGATTCAATCCATCCATTGCGAGTTCGTTGAACAGGCGAGCTGGATCACCGAGATCTCTTTCGATGCGAACTGACTTGACTTCAATGTCCGTAAGACGGCCATACAATGAGCCATATGTGGAATCTGCTCTCTTGATAATGAACCAGACACCAATCATAACCACGCCAATGTACGAGGTGAGGCTGACCAAGTTTGTTTGGTCTGTTGAAAGTGCCGGAGGAATCCCGAGGACAACTGCAAGCATACCGAGGACTGGAACCGCCAAAATAACACTGAGTTGCCGACGTGTGTCAGACAACTCATCGAAGTGGTCAGAATAAAGTGTTGATACTCCCTTTCGGGCCCGTTGGTAATCTTCGTGGAGGAGTCGGAATTCTTCGGTACTACCCCAACTAACTCTCCATATCCAAAGCGCCCCGAGCGTGAGGACAACGAAGCCCCACCATGCATACTGGAAGATGTGGAACGAGAATCCAAGGCCAATGACTCCTGAATAAATCCCGAGCAGTCGGAAGTTCTCATTTTGAGCGGTTAAGCGGAACAGAATAACAGAGACGAGTAAGAATGTAATACAGGCAATGAAACTGTTGGATACACCCGGGGATTGAGATTTAACGTCTTCAATCAGGCTAAGTTGGTCATTTGCAACGATATTACTGTCCATGTATGAAGCATTGAGAGTGGCTGTGCAGTTTGCTTTGGCACGTTGTGACCACCAATCAATCGAGTCGGGTGTAACAAGCCATTGCAGGCTAAAAGAATCTCCTGGGAAGAAGACCGGAATCATCGATTGATTGACTTGTCCGGAAACTGTTCGATTAAACAACTCAGGTTGGTCTGCCGGGTTACTCGATACGGTCAATGCGTCGCATTGTAGAGCAACAACAACATCCAGTGCTGAGGCAGAACCTACATTCTGTATTTCAACAGTGATGACGCTTGCAGTGCCTTCTTCGAAAAAGCCATCATTGGATGAGATTGACTTAATCATTGGGTCAGCAAACACCGCCAAAACCATCGTGAAGGTCTCTTCCTCATATTGTGTGTAGCCCGAGTTCTCATCAGGATGATAGAGGCGGAAGGTCAAATCCCAACCATCCCCCGGGAGAATAAAGCCACGATCGGGGATATCGACCTTGAGTCGAATGTTCGATGTATCCCAGGCAACTTGGTTGAGAAGGGAATAGCGAGAAGTAGGTCCAAGAGAAGTATCGCCGCATTCACCTGTCAAATCCAAAAGGTGGGGGAGGACAGTTCCGTCGGATTTCTCCTCGACTAACGTGACATTCCAAGAGTATTCTAATTCATCGAGGCCTAATGCATCGAGGTTGAGCAAACGTTGTGCGTTACAAAGCTCTACTTCGTAAGCAGCCTCGGAGGAGTTAGTTGTTGGGATGTGAGTGTGTGGGATTGAAACTTCGACCGGATCTTGGTCATTTTCACTCGGTGCAAGACCAATCTCGCCTACAGAATAGAAGCGAGACATCACCAGTTGTGTGCTCAACTCACCGCTCCCTTGGACGGATGTGTTCATTGGTTGGAGGAAGAGTGTTAAATCTGCACTCAGAGAGAGAAGTGGTTTTGGAGCCTTTCCAAGGACG
The DNA here is from genome assembly GCA_949372875.1 of Candidatus Poseidoniaceae archaeon. Classification (GTDB taxonomy): domain Archaea; phylum Thermoplasmatota; class Poseidoniia; order Poseidoniales; family Poseidoniaceae; genus MGIIa-L1. Next base: position 536,818 of record CASIAW010000001.1, read on the forward strand.
GTAAAGGAATGCACCACTGGGACGTTTTGTGGGAGGTAAATGGTCGATGTCGGACTGACCATTTGCCAATCCGCAGAGAAGTTGCTCAAACCTGGTCGAGTGATGGTGTAAGCGGCACTCACTGTAACATCACGATTGCCTGTGTTGGTAAGAGTGACTTCCCACGTACGATCTGATTCTGGCATGAATTCCATGACCTCCGGCCAATCGCTAGATTCAACAACGAACAGGGGTTCGATATTGAGCATTATTACATGCGTGTCATAGAGTTGGTCTTTGGAATTAAGAACTTTAATCGTTAGATTGTAACTATCTTTTTCAAGATTAGTTGACGTAAGTTCAGGAATCGTGACGGTTATTTGGTCCGCATAGGATTGATTGATTGGTATTGTTTGTGTGAGCGAATAGTCGGAGAGAAGGAGGTCACCTTCAATGGTGAAATTTACCTTGATCGACTCTTCCAAGTTTCCTTGATTCGTCAAGTTGAAATCGATAACTTCCTCCGAACCTGGCGTAACTGCAATTTCATCGAGTGCAGCGATGGAAAAGGAATTATTCACGGAAATATTGGCGACAATGTTTGATGAAAGCATGATTTCACCGTTATTGGCAGACACCCATACCGTCGCCATGTAAAATTCATCGAAATTCGCATTGCCATTTGCAGTCATCTTAATGCGGATTGAATCTTCAAATCCTGCCGCCACATACAATTTATTATTGAGAGGAGAGACAATTTCGAAATCTACTTCACCAGCTTGCGATGTGTCAAGCGTAATCGTGAAATCAGTCGGGGTATTTCCTGTATTTTGAACAAATATCGTATGCTCTTCAGACTTGGAAACATTCAGTTGCTCGGTATGGTTTGTGGGTGAAAGAGAAGCATCATAGATTTGACCTACGACAACGAACAGCGTGAAAATATCCCCTATGCGTTCCCCTGAGTAGGGGTCTTCAACTTGAACTGGGATGGGTTGCACAAGTCCCGATGGTGCAAGAGGGTCTGTTTTAACATTCAGCGTAACAACCCGTTGGTGGACAACACTTTGACCCGCAGTACCCGTGTCAATAACTCCGTCAGAGATATCGGAAGTGAGGTTGTCGATAGTACGATCTGTTTCACTAAAGTTCGCAATCCAGTTCTCAGGAAGGTCGTTGTCTAAGACCCGAAGTCGGTAAGAGGAGACCGAATTGCCGGTGTTTGCGAAGTAAAGTGGAACTTGTGATTCAACACCCACGTTGACATCTTGAGGGAAATTAGGGCCCAGGAATTCACCTTGAACAATCGAAGGGACAATCAAGGTATAATCACGAGAAACCGCCACAACACCGACCTTGCTATCTCGAAGAGTTTGGCTCAATGTTGGGGTAACCGTCACTGAAACAACAAAAGTACCGGCAAGTGGCATTTCACCACCAGGTGGGCCAGCAATATTGAGCGATGTGTCTTCACTAGCATTTGGAAGTAGTCCATTGTAAATTGGATTCGTCAATGATACACTCCAGCGGTCCGCTTCGGTAAAGCCCCCGTCACTTGCGCTTGTGAAACTGGTCGTGTATGTGATGACTGCATTGAGTTTTTCATCGCGAAGAGACGCACCGCCAGCCGAAGTTTCGAGTGCGAGGTTATGGAAGACTCTGAGGTTAAGGGATGGATTTCGGTTGAGTAAAGTTCCAGTAAGTGCAGCAGAAATTTCTTCAGAACTGACGACTTGTGGCACAGTGTTGATTCCTGGGTCTACGACAATGGTAGCTGAGACTTGCACACTTGCATTATCGATGGACGGTGTACCACCGCTCAGAGGCTGGCACGTGACCCAGATACCAACAAGGTCGCCAGCAGTATTTCGCTCACTGGTAACAATCGGGGATTGAATTGGTGGAGAAATAGCCTTAACTGTGACAATATCGCTCGTCATTGGAGGAATGACACGGGTTGTGTGAGTGTTGCCTTCTGTTCCAACTTGCAAGGACCAGTTGAGGGCGTTAACAGCATAGCCGGAACTTACCACAAAGGCAGAGGGTACGCTTCCGTTGTTATACACTCTGACAGTAAAGTTCGCAGAACCCCCGGGAATGATTGGTTCAGGCGTGTCAGCGCCTGGGTCTGAACTCGGATCGCCTTCAAATACCGCTTCGCCTTTGAAGAAGTCTCCAACCATGACTCTTCCAGTTACTTGCATTTGGTATTGATCATCTGAAGCTACGGATGTGAATGTGAGCGTGATCGTGTCGGTCATCGAGCGTTGAGCAGAGGATGGGATGTTAACGAAAACTTGAACCAGACGAACGGCGTTCGGTGCCAAATCGTTTGGACCAAAACCTGGATCAACGCCGTTTGTCCATGCGGGACTGATGCTTTCAGACATAGCAATATTGAATCGGTCGTTCTCAACACCTGTGTTCTTTACAACAAAGGTCATCGTAACGGTTTGGCCAGGTTCGCCAATAATAGTCGAAGGTTGAATAATGACAGCATTGTAATTAGTGAACTTTACCCATGACTCGTTGATGAGAGAGGGTTGGTCAATGACCGGAGAATTCGATTGCCATCCCGTTCCATAAAATGTAACGACGGATTCAAGTTTCCATACTCCGCTAAGGCCGAGGGTAGGGACGTCCAATGACGCAGAGAGATTCTTTGTCTCTTGAGCTGGAGAAAAGGTAAGGGTCCCAGGAGCCAAAAGAACGGAGTTCGACTGAATAGTGTGCGTCACAGCAGTGAGGTTGTTTGAAAGTGTAATGACCAGTTGAGCAGTGAGATTTTTGACTCCAGAATTGGTGGCAGTCATGTTGACGAAATTGACTGACTTCTTGTCCATGACCATAAGGTTGGTAGCTGACGATACGGGATATTCAAGGAGGTTATCGCCAGTGATTTCTCCGAAATGTTTGTTTTCAACCGAAAACGCTGTAGGGAGAGGTTGGTAGTTGTTGAGCAACTGATTACCAGCTTCATTCGTCGACTGAATTTTAACCCTCAATTCTTGTCCTGCACCAGTGGTTGCATTCCAAGTAAACGTGACTGGAGCATAATCGGTTGTGCCACCATTTCCGGACTTCATTCCAAGAGAAATTGATTTGCCAGGAACATCGGTAAATGCGAGAATAGGAGAGCCTTTGTGTTGAAGGACGAGGATGAGTTCACCTTCACCGCTTCCAAACGACGAAACATTCGCGGTGACTTTGTGTTGCCCAGGCTCGAGGAACAATGCCCCGTCGATCATCGCAGAACCAGATTCACTTAGGAACAACGGGTTTCTGAAGGTGAAATCGAGTTGAGCATTTCGAGCAGATGTATCTGAAGAATCGGATTCGTCAGCACCTACTATCGGTAAGAAAGAAGGTACGAGAAACAGTGCAACAAGGAGAGTGGCAAGCGCAGTTTGATTCAATCGGAAATTAAACAGATGTACCACTTCCTGGTTTTTCAAATTTGGCGATTGTAACTTTCTTACCTTGTTTGCGCCATTGGAGGAGGAGTTGCTCGAGTAAGCGTTCATGCTCACCGTCAGTAATGCCGAGTCTACGGCGCTCGTCCCAAAGAAGCAATTGCTCAGTTTGATCCAGTAATGAGTCACGCAGGTAGAGTTCAAGGGTGCGACGGTAAGCGTCTCGGTCTGACACTGCATAGACAATAGTGTCCCCCGGTAATTGGTCGGCTCGGCTTTGAATGAGGTTGCCGAGTGTTAGGGCTTCATCATAGGACAGATTGCGCTTGTCCAAGTCGTTTTGAATGGAACTCGCAATAGTTTGGAGGTCCGATTTGCTATTTGAACGCTGGATTTGCTTCGAATAGCGGCGACATCTACGAGACATACGCTTAGCCACCATAGGTCATCTTAACACACGCCGGTTATTGAAAGAATCGGTTGTTTCGTTGCGATTCACCCGTAATGCAAGACATCTAATTCAAAACGCATAAAAGATTTACACGGAGGCTGTCGAGTCCAAAAAGTACACCAAAGACCCCTCGATTGTGAAGAATAATGAAATGCAATGCTTCATGTCCCTCGAGCAAGTGGCAAAATCATGAGCGAGACAGTACAGCACGAAGTCGGACATGAAGCCCCACAGTTCAATTGTGCAGACTCAGATGGGAAAATTCACAAGTTATCGGACTACTCAAAGGCAGGGAAAACAGTGATACTGTATTTCTACCCACGTGACTCCACCCCTGGATGTACGACCCAAGCCTGTGATTTCCGTGACAGCATGGGTCGACTCGCTTCTGAGGACTATGTTGTTCTCGGCGTTTCAAAAGATTCTGAAAGCTCCCATCAAAAGTTCATCGCGAATAAAGAACTCAATTTCCCCCTTCTAATGGATACTGATGGAGATTTGCATGAAGCATACGGCACATGGCGCCTCAAGAAAAACTACGGGCGAGAATACATGGGTTGTGCTCGCTCAACCTTCGTCATAGGACCTGATGGAAACTTTGAGTGGCTACGCTACAATGTGAAGGCCAAGGGGCATGTTGGAATGCTTCTTCGTGAATTAGGCCTCGGCGAATGAGGGATTAAATGAACCACGAATCACCCGCCAAGGGCAAACGCATTGACCTAGGCAAAGGAAGTGTAGCATGGAAACCTTGCCATATTGGCGTTGATACAATGGTTGGTGCAGAATGTTCTATTGGCGCCTTAGCACACATCGGACGCAATGTCACAATAGGTGATTCATGCCGAATACAGGGTGGAGCCTACATCGCCGATGGATGTGAGTTAGGTTCAAACGTGTTCGTTGGACCAAATGCAACGTTACTCAACGATAAATACCCTCCATCCGGAAACTCAAAACAATGGCAACCGGTTCAAATTGAGAAAAATGGAGTCATAGGTGGCGGAGCTACGATCAATGCGGGTTGCTGCATAGGAAGAAATGCTGTTCTCGGAGCTGGCTCGACTCTTACCCGAAATGTACCTGAAAACGAAGTCTGGGCGGGAAATCCAGCCGTTTTTTTGATGATGCGCCATACATACGATGAAAAGCAACAGCAACTCAAAGAAGAATCAGCATACCAACAATGAGGTGAACATATGGACCGAAAAGGAGTTGTTCTCGAATATCTAAATCGCTGCAACTCCTATGCTGAAGCGTCAATTGCTCGGAAAATGGAACGAGGAGAGTCTCAAGAGACCAGTTCATGGACCTCTTACATTGAATTCAACAATCATGCGATTGAAGAAATTCAAAACGGGACACTCGACCACTGGTTTACACCTCTACCAATTACCAATATGTCTGAATCTCGCAGAATTGACGTCAATGAATTACAGCATGCGGAGCGTGCTGGATGGTTGTCTGGACTTTTATCGCCACGTCCACTTGTCGTAGCTTCAACTCAAGATTCTCATGGTAACAAGAACCTTGCACCGTATACTTCTGTGATGGCTGTTTCAACAGGGCCACCTCTCCTTATCGCTTCCTTCAGTTGTAACCGTGAAGGAAGATATAGAGACACATTGCACAACCTCCGCTCAACCAAAAAAGCGATTCTTCACCTCATGCCGAGTTCTTCTTCCATCGTCTCTGCAATCGACGAAACTGCCAGCCCACTCCCTCATGGAGAGAGCGAATGGAATCTCGCTGGATTCACCCCTCATTCTGAAGAACCCTTACTCATCAACGAGGCAGTCGCTGCACTTGAAGTCGAATATCTTGAAGACAGAGAACTCCCCGATGCTGTAGCACGACTTGCAGTTCTTAGAGTAACTGCTTTGTGGACAAGCGAAGATTCTCTGCCACCTGAAGGACTTGATATTTTGTGCCAACATGGACATGACAGAATAACACCTGCGCCAAATTCTTGGAGTAAAAAAGTGCTCAAGCATTATGCTGCAAAGAAAGATTAGTGCAAGGCCGACCACATCTGCTGAAGACCTTGGTCAAGCGATGTTGTTGCCCTCCAAGTAAACATATGTTCAGCATCACTGCAGTCAGGAAGCCTTCGGGCAACATCCCCATGATATCCTTCAATAACTTCCACCTTTGGTAACTCTCTATTCCAAGAGGGGTCCTTTTCGACAATTGAAAAGATACGTTCTTGCAATTCTCGAATGGTTATTTCCTCGGTCGAACCGATGTTGAAGGCGCATCCTTTGAGAGATTGGCCTTGTTCGCCTGATTCTTCAAGACCAGCCAGTAAAAACCCGTCGATTATATCAGGAATCCAGGTAAAAGAGCGTGTTTGCGCTCCTCCATTGTGGAGTTGTATCGGTTCACTGGAGAGGATTGCTTGGAAGAACATAGCGACAACTTGCCCATATTCATCACCAAGAAGACGTGGTCCATAGGCGTTGAACGGACGAACAATCCGAACATCAAGTCCATCTCGTGCTGCATGTTGGCACGCGATTTCATTGAGGTATTTACTTGCGCCATAGGAATGGCGTTGGTGGAGTGAAGGGTCGGTAAACATCATGTCATTCCCGTTTTGAATCGGTTGCTGCAAGGCTTCACCAAAGGCTTCAGGCGAAGATGCAAGAATATATCGCGCTTCATGTGCCATGGCTAGTTCCAGCGTTCTTAGCGTGCCGTTAATGTTGACATCGATGACTGAGTGTGCTGCTTCGTGAAACCATTTGGTCCCGTTCACTGCGGCAAGGTGGTAGATAATTTCAACACCGCCGAGCAGTTCAACAGCCTCATCCAATCGGTCGATGTCTCGAACATCACCTTGCATAAATTGGAAACTCTCGTGTCCATCAAGTGAATCAAGATGGGACATCTGACCTCGGAAAAGTGAATCATAAGCCAAGACAGTATGACCTTTTTCAACCAACGCTTCACACAAAGACGAACCGATGAATCCCGCACCGCCGGTCACGAGAATCTTCTGACCCGACATACCAGCACCTCACTTCACTCGTTCAAGAACCGTGAGTGTAACTTGACCCTCTTTGGATTTGAGTTCAACAAGGTCTCCATCGTTAATAGCCATACATGGATCTTGGTCGAATCCGTGCCCATAAGGCAAATTCAGCAGAGAGCATGCGGGTAATGTGAGCGGACATACATCACGATTAACAATGGCAGTAGGTCCTTTACCAGTATACAGAAGCCCCATCAGAACGAATGGAGCAACCGTTGAACCGGAACCTTTGGGATAGATAAGGATAGAATCTGCAACTGCTCGACCATCAAGAGGATGTCCTGTTTCTTCAATAATGCCGGTATCACGGTTCACATAGCCAAGATAGGTGATTGGCACGTCGGTGACCATTGCAGGACCCGTTACACAAAAATCTCCTTGGCTTTGTAACGGTGCTCCATTCAAAATGGCTTTTGAAGTTTGAAGCGTTTTAGAACTGGCATGTTGCGGTTGCGCTTTGGCACTCAAAGTTGGACGAGGCCCCTCTGATAACGTTGGATCAAAGGCATGTGACACACAATCCACTATCGACATCACACTGGTTGGAAGGCGATTTAAACCACTTGTCAAATAATGCTCAGCTTTGAGTGAATTGGTCAACAGGTGATTGTAGTGAGCACGGTTGTAAGGTGTGACTTCAGGACAGGTATCTTGCAAAAGAACGGCACCAGCCTGTTCAAGCAATTCTACACTACCGTCAGCAACTGCCAGTTCGTAGTTTTCTCCGCTTGTGAAGACCCACAAGCGTTGATCTGGAATCTTCGCACCCATTTCAGCATGAGAGCGAACGGCTGAAGCAGTTATTCGAATCTCTTCGAGGCTTGCTTGCGGACAACCGATGACCACTAAATCCACTTGACCTTCAGGCGCTAAATCTTTGTAACGGGAGTTTAAATCTTCTTGGGTGAAGACAAGTTCCCCTTGCCATCCAGCCTCTGGTGCAGACCATTGTGACCCTTCACGCTTCAAGGGCGGGTCAGCAGAAAGGCCCTCCGCCCAGAGCATCGGTGTTCCATAATTTGCAGCAGCGGCGGTAAGGGCTTTCTTGCGAGCAAAACTAGCACGAGTCGGAAGACCTTGGATAAACGGCATAGGACCCCAAGGCACGTTCCAATCTGGACGTACTTGTTTTCCAATCCAATCACCTAAAATGGACCAATCAGAAAGGGTTTCAAGTTCGCATTCAACTCGAACATGAATGTTTGGTTGACGGTTTTCTTCGAGGTGTAGCCCCCATCGTGGTGCAAAGCCGGTGAGGGCTGTTGCCAATGCTGAGAGACCCGACTCCCTGTTGGTAATCAGAGAAGTCCAGGTATTGGAAAAGCATACTGCATTGGATTCAGCCCATGAAGCAATCCCACTTTCATCATCGACCCCTCGGTCATAAGGCGTGCATGAAAGCGTAGCTTGTATGCCCAATTCAGAATATGCTTCAACAATCTCAAATTGCTGTTCTAAAAAATCTGGCCAGTCAATGTCCATCTCTTTCATCTTCTCTTTGTCACACCCTGCAGAATTCAAAGTTGTAGGAATCGAAACTTTCCCGTCACCGGAACTTGACAAGTCGGAAAGGAAACGACGCAAACCGTGGCCACCTGTGATAACTGAAACTCCAGAAACGTGGGCGTGGTCGACATTCACAAAGCCTTGTGCACCAGCGGTGACGGCTAAATCCACAACCAAACGAGCCGCCTTTTGACGAGTCGGACCTTCTTCACCCGCCAATTGAGATGATAGGCGCTTAGGTAAGTCCATATTTGAGTGCAGACAAAGGACGCCCTTGAAGTCACCCCTCCCAAACATACGCTTGAAAAGAGGGAAAGCAGCGAAATCTGTTGAGAACCGAAGGTTTTGATAGCGTTGACGATTTTAACACGATTCATGTCAACCCCGCCAACAATGGATGTCGACGCTTCTATTGCAGGAGAACCTGCGCCGAATCAAACCCATAAAAAAGTGCCAAAACTGAGTTCAAATCCTATACGGCACCAACAAAAGAATCAGCCTCAACCGAAAAAGAATTTTTTCCTAACATTTGCCCAAACCGTTCTTTTGGTGAGTGCGCTTCTGCTCTCAACCTATTCCTACGTTCAACTTGATTCAATGTCATCACAAAAAGGAAACGCTGGTGAAGATGCTGCCGAGATGTTGGTTCGAACTGAAGGGCGCGCTGCAGACTCAATTTGTACCGAAGGTGGAGCCGAGATATATCTTGGAAGTGACCTCAATTCAAACGGTTACTTGGATGAAGGTGAAGTTACTTCTTCGACCAAAGTATGCCATGGTAAAGAGGGACTCTCCGGACCTCAAGGTGCACCAGGTCAGACAAACCAATCTCCATCAAGCCTGTTATCAATTGAACAATTGAATGTTGGAAACCTCAACTGCCCGAACGGAGGTATCATGATCCATAGTGGTATTGACCTCAATGAAAATAACGAACTGGACCAGTCTGAAATTGTGTCAATCGAAACACTCTGCGACGGTTCTATTGGAAGTAACGGTATCAATGGCCAAAACGGAATGAACGGTGAATCCGGAAATGAAGGTGCTTCGGCATTGGTTGAACAACGACAGCCATCAGCCGCAGTCTGTCCGAACGGCCTCATTCTTCATTTTGGAGTCGATGATGGATCTGGAGATGGGATCGCATTTGACAGCGTGTTACAAGAAGATGAAGTGAGAAGCAGTATCCAAATATGCAGTACACCGCTGCTTTATGGACCAATTTCGGATTTTTCTCAAGGCGCTACAAATGGAATGACAACATCTTGTGATGCAACTGTGTGGATGGTTGAACAGCAACGACTTTTGACTGCAGGGGCTAATGGAATTGACGGTTGTGAACTCTGGGTCAGTGAAGGTACAGAATCTTCAACTCAACTCTTACATGACATTCATCCAAGTGGTGATTCCTTACCAGGACTGTATTTGGGTATGACATCTGTTCAAACCGCCCATGGAGAACGGGTATTTTTTGATGCTGATGATGGAATCAATGGAAGGCAATTATGGGTCAGTGATTCAACGGTTATCGGAACGATGAGAGTGGATGATTCAGGAAATGGTGTATCCATCATCAGCTCATCGCAAGCAGTCGTTTGGGCCCAAGGCGTGGTTGTAAGTTCGGGTGAGGACAACTTACTTTGGAGCGATGGTGAGGTGATCAATAACGTGTTTACACACTCTTCCTTCAGCTCTTTTCAACAACAAGAATTGGCCACATCAACTCAGGGAATAACGACCTTTGCAACTGAAATGCTCCACGCTAATTCAACGCATGTATGGTTCTCTGCAAAGTCTCAAGACGGTATCGAGCCACATCTGTTGACCACAGATGCTTTGTTTCAAAGTTGGAATCTCAATACTGCAGGCGACAGTCAACCTGATGCACCAACGATTCTTGAAAGTGGTATTGTTCTCGTGGCGGAAGGGCAAAATGGAAGGCAATTGGTTCGATTATTCGAAAATGGAAGTCAAGATTGGCTTACAAGTCTTCAACACCAAGGGACTGGAAACCCAACAACACATGTTGGACAACATCTCGGAATTCATCAAATGAACGGCATACTCGTGTTTGATGCCATCACATCTGGAGTTGATACGCAAGTATGGGCCCACAATATCTCGACTGGAACGACTCAAATCTTGTCGGCTACAATCGTAGCCCCAGGAGATTGGGCCGGAGGAATTGTCCATCAACAACGCATATGGTTTGACTGTGTGGCCCCAGGTGTTGCACATGAAATCTGTTCGAGTGATGGAACAGTTGCTGGAACTCAGGTTGAAACTGACTTACGAGCTGGCATGGCCAGTTCAAATATTCTGAGTTTTGAAACGTATGGAGAACATTTATTTTTCTTAGCATCGGGTCAAATTGATGGTGTTGAAAGTGGCTCTTCGCTTTGGCACATTCAGAATGAAGAACCTGCAAGTTTAGTTTACGATCCTTGGCCCGGAGCCAATAATAACTCAGCATCAGGGACGTATGGAGAGTTGATGTTAACAGAGCATCACTTGATTTTTGTATCGCATGATGGTACCCGAGGACATGAACTTCATGCATGGAGCCATGGTGAGCATACTGGTGATTGGGTCATTTGGCCTTAATTATCGCAAGTGGATGCAATGAGGGCATGAAACCTCGATAACGTAGTCTGGAGATTCCTGCTCTTCAACGGTCACTGGTTGACGGCAAGCAAAGCATTGCACAACGTCGGCTTGTTCCAACTCTGCACTGAGTGCAACACGGTGGTCAAAGACAAAACAATCTCCATCCCAATGTTCACCACCCACTTCTTCAAAATAGCCGAGAATTCCACCTCTGAGTTGTTTCACATTGGAAAAACCTGCATCCATCATGACGACGCTTGCTTTTTCACAGCGAATACCGCCAGTACAGAACATGACCACGGGTATATCCTTCATAGATTCAGGGAGAGATTCTACAGCTTTAGGAAAGGCTCGAAAGGATTTGATATTGAGATCAACAGCGTTTTCAAAAGTGCCCAAACGAATTTCATAGTCATTACGTGTGTCAATAATCGCCACTTCTCGCCCCTCGTCCAGCCACTGCTTGAATTCAGTAGGAGTGATTTCTTCACCTGTTCTTTCGGCCGGCTTAATGTGGTCAAGACCAAGGGAGATAATTTCATTCTTAAGACGAACATTCATTCTGTTAAATGGCTGATATTCGGTAAAGGAATACTTGAGATTTATTTGAGAAAACCGAAGATCGGTTTCGAGGAATTCAAGATAGAGATCAAGAGAGGATTGAGAACCAGCCAAAAAGAAATTAATGCCTTCATAAGAAAGGAGTATTGTTCCTTTCAACCCAGCAGTCTTACAGATTTCGCGAAAAGGTTCTCGTAATGCATCACGGTCAGGAAGGTCAACGAAACGGTAACCGGCAACATTGCAAATCATCCCCTCCATGTCTTCGGGATTGGGGGGGCCTTTTTGATTCATTCCGAAAATCAGTGGCGCCAATCATGACGAGATGCAAGTGGGCGGCGCCATCCTTGACCGAAAGCCCGGGATGACACACGAGGTGCGGGGGACATTTGCCAACGCTTGTGTTCACTGTGCTCTAAACGGGTAAGAACTTCGACTACTGTAGAGCGGTCAAATCCTTTGTCAGCAATATCTTGAGCGTCCAATCCTTCTTCGATGTGTGCATGAAGTATGCCGTCAAGAACGTCATATGGAGGGAGAGAATCTTCGTCTTTTTGGTCGGGAGCAAGTTCTGCAGAGGGGGGCTTTGTTCGGGTTGAATCATTGACTGGAGGGGCGTCTGAGTTACTGTTTGCACGAGAATTAAAGATATCTGCAAGACCGTAAACTTGCATCTTGTAAAGGTCACCAAGTGGAGTGTAACCCCCCGCCATATCTCCATAAAGGGTGCAATATCCTTGCGCCAACTCTGATTTATTTCCAGTTGCAATCGCCATATGACCCTGTGCGTTGGCGTGAGCCATAACCAAAAGTCCGCGTAGTCGTGCTTGCAAGTTTTCTGAGGCCACTGGATGACCATTGGAGAGTACTTCACCGATTGAATGTTCAACAGAGGTGTGGAACGAATCGATTGGAATCGTGTCAAAATGAATGCCAAGGGCTTCAGCAGTATATCGTGCGTCATCAATGGAATGTTGCGAAGAGTGACGGCTCGGCATTGCAATTCCAGTGACATTCTTTGGGCCAACAGCAGCAGCAGCAACACATGCTGCAACAGCTGAATCAATACCCCCTGAAAGTCCGAGTACTATCGAGGAGATTCCGGACTTCCGGCAATAATCCGAAAGTCCCGTAACCACAGCGTCTGTAAGGTCTTCAAGCAACTCTTTGTCGTATTCATGTCCGTTGTCATCGGGTGCCACATGCCGGATTTTGTCACGACCAATGCACAGAGCGTCTTTTGCTTGAGAAGGGAGCCAAACGCACTTTGATGCATCATCAATGTCGACCATGAGAACCCCTTCTTGCCAAGCGGGCGCAACTACCACTCGACCGTCTGGCCAGGCAACCAGTGAGTTTCCATCAAACAGTAAGTCATCATTACCGCCAACCTGGTTTGCCAACAAAAACGGATGATTAAGGATACGAGATGCGGTTCGACAAACATGTATTCGAGAGCTTAATTTGTCGGCGTGATAGGGAGAAGCGGAGAGATTCACTGTTGCGTCCAACTGAACACCTTGCCGGCCCCATTCTGCCAAGTGCTCGACTGGGTCAGCAGAATACGCTGATGGTGTCAAACCGGCGGCTTGCCAAGCATCTTCACACACGGTCACTCCAAGGTCAAGTTGAGCAATCGTTCGAGCAATTCCTGAGCGGTTATCGGGCTGGAAATAGCGGGCTTCGTCAAAGACATCATAGGTTGGGAGAAGTTGTTTTCGAGCAATCACGTGTGAGTTACCATCGTTAGAAACAGCGTCACTTGAACCGGCACGAACTACACCATTACTCGGTAATTGCCGACTTGATTGAGCCTCAATTGGCGTGCCTACAAGCACAGGAATGGGCACATCCAATGCTGTGGCTGTTTGTTGCGCCAGTCGAGTAAATTCGTCTTGAAGGAGTAAATCACGAGGAGGGTAACCGGAAATGGCTAATTCAGTGGTCACCCCTACATCAGCTCCGTGTTGAGCAGCTAGGCCGGCGAGTTGCTCAAGCCGTTTAGCATTCCCAGTAAGATCACCAACCGTAGGGTCAACTTGCAGCAGAGCAATCATTCGACCCATTGTATCACTCCAATGCTTCACTCGTGCTTGACAATTTCGCCATCAGCATTCTTGTACCACCATTCGCTGGTGATTTTGTTATGATACCACCAATAGCCATCTGAACCCATGACCCAATCGGTCTCTTCTACAGCATTCTCCGGAGTTTGAACTGCTGCAACAGGTGTTGCCTCAGTCGTGGTTACAGATTCATCGACATCCAATTCGTCTCCCTCATACTCATCTTCTTCTTCAAGCTCCGATGAGTACTCATCCCAATCGTATTCTAATCTCGAACCCCGATTCAGCGTCATTCTGCGAGCCCAAACTAATCCTGTTAGAACAATTGAGAGGAAAAGTACTGCTGCAAATGAGCCCAAAACTGGATGGACATCACCAAACACTCTCTCGGAAAAGGATTCTTCACGTTGAGGACGCACATCGATGGATGGACCGATAGAGGTCAAACCAGATTCCAAGCGGACTTCAACCCACTGTAATCCTGAAAGCGTTGGATTCCAGTCCGTTGAGACAGGAATCCCTCCACCTTTTGGAACCTCAACTGTAATTCTACGAAGCGTCGAAGTGTTACCATCATAGAGCACCTCGGTGAAGATGACTTCAACTGAACCGTTGAGAGTTCCAGTGTTTTCAACGTAAGCAGTCACAATCGAGGTTTGTCCGACTTCGACCAAAAGGCGAGAATAACTGATTGAAGTACTTTGGATAGAGAACTCAGGTTTGAGCCAAACCATGTCCCAAACACCAACTGTTGTACCGACGGGTGTGCCCCCTAATCCGAGAACTTCATTATCTGCAAGATCTCGACCCGTGACCATAATATGAACAGAAAGTCGGTTTTCTAGCATCTCTTGAGTGATTTCGCTTAAGTCAAAAGAACCTACGACTTCCAATCGCAATCCAGAGATGTCTGAACCGATAAGTGAAAGCGGTTCAACGCCATTTCTCAAACGGTCGCCAGTAGCCTTTTCTTCAACCCACCAAACGAGTTCGAGTGAGTCGACTTCTAATCCACCTGCTTCAGAAAGGAGAATTCGAACTTCATGAGATTCCGCATCGAGTAATGATGAAGGCCTTGGGTTGGAAACTTCGACAGGCTCTGGACCAGTACCATCGACAATAATCCAACGAACCGAGGTTTCTTGATTGGTCGCATCAGTTCCTTGACCTTCAAGACAACCTACACTCCATGTCATTGGTACGGTCATGGTCGTGGAAGGAGCTTGGAGAGAGAGAGACCAAATTCCGTTGAGAGAACTGGCAGAGGTTGTCGAACCTGCAAACAGGACGTCAACTTGGCAATCGAAATATGGAATGAGGCCGGTTTCAGCAAAAACAACACCACCGGCAACTTCCAATGGACTGCCTGGTGCTAAACGAGCACCGTCGCCAAGAAGAGTGCCTTGAGACAAAATGAGAGAAACACTCTCATCAGGAATTTCCATGGCTGCTGAGAATCGCCAACGATGCTCTGGGAATGCTTTGAACACCTCTTGTCCGGCCCGATCAATAACTCGGATACCGGGCTCTCTTCGCGTTTCACCAAGGTCTGGAGTCGTCCATGCGAGTCTCATTTCAACATGGAGACGCATGTCGCGTTCATACGGGTCTGCTGGCCCATTCGACCCTCGCATTTCACAGTCATCAATGATGACATGAGGGCTGGTTGTGGTGCAATTCCCTGTTGTGAAATCCCATTGAATGGGGAGCGCGTCACTGCCTTGGTTTGAAGCGAGTTCTACAACGACAGTTGACAAATCTGAGCCTCCATTTGGTTCTGAGATTTCAACTGAGAAAACGTAAGGCATTTCCGGATGCAGCCAGGACTTCTTCCCACCATCGTAAGAAAAGGCATTGGAGGCGACTGTCGGAGGGCCGTCTGTAGCCAATTGATACATGAATAACTGTTCACCCGATATATTTGAACCACCGTTTTCTAACGGATGTCCTGCATTGTCTGAGCCTGCCAGGTAGACCGAAACTTTCTGACCAAGACTCCCACCTGTATCATCCATCATCAACGTGTATTGGCCAATGAGTGTAGAGATGTTGTTTGGAATAAACAATGGCATTTGGTGATATTCATTCTCATCAGGCCATTGATTGAAGTTGTCATCATCCACCCATTCCCTCCAAACCATTGCATGGAGGTTTTCGGGCAGAACTGGTTGGTCTGAAATCTGGATTTGAGTCGTTTGAGTGGTCGAAGGAACGCGATGGTCATAACGGTCCATGTTCACTTCCAAAACTTGAGGTGAAATTGAATCAATGTGGAATGTCCGGGTAAAAACAGCTGCTTGAGTCGTACCTGCTCCGTTGAGAGGTTTTACTTCCAAGTGCCACACTGCAACACCAAAAGTAAACGGAACATTGTCTGTTATGTTCCACATGTTGCCATCAAGCGTGGTTGTATTCGCAACCAAATCTTCACCCCTGTAAAATTCTACAATTGCATCACCATCAGCAAAGGCATCGATATTGTTTAATCCCTCATACCCAACTTGAATTGAAATTTGAATCACAGAACCTGCTTTGAGATAGTAATCTGTTGGATCTAAATCGATGTTGAAAGAATCTTTGAATGTCACCTGTTTGATTTCTAAATCATTTTCAAACCCTTGATTGCCCATTCCACCCCACGTGTGTAATGCCGGAATCGAGAGAACTCCGCTGGAAAGTACAAGACGAGACGAGGCTTGTATGGTATCAGAGTCATCCCAAGATGGTTCGATTCTGAAGGTGACATTGACCGTCAAAAGAGTACCGCTTTGAACACTTGTCACTGCCTCGGTTGGATGCAATTCAACGAGCGCTGAATCACCAGTGCCCACCGGAGAGCCACCATTGAGCGGTAAGAGCCATGTTGCAGCATTTCCTCCTCCGACCACATCAAGACGAGTAGAAGTGGCTGATGATGAGAACACATCAAAGGTCGTCTCCATCGTTTGCCAGCGTTGACTTGGTGTCAAAACCAGCGAATCAGTATGCATGTTCATGCTGACCAGTTCAACACTTGATGACGCGTTCAATCCTTCAATAGCAATATGAAGGCCGCCAGGTGTTTCCGAGGTAATTGGCAGTGGAATATTGTGTACGCCTCCTACAGCAGACAGCCCATAACGAGCACCATTCATCTCAAGAACAAAGATTGAATCGACGGTTGCTAAGAAGGAATCTGAGGCTTCATATGGAACGCCGAGACCTGCAAGAGTCACGTTTCCAGTGCCATATACTTCAAATTCGACTTCGGTGAAATAGGTCCCGAGAGCACTAGCTAAGGAGGAGGTACCGGCAATCCCTGCATTCAAGTCGGCAAGTTGTGTTTGGCCCATTGTAAAGAAACTCGATCCAGTTTCAACAGTCCAATTAGCGACAATGATGTTATCATGAACAACATTAATTGAAGCGAGATTACCGTTGCTGGAAACTGCACTAAAACAGAAACTACTGAGGTCTGTAGCAGGAATCCAAGCCTTAACAGTTGAACTTCCACTGATTCCAGGGTTCGCAGCAATAGAGGTCTGTCCGTTTTCAAAACGGTCTTGCCAACCCCATGAACCAACACGTGAATCACTGCCTCCCCATTCAAATTGTCCGTCTTCTGAAAAATCAATACCTGGAGCAGCAGGTTGGATACCTCCGTAAGCACCTGTTTCAAAATCAAACAATTGCCATATTGTGGATGAATTGTTAGAGGCTGAGATGAATTGAACTTGATAAGCACCGACTGAGCCCTCATCCCCAAGTATACTCATCGTGTATGGAAGAGAAATGTTTGACCAATTATCGGTAACCGAAGTTCGTATCTGGGCTTGAGCGAAATTGGCCGTAGCATCAACATGTATTTCCGCGAGAGCCGCAGATGCAGAGAACCAAGGAGAAGTCAGTGCATCACCGGACATACCATCCATCGAATCGGTTGAATCGCGATACACAACGCCACCTCCAATTGCCGACCATTCATCAAAGGCTGACTGGTAGGTTGCTGAAACACTGTAAGTGCCGTCGCCGCTGACAGAATGGACAGTGGGCATCTGTCCACTTGGAGAAGGTTCGAAATACAAATTTAGACGTATTGAGTTCACAGATTGCCAGTCCATTGCGTTCAATGGAATCCATCCTGGACCATTGCCAGCCATTCCAGGTATTGGGGTACCGGTACTACCGTCGAGAACTGTCCAATTGAGATTCGCTCCTAATGGAACTTCTGCATTGAGATGGATTGGAGCCCAAGGCCCTTCTTCAACATCCTGGAATGAACTCGCAGCAAAACCGATGGTAGGACTGGTCCAGTCTGCGGTTGGAGGGACTGCCAGATGAACATCATCAATAAACCAAAAATCACAGCATGTCGCCCCTGAACCACTTCCTGAGATTTGATTCAAACGAATCTGTGAAGTGGAATGAAGCGCAGCCGCTGGGAGATTAGCAGACCATTGCTGTGCTGTATGAGGACCATAGGAGGCTGCTGAAAAAGTGTTCAAAGTGGTCCACGTTCCCGAGGAGGTTTTGTATTGAATTTGTAAATCTTCATTGGCGTCAGGTTCCTCACCACATGAAGAATCTCCTTCACGCACCCATGCATGTAATGGCATAGTCGTCACACCTGCGAGATTGACCACCGGAGATGTAGCGTGCTGTGCACTGGTGGCTTGCGTTTTGATTGAACCTCCAGTAGAACCATTATAGCCACATGAATTGGAGGTCCAGCGGCTCACAAAAGTGGAACTTGAAACCGTCCATCCTTGAAGACCAGTGTTGAAATCCCACAAGACACCTCCACCTTCTGCATTGAGAGCACCGTTGGCTGTAGAAGTTCCGTTATTGATCGCACTGCTGTGCGACCAGACAGTATTATCATCCCATACAAAGCCTTGATGTGTAGCATCAACAGAAGGCTTCATTGAAAGATGAACATCGGTCACTGGAGCATTGCTCGGCACCTCAACAGTGAAAGAATCAGAATACAAACCTGAACCGGATAACTGGATAATAGCATCGTCTCCAGCACCTGCAAAAAGAATCGAGTCTTCATCACTTAGGACATTCGAGTCAAAAGGTGAGGATGCTATGTCAGTCATCATGGTCTGTATCGGGCCACCAAAGAGCATCAAGAGCGCAAGAAGCAAAGCGCCTCGGCGTGGTGAAGACCCCGACATACTCTCCCCTAACGGTTAAAGGACTTCAAACATACCCCGCCACCCTTTCATGTGTTTGAGTTTGTCACCTTCTTTCCAAGAAATGTAAAAGCTGTAGAATGCTCTACTCTACGGAGAGAAGAAGGGTGAGGTTCAAGAGAAAAAAGCATCTCGCATGGCTATGGCACGTCCAAAGTCAGCAGGTGAATTCGACGCTGTCGAACTGGAAACAGCCTTGTTGGAGGCATGGAAAAGCGAAAACGCATTCCAACAATCCATTGAATCAAACCGCAACGGAGCGCCATTTATCTTTCTTGAAGGACCACCAACAGCAAATGGAAAGCCTGGTATCCATCACGTTGTCGCTCGAGCTTACAAAGACCTCGTCTGCCGATGGAAAACGATGGAGGGATTCAAAGTTGAGAGAAAAGGTGGATGGGATACTCACGGACTGCCGGTAGAAATTGAAGTCCAAAAGCGAATGGACTTGATGTCCAATGAAGCCATCGAAGAATTTGGCATGGAGAATTTCAATCAAGCATGCCGAGATTCTGTTTGGACCTATGAATCCGCATGGAGAGAGATGACTGAGCGTATGGCTTATTGGGTCGATTTGGATAATCCCTATGTCACCTTAGAAAACAACTATGTTGAATCATGCTGGTGGGCAATGAAACAAATGTTCGACAAAGGACTGCTGTATCGAGGCTACAAGGTCCTCCCATATTGTCCCCAAACAGGCACGTCTTATTCAAGCCATGAAGTCGCATTAGGATACAAAGAAGTTGAAGAACCATCGGTTTATGTTAAGTTCAAGTTAATCGATGATTCTGCAAGTATACTCGCTTGGACAACCACGCCATGGACTCTGCCTGGGAATGTTGGACTCGCTGTTGGACCTGATGTCACCTATGTGCGTGCTCGCATTACAGAACAAGCCGAAAACTGGGTCGGCCAAGGCGGTGCTGCTGTTGGTGAAGAAATCATTTTAGCCAAGGAATTGATGAAGGAAGTACTTCGTCACAATGTCGAGATTATCGAAGAAATGCCCGGCTCGGCCCTTGTTGGCCGTTCATATGAACCCCTGTTCCCCGAAGCAGTTCCACGTGGCGATTCAAAAACCGCATGGACTGTCCTTGAAGCAGATTGGGTTACAACTACCGATGGAACAGGTGTTGTCCATACTGCAGTCATGTATGGTGAAGATGACTACAACCTCGGAATGGCTGCTGGACTTCCAGCATACCACACCGTGGGCATGGACGGAGCATTCCTAACTGGTACACATTCTGAACTCGACGGACGATATGTCAAAGAATGCGATCAAACGATTATTGAACTTCTTTCTGCCCCTGGTGGAAGTAATGGTAAAGGCCCAGAAAGCGGATTATTGTATCGCGAAAAGGCATACCTTCACGATTATCCTCACTGTTGGAGAACCGACCATCCATTGCTCTACTACGCTATGGACTCGTGGTTCGTTCGCATGACTGCTGTCAAAGAACGTCTGCTTGAATTCAACAACGAAGTTGAATGGGCGCCTGATTGGGTCGGCGAAGGTCGTTTCGGTGAATGGTTGCGCAACGTCAAAGACTGGGCAATTTCCCGTGAACGCTATTGGGGGACACCTCTTCCAGTTTGGCGCGATGATGAAGGGAATATGAAATGCATTGGCTCAATTACAGAATTACAACAAGAAGTGGCCAAAGCAGTTGCTGCTGGAATTGAAAACCCTGTATGTCCAGACGAGGTGGATCTTCATCGACCAATTGTCGATGGTTTTACACTTCTTTCGGACAATGGGAAACCGATGTATCGAGAGCCTTTTGTCATGGATTGTTGGTTTGATTCTGGTTGCGCACCTTTCGCTCAGTGGCATCACCCGTTTGACGGCGGTGAGAAATTCAATGCTTCTTTCCCGGTCGACTACATTTGTGAAGGTGTCGACCAAACACGTGGATGGTTTTACACCCTACTCGCGGTATCGACAACTGTCTTTGACAAACCTGCTTACAAACGGTGCTTGAGCCTCGGGTTGATTTTGGATGCTGAAGGCAAGAAAATGTCCAAGTCACGAGGCAACATTGTTGACCCATGGGACCATTTTAATCGGGAAGGAGCAGATGCAACACGTTGGTACATGGTGACCGCTGGAGCACCATGGAACCCGCTCAAGTTCGATTCGAACGGCGTTCGAGAAACATATGCAAAGATGTTCTTGACGCTTTGGAATATCTACAAGTTCCATGCTGATTACGCAGCACTGGATGGTTTTGACCCTGAACTTTCAGAATCGAAAGTCGAAAGTCGCCCTTCTCTCGATCGGTGGATTTTATCGAGACTCGCAACGACAGCGCATAATTACCATGCGGACTTCAAAGTTTGGAACTTCCACAAGGCATGCCGAGATCTTGAAGATTTCATTGTCAACGATGTGTCAAATTGGTATGTCCGCCGCAGTCGCCGCCGCCTATGGGATGATGCGGAGACTACAGACAAACTCGCATGCCAGCACACACTCCATGAAATTTTGACAACCGTATGCCGATTGGTGGCTCCAGTCAGTCCATTTATGGTTGATACGATGTATCGTAACCTCACTGGGGAAACGGTTCATCAGGCCGCTTGGCCACTTGGAATACCTGGCTCTCTTGAAGGTGCTACAGCTGATGCTTGGGATGAAGAAGCTGCTGCTGCAACTGCAGTACTCCCACCGCAAGATATGCAACTTGAAGCAACAATGGCTTTGGTTCGAGAACTCGCTGAAGTAGGCCGACGCATTCGTGTTGAAGCAGGGAGAAGACAACGCTTACCTTGCTCACAAGGATGGATTGTATCGGGTCCAGACATGGAAGAATTCCACGATATTCTTGCTGAGGAATTGAACGTTGAAACGATTGCCGTAGAAAACGACCTCGATCGATTCCAACAAATTGAACTCGCACCAAACTTCCGAGCGCTTGCGCCTAAAGCAAGAAGTGAAGTCAATGCGGTTGCTGGTGAAATAAAGAATGCTGATGATCCGTCCGCCATGTTTGCTGCGATTCAAGCGGGAACATGCGAGATACGAGGTGTCAATATCGAAGAGAACGATGTCGAAATCCGACGTGTGGAGCGTGAAGGGTTTGCGGCTTCTACGGTTATGATTGGTCAAGGAGACGATGCACAACAAATCAGCCTCGTACTCGACATGAACGACACTCCTGCACTACTTTCAAAGGGTCTGGCACGCGACATTACTCGGCGTATCCAAGCCAAGCGCAAGAGCCTTGACCTCGCTATTGAAGCAACTATTGATTTAGAGATATGGACACAAAACGCTCCAGAAATGTTTGAGCAAGACCGTGAATGGATTGTTACTGAAACACGTGCTGCAGCGGCCGTTTTCCACTCCAGTTCTGAAGCACCTTCTTCTAATGCAGAAACCTTTGAAGTCGACGGAACTTCTGTTTGGTTTACCGTTCAATGAGTCCGATTTCCCGCACTCTATTCCTGCGACGACTTCAAAGAGATGCGGCACTACGCAGTTTCATGCGTCGCATCGCTCTTTCCATTCTGTTGGTAGCCTCCATGCTATTGGCCGGCTGTTTTGGCGACGGTGAAAAATTGGTGGAACAAGAAACTGTAGAGCCACTTTGGGAATCATACTCATTGGTCGACCAGATTCAGCATGAAGACCCGCGGATGTTCGTAACCATTGATTTGCGAACCAATGAAACGACCAACACAACTTGGGCTGTTTTTGATGCAACCAAAGGTGGAAACTGTTGTGAACACTACCTCGCAACGACCATCGAAGGAGATATCCTCAACATTGGAGGCGAATATCCGGTTTACAGTGAAGACCGAGGACATGCTTGGGACACATACATTCCTGGTGTCCTTCCCGCCCTTGGCCAATGCGTCACTGCAGTCCCTACGAACCCAGGTCAAGAAGGTCTTGGAGAAGGCAGCATTGTGCAAGCGACAAACGGCGACATCATCTCGATGTCGTGGTTCCCATACATCGGAGCTGACGGAAAAATCGACAAGTTCTACGCAATTCTGTTTGATGAATCTGAAGACGAGTGGAAATGGTGTTACAATCGATTAACAGAACCATTCTACGACCGTTCCTGGCAAGTAGAAGTGGTTGGTCCGATCACTTCAACCATTGGAAACGGCGACTGGGCGAGTATTGTCGTCTCTAATTTCTGGCACCAATCGCTCGATGCTGGTGGTCAAATCAGCGTCGATGGCCTGAATTATTATCCGTTCCAATTTACAGGTCGAGATTCAAACGACCCTATTGTCGAACTCGACCTCAACTTCACTGCTGAAGGTTTGACTTCTTACTATGATGTCAACAAACCTCACAAGGAAATGAGAGCATTCCCTATGCCAACCGGCGGACTCATATTCCCAAGTTACTATTCAAACGGAAATGCTGCTTACATGGATACAACACTGTCTTGGAATCAACTCGAAGTCCAATTCCCGTCCGAGTATTGCCACTACGATTCTGCTGGAACGCTTCACTGTGTAGCAAACTCAGGAACTTCATTTACCCATTACATCTCCACAGATGGGGCAATGACCTGGCAGAATCAGACCTACGACATGAGTTCTGTATCTTCTTCTATCGAAGAATGGGAATTTCAGGCGAATGGAGAATTAGACCTGTTTGTGCTTAACATTCGATATCAAAGTACTCAAGGGCCAGATATCGACATGGTCTACCACGTTCGTGGATACTCTGAAGATATGGCTCCAGACACCCTGACGTATATTGGTCAAGGCGATTTGGATTCAACATCAGGTGCGGGAAACGACATCCGGTTTGATTTCGCCTCTTTAGGCATCTTGAATGACGGTGGCGTAGTCGTTGCCTACCACGATTCAACAGACCCTGACCCATTGTTTGCTGTTGAACTGGAATTGCCGTATACAGCATGAGGCTGCTGGATTTCAGCATCACATTCTTTGAGTTCCTCGATGACTTACATCGAGTTAACGCAACGCTCGTGCAAACACTCTGGAGGAGAGAAATAGATTCGATCTTCCGGAGTAAAGGTATCCAAAAGGAGCGTCGATGTTGCACCTTCCTGAACAAAGACAACTGAAGATGTGCTCGCTGGCAAGTAGTCCTCACCGGTGGAGAGAAGGCTCAATCGAAGTGTGTGACCTGCAGCAATTTCCGCATCTAAAGGCATGAATTCCATTTTGGCATTGATGGTTTCCAAAACTGGCGTCCAAGTTTGTATCTCGTCGCCTCCTGCATAATATCGTAAGTCCATGATAGCATGCCCGATGTGGATACAGGTTTCTGAATCATCGCAATCTTCGAGTAAAGCGTAAAGTTGTCCGCCTAACGATGCGGTCGTTACATCAACGTGTAAGCGCGGTATTCCTGCGATGTAGAGCGGCTCTGTAAGTGGTTCAGATTGCCACAGAGGGCCAGTGTTCGCATCAGGGAAAACGGTGGTTCCGCCTCCAATGTTGGCCATTATACCACCTAAGTCATAGGAAATCTCTGTCATATCGCTGGGAGGATAACGGTTTTCCAGTCTCCATGAACCTTGGTTGGATTGGATTTCGATATAGAGTCCGGGTTGCTCCCCTACGCCGCGCAGATAGAAATCAAACCATTCAAGCAAGTCTTGCATCCAGTCGTACCTCATCATTTCAGGGAAGGCCTCCCCACCTCGACCACCCATCTCAGAACGGTCATCAAGTTGTACGGGTCGGTCTGGATAATCATGGTCCCACTGGCCAAACAGTCCCTTCGCATCAATTCCAGCATCTTTGAGGGCATTCATTGTAGGAACTGCCATGTGTGGATCAACGTTCCAATCATGCATACCCTGAATCAGATAAACACTGCCTTGATAGTTGTTCAATACTCGTTCAAGGAAGTATCGTTCAGACCAATAATCTCCTGCCACTTCTGAGCCAAACATGTAAGCTGCAACACCAGTTCCAGGACCGAGGATATAATCCGGACATATGTTTTGGTAATCCTCCTCATCTCCGTCAATTCCGTAGGAACCATAGACGCCGTTGTGCATGATGGGTGCTCTTGCTTCTGCAGAGCCGTTTCTCCACATCAGTTCTTTAACGCCAATCAAACCAGAAATAGGAACGATTGTTTTGAGATAATCATGCTCTGCACCAAACATAGCGGCTTGCCATGGAGTGCTTCCATCATAGGATTTACCTATCATTCCAACTGCTCCATTCGACCAGTTTTGTTCAGCCAACCAACGAACTGCAGCATCGTTTCCGAGTTGTTCGGCATTCCCCATCAAATCCATGCAGTGGTTTGAGCGACCGGTGCCTGATACAGATACTTGCGCAAATGCAAACCCGTGTGGAAGTATTTGGTCAATGATCATCTGTCCGAGCCAAGTGCCTGGAACTTCAATGCTCGGCGTTTCTACAGAGGCTTCTTGGAAATAGGGGCCAAATTCTGCAATCACCGGAACAGTGACTCCATCGGGAACGTTAGGACGCCATACTGCAAGACTAATTACCGCTCCATCGGGTGCCGCCCCACCTTCATCAAGAGGAAGAGAGTATTCGACAAAATGATGCGTGGAGTTCCATTCATTATCTGTTGGAAGAATCTCATAGGGTCCGAGCTCAAGAGCGATGCTGAATTCACCATCCGTTTGGTATGGCATTGTATTGCGTTGCCAAACTGGCACTCGTGTCGTTGATTGTTGTTCTTGCTCTTCGATAATTTGGACCAGTGCATCTCCAAATACGGCTGAAACAAAAAGGAAAACCAATGCGACAGCGAGAGTTGAACTCAAAACGAGATTAAACTCCCTTGTCAAGCGAACTTGGCTGTCAGATTTATCCTGCTCCAATGACCTCACGAAGTATACGTAAGTCCGCTTCCATTTGAGGTTAACGCGGCATTGCCAATGACACAGTCAGCATTCACTTTCGCTAAAATACAAGGGGTTTGAGCAATATCCTCAAAAGCCCTTGACAAACGATGTGACACATGGTTCTGAGTACCTTACCCGGAGTTGGTGAACGACTTGCCCAAAAAATAACCGACCATTTTGGTGGAGAAGACCAAGCTCTTGCTTCTTTAAAATCCGGTGATATAGCACGAATCGCAGAAATTGAAGGCGTCTCTCCAAAAAGAGCATTATCCCTTGCTCGATTGGTTGCAGGACAGTCTGGAACTTTCTTAGCAACAAAAGAAGCAGAAAAATTACATCGTTCCTTGCTTCAAGACATTGTGTCATTCGCATCATGTGCTGCTACACGAGAACGAATGCAATTATTGATGCCCGTTGAAAATCCTGCGGAACGTCGACTCAAAGTCAGCCATGCAATGAATTACGCACAGAACTATACGCAGAGTATGAACACACTCGGAGGGTTATTTCACAACCTTCGACAAACACGCTTCAACAACGAAAGATATGAGCGAGTGGTTGTAAGTAAACAACCGCTTGATTCATTCAAGAAATGGTGCCGAGTCTTACAACCCGGAGAAGGAGAAACTTGGAAAGATTACACTGTATTCAAATCCGTAACATGGATTGGAGGAGGAGCACCTGCAGATGCACCAGATGGGTGGGTCGTCCTTCCAAATGCAAATAATTCGGAATTAATTCTTCCTGAACGAACCATTGACTGGTTCCGACATAACCTTCGTACGCTCACCGTCATTTCCGATGTTGTTCAAATGAGCCGAAGTTCGACTGAAAAACATCCATTCATCAATGAATTATACGATTTAACCGTTGGACTTGAACACCTACCGGAAATCCTTCTCGGTATTGACGAACAAGGAGATTTAGACATCATGGCTGAAGTCAAAGACAAACTTTGGAAGACTGCGAAGTCACTTGAAGAGCAAGTGAATGCGGAAGTCGCTCAGGCTATGGACGATGCAAAGATGAATCTGAGCGGTGCAGAATTATTAGAAGCGCTATCAGATGGAGCAGCATTCCAGAGAAAGTTGCAAGAGGCAACCACCGATGTCATCACTGAAGCAATGGAAAAGGCCAAACAGACGATGGTCGAGACACTTGAAGGAACTGGTGTTCGTTGCCCATACGAGATATTCTCGTCGCAATGGCCTGCTAAAATTAATCGCAAAACTATTGATGAGATTGATCAAGCATTGGAAACCAAATTGAAAACAGGAGAGATTGAACACATGCTTCAACTCGCCAAAAAACTCGGCCCTCTTCGAGAACGTTGCGAGGAAGTCGTCCGTTCGTTGATTGAATTTGATCAGTGGGTCTGTATTGCTCAATGGGCAACAGACAGGCAATGTGTGCTGCCGGAAATTGTCGAACATGGCATCTATATTGAACAAGGAAGACATCTGCTCCTCGGATGTCAGCCTGACCCTGTTACCTACGGGCTAGGATTTGCGGGGGACACACAGGACCAGCAATCACTGGCTTTACTCACCGGCGCTAATTCTGGAGGAAAAACGACCTTGCTTGAATTACTTGCACATACCTGCATTCTCGCTCATATGGGTCTGCCCGTTCCTGCAAATGCAGCACGAGTGGGACAAGTTGACGCTTTACATATTCTTGCAAAAGCTGGAGGTACCCAAAGCGCTGGTGCTCTAGAACAAACTCTGGTCGAATTAGCGAATGTAGTAAGCGACCCAACACCTAAACTCATTCTAGCTGATGAATTGGAAGCAATTACAGAACCTGGTGCAGGTGCCCGAATTATTGCAGGTATGTTACTGGCAGCAGAATCTCAAGACGATACGACCATGATGCTCGTAACCCACTTGGCACCTGCAATCATCAAAGCCACCGGACGTGACGATTTACGTGTTGATGGAATTGAGGCAACAGGGCTCGATGCTAATTTAGAATTAATGGTTGACCGAACGCCAAAACGAAACTACTTGGCTCGCTCAACACCGGAATTAATCGTTAGGCGATTAGTTGAACGCAGTGAAGGAAATGCTCAGACATTGTTCCGAGACATCTTACAGATGTTCGACTGATCAGCATAATCTGCCTGATTCTGCACCATAGCCATGCATCGGTGCTTGGAAGAGATCTGCACAAGTACGATTAACCAAAGGAAGAGTCATGGTCGAATCGGCCCAATTAATCGTATATCCACCAACTGCTGCGGGTGACGGAACATAGTCATCACCAGTTTGCGAGAGGGTGATGAAGATCGATTCACCTGCTTCAATAAAAACATCCATTGGCATGAACTCCATCTGTGCCTTCACTGTAGAAAATGCGACAAGTGCTACGTTTCCATCACGACCACCATCAGCAAATCGGAAATCCATGACGGCATGACCAAGGTGAATCCCTGTTTCATCAGTCATCTCAAGGAAAGCATGACCTCCATTAGCCGTATGTGGTGTTGCAGAAATATGGAATGTCGGCATTCCTGCGATGTAGACATCTCGGTCAAAGGGACCGTATTGCATGGTGATTGAATCGAATGAAGTCAAGCCCATAGATGCGCCAGATGGACTCATCTCAGAACCGACAACTGTGAAATATTCAGTATCAAGAGCAGGGTAAGTCGATTCAAATCTCCAACCACCGCGGTTGTCTTGCATTTCAACTCCCAAAGATGGCGCTCGGCCTTCACCCTTGAGATACCAATCAAACCAGTAGAGCATTTCATCGGCCCAATCCCAACGGAGAGTGTAGGGGTATGCTTCTGCACCTTCACCTGCCGGTAGCCCTTCATGCCCGGACTTACGGTCAGGATAATCGTGGGCCCATTGGCCTGCAAGAGTTTTAGTCTCAATTCCTGCATCTTCCATTATTTGGTGCGTTGGGAATGCCATGTGCGGATCGACGTTCCAATCCTGCATACCTTGAATGATGTAAACAGAACCGTTGTAATTTTCCACAACCCTGTCAAGGAAGGAACGCTCTGTCCAGTAAGAGTTACCCGCATACTCGACCATTCCACCAGAAAGGTAAGCAGCAGGACCATTCACATATCCTTCAAGATATCCTTCACAGAGGTTTTCAGGGTCTTCAGCATCTCCGTCGATACCAAAGGAGCCATAGACACCGTTGTGCATGATTGCACCCCGGGCCTCCATGCTTCCATTACGCCACATGAGTTCATGGACACCAATGAGCCCAGACATAGGGACGATCGTTGCAAGGTGAGGGTTGCCAAAGGTGGCTGCTTGCCAAGGAGTAGAACCGTCATAGGATTTACCAATCAGTCCTACTTTACCGTTGGACCATGCTTGAGTACCGAGCCATGAAACCGCAGCATCTATGCCCCGCTGTTCATCTGTACCCATGAGGTCCATGCAGTGGTTTGATTCACCGGTTCCAAAAACCGAGACTTGAGCAACTCCATAGCCGTGTGGGACGTAATTCTCGATCAAAAACTTCCCAAGACGGTCTGCTGGAGTGAGTGCATCAACGTCACCATCGTTGTAGTATGGTCCAACTTCAGCAATCACTGGCACTTGACAGTCAGCAGAAAGGTTCCCTGCAGCCCAATCGCATCCTTCAATCACTGGTAGCCAAAGCCCGAGATGAACTTCGGCATCGCCGGTAATTCCTGAACCACCGTCGGCAGCAGTTATTGTAGGAACAGGGACAAAAATTGATTGTACTGCATCAATTCCGTACGACCCATTAACCGAGACTCGAGAGTAGATATCACTGTCGGTATATTGCATATCACTGCGTTCCCACGGCTCTGGGTATACATCGTATGAAACTCCCTCTCCGCTTTCTTCAGTGGTCTGTTCTCCGAAACAACCCGACAAACTTGTCGTCATCATCACAAACAAAATCAACCACGGTCGGAAGTTCATATTACCATGGGGTAAGGGATGTTTCTTGAACGCACCGGCTGTTTGGTTCGGAATACTTCTCACTCAGATTCGTCTTGTTGGGCTGCTTTTTGAGCTTCCATTTCTGTTCGAACTTCGTCCATATCAAGGTCTGCAAGTTTCGTAACTAAATCTCGTAGAGCCTCTTCAGGTAGAGCGCCGGGTTGGATGAATACTCCGATTCCTTCCTTGAAAGCGACGGTAGTAGGAATCGAACGTATGTTGAATGATTGGGCGAGCATTGGTTCGGCTTCGGTGTCAATTTTTCCAAAAACAACATCCGGGAAATCTTCCGAGACACGTTCAAATACCGGTCCATAAGCCACGCAAGGTCCGCACCATGAAGCCCAAAAATCGAGAAGTACGATGGAATTGTTGTCGATGATATCGGAAAACTTCGGTTCGGTAATCTCTACTGAGGCCATGCCACTGTTCCAAAATCGGCGGTACTTCAACATGTTTGTTCATGTTCTTTGAAGCGACGAGTTCATGTGCTCACTGCATAAGGCCACACCATGCGCCTCGACCAATTGACGACCCTTCTTGTGCTCGTACTTTTCCTTGCACCTTTTGTTCCAACGGAACCAGTGTCCTATGAAATCGCTGAGGTCTCAGAAGCAAGTGCACGTGATTCCGATGTCGTTGTTTCTGAATTATTCATAAGTCCAAACAATCTCGTCTCCAATGAAACGTCGGCCAATGTATATGGCGCAGTTGATTGGAATAACGATGGAGACTATGGTAAATATTCAGACCAATTTATCGAATTATGGAACACGGGATCATCTCCAGTCGACGTTTCAGATTGGAAATTGAGCGTAACATCAGGAAGCCCTCCCTGCCAACTTGCATGGAACACAACCATCGAAGCCGATGGCCGCATATCGATATTTAGCGCAGATTCGGACATCATTCTCGATTACTTTGACGGAGATACGGTGACGGTGACAGATACCTTCTCAACTGTTGCAGACGTAATGTCCTATCCAGCCCAAGATTCATATTACGGAAAATCATATGTTGAAAACTCTGCAGGAGAACTTGTCAAAGTCACGCCGACACCTGGTTTTGGACCAAATGACCCTGAATCAAGTGTGGCTCTTAACATTGTCAAGTGTTACAAAATCGCAGAAACAAGTTCTGACGCATTCCTGTTGAAGGGAAGAGTTGTTACTATGGAAAATGAAAACAGTGTTCTCAATCAAGGTAACGTTTTGGTCCGAGATGGTAAAATTGATGCGGTGTGGTCGTCAAGTTCTTCGATGCCAATCAGTGTAGACTTGACCAATGTCCCTGTGATTGAAACCAATGGAACCATCTATCCTGGATTGATTGATTTACACAACCACATGCATTACAACCACATCCCGCTGTGGGACTTCGATGTTCACCTAAGTGAAGGACAACGCTCCGATGAAGGTGGTTATACCAACCGATATCAGTGGGGTAACAACTATGACTACGGGCCAAGCATCACGTGGATGAAAAACAACGTTCAGCAAAACAGCCGCTGGGGTATGGCAAGTGAACAGATGAAGTATGCTGAAGTGCAAGCCGTTGCTGGTGGCGTAACAGCCGTTCAAGGCTCACCCGGTTCAAGCACACAATCATGGGACAGCATGTTGTCTCGTAACATCGAACTCTACAATTTCGGACAGGATGGAATCTCCACATGCGCCGTGTGTGGCGCTGCGGATGACGACTATACTGGTAGCCACCTCATCTCGCAAAACCAGTCCGGATCATTGAACGCCTGGTTTGTTCACCTCGCTGAAGGTGTAGACAGCAGCAGTCAATCAGAATTTGATGCGCTTTGGAACAAGGGTCTCATTATGGATGAAACCGTCGTAATTCACGGTACTGCACTGGACCGTTCCCAGTTCGACAAGATGGCAACAGTTGGTGCTGATTTGGTATGGTCTCCAATTTCTAATTTCCTCCTTTACGGAAACACGACTGATGTACGAGCGGCTGACGCCGCTGGATTAAGCATCTCCATTGCACCTGATTGGGGGCCGAGTGGTTCCAAAAATAATCTACATGAACTCAAAGTTGCAGACTTGTGGAACAAGGATGTCATGGAGTCATACTTCACGAATTATGAATTAGCTGCTATGGTGACAAGCAACCCTGCAAAGGCTGCAAACTGGGATTCGTTTGTTGGTCAAATTAAGACCGGCATGTATGCCGACCTTGTGGTAATGGATACCTTCCACGATGACCCATACAGAAACCTGATCGAAGCAATTGATGCAGACGTTCGATTGACCATTGTTCAAGGAAAAGCAGTGTTCGGAGATGTTGACATCATGACTGGAATCAACGGAGATGATTGGGAGCCAATCAATGGAGGCGGTGTTTCCAAAGCAGTCGATGTTACTTCAATGACCGAAACCGACGGAATGCAAACATGGGCAACGATCGAAGCAGGAATGACAATGGCAATGCGAAACGATGTTTCTGACATTCTTCAACACTGGTCAGCACCAACCGATGTTGCATGGCAAACAGAAGCAGACGTTGAAGCATATCTCGATACTGAATTCGACGGAAAGAATTCGGCTAATAATGGAATCTCGCAACTAAAGAATGTCATTGTCGACCCGATTTTCACTACTGGAGACGAACGATATTTCGATGTCATCAATCGCAGCAGTCATGGAAATACACATGTTGACCTATCGAAACTCTATTCATATTACGACATAGAAATGGAGGATGGTGAACGAACTGGAGCAAATGTTGATTTGGGTATCGATCCAGACAATGACGGAACATCCGGAAATTCAAATGACGATACAACTGTTCCGAACGATGGCGATGATAATTCTGATTCTACGGATAATACCGATACTGTCGATAATGTTGATGATACTGTCAATGATAACACTGGTGATTCGAACACAGTCAGCGATTGTCTCCCCGGAGATACTTCAGAAGCCTGTGCTGATATCGACCAAGGATTAAGTGACACGGACTCGAGTTCATCTGATTCTACTGAAAACAAAGCGAAGTTCTTGCTTGCAGGGCTGGTCATTGTCATTGCTGCAGGCTTGTTTTTCTCTCGAAGTGGAAATGGGGATGAACTTAATTTGAATCAAGAAGCATTTATCGAAAAGATGTGGGATGACAACGTAATTCAAGATGCGACCTCACTCAGTGACAATGAAGAAAACTTTGTCCCAGCATTGCCTCCGATGAAAATGGCACCATCAAAATCCACTGAAGAAGAGTGAGTCACTCAAGCGACCATGCAGGTCCATCTGGAGTGTCTTTGACGACAACTCCCATTGCTTTGAGTTGGTCACGAATCTCATCCGCTTTGCCCCAATCCTTAGCAGAACGAGCTTCACCTCGAGCAACCAAGAGTAATTCTACTTCATCTGCGACTTCTGCACGGCGTGGGTCTTCTTCAGGTTCGGCGAGTGCCATCTCTCGTGATGGCAGAACGCCCAGAACTCGGCCCGCAGTTTCCTCAAGCCAATCGACGGCATAGTGAGCAAATGCATGCAGGTCAACCTGGTCTAAATCACTGTCAAGCATCTTCGTGATTTCTCGAACTGCCCCCAACACTTTGGCAACTGCTTCACGGCTGTTAAAATCATCATCCATCGCTTGTGCGAACCCTTCAGCCATTTTCTCAAGCATACCCAATGAGCGAGAAAGCGGTTGCTGACTTGTAATCTCTGCTTGCGGCAACTCAACACGAGGTGATTCAATATCGAAGAGATTCAAAGACCGAACATAGGTTTCTAAAATTCGATTGTAATTACGTTCTGCATCTTTGAGAATTGTTTCATTCATATCGATTGGCGAGCGGTAATGAGCGTTAATTAACGAAAAGCGCAATACCATTGCATCAACTTTTTCCAGAATGTCTCGAATCGTCCAAAAATTACCGAGCGATTTACTCATCTTCTCGCCGTCGATATTAACAAAACCGTTGTGAAGCCAATGGTGAACGACTGGGCTGCATCCAGTGTGGCATTCACCTTGGAATATTTCAGCCTCGTGATGAGGGAAGCGAAGGTCGTGTCCGCCACCGTGAATATCAAATTGTGCACCGAAGTGGTCCATTGACATTGCAGTACATTCAATGTGCCAACCGGGCCGACCAGGACCCCATGGAGACTCCCAAGTCGGCTCGTCCGGCTTTGCTGCTTTCCATAGAGCGAAATCCTTGTGATCTTTCTTGGCTGAACCTGTTGCAGCAACACGCCCACCTGCACCAGAACGAACTGCTTCGATATTTTGGCCAGTAAGCAGACCATACTTTTCTGGAGCTGAATCAATATGAAAATAAACGCCTTCATCTGTTTGGTATGCATGACCTTTGTCAATCAAATCCTGCGTAATTCGAATCATATCGTCGACATATTCAGTACAGCGCGGGTAGTCATCGGCTCGTAGAATATTGAGTGCATCCATATCTTCGTAATATGTGGCGATGTTCTCATCAACCAAAACCTTCCAGTCTCTGTTTGTCTCATTTGCTCTTTGAATGATTTTATCATCGATATCAGTGAAGTTTTGAACATAATGAACATCAAATCCAGATGCTTCTAGCCAGCGATGAATCAAATCAAAAGCAAGGTAACATCGTGCATGACCCAAATGGCAGCGGTCGTAAACAGTCACACCACAAACATACATCGAGACTTTACCGGGCTCCATCGTCGTGAAATCGACTTTGGTCCGCCTACGTGTATCGTGCAGTCGTATTGGCATGGGATTCAACCGGTGGTATGAGCAGCCTCACTTGAAGGTTAAGACTCATTACCCTATGGGCAGGTCATGGTTGAAGTGGTTTCGGGCGTTTCAAAGACCATTTTTGTTACAGGCGTCAATGGCCATATTGGAAATCAGATAGTTCGAGACCTGCTTGAAAACGGTTACAAAGTGGTGGGTTCAGTCCGAAATCTCAACGACCCCCTAAAGGTTGATCATGTTCGTCAACATGCAATCGATTTGGACTGTGAACAGAACCTACAACTGGTCGAAGGAGATGTATTGGATGCAGATGGGTGGTCCGATAAAATCCGAGGTTGTGATGCGCTCTTCCATACCGCAACTGTCTATTCGAATTCCAAAGACCCAACGATTATTCTTGATACTGCAAACAAAGGTACAACTCATCTGCTCACTGCTGCAAAAGATGCGAACATTCCGAGAGTCATTTACACCTCCAGTGTTGCTGCAGTTGGCTCCTTGCCGAAGGGTCGTGAAAAAACGGAAGAGGATTGGCAAATACTCCGCTCATCACCATACACAGTCGCAAAAACTGAATCGGAAAAACTTGCTTGGGAATTAGCTGAAAGACATGGACTCGACCTACGAGTCATCAACCCAGGTGCTGTATTAGGCGGCGGTTTTGTCAAACCGACTCCAAGTGTTGATTATTTCCCCGATGCGATAAGTGGAAAATTCCCCGTTGCTCCAAAAATTCCAATCCCCATTGTCCACGTTCGAGATGTAGCACGAGCGCATCGTCGAGCGTTCGAAGTAGATGAAGCGGAGGGACGCTTCATTGTAGCCCCACACAAAAATAAGACCATTGCTGATG
Source organism: Candidatus Poseidoniaceae archaeon (assembly GCA_949372875.1). GTDB lineage: Archaea > Thermoplasmatota > Poseidoniia > Poseidoniales > Poseidoniaceae > MGIIa-L1. Next base: position 571,949 of record CASIAW010000001.1, read on the forward strand.
TTTGCCGTACAATTCGTGAACTATACCCTAAATCAAAGTCTCCACGGTACGCAATTCCACGTTCACTGATGTTCATCGTCGTTTTTCAAGATTGGATGATGGGGGTGTTTGGTGCTGAACGTCGTATGACCCGAAAGGCAGTAAAAGGTTACTTCAAAGGTGATTCAAACCTTTCTTCTGAAAAAGCAACAAGAGTATTAGGGATTGAATGGGAATCATTTGATGCATGCGTCAAGGACACTGTGGAGGCTTTTGGTGATGAAGTTTGAACGCGAGAATGGAATTAAAGTAGCCGGTGTTGAACTCAACGACCGTTCGTTGATACGAATGGGTTGGCTCTTACCTCTGCTTACTGTATTCTCTTCGATGACTGTTCACGCTTTCAGCGGTAATGCTCGCGACATACCGTTTTTCATTTCCGAGGCTGATTATCCCGGGCTTGAACGATGGATTTTCACGACCGGACTTACCTTGAGTGGGATAATTTTGTGCATCATTGCGAACCGGTTCAAGACCTTGTTCACTGTCTTTGGGAAGCCAAAGATGCTGCGTTTTTCTTTCCTTGCTGGACTCACAACCGGAACTTCGCTGGTTGTTCTGGCCTTTGCGAATATGTATGATGTACTTGCTTTACACTGTGTTTTTGCGATTCTTGTCTTTGGAGGAGGACTGGCATGGGGTGGTTCTACGCACCTTCTGCTTGATTCGAAGGGCCGAGAACAAAAAACACTTCGAAGAGTCGCCTTCAGCATTGCCTTACTTGGATTTGTCATCATGAATACTGCCATCACCGGTTACATCGTGATGAACAGAACGAAATTATCTGAAAGTGCTTCATTGAGCATCAGACTGAACGATATCCAAGCAGCCATTGATTTCGCAGCTCCTGCAGAATACCTGCTGTTTCTTGGCCTGGTGCTGACTCTCGCTTCATTCGAGAGTGATGTAAAATCAATTCAATCGACTGATTCAAACGAATGAAGAGGAAGAACCAAGGCTTCAGTCATGTCAATAATCTTAGAATCTAAATCAAATTGAAGACTTTCTTCTTGAGTCATTTCACCGAACAAAAGAGCGTTCTCAATGACTGCAGAAACTGCCTCAGGGTGGTATTGAACCGAAAATATCGGACGTTCAGGATGTTGGCAAGCAGCGATCGAACAATGTCCAGCAGAAGCAGTCGTAACCATCTCTCCTGAATCGACAACGTGGTCTTGGTGTGTAAAAAGAGCGTTGACTTTTCTGCCATCACTGTACGTCACTTCGCTCACGAGGGCACTCGTTTTTTCAGCACGTTTGACTTGACCACCCAACGATGCCGCAATGATTTGGTGACCAAAGCAGATTCCCAAAAGAGGAGTCGTTGTTGTTTGAATTAGATGAGCGACATCATCCATCCATGGTTCCCATTCAGAGACATTTCTTTGCGAACCAGTAATGATAATGAGATCGGAATCTACTGGTTTCTCAACCACCACCCCGAATTCATAATCGACTCGCTGTGCCACATGGGGCGACCAAAGCGATACTTCAGGTGAATCGAAATGGGATATTATTTCCCTCACCCCTTCTCGACCAAAGGCCTGACGCTCGGCAAGAAGATCAACGATGAGAATGTGCATTATGATTGGCCTCCAAGTGCGAGAATTTTTTGATCGAGAGAGGAAAGTGCAACCGTCGAAGGTTCGCGCCCCTGTTCACAGGAACCAAGCCAAACTTGGACAAAAATGTCTCTATGGGAAAGCACGTGTTTGACTTCACCAATAAAAGTCAGTGATTCTGTATTGATTTCCGAGTCCATGCGTGGACCCCAGAGTCCGGCAAGAATACCATCATCTCCTCTTTTGACAAGAAGGGGGAGGCCCTGTGAATCATATCGAAGTTCACACATGAGGTCGAGTCGTTTCTTTGAGAGTTTTTTCGGCTGAGGATACTTCAGCGCCTCGCTTTGTCCGACACACGTTGAAGCGACTGGACAATCATTGCAGTTCGGACGACGAGGAGTGCATACAGTTGCTCCTAATTCCATCAATGCTTGATTCCAATTCCCTGCATCGGCTGTGAAAAGATTTGCTTTAGCCCATTGTTCTACCTCTTTAAGAGAAGGATTGAGCGATTGAGTTTGTCGCGCCATTACTCTCCGAATGTTTCCATCGACGCACGCCACAGGTTCGCCATGGGCAATACTGGCTACTGCTGCTGCTGTGTAGGGGCCAATACCAGGTAAGTTGAGAAGTTCGGAAGAGGTATTGGGAAGAATACCGTCATGCCCGCCTTCATTCATCGGTAAGCATACCCGGCATGACAAGGCGTGCAATCTTCGAGCTCTGCTGTAATATCCAGCCCCTTGCCAGAGATGAAGCACTTCATCGACTTCTGAATCAGCCATCGATTGTGGAGTTGGAAAACGGTCCACCAATTTGAGCCAATATTGGATTCCGCGACTTACTTGTGTCTGCTGGAGTAAAATCTCAGAAAGAAGTATTTTCCAACTGTTGTTGGTGTGCCGCCAAGGTAAGTCCCGTTTCTGATGGGAATACCAAGCGAGAAGTGCGCTTTGAGAGAGTTGTTTTGGCACTGTACCACCTCGTCGGTTGGTCAGGCTTCCACTGTTTCAACTTCAGCCTTTTTCGCTTCAATTGCCGCATCGTTGGCTTTGATTTGTTCCCAAACGATTTCAGCAATGTCTTTGACTTCCATGTCCGAGCCAATCGCAGACAAACCATCGGTGACCATTGTTGAACAGAAGGGGCAGCCAACTGCAACTGTATCTGCACCTGTTTGAGCGAGTTCTTTTGAACGAATGATGTTCACTCGGTCATGGTCGTCATCAACATGCTCTTCCATCCACATTTGAGCACCACCAGCACCACAACAAAATGATTCGTTTCCATGACGTTCAGTTTCAATATCTACGCCACCAATTGCATTTCGAGGTGCTTCAAGTTCGCCACCAATACGACCAAGATAACACGGATCGTGATAGGTAACTGAGCCATCGTGTTTTGGTTCAGGCAACATGCCCTCAACCTGTAAGTGATTGATGAGTTGTGAATGGTGCATTACCTCAATGTCAGCCCCACCGTAATCTTTGTACTCTTTTCCGAGGGTATGGAAACAGTGAGGGCACGATGCAACAATCTTTTTGACACCGATTTCTTCAAATGTTGCCAGATTGGTTTCGGCGAGCATTTGGAAGAGATATTCGTTTCCAGCCCTTCGAGCAGCATCGCCGCTACAGCCTTCTTGCATACCGAGGATTCCGACGTCCAACCCAGCCTCTTTCATGATGCTGATGGTATCGCGAGCCACTTTCTTGTTGCGCTCATCGAATGAAGCTGCACAACCAGCGAAGTAAATGTATTCAGCAGGTTCTGCAACTTTGACATCCAAGTCAGCAGCCCAATCTCCGCGTTCATGAGAAGGTAAGCCATAGGGGTTTGAGTCGGATTCAAGGTTTTCAATAGTTGCCATAAGAGGCAAAACTGTATCTTCTACAGACTCATCAAACTCCATTCGTTCCATCATCAAGTGACGACGTGCATCCGTTAACTTTGGAACATGGTCAATGTAAATTGGACAGGCTTCAACACAAGCGTGGCATGTTGTGCATGCCCAAATTGCCTCTTCACCAAAACGAGCAATGATGTCTTGCTCTGGAGTTTCTCCAGCGAGAAGAGTCGTTGCATTATCGTTCGCATAATGGCGAACATCGTGAATAATTTGCATCGGGTTCAGTGATTTACCTGATGCATAAGCAGGACATACATCTTGACAGCGAGCACATGAGGTACAGGCCCATCCATCAATCAGGTTTCGCCAAGTCAAATCGGTGTAGTTAACGGTTCCAAAAGATTCGATATCAAGGTCGTCAAGAGGAACGGCCATTCCATCTTCGCCACGCGCAAGTGGCTCCATAGCCCCCATAGGGCGCATGTCATGGAAGAAGACATTCGGGAAAGCCATTACCAAGTGCATGTGTTTCGAGAGAGGTATAAGGAATAAAAATGTGGAAATTGCAAGCATGTGCATCCAGTAAGCCCCTACTACCAAGGTCGTACTCGGGACGATCGTGGATGCAACCCAAGCACCTATTGGCTCCCAGGTTGGAGAAACTGAAGACTCTCCAGCTTCAACAAAGAAAGATGTTACTGTGATGGTCATAATAAGAAGAAGAATGAAATTGCCTTCAAGTTGCGACTTTCCTTTTAATTTGTCAGGTGTGAAAATGACTCTACGAATCAATGCCGCCATACAACCAACAAGCGCAAGAGTGTATCCTGTTTCCACCATAAGGTTCCAAGGGCCTTTGACAATAGCAGGCAGAAGGTTGTGCGAGAACCAGTTTGCAGTGGCGAGATCAAACATATCTGTTGAGAGCATCAGGAAGCCCCAGAACATGAGGACGTGAATACCTCCAGCGACTCGGTCTTTCAAGACTTTTTTCTGCCCAAGCCAGCCGGTAATCACTTCTTTGATTCGGGCGCCCCAATTATCGAAACGATTGTCGGAAGATCCCTTGAGGACAAGGCGAGAGGCTTTGACAACCTGATACATGAAAAACGAACCAGAAATTCCTCCTAGAAGGATTAAAAGTAACCATCCAGAAAAAGGGCCATATGTCATTGTCAATGGATGTTCCATAACTCATGAGCCCCTCGGAAAGATTCCCGTATTTCATTGCAGTCGAGTTCAAACCTTCAATGCACCGACAATTCTCACTCGTTGACAGTGACTAGGAACAAGGGATATGAAGCGCGGGGTTCTCGTTAAGTCGAGGGGGATAGAATGGAGGGAGTCACAGCCAGCGCCCCCGGGAAGTGTATTCTCTTTGGCGAACACGCTGTAGTCTACGGGCAACCTGCAGTTGCTGTTGCCATTGAACAGCGTATCTCCGTGCGTATTGAAGTCTTAGGTTCAGACAGCGAATCTTGGAGGATAGATGGAATGCAGTTTAACTCAAACCGCCACCCACACGTTCAAGCCCTGCGAAATCGCATGTGGCAGCCGAAGCAAGGTGCTCCGAACCTTTCCATTCAAATCACGGGCGATATTCCTCCGGCTTCTGGCCTTGGCTCTTCAGCAGCGCTTTCGGTTGCTGCAAGTGCAGCATTACGAACTGCCCGAGGACGATGGTTCAACACCCAAGAAGGTCAACAACCAACCGATTGGGCGGAGGGATATTCAAGCCAACTTGAACCGAATGGCATCTACTCCTTAGAAGACAAAGAATTCGATTTGTTTCGAAAGGGGCCATCTGGGAAAGCAGTTCGATATGTGAACGGCAAAGAAGTATTGGATTTGGATGAAAGCGCTCTACTCGGTCATGCTGTTGAGGCAGCTGCGCAAGGTGGAAGAGCATCACCGATGGATGCGTCAACATGCGCACATGGAGGAATTGTCTTACTTTCAGATAAGGTAGAACCTGATGAAGAGTACCTCTATTCCCGCCATCTCAAAATGCCTGATGGGGATCGTGTTTGGCATTTACATTGTATTGAGTTACCTCCTGCGCATCAAGAAGTCTTCTTGGTAATTGGAAACACAGGGATTCATGCACCAACCGCTCACCAAGTCGCAAAAGTGGCCTTGGCTCTCGAAGAAAACCCTGAAAGGAAAAAGGAAATTGAAACAATTGGACTCATTGCTCGAAGAGGTATTCAATCTCTGAAAAAAGGTGATTACGAGGCGGTTGGGAGAGCGATGTCTGAAAACCAAATTATGCTTCAAGGTCTTGGAGTTTCGTGCCCGGAATTAGAGACACTTATCCGTGCTGCAGCACCCACATCATACGGAGCGAAACTTACAGGTGCAGGTGGAGGAGGGTGCATGGTGGCCTTAACGAGCAATCCCAAACAAACCAGCGAAGCCATTGAATTGGCGGGTGGAAGAACGCTCATTTCCAGATTTGGTAATGTCGGCTTGACCGTCGATGATGCGGGAAATTTGCCATTATGGGCTACAGAACAGAATACTGCCTCGCAGTAGTCCTTTTTTAGAGGAGGGAGGTGCTGTGGGGCCTGCCTTCTTTTTATATAGTCGTTATATATGGCCCCACTATGACAACTGATGAAGAACGCCTAACTGTAGTAAACGTCGTTGCGAGCACCCGAGTCGCAGAAGAACTAGATTTGCCGGATATCGCAATCCAGCTTAACTGTGAATACGAACCAGAACAATTCCCTGGAGTTGTATACCGAGTCACAGACCCTAAACTTGCAATTCTTATGTTCCGTTCCGGCCGTGCAGTATGCACAGGTGGCAAAGACGAAGCAAATATTGAGACTGGAATCGAGCGCATGATCGCTGACCTACGGGCTGCTGGAATCGAAACCTGGGACCTCGACCAAGTCGAAATCGAAGTTCAAAACATGGTCGCAACTTACGCACTCCACTATCCTGAGGACTATGACGGAAATGATAAGTTTACAAACGAGCCACTTGCTGGAGTCCCTCGTAAACTCAACTTGAATAACCTCACCTTCCACCTACCTTTTGACAAAGTCGAATACGAACCAGAGCAATTCCCTGGATTGATTTACCGACTTGACTATCCAAAGGTTGTTTGCCTTATTTTCGGTAGCGGAAAGATGGTAATCACCGGTGCACGACACAAGGATGAGATTCTAGAAGCCGTTGAAATCATCAAAGATGAACTGGCTGACCTTCTCTGATTTTACCTCGAAAGCAAGAGAACGTTGATGTTCTATTGCGAATGTGGCTGACCATGGGCAAAGGACCGGGGCGGCTTGCATCTCCTTTGGTGCTGGTATTTCTGCTATTTGTTGCTTCAATGCATCCGATGCTCTCGACATCAGAACTTGAAGAAGAGTTCGAGGTTCAATTCACATCATACAACCCAGGTGTTCAAGACGTCCCTACATGGAAAGTCGGTGACAAGTGGATTTATTCAGGCACATTTGACCCGACAAAACTCGTTACTGATTCTGGAGTGCAGGCTACGGTTGGCGAAATCTATGGAGATACAACTGCAGAAGTTACTGCCATCACAGAGAGAACTGTTGACAACATGACGGTACTTGCCTACACGCTTCGCACCTCTGCTAATTTTGACAAATCTGGTGTGGCCCTTGATGGCTACAGTGGGAATGTGTACATCACTTTTGAACAAACCGAATACCTACGTGTTAGCGATTTATCATCAATGAGAAGTGATTTGGAATTGTATATTCGTTTCGTACCTTACGGCTTGTCAAGTTTGGCACAAGTGCTGGGCGATATCACAATCACCAATACCTACAGCCCCGTAAACGAGGTTTATGATTTCCCATTGCGAGTGGATGAACAGTGGACGACAACGACGACTGCATCCTCCGCCTGGTCTGGATCAAGTGACTACATCACTCCATTCCCAGTTCCGTCTTCGGATACAAACAGTACAACTTGGGAGGTGACTGATATTGGAAAGCCTAGAAATTCATACGGTGAAACAATCGGTTATGGCGGTTGTAATGCATCATATGAACTGACTTCGATTAACAGCGATGGTGACCAAAGTGGCTATCGCTGGTATTGTCCCGAGGCGCGGAATTATGCTTGGCTTCACACTGAAGACGATATTGGACTGGTAATTGACTTCAGACTGAAAAGATACATGCCATTGGACTCGACAGGTGTCGAACAATACAGTAATCCAGGAACCCGAGACGAATGCATTACCGTTGATTTGGAGTATGAGATTACTGCCCTCAACACTCCGATGGGTGTTTGGGCAAATGCATCTTCAAGCTGTTTCACAAATATCGATGGAATACCCTTAGAGATTCATAATGAAGCGATGAACAGTATTGTTTCGGTGAATACAGCCAGTAACGGAAGTGCCTATGCTGTTATGAATATGGGTGATGCAAAAGATTCCTCAGCATCTGCTCTTGACTGGGCGAGTCATGGAATTGTTGCTCGTGTACAACCCACTGCAATTGCTTCATATGGGAATGCAGTTGGTTCCTCGACGCTAACATTGGATGAATTTTTAGTTGGGCTGGATTTGATTTCCAGTGAAAACTTTGCTAAAGTTCTGAGAAACAGAAGTGGCGTGGTTACCGAGCTCAATTCGTTATCCGGATGGAATATACTCCCCGGTGATGGATTATTGGTTGAAGTAGCAGTTCAAAACAGAGGCATTACTGCAAGTACGCCAACGACAATGACCATTACACACCCGGATGGTCAGACATCGAGTCATCCACTCCCATCCCTTGCCACATATGAAGCGCACAAAGTGAATTTCACTTGGACAGTTCCAAGTGACCAAGCCATTGGCATGGTTCCTGTCTCGTGGCAAGCAGACCCAGATGGAATAAATTCCGCTGATTCTGATTCAAGCAACAACTACGCTGAACTCTCGATGTTTGTTGGAAGACTTCCAACTCCTCTCTTGACTGACACATCGGCTCTTACTCTTGAAAGAATACAACTTGAAGCGAACCAAAGTTTTGATGAAGACGGAGGAGAGGTATCCTGCGTGTTCAAAATACCTTATGATGACGGTTCACGAACGTGGGCTTGGGAAACAATTCCTTCGGCTTCATGTTTCGTAAATTGGACGTGGACTGACGATGGAGATTATCCCGTTGAAGTCACCGTTATCGATGAAGAGCGTGATGAGCAAACAGCCATTATGATGGCAAATATAGGAAATCGAAAGCCGAAAATTGAGATCATGAGCGCTCGAAGTGAAGCAAAAGTAGAACATCCAATCACGCTCTATGCCTTTGCGAACGATTCGGATTCTGAAGATGTATGGCCGGGAGTGGTTGACGTTCACTGGCCAAATGCACTGTGCAAAGAAGGCTACTACACTCGTGTGTGCACGACAACTGCACCGACCGAAGGCTGGCACACATTTACCGCTGTTGCAACGGATGATGATTTTGAGACAACTGCCGCTTCATATGACATCCGCTTCACCAATATTGCACCATACAGCACCTCGATTACTCTCCAGAAAAACGGCCAATTGCTTGAGAGTGATGAACAGCAAATCTGGCATTTAGATGAAGATGAACAAATCATTGTCAAAGGACAAGCACTGGACTCTATCGATGACTTAGAAAGCCTAACTCACACGTGGTGGCCCGACGGCCAACAACCTTCACTCATGTATTCCTTTACTGGACGAACCTCCACCTTCCCAATGCAATGGGATACTTCTGGACTTCACACAATTCGTTTAGAGGTCAGTGACACCGATGGTGAATCAAGCCACATTGAAGAGCGCTGGATTAACATCCGCAATGTCCCTCCTGTCATTGAACCATTGGTCTCTCTTCTGCCGATTGCTGAAGGTCAAAGCATCACGATTGAGGGGAATTCAACAGATACCGCAAGTGATATCGAATCTTTGGTCAAATGTTGGGACATCGACCCAGGAATAGACAGTGATGATATCGGAGGTGCTGATGATGATTGTGATGTACGCGGCGATATTCTTGAGTACGCTTGGAATCGCAGTGGTTCGCATACAATCATCTATCACGTCACCGATGATGACGGAGCTCAAACGAGCGAAGTCTTGATTGTAGAAGTACTCAATATGCCTCCAATTGTCCGATTGAAACAAGTCAATTGTGTCGCTTATCGCGACTGTTTCCTCAATGCAGAACAAACCATTGATTCACTCAATGACTTAGAAGGTTTGACAATTGTTTGGGACCTAGATGTAACCGTGGATAGTAACGGTGACGGAATAAAGGACAACGACGCGGATTTAGTTGGCTCAACGGTCACGCACATGTTCCGAAGTTCAGGAACTGTGCGTGTTAAAGCAATGGCATGGGATGAAAATCCAGAGCGACCTGGTCAATCGACAATGAGCATTGATGTTGCCCCGCCTGAACGAACCTCGATCGAACAGGTTGGTGCTGCATTGATTGGTGATGAAGCAAATCCATTTGCACAAATGGGACTTCTTGTAGGGACCTTGGCCATCTTAGCAATGTTGACTCGTCGAAAGAAAACGAATACTGAAACTGATCCATGGCAGCAGACTGGGCTCGAAGGTGAAGACTTGCCAGGCCATGAATTGGAATCGCAATCATTGGTTGATGGGGCTCAATCGAGACGCCCAAAATCTCCACCTGCAGACCTGATGTTTGTTACTTCTTTTGAGACTGAAAATTCAATAACAGAATCTCCTGATACGGACAATGAAGCCATTACTGAACCAGTTTCAACAGCCCCTGAGCCCGTTGCAGAATCTCAAGGACCACCAATTCCAGCGGATGGCTTACCTCAAGGGTGGACAGAAGAACAATGGTCACACTATGGCCACCAATATCTCGAAGCCCAGTCATCCCATCCTTAATCGTCCCTACGGGACGGAGAGTCAAGCCTCTCAAGTAGGAGAACGCTTTCGGAGTTGTATGAATCGCTTTGGCCCTGTAGTCTTTGGATTGATATTTTTAATGCTAGCAGCTCCTTTGACGGGGATGGTTTCGCATCATGCAATCGCACTTTCAGAATATGAGATCAAGTCTGCGGAAGGCTGGAATAAAGATATTGATGTTCCAACTTGGAGAATCGGAGATGAATGGGTCTATGAAACCAAATTCGATGTAGCGCAACTGATTGCTCAAGCAAATGTATCAGCCACGCTGAACACGCTCACAGGTGATACAACCTACACTGTAGAAGACATTCTCTTCATCGACATTGATGGAACGCAGACTCTTGCGTACGTGCTCAAACTCGATGGAGATTTCACCTCGGGAAACAGTGGAGCGACATTAGAGGGCGTCTCTGGAAGACTTGACATTGGCTATCAAGGCGAAGACTTAGTTCGTGTTCGAGACCTTGCAGTTATGAATTCCGAATTTACCCTCGATGTTACCTTCCGACCTTTCAACATCGGCTTCCTCGAACAAGACATTGCCGAAATCACTTTTGACACAACGTATTCACCCCCGAAAGAAAAACTCGACTTCCCCCTACATACTGGCGATCAATGGTATATGCCGTTCTTTGCATCCACAGGAGTGAGTGGAAGTTCGGATTATTTCGACCCTTCAACATTCGACACCGCAGGGCCTGAGAACAGTAGTTGGCAGATTACAGCAGAAGGAATTCCTACCGATGGTACTGATTCAATTATCTACACTGGCTGTGATGACTCTTTCAAAGTAAACGAGTGGAACGAAACCGGAGTATCTGCAGGTTACAACTGGTATTGCCCTGCCGTCCGATATAATTCTTGGATGAGAATATCAAATGCTGCAGGCTTCACCATTGACTGGCTGCTGAAATCCTATTCACCTGCTGATTCATACGGTGTTCAATCTGATTCAACACCCGGAACTCGGAACATCGCGGTTGATGTTGATTTGCAATTTTTGGCGACGTTACCCAATTCCGAGCAAATTGTTACTGCGACCTATCAGACCTCACCGGGAGCTGTTCCTCAAGGCAATACGAATATGCAGGTTCGCTATGAATCGACCAACCTTTTGGCAAATCCAACTACCGATGGTTCAGGCATTGTCGATTACACACTGAATATTTCGACTGGAATGGATTCAACGCCATCAAGCGATGATTATTCGAGCAATGGAATCATTGTATGGGATCCTATCACCGAAATTATTGGGGCAGCAACCGTCGTGATTGATTTGAATGTCGTTGCTATTGATTTAATTGCACAATCCGATTCGATAATCGTGACCCGTACACGAGGAACAGATACCACTACGCTGAATCAAGCGATTGGATATGGAGCACTCCCAGGAGACTTGTTGTCCTTCTCCATTCCTGCTCAGAACCGTGGTGTTCTCACATCACCGGCCACTGAAATTGAAGTTGTCACACCGGACGGCACCAGTATCCGAGAATCAGTGCCGGCAATTCCCTCATACAGTGAACAACGTATCACTGTGAACTGGACCGTCTCCGCTGACGCTGCTATCGGTAACCAAGCGCTTTCGTTTACCGTTGACCCGGATGAACTGGTGACTGAGGATGCAAACCGTTCGAATAATGATGCAAGTATCGACATTTTCATCGGTCGGGCACCGACTGGTTTCTTTACTTATGAAGAAGGAAAATACACCTATGAAAACATTATTCTCAATGCTTCAACGAGTTTTGATGAAGATGGTGGAGACGTCGATTGTCGATTCGAACTCGAATCAAAACCTGGACTTATTGAAGTCATTGAAGCCCCTGATTGTATCACACAATGGAATTGGAGTGATGATGGCGACTGGAATGTCAAAGTCATTGTCTTTGATGAAGAACTTGATGAAGACATTGTTGAACTCAATGTTACCGTACTCAACCGAGCACCTTACCTTAACCTGAGCATGGTTGAAAGTATTGATGTGGAATCAGAAATCACCATCGATGCAACAGATACTGGCGACATCGACAGTATCTCTCCACCAGGTCAACAAGTCAGCATCACATGGCCAGGGTTGAATTGTCAAGAAGGATTGACACAACCAACATGCACCTTCATTCCAATGGGTGAAGGACCTGTTCAAATTACCGCAGTTGCTACCGATGATGATGGTGATACAACAACGGTAACTTCAACACTTGATGTCCTCAATGTTGCACCGACTTTGCAGTATCCTGAACTTTGGTATGGTGGCACAAACTTGACTGCTGATACCATGGGCATGTGGACTTTAGATGAAGATCAAGTGGCCTTGTTACGAATTGTTGGCGACGATACACTGTCTGACCGAGATGACATCAACATCGAATGGGTGCCATCGGACCAAGATCCAAATTGGACGGAAACCACCAAAGGACCTTCATCCACTGCTACCGTTTCATGGCCGACTTCCGGATTGCACACGATTCAGGTCTCTGCGTATGACGATGATGGGGCTCGTTCAGAAGTCCGGACTGCTCTCGTGAATATCGTCAATGTTGCCCCAAGCATCACAGGACTTGGTTCAATCATTCCGATTTTTGAAGACGATAACCTCACACTCACCGTTGATGTGTCTGACACTGCCTCAGATATTGATTCGTTAGAAGTATGTTGGGACATGGATGCACTTATCGATACCGACAGTGACATGAATCCAACAAACGATTGCGAAATGCAGGGATTGGAAATGACGACACTCTGGTCGACTCGAGGAATTCGTCAAATCACTGCAACTGTCACCGATGATGATGGTGCACAAGCCATGGCTTCGGTAAACATCAGTGTTCAAAACCTTGCTCCGTCCGCTTCAATCACGAACTCAAGTAACGTGTTTGAACTCATGGAAGGCGACAATATCACCCTTTCAGGATTGAACTCTCGAGAAACTGCTGGAGACAAACTCATCTTGCAGTATGATTGGGACAGTGACCTCATTGACAGTAATCTTGACGGAGATTTCACTGGAGAAGTCGATTTCAGTGGAGCTGAATACACGCTCACAAATCTAGAACCAGGACAGTGGGAGTTCACGCTCACAGTCACTGATGACGATGGAGAAACCTCTACTGACACCATTACACTGACCGTTACCGCAAAACCCGCGGAAGGATTTGTGGAAAGTGTAAGTGCCGCACTTGGCTCGGTTCCAACCGCAATCATTGGCGGTCTTGGCATTATCGTGATTATTCTCGCTGGATTCTTACTGCTCACCAGAGGAAGAGGGAGAAGTGAAGATGAAAAATATTCAGCATTTAGTAATGTTCCATCCATTGAACCCCCAATGAACTCACAACCACAGTATGCAATGGATGCACCTGCTACCCAAACTCAAAACGAAATGTATGTTCAACCTGCAGTCGCTGCTGACCCGTATGCACAACCTGCAGTCGCTGCTGACCCGTATGCACAACCTGCAGTTGCTGCTGACCCGTATGCACAATCCTATGATGCATACCAAGCACCTGTAGAACAGACCTCTTCCGCATCAGATGCTCTCGCTGCGTTGAGTGCTTTCTCTGCGCCAGTGGCCCAACAACCGACCCCGACAGTTCAACCTGTAGCAGTCCAAGTGCCACAAGTTGGCCCAGCACTTCCTGCATCAGGGCTTCCTCAGGGATGGACAATGGAACAATGGCAACACTATGGAGAACAGTATCTTGCTGCGCAAATGGGACAACAAGCTCCAACTCAGCCGACAACTACCAATACCCCAAGCACCTCAGCAAGTACAGATATGTCAGGATTCCTTGATGACCTCGATTTGTGAACGGTGAAAGAATGGCAAGTTTATGGCAATTTTTTGGATTACCAGACCCCGATGGGCAAAGTGATGCTAAGAAGCGCTCGAAGAAGGTCGAACGCATGCCGACCCTCGGAAATGAGCCGAATGCACCCCTACAGCAAACACTTGAATCTCCAAAGGTGATTCAGCAACAAGAACTCGTAAGAGAGAAGCCAGTCCAAATAGCAGTAAAGAAAGAGGCGCCGAAAATTCGAACCTCAGTACCGCTGAACTGGAAGGGGCCCCTCACTGCTGAGGGAGAAGCATTCCATGACCTAGGATCTCATACACGAGTCAAAAACTCATTTCCAAGAAGAGCGCTTCGTTACATATCTCCGGACGTGAAAAACCGTATACCGACTCGCGAAATGGCAAAAAGAATCCTACAAGGTGATTCAGTAATTGTAGACTTACGACCAATGGTTCACATGGATACGCACCAAAACGTGTGTCGCCGAGAACTCCAACAAATGAGTAATGAATCAGGAGTTGGTATTTTTGCACTGGATGCTGAAGACAAATTGTTACTTCTACCAGGAAAAGATGTAGTGGTGGATGTTGGCCGTCATGAACTGGGCCTTCTCTCGATCATGTCAGAGTGATAGAGAATGGAGCAGTTTCATTGCTTCACCAGCAATCCCGAGAACGGTAGATTCTGAACCTTCAATGAGGCGAGCATATGCGCCCATTGGACCTGCTAAATCGTATCCTCCTGCTTTCCCTTTCCATGACCCACTTCGTACAAGTTCCACTAACTGTTCATCAGACAGGGTGTCTATTTCCACAATGGCATGCTCCACAAAAAAAGTCCATTCACCATGTAATTGGATTCCCGTAGCGGTCCAAACTTGGTGCCTCCTACCTGACAGCCGGTGCAACATCATGGCTGCTTCAATCGTATCATTCGGTTTACCCAAAGCCAAATCCATGTCATCAGGATCTGCAAGCATTGTGTCACTCACGATAACCAAATCAAATCCATGCTCTTCGAGAACCGCTTGCGACTTTTTCTTACAAATTGACAGAACTTGAATGTCAACAGTACCACCCGAAGGTGTCTCGTCGACATCAGGAAACCCTTGACACTTCAACGAGCCAAAGAGTGATTCCAGCATGACTGCTCGACGTGGAGATTGAGATGCTAACCAAACGTTCATCCTTCGCCCTCATGTTACGCAACAGAATGAATGTCTTGTCTTTTTTGCTTCCGAGAGGTGAATATTCCAAAAAAAAGAAGGGTGAGGTTGAAGAATCAAATGGTATACCCACATATGGTGCCGGCATGGGTGAAGTAACTAGAATACCAACGCATATTGAAGGATTAGATGAAAATATGCAGGGAGGTATTCCAGAAGGTCACATTTGTATTGTTGCCGGTGCATCTGGAGCAATGAAGTCCAGCCTCACCTTTTCGATGCTTTACAACGCCGTTCTTTACGGGGAAACCAGTGGAATCTATGTAACTCTTGAACAAGGTAAAGATTCTCTTCGCTCACACATGTCAAACATGGGAATGAACATCGAGGACAAGCGAGTGAGTAACAGAATCGCCATTATCGACCTTTCAGATTTGCGTGTTCAACTCGATGAGCAAGGAATGAGCAGTCGAGTCGATTGGATGGGACAACTCATCAAACAACTCACCTCATACCGAGATTCCATCGGTTTTGAATTACTGGTGTTTGACTCTCTCGGAGCATTCTTTACCTTAACGAAAATGGAAAATCCACGTGATGAGATTTTCAGGCTTTTTGAAGCTGTTCGTCGGCTTGGTCTCACTTCGTTCTTCATCTGCGAGATGACTGGAGAAGATCACAAACAATTCGGTGAATACGGCGTTGAAGATTATCTCGCTGATGGTGTCATCCATTTGGTGATGGAACGGTCAGGCGATGATGTTGCTCGAAAGATGGGTGTTGTAAAAATGCGACATACAAACCACAAACTCGGATACAAGCCATTCAATTGGAAAGAAGAAGAGCAACGGTTCACTATTCTTTGAACGTATTATTCGACCGTAACTGACTTTGCAAGGTTGCGAGGGCGATCAACGTTACAACCGAGCGCCAATGCAGTGTGATAAGCAATTAATTGTGTAGGAATTACGGTAAGCAAGGGTGAAAGTAACGAATGTACCTGTGGCACTGGGATGCTAATATCTGCTTCACTCGCAATGTCGTCACCCTCTTCATGAATCAAGATTATTCGGGCTCCTCTCGCTTTGCACTCATGCATGGCAGAAATGGTTTTGACTTTCACGTGGTCGTTTGGAGCAATAAATACAACCGGACTACCTTCTTCAAGAAGAGCAATCGGGCCGTGCTTCATTTCTCCAGCAGGATAAGCCAAGCAAGGGATATAAGCGATTTCCATTAATTTAAGCGCACCTTCTTTAGCCACAGGAGCTGAAATTCCTCGGCCAAGGAAAAGAACACATTTTGCATCTTTAATCATTTCAACCGCCTCAAGGATTGGTCCTTGATTCTCGAGGTATTCTTCGATGAGGTGAGGTATTTGCTGCAAACCATTAATCAAATCTTTTCCTTGTTCTTTGCTGGTTGCTCGTGAACGCCCAACTTGAAGTGCGAACATTGACAGGGCTGCAACCATATTGGAGAATGCCTTGGTAGAGGCAACTGCTTGTTCAGGACCCGAGTGGATATACACTCCTTTACCACATTCACGCGCAATAGATGAGCCGACAACATTGACTACACCGTAGACACTTCCTCCTTTGAGTTGGATTTCTTTTACAGCAGACAATGTGTCTGCGGTCTCTCCAGATTGTGTTACGGCAAAGTGCAATGCATTCGGATTAATAACAGGGTCATTGTGACGGAATTCACTTGAAATGTGGGCCACTGCAGGTATCCGGGCTAACTTTTCAATGAGCATTTGACCGATCTCTGCAGCGTTGAATGCGGTGCCACAGCCCAAAAGACGTACGTGGGGGACTTTGGCTAAATCACGGGGTTCTAATTTCAACCCACCAAGCCGGCCGTTTCCACGAACTCTGTCGAGACGACCGCTGATGCAATGGCGAAGAGCATCGGGTTGTTCGTAAATTTCTTTCAACATGAAATGTGGATATTCACCGAGTTCTGACTCACCCCAATCATCTTCAAGAACCGTTATGCTCGGGTCGAAGTTCTTACCTTTTATCGTGGAAAGAGACATTTGATTTTTAGTAAGCGTTGCCATTTCCCCATCCTCTAAGAAAACAACTCTCTGAGTGTAAGGGGTAAGTGCGTGCGGATCGCTGGAAACAAACATCTCGCCATCACCCTGTCCGATGATGAGAGGAGAGCCATTTCGGGCGCAGACAATCATGTCATATTCCAAAAACAAAACACATAGACCCCAGGTCCCCCGAGCGAGGTGAAGTGTTCTTCGCACAGCGTTTTCAGGGTTATTGTCAACACTCAGTTCTCGTTCTATAACATGTGCAAGAGCTTCCGAATCTGTATCACTCTGCAACTCGACTCCTTGGACAGTCAATGAAGTCCTAAGTTGACGGGTATTTTCAATAATCCCATTATGGACAATAACGACTTTCCCGTTTGCAGAGCGGTGTGGATGAGCGTTTGCATCAGAAACAACACCGTGTGTAGCCCAACGCGTGTGTGCAATGCCAACAGTACCGTCAATCTGTGAAGGTAATATCGTTTCGAGATCTCCAACTTTTCCAACTTTCTTGTAGATTTGAATTGTCTCATCTTTCACTGCGATACCGGTTGAATCATACCCACGGTATTCGAGTCGGCGCAATCCATCAAGTAAAATGTTCGAGGCTTGCCGTGAACCGAGATATCCAAATATACCGCACATAATTTCACCTCAGCACTCCACTTTCGCGGAGCAAATAGGACAATCGACTCTCGTGAGAGTCATGTCTTTGACCGTGAACTTTGCAGAACATTCAGGGCACGTAATATCTCTTTGCGGAGGTGCAATCATTGGCAAAGGAGGCAGGCCAGGCAGAGGCGGAAGGAGGCTTGCATCCAATGGAGGCAGAGGTGTTGCACTCAGGTCTGCCATCAGTGGAGCTGGTTCTATTACTAGCAGAGGTGGTAGAGAGTCCTTCATCGATTCTACCATGTCAGTGATTTCCCGTTGTTGCTTCCTCTTCATTCGACGGTTGAGTCGTGCATTGCCATCTCCTGATTCATTCTTGACTGCAAGAGTCTCCGAGAGACTCAATTCTTCATCGAGAACTGCCACCGGCGTATCCATCTCAACAACCAAATCTTCTGTTTCGGTATCAATAGCGAGCAATGGACCATCATCTTGAACGGGAACAACAAGCAGTTCCAATCCATCTCCATCTTCGATTAAATTCGCCTCAGAAGAGATTAATTCATCCTCCCTTCGACGGGAAGAGCGAACGGAAATTGTAATGACAAGTAAGAATACAACCAAAAAGCTCGTGGTTAAGCCCAATATGAGCAACTTTGTCTCCTCATCACCAGGGAGTGGTTCAAGCAAAGTGTCAAGGAATGATGCAGAACCTCCGGCTCCGTTTGAATCACTGTTCATGTCGGCAATTGTTCTCATTTTCAGAGAACCACTGGCTGAAGAGAGCAGTAAGATTCCATCTCCACCCAACCCAGCATGCCCCTTCAAGAACCCCTCCGTAAGGATGTTAGAAAGGGCCATCGATTGGCCAGAAGACCCATCAGAAAGAAGGCCGTAACGCGTAACTGGGCCATACATATTGATTTCATCATAAAATATTTGCACTCCGTCAGAAGTTGGATTGAGTTCAATATGAGAGGCACCGGGGGCCTCGATACGTTCAGCGTCCATCGACCACGAATTATCAGTAACAATGTGGGCGATCATTGCATCTTTTCCTCTACCTTCAATCCATGATGCGATAAGCACATCTTCACTGGAGTTTGTCTGAACAATAAGTTGAGCCATGCGAGCATCGTCCCCAACAGAAGATTGGAAACCCCAAGCCGCATAATTCGGTGAGCCATGCGTATACATCAACCCGACGCGGTCCAAACCAGTAACATCGTTTCGGACTTCTTGATAGAGTATGTGTAAGTTTTCTTCACCCCAGCCGATAGCGAGCGCGTCACCTTGGGATGGCCGAATGTCAATATCCGATACCACAACGTTTGGAGGACTCCAAGAAACTGAACTATCAGGGTTTGTGGATGTGAGGGTGAAAATCGATGTGATGTCTTGCCAAGAGCCCGAGGTGGAGATATCTCGATGATACCCTGCAAGAATCATTTGACCTTCGTATTCACTAAGAGCGAGGCCCCAATATGTGCCCTCTGACAATTTAATCGCGGGCATTTGATGGTGTATCGGTGTTTTCTCTGCTAATCGGGTCAAAGAGGTCATCGCAAGGTCAGTGAGCGTGTATCCGTCTGGACTGATAGTCTTACGATTCCAGACCGCTTGAACGAGGCCATCATCTCGTAAATGAGTGGCTAATTCTCCGCCCCACTTTTCTTCAAGTAAGAGGTCAACTTGCATGACCATTTTATCGGTTGTTGTTCGAACATGAAGTTCTCCATCACGAGTCGTGAACAACAAGCCACCCTTTTCCATTCCAATGAAGTCAATAGCAACTTCACCTTCACTTAGCGATACGGTAACTTGAGAGCCGAGGCTTACATCATCGATGATAACCGAAAAACGATGTTCACTAAATTCTGTTTCAACCCCATCACCCTCCAAAATTACACGATAATCGTCATGACCAATTGGCCGACCAAGTTCATTGAAGTTACCTATCGCGTTACCGGAACTCGAGTCAGAACCTGGAACAATCAAAATATTTGATGTGCCAATTTCAAGCCAACCTGCTGAAGTCTTGCGCTCGAGGCGCATGGTGAGTTGAGTCGCTTCAGTTTGACCTAAATTATCGATTCTTACATCGATATTAAACATCGTATCAGGAAGAGGAACTTTTGGATTGGTCGTCACTGCACCGGGCAAAAATCTGAGCATTGCTTCTACCGGTCGTTCTTCGACCTCAAAAGAAAAAGTATAGACGTTGTTACTCGGGTTTGGGTCTGCATGTTGGTTATTAGGGTCAATTGAAATCTTCACATCATGCGTTCCTGCTATGGTAGCCCACCAGTAAAGTGTCACTCGCTGGCTTTCACCCTGATTGAGGGTCGAAAGGCGGGTCTCTTTGGGGTATGTTTCAGATTGACTTCCGACTGCTTCGATTTGAACAAAAACATCAGTAGCATCTAAGTCGCCGACATTTGCAATGGTGAAATCCACTTCGAGAACAGTGCCTGCAACGGCGGAATAGACGGGCAGGTCTTGGTCTCTTATCTCCACTGAACCTTGGAATATGAAATCAGGTGCTGCGGGTTGATTATCGATGGTATATGTGCGCCGAACATCGTCTGAAATCACTCCACTTTGATTGACCATTCTAAACGCAATTCGATGAGTTCCGTCATCAACTGAATTTGAGTTCCAACTGAACGACCAATCTTGCGTACCCACTTCCATTTCCGATAGTTCTCCTCCAAGAAGCCAATCACCGTTGTCAATACGGTATTCGATAATGTCATGTTCTACGCCTTCGACCGTTCCACTGAAATCGACTGACCCTTGAAGTGCTGTACCCAGAGGCGGTCCGGTGATCGTGACTTCCATGCGAGCGATTTTTACCCATCGAGCGTCAATTAACGATTCTTCACCATCTTCGGTAAGAGCACGAGCCATAACCAAGACATAATCTTCATCCTGGCGTACCCAACTGTCTTTGATTGAGACGTCTAGGAACCAAGAAGAGAGTTCTCCACCAGTATCGACCCAATTTTGTAGTTCGCGAACTGTGCCTGACTCAAGATATTGTTCGATTCGAACTTGAATCTTGGTATAGTCATCACCGCCATCATTGGCTTGAGATGTACCTGAAACCCGAAAGAAGTCGCCTTCAATCCACCATGAACCGTTTAATGGTCTTGACATGTTAACGTGGTCACCTGAACCATTTCCAGTCGGTGGTGGAGTTGTGATACTGCCGCCAGAGGTGAGTGGAGTACATGCCTTTTGTAATACCATGTCAATAGCGCATGATGCATCAATGAGCCCAAAGCCCCATTCATCATTCCAACGATCTGATACGCCAGGTTCGCTCGCAGTTCCGCGAGCTTCTGAAGAGTTACGAAGAATATCTTTGACTTCTTGAGGTTCAAGCGATGGGTCTGCTTGTAACATTAGTGCGACAATACCTGAGGCGATAGGAGTCGCCATGCTCGTGCCGTCTTTGCTATCGTAGTCTGAGCCGGCTAGAGGTTTTGCAGGTTGACCTGGGAAAGATGTGCCGGTTTGTGCGGTTGCTGACATGATATCAGAGCCATAAGCGGTAATATCAGGCTTCAATTCATCCCACTCATCATCATCACTATCATCGATTCTCGGACCGGTATTGGAATAATCAGCAACATCATCGTTGGTTCTGTTAATATCGCCTCGGTCTGTGGCAGCACCGATTGAAATTGCCTTGTCCGCACTGGCCGGTGACGGGACTCGATTGGTTCCATCATTCCCCATTGCGACAACACAAACGATTGAAGCATTCACTGCATCGTTGACAAGGCGAGCTTCTGAACCACTGCCGTTATCGCCTTGGTCCCCAGTATCAAGTGGAGAAGAGGCTGAACCAAAAGACATCGAAGCAACTTGAATTCCTCGAGTGGAAGAATTATGCCCCCAATCGGTATCTTGGTTGTTTATCAACCATTGAATTCCATTCAGAGATGCCTGAGAGTTTGTTCCACCTGCGTCTGTGAGGACTTTGATATCAACCAGATAGGCGCCAGGCGCAGTGCCCATGTGGACTCGACTGTTATCGCCAGTACCAACTGTGGAACCAGCGACGTGAGTGCCGTGCCCATTTCCATCGTCAGGGTCTTGTGTGCCATCAGGATTCGATGCAGAAGAAGTTGCATCGTAACCTGCGACCCATTTGTGATCGTTATAGGAAAGAGCGTCTTCATCTGGTTCGTCGTTTTGATCGTCGAAATCATTCAACGATTCGTGCTCATTATCGACACCGGTATCAAGAACAGCAACGACGATTCCGTCTCCGATATAATCGCGCTCATATGCCGTCGCAGTGTAAACGTCTGATGGACGTGCACGCGATGCTTTTGCAGCGACGTCGTTTGATGGAATCATGATGTTTTGCATTTCGATAACCACGACTCCATGCAGAGAATAAATATCCATAAGGGCAGAGACCGGAACTTTGTCAACTGCGACAGAATCGATATCGATGAGTTGTTGGAACCACGCACCGCCATCTTCGCCGACCCAGCCATGGGCATCAAGTACGGAACGAAGTGTTTCGATTTCGGCATCGTTGGCACGCCAAGCATAGTCGACAACAATTGCTACTGTCTTTCGACCATCAGGACCAATGATAGCAGTCGGTGAAACTGATTCAGCACCATCTAAAACACGTTGAAGACGATCATCCATGCCATTCCAATCAAGGTCAGGGCCATACGATTGCCACCATTGAACGTCTTCAGCGGAGATTCGATCACCTCGATCAATATCACGAATGGGGCGCAGACACAGTTCTTCGCCACACATGAGAGGTGGGAGTCCATCAACGAGAATTGGGTCGGAAAAGAGAGATTGTGAGAGGGGCTCAACTGGAGTAGATTCCGTTTCATTCGCAAGAACCCCGAGGTCTGCAACTAAGAAAATCAAAACTAAAAGCAGAGAAACGCGCTGAGATTTCCATGTTTTCGACGACTGCAAACAACCCACTCCGATATACTGCTATACCGTGCCACCTTTGAGCCTATCCTTTCTATGGCCACTCCCCAGCCCCTTAAGGGGCTAGGGGAGGTCTTAGGAGTTCACTCGGGCCAGTTGAGGTGTGCTGGAACCAAAGAGCATTGCAGTTGAGGTCCTGAAGTTCGTTCAACGACACCGAGCGGTGCCTGGCAATCTGGACATTCTCCCGCATCAGCAAGATGTTCCATCCAAGCAAGTCGAGTTTCTGGCTCATCAGCTGAAGCAAGAAGGCTACGCAGAGGGTCGCGAATGTTCCGAGGAATCTCAACATTTCGAGCAGTCCACGGATCAACGGCGTCGGACATATCGACCATTGAACTCTTGATTTGATTAAGTCGAGAACGCACTCCACTGGAATTTGAAGGGCCGCCATCCTCGACGCCCAGCGCGTAAGGTCCACCCCTTGCGACCAATGGAAGGAGGATATACGCTGCCAAGAATCCTCCAAGATGAGCCATGTGAGCCACATCACTAGGTTGATTGAGACCAAGGGTTGAGTAAGCACGTAAGATCTCCATTCCGAAATAAAACAAAGCGAGGTAAAATACCGGCCATTTGCGAATCAAAATGAGAGGAAAAGGTATCTCGTCTTTCGGCCAACCAGCAAGGTATGCGCCAAACAGTCCAAACGCAGCACCAGAAGCGCCTAAAGAAGGAGTTCCGGACGTAGAATTAAGAGCATACCATGCAAAGGAACCGCCGAATAAACCAATTGCATAAATGAGGGCAAAACGACGAAGACCCAGGCGTTGTTCAAGTGGAACACCCACCAATGCGATGACCAAGATATTACCCAACACGTGGGTCGCATCAAACTGACTGTGCAAAAACCCTGCAGAAAAGAACGTGTGAAACCAATTTAAGCCGCTGATGCGATTTGGTATCAAAACGAAATCCCACCAAAGCCAACCTCCTACCCAGCCATTCACCGCTGCGTATTGGCAGACCACTTGCACAAGATAAGCGAGCAATAACCCGGTCGTAATGGATAAGGCAAGTGAAGTCCGATGGCGGATTGCGTATCCAATCGGCCAAACTATCGCCAAGACCCAAAGTCCAAACAACACCCATTCGGATGCTCCGAACAAGGACATGAGCGTCGCCATACCTGTGCTAATGGGGAGACGCATTTGAGTTCATGGTTGTTTCAAGTCCCAATGCGAGGTTTGATGTCGGTCTGCAAACTCGCAACTTCATGGCAGAATCATTGCTTAGCCTCGTGGACCTTGAAGTCCGACGCGGTATGAGCACTGTCTTAACCGGTTTCAATTTGGAAGTAGCATCCAAGGATGTCGTCGTACTTCATGGGAAAAATGGGTCTGGTAAATCCACCGTGATTGAAAGTTGTGCAAGGTTACTTCCTTTAGAAAAAGGCGTAATCCGCCACCATGGTTCGTTAATCGTGGATTCAGAGGGACGCCGGAACTTAGCAAAATACCCATTTGGATTAACGCTTCAAAGCAATGCCTTGCTCGGTGATGAAACAATTGAAAATCACCTTTCTACTGTATGTTCATTGTCCAATATGAAAACAGATTTGCTACCAATTCTCGAAGCCTATGGGCTGGGTCACCGTAGGCACGACCGAATAGGGCAATTATCAGGCGGACAGGCTCGCAAAGTTGCCGTAATTGCAGGACTACTCCCGGCAATGCTCTCTTCTCAACCACGTTTAGTTTTCTTGGATGAACCGGATGCGGGTCTGGACAAGAGTGCCTTATCAGCGCTGATTTCAGACATTGGGCAACTCCGTGAAGCTGGGCATGCTTTCCTCATCGCTTCACACCATTCACAGATAATGGAATGCGCAACCCGTTTACATGATTTAGAGGGAGAAACTAAACAGCCTCAGCCTACGGTTTCATCTTGGAAAGCCATTGGCGTTCATGAAAAGAAAGGAATGCTCTCCACACGAGTCGGGCAACGGTATCTGCGTTCTACGCGCGCAGGCATCGCACGCAATGGGCTGACAGCATTGCTGGTACTTGGAACACTCTTGGCTCTTCTCGACCCCGTTACAGAGAGTCGAACACTTCTATTCGGCTTTGTATTGGCAGCACCTTTCGCTGCGGGTCTGGTCGGAGATCCGGTCGTTTACCTAATGAGGGAACAACGTGCTGTCGACTGGTGGAGAGCGCATGCGAATCGTCTGCCATCGGCGGATTTGTCGTCACCTGTGATTGGATTTATTCTCGCTTCGCTTGGAGCAATACTGTTCCTTAACGAGGTGAACTGGACCCTCTCGTTCCTCGGAGCAGGAATACTTTGGTCAACGCTCATCTGTGTTCGATTCATCGAGTTAAGTACTCTGAGACTGGCTCGCCCCAATGCCGTTTTCATCAAACTCCTTATTCCAATTTTGATATTGCCTTGGGCATTAATTGTCGAATACGCAGCAACATTGTGAAGCCCAAGTTCAAGAAGGGGAGGCCGAGAGTAATGAACATGCGACAACGAGTCCCTGAGATTTTTCTTGGCCTCGGTTTTGTTGGCATCATGTCAACACTTTACCTCGGCATGAATTGGGCTCCAAGTGTCTCGATTAATGCTTTTGAATCACCAGCAGCACAACGGATTTTTTATTGGCACGTTCCAGCAGCTTGGTCCGCTTTCATCGCATTTGGTGTCTTATTCATTGGTTCTGCATTATGGTTTTTCAAACGAAGTCCGATTGGTTGGCGTCTGCATGTAGCAGGTGCCGAAGCAGGATTAGCTTGCGGCTTGATGACCGTTTGGTCTGGATGCGTATGGGGTGCTGCTGAATGGGGAACTCCTTGGGATTGGACCGATGTCCGATTGAACACTTTTGGACTGCTCACTCTGCTTGCGTTATTTTTAGTTCTCGGGCGTCAAAGTCAACCAGATGGTGTGGAGACTCGAGATACCTTTTCGACGTTCGGACTGTATGGTTTTGTATTGGTCCCGTTGACATACATCGCCACCCGAATCTGGCAAATTAGGCACCCTGGGCCTGTTATTGCTGCTGGAGATGACAGTGGAACTTTGCAATCCAGCATGGCTCTTGTTCTCTTGATTGGTGCACTCTCATTCACAATATTCATCATCGGTCACATGATGATTTCAATGCGTATTACGCATCTTGAGCAACGTCTTGAACAGGCTCAAAAAGCCCTTGACGGAGGAAATTAAAATGGAAGGAACAAATTATCTTACTGTCGCCTATCTTGGAATGATTGCCGCTATTGCGATTTGGACATGGACTGTTGTCGTCCGAAGTCGGCGTATTGAAGCACGGCTTGAAGCGGTTGAAGCAAGCATTGGTATCGATCCTGCCCAAGCAGATGAACTGTCGAAGTAATCCGCAGACGCTCAAGATGATGCTACGGTTTGAAAGCGGGTACGCTCACCCAACCACGAGAGGGATTTGATGGCTGAAGGACTTGGACGTGAGTTTTGCTTAGTCTGTGGTGCGGATCCGCCCTTGTATGGAGACCGAATGTGTGAGGTATGCATTCGAAAAAGAATACAACTCGTGCAGGTTCCTGAGAACATCCCGTGGGTGAGGTGTGCTCGGTGCGGGATTGTAGAAATTCAGGGGAAATGGGTTCACATTTCAGAAGAAGAAATCTGGGACGAACTTATTCAACGCCACGTGCAATTCCATGAAAAAGCTGTAGATATTAGCCTTGCAGTCCACCCTCGAACGGTCTCTGACCGGCACACAGTATTACATTTACAAGTTGAAGGAACAATAGAAGGTCTCTTTTTCAAAGAAGAGCACAAAATGCGTGCGCGTATGGCAAATGGTGTTTGCTTAACATGCACACGTCGGGCGGGGAATTACTTCGAAGCAACAGTACAATTGCGTTCTACTGGCCGACGTCTTTCAGAAGAAGAATTCACATCACTTCGAGCAACACTGGACACCGTCATTGAGAATCTTTCCGATGACCCGATGTTCTTCATTACCTCTGAAGGGCCTGTTACCGGTGGTTACGACGTGGTTCTCGGCAGCAAGGGCCTAGCAAGAACTTGGGGCCGTCACTTGGTTTCAGAATACGGCGGACATATTGCTGAATCGAATTCAACAGTCGGACGTAAGGATGGAATTGACGTCACTCGTTTGACACTCCTGTATCGGAAGCCTGGCTATGACATCGGGGATGTGCTCCGCTGGAGAGATCATTATTGGCGTGCAGCCTCCTGGTCCAAAGATGGAGCTATTATGTCGAGAGTCGACCGTCAAGAACGGACTGGAGCAACTTGGCGAGACCTTGAATCTTCAAACGTAGTGGCTCAAATGAAAGACCACATTCTTGCCGACATCATGACCGAAGATTCTTCAGTTGCTGAATTTCTCGACCCTTCAAGTTGGAACATGGCATCAGTTCGAGTCGCTTGGGACCACACGCCACGCCAGAAACTGCGCCTAGCACGTATTGATGGCGAGTGGTTAGCACTGCACAAACTCGGTTGCGATAATGAAAATCAGGAGAAGTCCGTATGAAGGAGAACACCGCACAACAACCTATGACTGGTTCAGAGGGTGAAGAAAAGAAGGTTGGCATGGTCGACCTTGCCAAGGCACTTGATAATGAAGGAATAATCGGTTTTACTCAATCATTTGTTGATGATTTGCAAAAAGGGCTTGCGCATGCCACACCCGAACATTTTCCTTGGATGGAGCAAATTGCTTCCACCAAATGGGAGGGGATTCTCTGCCTTGGGATGGGCGGTTCTGCAGCTGGAGGCGACTTTGTCTCAGCGTTGTCGAGTTTTAACGGAAATCTACCCGTCATCATTCAACGCGATTATGTTCTGCCTTCCTGGTGGAATAAGTCGTGGCTTGTTCTTTCTACGTCACACAGTGGGAATACTGAAGAGGCCCTCGAAGCAACTGAAACAGCATTGAAAGCAGGAGCCACTGCCATCATTATATCCACTGGAGGCATACTCTCTGGATTGCCCGAGATTTATCCAAATTGCTTCCTTATCCCTTCTATCGGAGGGCAACCACCTCGGACTGCTTTCGGCCATATATTTAGCCGCCAACTCGGTCTTTTGAGAGGCATTGGTGTTCTCCCATCACCTCGTGAAGGTGCGGATGAAGCTATGTTCACTCGCTTGCAAAAAGCGTGTGAAGGATTTGATATTCTTAACGACCCCGAAGGAGATGTAGCACAATTAGCACTCTGCATGCTTGAGCGGCCTATCGCTTTGCTCGGCCCAACTGAATTACAACCTGCTTTGAATCGATTCAAAAATCAACTGAATGAAAATTCTGCTCGCTTTGCTCGAATTGGAGTCATACCAGAAATGAATCACAATGAAAGTGTTGCTTGGGGTGGCGTTGGTTCAGATCAAGATGCATCTGCCATCGACCACGTTCTTTTACTCCTCACGTGGCAAGGAATGCATCGCCAAGTCAATAAGAGAATGGACTGGATGGTCGCACATGCTGCAACGGACTATGCATGGAAAATTGCTGGTGAAGGTAATTCTTTACTCGAGTCCTTACTTCACTTGTGCATTTTGATGGATTGGATTTCTATCGCTCTAGCCTTCCTTCACGGAAAAGACCCTGCTGCAATAGGACCAATCTCAGCTCTAAAAGCACACCTTGAATCTGTCCAATGAATCAGTACGCATTCCCCACGATAAGACGCGGGTCTGGATAATCCTTCAATGCTTGAACACGTTCCTCATCTGAAACAACACCTGGCAAGTCATAGCCTTCTGGTTCGGTGATTGAAATCTGTAGATGGAGATGTGGAGGCCAGCCCCCATTTTCATGTTCAGCACCGATGAACGCTAAGCGATCTCCTGACGAAAACGACAGACCCTTGTGTAGGCCTTCGAGACTGTCCAGACGAAGATGGCCATACAACACCCAGAACGTCTGAACTTCTCCTTTCAGAGGTGAACCGACGGCTGCTGGAAGAGCGACTGTATGTTCAGTGATGATGGTCGGGCCGTATGAGCCCTCTTCGGAATTGATTCCAAAAGAATGAATCTTACCCGCACTAAATGCAAATACTTCAGTACCTGCAGGTGCACCAATGTCAAGACCGACGTGATGATTACGTTCTCCTCCAAACAGCGCCGCTGTATACATGCCTGGGCGCCTCTCATCGTATTTGCCAATTGAATAGTCATGATGACTTTCAAAGTCGCTTTGAGGGCCTCGAGAAAAATCAAACACCCAATAGTCTTCTGGAAGTTTTACGACAGGATGAAAATCAAGTGGAGAGGAGACCATACCTCCGTGACTGACCTCTTTCATATGATTGTTAGCCGAACAATGAAAGCCTATGTTCCGAAGTTCGAACCATGTTTCAGACGGCGGCCCTCCTGCTGCTGGTAACTGTCACCCCGGGATACGCACTGTGCAAAGTGTTGGATGGAAGCGCTGACCGGTTGAGGAAATTAGCGTTATCACCTGCATTGGGTTTACTTCTCGCCTACGGACTTGCTGGAGTCTTGTTGTTGAGTGATCTGTGGAGCTGGCAATCCATGTCAGCACTGCTGCTCTTACTCAATACATTGGCGTTGGTTCACCTTCGGCGACGTCCAGAGGCTGGAAAGACGCTGACTTCTTGGCAAAAATTAGAACGCGCTATGCATGGCGAAGTGTACGGCACACTGGAGGAGAGCATTAGCGATGAAGTATCTGCTCAACGATGGTTGCAAAATCAACGTAAGCCTTGGATGCTCGCTATGGCTGCTGGAGTCGTGCTGAGTTGCCTAACTTTACCGATACTTCAGGAACTTCCCTTTGGTGTCGATTGGATTGGTTTTTCAACACTCACACACCAAATAGCCAGCAATGGAAATCTTTCTCTTCCGGGGACAAATGAGGGGTTTTGGACCTATTCTCCAGCGTACCCTTCACTTGCCGCATGGATTCAAGAGACATTGAGTATCTCTTCAGCAAAAGCAGTGTTTGAACTCGGGCATTACAGCCTTTTGGTCTTACTTCTTGGAATTGGAGGCGCTATGGACCGCCACGGTGCAGGTGCTCATGGGATTCTCGCCATGGGGCTTGGCGCAGGCCTTTTCGCTAAGACATTTGATTCTGGATATCCTTCCGTGGCCAGCCAACTAGGTTTGGTTGTAGGGCTACTGGTATTCCTGAGACCTACCTCGACTCGAGGTAAACACCATACCTCTGGTTTTATCCTCGCCTTTTTCAGTGTCTTAATGATTCACCCGACGGGAGCAATATATCTTGGAATGCTGATGCTCTCTCATGTCATCATAGGATTGAGTCTTGATGATACATACGGCACTAATATCAAAAAATTGCTTTTTACCAGTATGGTCTTACTGACAATTGCAGGAACAATAGCCCTTCTCCTATTAGCTCCGAGGATGCTCAACACTGCAGTCTTTGCTGAATATGGATGGCAAGGAGGTCGTCCCATGCTGATGTATAACGGAATCTTATTGGTACTCGGAATAACTGCTGCATGGAAAATGAGAAACAGCATCGAAGGGCGATTACTCGCTGTTTGGTTTACCGGCTTATGGGTGCTAACTGCGATTCATCTCATCGATGGGCTCGAGCAAATCCCCGTACTTTCTTTGCTCTCATATGTGTTGTATTCTATGGGCCTACATGCATTCCATGTCCCCTTAGCAGCCCTTGTAGCACTTTGGTGGAGCGATTCTACATGCCTTACATCGTTGGATGAAAAACGCAGCTTACTTACAATCGGGTGGGATCCACACCCACACAGATATATTGCAATTGGACTTTCTGCAATTTTATTAGCTGGCATTGTTTTGGGCAACTTCGTATTACTCCAAGTATCTGAACACGACGAATTACATGCAATAACTGATGGTGACCTGGAAGTTCGTGAAGCCTTGAGTGAGTTGCCTGATGGAAGCATCGTGTATACCGAGAATGCACATTGGGGGTACGTGTTCAATGCTCCGGAAAATGTCAAAATGACGAGCATTCCAACACTTGGCCTCATCTATGTCGAATCCAGCATCCAGTCTGCTGCAACGACTGCTGTTTATGCAAACTCTGCCTCAAAGATTCAAGCACTCAATATCACTCATGCTCTTTCATCACCAATAGGTACCGTTGGTTGGACACTCGCTCAATCCATTTATTGGGAACCTCTTGTTGAGCATCAAGGCAGTGTCTTGTGGGAATTTAAATCGGATGGTTCTGCTATTCCTTCACTGTTTTTGAGCCTTAATCAATCAAGCTGTAGTGAAGAGTGTTCCATGCGAGATGAGCCTTGGAGAGAACATCGGTTCAGAGATACGCTCGGACTTGGAAATCAAAGAGCAACTGTCCCTGAGGGCAGTGATTCTCAGGTGACCTTCAATGCCAATGAGGTTGACATGAGTGGCAATCTGTGTCTCGTCTTTGAAGCGAGAGGCGACCTCAGTGAAGTGAAATTCACGTTGAAATCACATGGAAATGAGTCTACTGAAACTTCTATTTTTTCCGCAGGATGGCATTCATTGTGCTTCGACCAACTTCATATCGATTCAATGTTAGAACTCGAAATCGAGTGGAGTGATGAGGGCAGTGAGAATCGATGGCTCAATCCTCTCGGGCTTTCGGGAAG
This sequence comes from Candidatus Poseidoniaceae archaeon, assembly GCA_949372875.1. Classification (GTDB taxonomy): domain Archaea; phylum Thermoplasmatota; class Poseidoniia; order Poseidoniales; family Poseidoniaceae; genus MGIIa-L1. Next base: position 603,474 of record CASIAW010000001.1, read on the forward strand.
AGGGGATAAAATCCTTGATTCATCTGGAATTCGACTTCATTGGTTAGAAATACGCCATTCTGCGATAGAATAAGCGAAGTCATCAAAGCCAAACTATTGCAGGACTTGCTATGAAGCGAGTCATGGTACTTCTTCCGACCTTGGATGAGGCGGAAGGGTTGGCTCTCGTTCTACCCCGTATTCCAGTGGAGCAACTTTCAAAGAAAGGTTGGGAATTAGAAATCCTGGTGGTTGACGGAGGTAGTCAAGACGGGACAAAAGAAATTGCACAACAATTTGGTTGCAATTTTATCCCCCAACAGGGAAAAGGAAAGGGAGCAGCAATGCGACTTGGATTCCTTCGTTTCCTCAAGTCAAAATGCGATGCTTTGGTAATGTTTGATGCTGACGGCACTTACCACCCAGAAGAAATTCCTAAACTCCTATCAAAGCTTCATGATTACGATGTTGTCATTGGAGACCGTCTTGGAGGCTCAATTGACCCTGATGCCATGAATCGAACCAATTATTTTGGAAACCACATGCTCACGTGGATTGCTGTCGCCCTTTTCGGAGTCCCGATAAACGATCTATGCTCCGGATATTGGGCTTTTTCTCGCCGAACTATATCTGAATTGAAATTGAATTCGATGCGTTTTGAAATCGAGGCGGAAATGTACACATCCTGTGCTGTTGAAAATCTTGAAATTGCACATGTTCCAATCCGCTACAGTAAGCGCTTGGGAGATGCAAAATTAGGGTCTGTTAAAGATGGATGGAATATCTTTCGGAAATTACTCGTACGTCGCATATTTTCAACACCGCATGAATCACGTCTTGGTGAAGGGAATCTCACAATTCAATGAGACGAAAAGTCTCAAATCATCCGGTTGGGAGCCCGTGATATGCGCCGAAGACCTGCCATCGTACTCGGTGCATCAGGCTTGGTAGGACAACGCATGCAGCAACGGCTTTCCAACCACCCTTGGTTCGAACTGAAAGCCGTTGGTGGCCGCCCTGAAAGTTCACAGAAGGCATTTGAAGAAATACCTTGGAGACTTGAGCAGGAGCGCCCAGCACTCCCGTCAGTACCCATACTCGACCTTTCCAGTGAATCTTTCCTAGAAGAAATATTGAACTTGGGAATTGAGGTTGCTTTTTCCTGTTTGCCAAGTGAAGTTGCTGAATCAATTGAAGAACCCTTAGCGAAAATGGGAATTGCTGTCTTTTCAAACGCCAGTTTTAATCGAAGAAAAAAAGCGATACCGCTGGTAATCCCGGAAATTAACTCCGGTCATTTATCTGACTTTTCAACCTCGAAAGGACCAATTGCATGTGGGACTAATTGCACATTAATTCCGATGGCAACCCCCCTTGCAGCACTTCGTGATTTTGAGATTAACACCGTTCAGATGCGCAGTGAACAAGCACTCTCTGGCGCTGGTTGGAGGCTTTTATTCGACAAGAGTGTCGATGAGGGGAACCTCGATTCATCGATACCTGGCGAAGCTGAAAAAGTGGCTGAAGAATTTCTCCATGTCTTTGGGACCCTTCAAGACAGTATAGTTCAGCCTGCTGAATACGAACTTGACGTGAAGTGCGAGCGTGTTACTCGAAGGGATGGACACCAAGTTTTTGTTGAAGCAACTTTCATTCAGCCTCTCAGTTTAGAGAAAGTCATGGATGCTTTCAATTCCTTTCAATTCTCAGAAACCACTTCGACCTGCCCCAGTGCGCCAATCCGTCCTCTGCACATTGTGGAGCAAATCGATGTGAATCACCACTTGTGGAGTGATGGTGAAACATTTTCCAATCACCCACTGCCGAGTAAAAACCTGCAAACTGGTATGGCTGTGGTCATTGGGGATGTGAAACTCGTAGATGAATACACGTTGCGTTTTTCAGCCTACTCCCACAACACCATCCGTGGAGCGGCTGGAGGTACACTGTTGCTTGCTGAACAAGCAGTGGTTGAAGGACGAATACGCTAATCCTCACGAAACAACAGTAGGCATAAAACCGGCGACGACACCCTCGGTTCGGTGCGGACATGGGTATTACTGCAATGATTCCAGACATGACCATTGGACAACTCGCTATTGAGGCGGAGTCGCGATGGGGAGAAATATGGGATGAGAACGCTGCTCGTATGCTCGTTTTGGTTATCTGCCCTCGAAAGGAAAGGAAACTCTTGGAATTACACGGAGATATGGTCGAACACGGACAACCGGTTCTTACCGTATTCCACCGACCTCGGCAAGAAGCATCTCTGCTCGAACAACAAGGTTTCAATTCTCGCGATGCATCGTTCCAATTTGTAAATTTAGCAAGTCCAGACTTAGGACCTTGGATGCAGCACTTCATCTCCAATGAAAATTGGTTGCGCAGTTCTATTGAAATTTCATCGGTTCCATTTTCAATGGACTTACCATCTCAACGGCCCTTTGAAACAGAACGCATGCTTTGCTTCAGACACCCATCACTTCCCGCACTTGAGCGCTATTACCTGCCTTTCCCTCCGGCTTCAATACCGGGTAAGTGTTTTGTGAGTCTACCCCGACGCCAAGCAGCTGAATTCGCCCGTCAGCAAGCGGAAGTTCTCGGAGTTGGACGTCTTGAAAAGAAGGCTAAAATCACAGTTGTATCTCCAAGCGAAATGCCAGTAAGTGCGCCTCCGGTTGAAACTCAAACCGCTTCAAACATGGATGATATGATGACTGACTTTTCTGCGAATATGCTTGATGGCATGACCAATGAAACAGAATCGGAGGAACAAGTTCACGTCGCATTACCAACACAAATGAAGGCTGAAGAAGTGGTAGAAGAATCACCAGAGCATGTGTTTGTCCCATTACCCCCCGGTGCACAACCCGATCCTGCACCTGTCCAATCTGTATCGACTGAGGCTCCTGCCGCACCAGTCACACCGGCCGAACCATCCGGAAATAATGTTCCAATTCCAGAACCTGAACCAGAGCCTGAACCGGAAATGTCCAATGTCGAAAGAGAGTTTCGTGAACTGGTCACCGGTCTTCTCGCCGCAGGTGTAGATCCCAAAGATATGATGGATGATCCACGCTGGGAAGATTTGACTGAGCGTGCTGCTGCTGAAGGTTTTGAAACTTGGCCAGTGTTCTTACAATTAGCCGCAATGTAATGAGAAGGTTCAAGTTGATTCGACCAAAGGACAGTATGGAGGCACACACATGGGATTCTGTATCAGTTGCGGTCAACAACACCAAGATGGCATACGATTTTGTCGATTCTGCGGCAATCAGCAACCCGGTGAACAACTCCTTGCTCGTCTTCGACAAGAAGCCGAACAAATTCATTATCTTCGCCTCCAAGCGCAAGCATTGGCCCAGCAGCAACAGCAACAACAGCAGCAATATTCACAAAACCAGTATAATCAACAGCAACGCTGGTGATTGGTTTGCGCCCGAAACATCTCGCAATCGAATTGTCGAAACTGCAACCACACCCATGCACTTCTGTCGAACTTGAGCAATATGCAACTGAGGGCGACCTAGCGGCTTACTGGATTCTTGGAATCGACCAAGTTGATGAAGTCGAAGGGAAACGTATCCTCGACATTGGAGCTGGAAACGGTATTCTCGGCTTTGGATGTTTGCTCATTGGAGCACAACATGTCACACTCGTTGAATCGGATTCTCAAGTCATGGAAACTCTTGAAGCAAATGCTGAACGTCTTTCCACCCGTTGTGAAGGAACTGTTGAAATCATCCAAGAGCACGTTACTTCTCGTTCTGAAACACCATCACTTATCCCGGATATTATCGTCATGAATCCACCGTGGGGGGTGCAAACTGCAAAGGCAGACCGCCCGCTTTTGGAATATGCCTTTTCACTCGGTGCACCGGTAATTCACATTCTCCACAGTGCTCGTTCCAAACATCTGCAAGCCCTTGGTCGGGATTTCGGTTACGAATCTGAAGCGATGCTTGAAACTGAGTTTCGACTTCCTCCAACCTACCTTCACCACACGAAAAAGAAGGCTTCAACCACCGTTCGATGCTGGCGCTTTCACCGACCTGGTGATGCGAAGTTACTCGAAGACGAGGACTCATAACGCCATCGGCATGATATGAGGGGTTGAAAAGGGGTAAGCACACCCGTTCAAACAAGCGAAACAGCATGCGACCTACATCGGGCCATGTTTGTGCTAAAGGAATGAAAATTATGACGCCGAGCCTCGTCACCCCCGGGACACATGTATCAACCTCAGCAGAATGCGAGGCTGGAGAAGGAACCATCGAAATCGATGGGAAGATTTTAGCAACAACAACGGGGATGTTTTCCATCGATGATGGAATGGCAACTGTTTCTGCTGGAAAGAAAATTGTCATGCCAGAAGTAGGCGACACCGTACTTTGCGAAATTGTCAAACTCAATGAAAAGAACGGTGAGGCACAAGTCATTTGTATCGAAGGAAAACCTGGCAGCGTGCTCCCTGAACACCTCTACGGACAATTCCACGTAACGGGAATTGTCGACCGCTATATGCACCAAACGGCAGATGCTGTCCGACGACGGGATGTCTGTCGAGCTGAAGTCAAAGAAACCAGTCCTGTCTTACGAATCAGTTTCCGAGACCGTGATGACTGTGGTGTTCTCCATGCGATTTGCCCATCTTGTGGCGATGTTCTTGGAGCAGACCTCGACGGAGATTGGAATGTTCGCTGCCCTACGTGTAATTATCAATCCTATCGCGCTCTTGCCGACAATTATGGCGCAGGTTGGGAAGAACTCGACCAAGGTGCAAGTGTCCTCAACAACTCAGGAAAGCGGTGGGGTGGCGCTGCTGAAGCAATGTTCGCTAAAGGACCAGCTGGCCGTGCTACATTCATAGCCGCTGACGTTCGTGAAGATGGACGAGAGCGATCTTATTTCCGATTTGAAGGAGAAAGTGCAGGCAAAGGTCGCCGTCCACGAAATGCTCCTGGCTGCCGCCTATTCGTCGGAGGACTCCCTCGTGATGTCGGCACAGAAGAATTACGTGCACTGTTTACCGAACACGGCGACATGACCGATTGTATTGTCCTCACCGATGATAACGGCGTGAACCGAGGCTTTGGGTTTGTCACCTATTCCGACAAATCACAGGCTGATGCCGCAATTGCAAAACTCAATGGTCACAAAATAAACGGCCGTAAAATTGGCGTTCGTGATGCGGACAGCGATGATAAGAAAGGCAAGAAAGAGAAAAGAAGCGACCCTGAGGGACTCAAACTCTACATTGGCAACCTTCCATTCAAAGCGACAGAAGAAAATATCAAAGCCATGTTTGATGGAATTGCTACCGTCAATGGACTGGTTATCGCCACCAGTGGAGATGGTAAACCCAAGGGCTTCGCATTTGCATTCATCAAGGAGATGGACAAGGGCGAAGAAATCGTTTCCAAACTCAACGGCTCTGAACTTCTCGGACGCCGAATCAAAGTCGACGTTTCTCAAGGCGGGAAGAAAGGTGGTTCTCGCGGACCAAAGCGTGAAGGTAACAACAATTCAGATGGCAAATCATCTCGAGAACTTCAAGCACTCCGTGAAGAACAAGAGGATGCAAAGAAGCGCCCTCGACGCCGCCGAGAGAAGAAGGATTGAAGGCAACCGACTCGAGGTTAGCCATCATGGTCGAACAGTCATCTCCGAAATGGCTGGTTCTTGATGGCTATGAGGATGAACCCGCAGCATTCGGTGTTCCACCCTATGTTGGATTCCATATTCGCTACCTTTGTGGAGTTTTAGAACAAGCTAAAATCGATTATGAATACGTTACGATTGATCAATGGCGCGACTCCATTAGAAAAAACGGAGACGATTGGGCACGTAATCGACTTTCATCTGTTCAAGGCATCGCATGCATTGCTGGAGCAGTTGTACCCGGACGTTATCTCCGAGGCACTCCTCTTTCGCTTAAGGAAACTCGAAACATTATCCGAGAACTGCCATCAAACATACCAGCTTTGTTTGGCGGCTGGGCGATTCGAGGTTGGAGGCAACAAGGATGGACACCCCTGCGAAAAAATCTCTTCTTAGCGGTTCAAGATACGGATGCAACCCTCAATACATACCTTGCTACGGGGGAATGGAAGCATACTCGCCGCACTGCTGAACAATGGACACAGTGGGCACAAGCAGGTGCTTTGAGTAAATCGGTAACCGAACACCCAGACCTTGGAACAGAAGATAAGCAAGGCCCACTCACCTATGAGGTCGAAGTGTACCAAGGCTGTGTACGATACAAGCGTGGGTGCAAATTTTGTATTGAACCGAAAAAAGGAGTTCCAATCTGGCGCACTCCTGAAGATATTATCGAAGAGGTTCGACGGGCACATGATGCAGGCGTACAACACGTACGGCTTGGTGGGATGACGGACACGTATACATACATGGCAGAAGGCGTCAAAGAACTCGAATATCCCATACCTAACCCGGAACCAATTGCTCAACTCTTGCATGGATTACGTGAAGATGAACGACTTGGAATTCTTCATACGGATAACGGCAACCCGTCAATCATTGCTGAGAACCTCGAAGAATCTGAAGCGATTACTAAAACACTGGTCGAAACACTTTCTGATGGTGCTGTCCTTTCTTTTGGGCTTGAATCTGCAGATCCGTCTGTCCATGACGCTAATTGGCTCAATTGCGATCCTGCACAACTGAAGGCTGCGATTCGTTTGGTCAACAAATATGGTAAAGAACGCGGTTCACGTGGTTTGCCCAAACTTTTACCCGGTCTCAATTTCATTGCTGGGCTTAATGGAGAAACCGAGGCCAGTTACCAAATGAATCTCGACTTACTGCATGAAATCCGTCGCGAAGGGCTTCTCCTACGCCGAATAAATATCAGGCAGGTTGAAGGCGAAGGCTTCCAAGAGATTCCTCAAAAGGAATTTAACATGTTCAAAACAAATGTTCGCGATACAATCGATGGTCCCCTTCTCGAAGAATTATTCCCAATGGGTGGAATATTATCCGATGTGCATTGGGAGACGCATGATGGACGAACACGATTAGCTGCGCACCAACAAGAAAGCCATACTGCGGAAACATGTCGCGGTAAAGCCGGTATTACATTCGGACGCCAAATTGGCGCTTATCCAATTTTAATTGGTGTAGAATACCACATTCCACTGGAATCTCAGTCTGATGTCGTCGTTACGGGCCACGGTGCACGTTCGATCACAGGGGTTGAAATCAACCTCGACCATGAAACAATGACTCAGAAGCATCTTGAGGCTATTCCAGGGATTGGAGAGAAAACAGCATGGCGCTTGATCAGTGAACGAGCGAAGCGAAAACGCAAGACAAGAGAGCTTGCAGCATTCGAGCATCCAGAAGACTGGTTTAAGGCTGCATCCGTTGATTGGAATGATGAATTTTCACTTTACATTAAATCATGAAGTAGTTTATGCGAGTGGCATAACACTTCATTCATTTCGCTTTAGGCCCGGGAAAGCCAAAAAATTTCGAGAAGGCATCATTAGCGTTTACACTTTAAAGTAGAGATACCTAGAACAAACATGCGAACCAAGAATGTTACTTCAATTGCCCTTCTGTTCATGCTAATGCTACTCGGACAAGCGATGACTGGCCACCTATACCAATATCCAGGAATGGATGGAGATGCATCTCTTGAATCAGAGAACATTGTCATGGCCTCAAACTCTACAGATACTGATGGTGACGGCGTATATGACGTAGACGATGCCTGTCCGAATGGAAACACAGGATGGACTTCTTCTTCAGCAACTGATTATGATGCTGATGGATGCCAGGATTCGAGTGAGGACACTGATGATGATAACGACGGATTACTGGATGCAAACGACTGGTGCCCCACTGGAAGTCTAGGGTGGACTTCTTCTTCAGTAACTGATTATGATTCTGACGGATGTCAAGATTCTACCGAAGATGTTGATGACGATAATGACGGCGTAATAGATGCGGACGACTCGTGCCCGAAAGGTGATTTGGGATGGATTTCAAGTTCGTCAACAGATGCTGATAGCGACGGATGCAGAGATTCTACCGAAGATCCTGATAACGGAGGAAACAGCGGTAACAATACTGGTAACAATACTGGGAACAATACTGGAAATGATTCAGACGGAGATGGAATCTCTGATGCACTCGATGACTGTCCGAATGGAGACACAGGATGGACTTCTTCTTCAGCAACTGATTATGATGCTGATGGATGCCAAGATTCGAGTGAGGACACTGATGATGATAACGACGGATTATCAGATGTAAATGACGACTGTGCCGTTGGAAACCTCGGATGGACTTCTTCTTCAGTAACTGATTATGATTCTGACGGATGTCAAGATTCTACCGAAGATGTTGATGACGATAATGACGGCGTAATAGATGCGGACGACTCGTGCCCGAAAGGTGATTTGGGATGGATTTCAAGCTCGTCAACAGACGCTGATAGCGACGGATGCAGAGATTCTACCGAAGATTTCGATACCCTTTCTTGGAGCACACCGGTCTCACTCGACAGCACAGGTTGGGTCGGCTTGGACACCTCATTAGCGATTGATTCCAACGATCATCTGCATGTGACCTACCAGGACAACAGCAATGCAAATCTTGCATATGTGACCTATGATGGCTCCTCCTGGAGCACACCGATCACACTCGACAATAGAAACATCGTTGGCCAAGAGTCCTCATTAGCGATTGATTCCAATGATAACCTCCACGTGACCTATTATGCCGACTATCCTTCTTACAGTCTTGAGTACATGACCTATGATGGCTCTTCTTGGAGCACACCGGTCTCGCTCGACAGCACAGATAACGTAGGCAGGGAGTCCTCATTAGCAATAGATTCCAACGATAACCTGCACGTGACCTATCGTGACGGCACCAATGCCAATCTTGAGTACATGACCTATGATGGCTCTTCTTGGAGCACACCGGTCACACTTGACAGCACAGATAACGTCGGCTGGCAATCCTCATTAGCGATTGATTCCAATGATCACCTGCACGTGACCTATTATGATTACACCAATGGCAATCTTGAGTACATGACCCACAATGGCTCTTCTTGGACCACGCCTGTCTGCCTCGAGAGTACAGATAACGTCGGCTGGGACTCCTCGCTAGCTATTGATTCCAGCGATAATCTGCACGTGACCTATTTTGACACTTCGAATGGTAATCTTGAGTATATGACCCATGATGGCTCTTCTTGGAGTTCATCTGTTTCACTCGACAGTACAGATGAAGTGGGCTGGGTTTCCTCATTAGCGATAGATTCCAATGATCATCTGCACGTGACCTATTATGACAACACCAGTAAAAATCTTGAGTACATGACACATGATGGCTCATCTTGGAGTACACCTGTTTCGCTCGACAGCACAGATAACGTCGGCTATGACTCCTCGCTAGCGATTGATTCCAATGATAACCTGCACGTGACCTACCATGACAACACCAATGGTAATCTTGAGTACATGACCTCCAGCAATAGCTCAGGTGGCAATGGAACTGCAAATAACACCGAATGCCTGATCTTCACGAATTTCAATTTTGATTACAATTACTCTGCTGCACCACAGGATTCCTTTAATTTAACAGCTAATTTAACCAACACCTGTGCAGAAAGCGTCCTGTATCCAAACACTGTTGTGGTTTTCGAACAACAAGGAATCAACATTACTCATTCAAGCCATTGGCGATATGAAATAAATGGAGAGAATTCGAGTTACTCTGTATCATGGCAAGTATCTCGAGATTCCACCTTTGGTGAAGGCGAAATGGTAATTTTTGAAATACATCCCTCAAGAGATAATTGCTATGAAAATTGCACTGAAAGTCAAAATTATAACTATACAGTAGAAATCCCATTCGGACTCTTCGACCTGAATTCGTGCTATACAATAGGAAACATCACCGATGACTATTCCGCTGATATGACCTCATTCAATTTGTCTGCTGATTTAATCACCGACTGCTCGATGGGTTATGGAGGATTACTCCATTATCCATGGGCGGATTTAGAAGGAGATTTCATCAACGGGACATATGTTGGGTATGGTGCGTCTTTTTATGCAATGGGCCTGAATGATTCGAATCCTGTCCAATGGTCAATTGCAGTCCCGTCAAACCTAACCAACGGTACTGTGATGACGTATTCACTCGCTCCAACATGTGCCTGGGTCACAATGTCACTTCTCTGGCCATCGGTGAATAACTATAATTCATACAATCAAAATTGTGATGATGTGGGTTTTGATGAAATGTATCATTCTGTGGTTGTAATCAATTCCAACTTCGATGATGAAAACAACACCGGCGGCACCAATATCTCAGAGTCATCTGTATCCATCGATTGGATTTATGTCAACTCAAGTATGAGTGGCGTTCATGATGCTCAATTCTCGGTCGAACATAACGGCACATGGACTGCGTATTGGGGCATCACGAATCCAAACACGGCTCCTACCTTCCCAACATGGAATTCCACTACTGGATGGTGGGATGCGTCGGCAAGTGGCGACATCGGAACAACATCCGGCAACGGTGATACGACATGGATGTTCAATGATATGGAGCAATGGGGCGCTCTGGCACCTCCATCATGCCACATCTTGATGATTGCATTATTTGAAGGTGAACTCGGAAGCGCATCGTCTCAAATGACACCTGCCCAAGGATTGCCGTTGTCGTCCGACTTCCAAACTTTTGTCATAGGCAACCTCACCGATGCAGATTGTCAATGGGACGAAAGCTGGGGAAGCGAAGCCCCTTCAGAAAACAACACCGGGAATAACACTGATGACAACACCGGAAACAACACTGGTGACAATACCGGAAACAATACTGATGACAACACCGGAAACAACACTGGTGACAATACCGGAAACAATACTGATGACAATACCGGAAATAACACCGGAGACGATGTGGATAACCAAGATGATTCAGTGGAAATATTCGACTGTGTATTTGGAGATATCAACTATGCTGAAGGAGCAGAAGTCATCTTCTACGTTTCTTGGGTTGATGCTTCAAATGTTCAGCATTGCGGAACAATTCAGTTTGAAATGTATTCCAATTCTGCCCCAATCCATTCCCAAAACTTCCGAGACCACGTGGAAGCAGGAAATTATGACGGCGTCGGATTCCATCGCGTCATTGATGACTTCATGATTCAAGGAGGCGACATTGAATTTGGAAATGGAATGGGCGGTTATGCGTATTCGTGGCAAGGATACTGTAGAGGTCAAATGATTGACCAAGCTGATTGCCTGCTCAATGATTATTCGATACCGGATGAATTTGATACCAGTTTAGTACATCAGAAAGGTGCACTCTCCATGGCCCATTCAGGCCCGAATACCGGAGGATCTCAATTCTTTATTATGGACCGAAACGACGCTACGTGGCTCGATGGAGTTCACAGCGTGTTTGGACAAGCCATTGCAGGAACCATTGATGGCGTGGAAGTCACTGGAATCGAGGTTGTCGATGCAATGAGTCTTGTTGAAGTCGAAGGCCCATCAGCAAGTTCACCGGTTCACGATGTGACTATCCTCAGTGCTGAGAACATAGGAACGCCCCAGAGCAATGAGAATCCAACTTTACCTGATGAAGAGGTTCCGCAGATTTCTTCGATTGGAGTGATTGGAACTGCTGTAGCCATCAGTGCTGGATTCTTCATCTCTATTCGACGTGAAGATGAAGAATAGGCTCATGTAGGGTCTACGCTTTCATCACAACATGGAGATAGGAGAACAACTGGCACAGGCGGCGCTCCGCCTCTCTGCGATTTGTGATGCTGCTATTCCAAAGTTAGAGAAAAAATCTATTGTGGCGCATGCAACTAATCCTCTCGATTATGCGTGGCCTCACCATGAACAATACCTGTACAAATGGGGTAATAGAGGCGGGCATACTCTTCTGCTTGGCATGAACCCTGGGCCTTGGGGCATGGCACAAACCGGCGTTCCTTTTGGTGCCACTGAAGTCGCTCAATCGTTCTTGCAAATTGAGGCACGAGAACTTGAAACTCCACCAAATGCTCACCCAAAACGGCCGATTGAAGGTATGGCTCTCGAACGTCAAGAGATATCAGGAACCCGGCTTTGGAATTTAATGGAAACACATTTCGGTTCAGTAGAGAACACATTTGACAATATTTTCGTGGTCAACCATTGCCCGTTACTTCTGCTTGGCGAGACTGGAAAGAACATCACTCCAAACAATCTCCCGGCGGCTCTGATGACACCTTTACTCAAAGCGTGTGATGAACACCTTCTCGATGTCATTGATATCATGGGCATTACCAGAGTCGTTGGAGTTGGGAAATATGCTGAGCAACGCGCCCGAATGGCACTTGGAGCAGGAAAATCAGGACCTGGCACCTCTCGTAATGGTCGAAGTGTGCGTATTGATACATGCTGGCATCCAAGTCCTGCAAGCCCATTAGCCAATCGTAATGAGGGTGCAGATTGGCGAAAAAATGTCATCACTTGTCTTGAAAATTGATTTCTTTTCATTGAAAAACCGGCGAACCCTTCAAGTGCTTTATGCAACACTTAGTGCACATGGCAGAACTGCAAATGGCTTGGGAAAGACAACCGGACGACCGACAATGGGTAAAACCCGAAGGTGATGATCCTCGAACACTGTATCAAATGTTGATGACAAGCGTTGGACGCTTTGGCGGACAAGATTGTTTCGGATATATTCCTGCAAAAGGCGCAGCACGTATCCATTTGACGTATGATGTATTCGGAGAACTTGCAACTGCAGTAGGCCAGCAATTGGCTGATGTCGGCGTGGGCTCAGGAGACCGAGTCGCTTTGATTCTCGACAACAGTGTTGAATGGGCTGCTCTCTCTTATGGTGCAAACGGAATTGGTGCTGCTTACACTGCTATGTATACACATCAACATGGCGATGAATGGGCTTACATCCTCAACGACTCAACACCATCAATACTCGCTGTGGCAAACACTGGTGTTCTTGACAAACTGGTCAAGCACCTTCCTGCTGACGCTGCTGCTTGGCCTCGATGTGGAATTATTCTGCTTGGTGACGAACCTGCAAATGAGATTCCTCCAGAAGGCATTGAAGTCCACGCTTGGAAAGATTTTGTAGCCGCTGGTCGAGCAAGTAAAAATACCTTTGAGATTGCTGATGACCCGTTCGCTTTGAACACCCTCATCTATACTTCAGGAACAACTGGAAACCCGAAAGGGGTTATGTTGACCAATTGGAACACACTCTCCAACATCTTGTGTGTTCAATCCGCTTTCAAGGTCTATGTCGGTGACAAAAACGCTGCATTCCTTCCTTGGGCTCACTCCTTTGGAAGCACCTTTGACTTGCACTGGATGATTCGCTGTGGTGTTCACATCAACCTCATTTCGGAACTCACTCGCATTGCGGATGAATGTATTGAAATCAAGCCTGCAGTTCTCTTGGCAGTTCCTCGTGTTTGGAACAAGTTCTATGACCGAGTCAACAGTCAATTCGAAGAAGCAACTGGTGTCAAAAAGTTCCTCATTGGAAAAGCAAAGAAATCCGCTTCAAAGCGAATCGCAAAGGCTGGCGTTGAATGTGACGCTGTCCCTGCAACAGGATTCTTTGACAAATTCTACGACAAGTTGGTTTGGTCGAAAGTTCGAGCACGATTTGGTGGAAACATTCGATTCTGTATGTCAGGTGCTGCTGCACTGTCTCCGGATGTTGCAGCGTTTATCCAACAAGTTGGATTCAGTTGCTATGAAGGATACGGACTTACTGAAACCTCTCCATTGGTCGCTGCTAACGGATGGGCTGGACCCGGAACTTCGAAACTTCGCTGTGTAGGACGAGTTGCTAACGGTGTCAAAGTAACCATCGATACCGATGCATGGGATGACCCAGATCGAGCTGATGAAGGCGAAATCATTGTTCACGGACCAAACGTTATGCAAGGATACTGGAACAATGATGCTGCTACCAAGGAAGTCATCATTGAACCTGGTGTCTTTAGAACTGGAGATTTAGGAAAACTCTCAGCAGATGGTTTCCTTTCAATCACTGGCCGTGTAAAGAGTCAATTTAAACTTGAAAACGGAAAGTATGTCTCTCCTGCCCCTCTTGAAGAGAACCTCAAACTCTCTCCATTGGTTGAACAGGCTGTTCTGGATGGTCGAAACATGTTGAGAACTTTCTTGATTGTTCACCCGAACATGCATGCCCTCAAGGCAGCATTAACTGGTGCTGGTGTCGATGCCTCGGGTAGCGACTCAGATATCTGTGCTCGTGCTTCAACCCGCGAATGGATGCTAAGTGAACTCAAATCAAAGAACATGCAAGAACCTACTTGGAAAGGATACGAGCGAGCTGCTCACCTCATCTTGGACCCGGTTGAGTGGACGACTGACAACGACATGTTGACTCCATCAATGAAGGTCAAGTTGCGGAACTTGCTCAAGCATCACGATGCTGAAGTCAAAGCAATTTGATTCACCTCATTGACTCCGAAGCATCTGCTGAGGTCTGATGTTACCGTTTGAAAGATTACGTCCGGCAAAGGGATTATAATCCGTCAAATGTAACTCAAGTCATGAATAGTGACTTTGAACAGGAAAAGTTGTTGTCCGATTCACAGCAAAAAACTCCTCAATACGGTTCGCGCTTGATTCCAAAAATCATGAAAAAACCCATTGGTGTAGGGTTTCTTGTCGGACTTTCTATGGGAGTTGCAAATACACTCATCCTTTCAATTCCGTTCTTTATGTCGGTTCCTGCCGGTATTGTTCTTGGGATTTCGGTATGTTTGATTGCCAGCCCAGGAATGCGCCATGACTTGGCTCAATTCAAACAACAACAACGTGAGCATCGTAAGCGACTACTCGCTCGAAAGGGAAGGAAGAACGCTTTCACCATGTATGATTGATGCCAAGAAACTCTTGCTCTGACTGCAAAGTGGGAGGCATGGTGTTTATGAGGTGTTGACGGGGGCCGTAAAATGGGGAGAACATGGCACGCCAACTCATCAACATCGAAGGAGTCGACCGAAGTTTCGGCCCTGTTGACGTTTTGCTCGATATCAATCTCTTGGTTCAAGACGGAGATCGCATAGGAATCGTTGGACATAATGGTGCTGGAAAGACCACACTGCTCAATACAATAAGTGAACAATCCCAAGACGTTGGGATGATCGATTACGCCCCAGGAATCCGTATCGCTTACCTCACTCAAATTCGAGACATTGATTCTGATTCATCCATCGAAGAAGAGTTGAGTCGTAAAGGACGGCAATTCCAAGAATTAGAAGAAGAAATCGCAGCCATTGAAGCACAAATGGCAGACCCAGCATTTTACGAAGGTGACTGGGAGTCGGTCATGGAGCGCTAGAGTGCTTAAAAGAGTGC
>CASIAW010000002.1 GCA_949372875.1 Candidatus Poseidoniaceae archaeon
AACTGGAGTGTGGGGGAGGGTCGCCTGACCCAGAGGAATAGTTAGCAGTACCACTTTCATGGTCATCATCATCTCCCTTCTTACTGGTTGTATCTCTACCAAGAAGTTCCTTGCGTTGCTGATATTCCTCGTTGATCTTTTCATAGTCATGAGAGACACGGAATAGGGCTGCATTCTGGTCAATCCCAATGGACTCAAGCCAAGACTTGTGTGATTCATCGTATGCCTCAAACTCATCTGCAGTAACACGCTTCTGAATTACATTCAATCTCATCATCTTGGTGAGGGCAGCCATGTCTTGCTCAACTTGAGTAAGGCGGTCGTCTAAGCCCAAGTGGTCGCCTTGATACTCAAGGACAATTTGGTTAGCCTTCTGCTGCTTGCGAGTGAGGTCAATGTAGACATTCTCAGTGACTTCGGTATTCTTGTGATCCAGTGCTGGAGAGAAGTGCTCAACCATCTTGTTGTTGTTGTATGCCCAAGTAACCAATGATCTTCTGAAACGGTGAATTCCGTGTCTGCCGTGATGAGCCTCAACACCCGCCTCAGACATCACAACCTTGACAAATGCAGAGAGCCAAGAAGCATCATTGAACAACTTCTCTGGTCGATGACCGAGAATGGCTAGATATTGCTCGTAGGCATCCCAAGTCATGTTATTCATTGGTCGAGTAACTGGTACACCCTTGTTCTCACCCTTCTGAATACGATAAGTGAGATTCTCATAACTGAAATCACTAGGTCTCAAATCCATGATTGAACCTTGACGAAGCGCATATGGAGCTGCAATCTTGAGATAGAGATTACCCATTGCTACTTTGCGTGGTGTAACATAAGAACCCTTGACCTTGATTGGTCTCCCTGCCATGATTTCATCAAGAATTGCCATCAATCGTTCAATTTGACCCGCAGTGATTGTTTCTTGAATCGATTTTTCGGTTGAGCCGTTGGACAGAACATTTTGCTTAGCATTGATGTAGACCGCCACCGATGGAGCTTCAACTCCAATTTCAGATAGAATCGCCTTTCCTGTGTGATAGCGTTGAGAGTTAGTAGAGTACTTTGAACCCCATTGATTATTGGCGATTTGGTCACCAAGTTCCTTGGTGAAATGTGCCATGTTGAGGATATCGTTGATGTCATCCAGACTGTTGAACCCAAGAGCAGTAAATGCAGCCTTGAAACTGTTGATTACAACTCTTCTGCCTCTGAAGGTACTAGGGTTGCGAGTGAGTTTGATCACCTCTAGGTTCTCATCAAGAAGTTCATTCAGAGTTTTTGTTGCCAGAGACATTACTCATCACCTCGCTTTAACACGCCAACCCACTTTGCTGGTTCTGGCTCCTGATTTGCTTGCATGATTTTCCATGCCTTCTCAAAGGGAGTCTCTTCATCTAATTCGAGGTGGCGGTGTTCTGGACACATCCAACCTGTCGCTTTCATTGTAGCATTACCTCCGCCAATTGGCTTCACCTTAGCATAAAGGCGAGTCATTGGGCGGAAACAACACGGACTGATACGTGGCGCTCTTCTGCCTGTCATAATTAGCGGATAACGGTACTCCTTATCAAATGTTCGGAGGTGGTTAACGCAGGTAGTTAACTACCCCCTAGTGGAAAAAGGCTTTACTGAATACAATCAATCGATATTTTTGGCATTCAACTTAGCTTGTTCCAATACTGTGCGGACCGCCCTTTCACATTCTTCAGGAGGGTAGCCGAACTCCTCCAGCAAATCCCGTAGAGCAATTCTAAACTGTGCGCTATGTAACATTAGCGTGGGCGGAGTGATTATCCCCATACATTTTTGCTCGCAGTATTGCGTTTTACCGCACTAAATCGGGTGGCTATTGGTTGATGACGAAGCATCTTTTGGTAGCCAAGAGAGTCTACCAATGCAAGAAGTTCTTGTGCAGCAGGTGAATTGAGATTCACACCTAATCGTTTGAGTTTGAAGCGCAGTGTAATTGACTCAGGTGAAGCAGACAATGCCTCATGCTTCTCAAGGAACATACGGCTTGCAGCCAAGTTGTCCAACTTCCTCCATTCACGACTTCTACTCACCGCTACTCACCTTCTTTCGGGCTTGTTTTGTCTTATTTTCACCGAACAACTGTGAATCCAATTCTGATTGGCTAAGGTATCGGAATGGTCTGCTGAGTACATCAGAAGCCATCCACTCAGAGAATGGATGCTTGCACAATTGTTCATCTGCTACAGACCAATACAGGCTTCGATCATAGTTGAATCTATGAAGTTCATCCTGAGCATCCTTGATTTCCTCAGTCCATTCGCTTCTTTCAACCCTCAGCGCCATCTTGTCCACTCTCTTGACCAAAGGTGCCATCTCAGTATATCGAAGCAAACTAAGATCAATTCCAGCCATACTCTGAGTGGTGAGAATCAATGTCAAACCCAGGTGTGAAATCACTCCAGCGATCCTGTTGATCATCCTGCTTTGGGTCGTTGCTGAATCTCTGCTACTCATGCTTACGGCTGTGTCATCGAGGATGACAATACCGTCTCGGAGAGTTGTCAATTCATTCATAGTAGGGTTACTTGATTTAGAACGAATATGGTCAGGGAGAGCTTCGATGTAAGCATCTGGCACTCCAACGAAGTAGAATGACCTCTGTGTGTGTTTTACAGCCCATTCTACTAATGCTAACATCAACGTGGATTTACCTGCCCTCGCTGAACCCGCAATCGGGATTATACCAGTTCCCAGTGCCTTCTGTTCATAGCATTCAACATTGGGTTCCAAGAGGAGCATTTGGGCTTTCTTCGCAGGGTTCCAATTCATTCAACCACCACCTCAAACTCTCCATCTTGATTCAGCATTTCATCGACATTACTCTGAAGGTTCAATGCATCTTCAATCTCTGTCGGTTGTAAGGAGCCATACAGAATGTTCAACCATCTCTCGGATAATGAACTAACTTGCTTTTCTACCTCAATTCCAATTGATTCCTTTGTGATTCTTTCAGATCTCAAGTGAGTTGAGAATTCCTTCGATAGTTTGTCGAAGGTTGTCAAATTGATGGCTTGGTCGAATTGGGTTAGACCTGCTAATTGTGTCCCAACAGCCTTTCCAGTGAAGGGGTCAAAGTCGGATACAATCAATCGTTGAGTCCCAGATTTGCTGGTGAAGATGAGTGGTTCTCCTTCGATATCCCATCGGTATCGCTTTCCAACTCTGTATTCGGTGAGTTTGCCTCCTCCATGAACTGCCACAACCAATCTTGCATCATCCTTGGCTCGATTCCACAAGAATGGAATGAATAGAATCGAGGAGCCAACAGAGCCTAGAATCCAAACTGGAATTTCAGCGATCCATGTAAATGCATCCATCCAGAGAATTAGGATAACAATTGCAATGAATGCTACTGGATACATAGCGTTGTGAACTAAGTCTGCCCAAGTCCGACCCACCTTGCCTATGCTACCACCTCCTCGCAATGGAAACGATCGGCAATGAAATTCAAGACCTTCCAGAACAGAACTGTGGTGATGAACCAAAGCAGAATTGAGGAGCGAATCACTAACCAGAAATTCGACTCCTCTAGGTCACTGAGACTCAGAGTTATTGGGTCTGGTATGCGATATTGTTCAACACCAGCCGTGAAGTCCCCTGCAGGATATATCGTCAAGTTGGAGAACGTTTGATTCCAACCTTCACCATTCAATTCAATGGTGTTTGTTTCGAGTGGGATTGAGAGTTCAATCCAAACTTCACCTCCAATTCTTGGTCGATTATTGACCACCACCTCAATTACACCACAAGAGGGAGTTGCTCTTACTACCAGGTCAGTTCCAACCAAAGTAGAGTTGTGCATCACCAATGAATAGTGAGCGTATCCATCCTCGACATATGCATACACTAGACAATCATCTGGTGTCGAAGCACTGGCAGCACTTGCTCCGCTTAGGGTGGTGATTGCGGATAATGCCAGAACTACCAGTGCTAAGACTGTGATTTGCTTTCGCTGTTTGAATTCCATATAACCACCCAAGTTCACTTCATGATGATGAAAAAATACTGTAGCCGAGGTCCTTACCCCAATTGAATAGTCCAGAAAGGACTCCAATGATGATTCCAGCTAGCCAATCGCCTAGATCCTCACCATCAACTAACATGTCGGTGAAATTTACAATCGATGTTCCTAGGTTGCCCCAGAAACCTGCTTCATTGAGATAGTACACTGCTCCCCAACAGAGGATGATGACACCTACCGCAATCCCAATTTGAACCCAAAAGAAGAACCCATCTTCATTCTTAGTCATCTCATCGAGCTTCATTTCAGACCACCAATGTTCTCTTTGTTGTCATCAAGTTCCAAATCCATACACCTGATAGGATGTTGATTGAGAGTAAGAATGCATATCCACCTAACCCAAGTTCTCCATTAATGCAAGCCTCAAGGTAGGATAGGCTTGGAGTCCAACCTTGGAGATACCAAGAACTGAATCCTCCAAATGTTCCTCCTGAAATGACCCTGAACCAGAGGTTGTTTGCCATTTTGAATTGAGATAGTAAGGTCAGTCCGAGTAGGCTTACTGCGCCTGTGAGAAGATAGATGGTGACGTATGTGAGTATCACTCGAACCACCTCTTCAACGGGTCCCAATAGCGAGTTGAACCGAGAGCGATTAGCAGAGAGAGAAATGTCAGCAAATATGGACTGACCGTCATGATCAATCCTTCAGTTGCAGCATCAGTGGTGAAAGTCTCAATCTTCAGTTTCCCACTGTTGATTGGTTCATTCGCATAATCATAGCCTGGCACTTCACCTTCGGTGATATTGAAGAGATTGACTCGGACATCACAGAATGGATCACAGTTACCAACCTCACTTCGTAATCTAAGGTGTTCGATACCATTGAGCCTGTGATTGAATGTAATCAACCAGTGGTCATTTCCATTAACGATTTCATACATCCTGTTATTGACTTCTTCACCAGTGAAAATCTCTGTCCCATTGACCGTCAGATTGTATTTGATATTCCAATTCTGGTGACAACTGTTGCAGTAGCCTGTAGAGACTAAGGTGAATTCGAACCGACTTATCGATTCAGATTGATTGACCAATTGATCTGGGATTCTCAATGTATAAACTGCATCATTTGTTGATGTCCAACAGTTGTGAGTCATCGTTTCTGTCAGTGGCGTTCCAACGGTTGTCCAGTTCTTGGATTGCCATGTAGAAGGTGTGTTCATCACAGAACCCAATCTGGTACAATCACCAGCCTCCAACCATTGGTATCCGTTATCATCTTCAGGTGATTGCTTACCAGCGACTTCCTCACCAAATGCGATTGCAAGAGCGACTGATCCACCCATGATGATAGGCATGAGAGTGGTTACCAGAACAATGGCTGCTACACTCAACCCAATTGAACCATATGCAGCCCCATCAGGCTTGTTGTTTGACACAAAACCACCACCCCTCAACCTACGTTTCCATTCTCATTTTCGTCAAATTCAGGACTCATTGGATCACACTCTGGGTCTTGTGAATCGGTCAATCCATCGTTGTCATTGTCGATTCCATCATTGCAGGTTGTGACCTGCGGCATATCCCCGCCATCTGAATCACCAGAGGACTGGTCGGAGAGAGTTGCCCCTGCTCCGAATCCAGCCATCAGGAGGAAAGCAATGAGTAGTCCAATTGCGAAACCATCGTCACGATTCTTCTTCTTTTGAGCCAAGAAATCACCTCAATCAGAGGCTCTTCTTGACACCAGCAAGGGAAGCTCCTGCTGCAACTGCGGAGGATGTGACGAAGAGTGCTTCAGCATTATTGAAATCGCTGTTAGCGTTCCAATCCCAAGTACCGTCAAAGACTGAAGTGATTGTATCACCAGCAGCCATGATTGCGATACCAGCAACAAGCATTGGATACCACTTGACGAATTCTCTGGCAATCTTTGGGTCCTTGCTGGAGACAGTGACTACACCCAAACCAACAAGGATGTTCATGATGGCACCTGCCATCACAACTCTATCCGTGATATTGATCTTCACCTCCTTAGTGGTGGATGTCGCAGGAGTGACTCCATAGGTTGCGTTCGTTTCTGAGTTCACATCTTCCGGACTGAAGATAACTGTGAATGATTCTCTGGCACCAACTGAACCGATCATCGCTGCTGAGGCGATGAATAATCCAATCAATGCGATGCTGGCGATTTGATGCTTGATAGTGCTGTTAGACATATCGTTCAAGTTATCTGCATTGGCGCTTGGGTTATCAAGAAACTACCTATGAGGTAGTCATCAACACAGATGGTTATTCCCTTAAGGGAATAACATCTACGATTCTTCATTAACAGGACCAACTGGATCAAAGCAGCCAATTATAGGTGGCGTAAGGAGTAACTTCCACCTGGGTTTCACATGAATCTGGGTAATCGCAATCATTTCCATCATAGTCAAATTGATACCAAGTAATATGTTCAATGTATCCATCCTGTTCAGCTCCGAAGACTGTAATGATCCAGGTCCCTTCAGCGACATCCCCTATGTAATCGGAGTTTGAAACAAGATCATCCCCTTCCTGATTTGTATCTACAATAACTTCTGATGTGGAGTAATCATACCCATTTAGAAAAATCATTGATGTGGAGTACCAACTCGTTGTCGTAGGTCTTTCAAAATGTAATGTCAATCCATCCCAATCTTTTGTCATTGATACGTTAACTATTTGTTGGTGATTACCAGAAACTAATGGGATTTGGAGGACAACCTCCTGAACATATGGATTATCCTCTCCTTGATCGTACAACGAGCATCTAATAGATGAATTATGTAAAACCTTGCTGAATTGGAAATAGACAGGATCTCTTCCTGTAATAATTGTAGATCCGTAAGCATTGTGTGGCAAATTATCCTCATCATAATTTTCGGGGTCAAAGGTATCTAGATCAATCTCGCCTGGAAACGGCTTGTACAGTGATTCTACCAGAGGTTTGTAACTCGGATTCAAACGATTTCCATATTCAGCTCCAGATGGAGAGCAGGATAGAATTGTCTTTCCTAGCGGTGTATCATGAACAGTGATGTTGAAGTGATTCATGGAGGTCTCTTTCACAGTAAACCATTCACCTTCGCTGGGATCATCATTCTCATTAGAATCAGGTTCATCGTTGTCAAAGAAGGTCAAGGATAAACTTCCAACCCAAGCAATTGACGACAAAAAAATGCATAAAATGATAATTGAGCCTGCTTTTCGAAGTGATACTTGGAATAGTCCCATCTCGTTCATGTAGAATCCTAACTCCATCATGTTGAAATGTATTCCTGTTTCCTGAGCACTTGCACAGGAATCACAAACAGGAACTCAAACCCAATTGATGATGATTAACTGATAACAGGATCCATATACGGTACAGGATGGTCCAAATGCTTGATCATGCCTACTATCAACAACTTGCCATCCAATCCCTTGTCCATTTTGATCATAGTATGCATTTTGCTCATGGACATTTAGCATGACAGACCCATATGATCTAAAATACTCTTGGCTGATTGTTGTAGAGGGTGGTTGGATTACAATTTGAAGTTCTGGGTCAGTAACGGCTGGTTCAGGAGGAGAAGGAGATGTGCAAAACCCTCCATTTTTATCGTCAATCACTGTACGACTCACAGTTTGAGATCTACCTGAGTCATTCGGATTTTCAAGAATAAACTCAAATTCAACATCATAGTTAAAACCATTATCACAGGCAGGAATGTAATTATCAGTATGGTCCCAATTGACAATAAATACTGCTTGAGAGCTCCTGCGTGGTTCCGTACATGTTCCTGTGTCATGTCGAATGCCAAAAGTATGCCCCATCTCATGCAAATATGTGTGATAAGTCCAACTGTCTCCATCATCATCATGCATTCGGACAACGCTTGGCATGTGGTCTGCATCCCCCCAGTCGGCACAGCCCCGGATAGAGTATTCATTACCATCCTGATCAACCTTTTTCCAATCCCAATATGAATCATCTGAATAATACACAATGTGATCTAAATACTTACCACGATTATATCTTGTGTAGTCTGTTGTAGATTGAATCGAAGAGAGCATTCTTCCGTTTTCCATAAGTTCATATGCATTTGTTCGCAAATAATCTTTAAGTTCATCATTTTCACATAAGCTGGCATCAACTTGACCATAACCTGCTACTGTTGCGGTGTCTTGCTTCTGAATCGTTTTGATGAATTCAATTTGAACTGTTACATCAAAAGTCGAAATTAGCACTGCATGAGCATTGAACATTTCTAAACAAAGCGCTTGGAGATCGACCATACTAACGGTCTGATCAATGAATAGCCCCAATCTAATCAATTGTGTAGGTTGTAAATTAGCAACGTTACTTTCTAGAACCCATTCTCCATTATAAATAGGGCTTGATGAATCCAAATTTGCTGATCCTTTCAATTCCTGAGTAAATGAGATGCCTTCTTCAGAAATAGTTATGATATTTGTAGAAAATTGATTCTCTTCTTTTAACTGTAAGATATGAGAGTTGACTGAATAATATAAGAAACCATCACTTCCTTCATTCGGAAGTCCATGATAGTAAGAAGTTGGGTTTGTTGTCAAACTGCCACAATTGGCATAAAATCCTGACATAGAAATGACTGAATATTCACGGGTTCCAAACTGATCGGTAAATGAAATACCTCCATTATCGGTCCAATCTGACAAATACATTACAACATTAGAATCTGAGTAGATCACTTCATTCATCAGATTGATGGAATTCCATGTAAGAGTGTTGTGTTGAATTGAAGAAATATTCCCATCAGTAGAATGAGAAACGATATCTTGATTTAACTCAGATGTTGATTGTACAACTGAAGTCGAATGCGGTGACAGCAGAAGTAAAATTAACATCAAAACGGTAGGCTTCAATATGGATCTTGTTAGATTCATCAGTGTAAAGTTTTTGTATCAACTATTAATCATTTGTCCCGACACAAGTCGTAACATGAAATTCACATATAGAGGAAAACTTATTATAACCTAAATCGAAAGGGATATTGTGCAAAAGTTGTTCTTTGTGTGCCTGATGTTTATCTCTTCTTCAACGGCAGGATGTATTTCTTTCGATGATGAGTGGTCAGAAGGACCAGATCTTCTTTGGATAGAGTTAATTTACACTCAAGAGACGGTTAATCCTGTTGAGAAAACTAGTGGGTACATGACATTAGATACTTATGACTGTTGGGATAAAATGAGAGATGGAAACGAAATTTTTCATCACGATCCATCACGTTTCTCCGATGCCAAAGTTGTAATCATTGAACATCATCCTCAATTTTCTGCATCTCACCATGATACCATTTATTGGACATTTTCAAGTTACGAATTCGACTTTCAATGGAATAGTTCAATTTCAAATCTAACAGCATTATTTAATGGATCTAATGAGAATGTTTCTGTCAATGGGCAGTCATTGAATGAATCTAATGCGATGACTTATTCAGAATTAATTGAAGACAGTTTCATCTGGAGGAAAAATGGGGATACTTTCAATGAAGATGTCTATCACAACATTACCATTACAAATCATGGTGAGCTTAAATCATTCAACAAGCCTAAAGTCGATTGCGATTGAAGGATTTAAAACTCTCAATCAACTTTTTTGATTGACCAAAGGGTTGGATTGTTGGCTTTCTTTCCACCTTCTTGATTGATGACGAAGCCCATTCCTTTCAGCACCGTCAAATGTTGTGTAACTTCCCTCTGGTTCAAATCCAATTGTTCGGACAGGCTTGCTGCTGATATTGGATCTGGGTGAACTACGAGGAAGTAGAACACTCTGAGTCGGTCTGATTTCCTGCTCAATCCGACCTCTCCTGAGCAGTTGTTGCTGTTTGGGGCTGGCGGGCAGGGTTGCACCCTGCACCCGCATTGGCTCCTGTAACATCTGAAGATGTTCCATGTTCCAAGGTTGCAGGTAATAATGGTGCAACCGACTTTGGAACATCACCTCCTGGGTTCCAATCCTTGCGGTTGATCGTCTGGAATTCCCCATTTGGAGAACGCAAGTCTGGCATATCATTGTAGTCCAATACACCTGTTATTCGGGATATGAATGCAGGGTCTGGAACTTCTATCGCTTCAGTCCTGTCGTTGCCATCTTTATCCTTGACAGTTATGTACTCTGTTTTCGTACATAAGTCGCCAACATCGTAATTGGTAGTGATGAAAACATAATCCCATTCCGCAACTATGTAGCCGCCTTTGATTTGACCTTGGAACTGGTAGATGTCGAGGATTCTAAGCAGTTTAGACCGAGTTATGGCGTTCGGAGTATAGTCATCTAGCAGGAGGATATTCTCACCATTGTATCCATCAAACCAAAGGTTCCTATTCTCAAAATCAAGTGAAAAAATCTCGTCTGAATTCAGACCTATTTGCTTGCTGAATAGATGTCTAGCTTCCCATGATTTTCCTGTTCCAGTTCCACCTGTGAATACGAATACTTTGCCAAGTCTAGTCTCCTTCGATTCGAACATCTTCTTTCTGAACATAATGTCCTTGATTCCCCTTCCAGTTCTTGCCATGACCGTAGGAAATCGTTGATCTAACTCACGAAGGGTTGCACCATTCTCAACTGCTCTAGTAGCCTCTTTCAAATCTGAACGCTCACCTTTCTTCACCAACCCATCTTTGTAGATCCAAATCGGTTTTGGGCTCACAGTGATATTCATCTTAGTCTCGCCATTTGGATAGTTCCATTCACCTGTAGTCTTAGTACAATAAGCTACATTCTGCGCTGCCTTTCCTCTTGCATTTTGCACACTGAAGTTGAAGGGGGTATGCTCTCTAATGAGATTGTTGAAGGTGGACCTCCTCTTCTTTGTCGTGAGTTGAAAGTACCCTTGGAGATGCATTATGCCTCCTTCACCAATTTCAACTTGCATTACGGCTGAATTGATTGAACATGCCTCGATAACTGTGGTTGTGGTGAGGATACTAATTGCGGCATTGAAGTCCTCAAGAGTAGGTTCTATGCCCTTTTCTTCCTTCAATTCCTTTGTGAACTCCTTGAGGTATCCCGTGACGGCGAAGTTCTTCACAGGATTGTCTTTAACCTGCTCTTCTGTCATGATCGACCCTCCAAGATTGATGTAATTTTACAGCCATTCTCATCCTTACAATCCAACCACTTTCTCGCCTTTCGGTGATAGTACTGTAGTGTCTTGATAGTAGTCCCATTCATGCCATTTGTGAACTTCCAGCGATGAAGGGTAGACCTTCTCTTGAATGGATTTGAAAATGGCTTCATCAAAACCACCCCTGCTCATAACCACAGCGATAGCACCAGTAGGAGAAGTGCTTGTATTCATCATTCCATTTCCTTGCTAGTCGAACTCGGTAATTCCTACCATTCGACCTAAACCAACATTTTCCTGACGGACAAGGTGGGAAAGCAATGATTCTACCATCTCGAACCACAGCACCCATCTTCTGATGCCACTTGACATCATATGGCACATCATCTTTCATTCTTCCACCTCCTGTGCATGGACGTCACAACCAAATTGATTACTATACAGATACGAAGCACATGGACAGGCATCACAGCATTCTGAACACCAGTAACATCCGCAAGAATACTCAGTCTTACTGATATTATCACAATAGGCGCACTGGATTACTTTGCTACTCATTCACACACCTCCTTTGAGGGGTGCAATGGATAAGATGCCTCACAGTAAGGGCAGAAGAATGCTGCCACATCGAAACCCCAAATGGATTCACGAAGATCATCGACCATTGGTTTGCCACAACGGTAGCAATTGACTCTGATTTCGATGGTGTTCAACCCATCACCTCCAAGAAGGTCTTGAGAACTGACTTGGCGTTACGATTGTTACCTTCTTCCAAGTCTCTTAGGGATTGCTCGATATTCTTGAGCAAACGAGTGGTAAAGATGTCATCGACCAGTCTATCGTTATTGGTCCCCGCTCCCAGACTTGAACTGGGGACACCCTGATGTCTGCTGAGACGTTTGTTTTTACACAACTACAGTCAGGTGCTCTACCAACTGAGCTAAGCGAGGTATTCCAACGCACCAACCACCAGTACTTAACCCTCATCAATCGAAAGCGAGATGGTATGTGCGCATTCAGGCCCAAAAAGTAAGAAATCCCAAGAATCAACCCTTACCTTATCATAGGTCGAAGTAAATGTCACGATACGAGGAGTTTGGAATGAGTCATTCACTGCAAAAACCGCCTTCTAAGATGGCTCTGCGAAGTGCGCGATTATATAGGGTAAGAGTAGGCTCTCGGAATCAGGATGTGTAGGGATGGGACCCACTACTTCAGGAACTGATAAGAACGCTCTCGCCGATATGGTGAACGAGATGGCTAAAGAGGCAAAGCGCGGAGCCACTGCCCTCATGGACGAGGAAGTTGGAACCCTGGGCGTACCAAATCCACGTATCCTTATCGTTGGCTGTGGTGGTTCCGGAAACAACACACTCAACCGTATTACTCACTTAGGCGTCGAAGGCGCTGTTACCGTTGCTATCAACACCGATAAGCAGCATTTAGACCACACTCGGGCTTTGCAAAAACTCCTTGTTGGCCGTCATATCACTCGTGGTCTTGGTGCTGGAGGCGATCCTTCAACCGGACGCCGATGTGCTGAGGCTGGACGTGAAATGATTCGACGAATTGTTACTGGTGCTGACCTTGTCTTTATCGCCAGTGGACTGGGTGGAGGCTCCGGAACTGGAATTTGTCCCATCGTTGCTGAAGAAGCGAAAGCTGCTGGCGCACTTGTTGTCGGAATTGTCACAACACCGTTCCACGTCGAGCGTCGTCAAAGGATGACAAAGGCGCTTGAAGGATTGGAGTCGCTACGCCGTGTTGCAGACGCTGTCTTGGTTCTCGACAACAATCGACTTTTGCACTATGTGCCTCACCTTCCATTGGATGAAGCATTCTCAATCATGGACCAACTGGTCGCTGAAATTGTCAAAGGAATTGTTGAAACGATTACTCTGCCTTCACTCATCAATCTTGACTTCGCTGATGTTCGTGCCATCATGGCTAACGGTGGCGTCACCATGATGCTCTATGGAGAAAGTGACCGTGGACCAGAAGAAGTCGTTCATGAAGCGCTCAATCACCCCTTGCTCGATGTTGATATCTCAGGTGCTACCGGCGTTTTGATTCACGTCACTGGTGGCCGTTACATGACGCTCGATACCGCTTCTCAAGTGGTTAACTTGCTAACCAGTAAGGTCAGTGAAGATGCGAACGTCATCTGGGGTGCTCGACAAGATGCTGGATTTGGTGATACCATCAAGGTCATGGCCATTATTACCGGTGTTGGCGGAACTGATTTGCGAACCGCTCGAATGCAACCGAACTTGCTTGGTGATGCTTTGCGGCTCACACAAGATCAAGGCGGCGCACCTCGTAATGATGACCTTGGATTCCAGCGATTTGACTGAAATCTGAGGATTTAAACCGGTTTCAAGATAGTACACCTGTTCGTAACCGTCAAATGTATGAAGCGTAGCATCTCAACCATGCGAGCCAAGACTCTTGTAGCCCTCATCATCACTGCTTTGATGCTGACACCTGTTCAAGCAGGTGATGTTACCGCTTCTCAAAGTGAACCTGCTGAAGACACACGTCAGCCAAATGCCAACAATACCACGATGTACATGTGGAGCAATGACATGGCTACCGAATGGACACATTTCAACCTCAATGATACCGAATCGGCTGAAGCAGGTGAACTCACTGAAGAAAAGGATAACGGCATTATCAATATCAAATATCGATTCACCATGGACCCAACCCTTGACAAGCGACTCAACATGACTGAAGGAGCGGAAATGCGTGGTAACTTCAACGTCTACTGGGAAGGCGATATTGACAACGGTGGCGATGGAAGTTGCAACAACGATTGTGAATACCTCAACATCACTGTGTATCGTGGACCAAACAAAGTCTTCCAACACACTGAACAGCCGTGGCCTGCTGGAAATTGGAAGAACATCGTGTTCTCCTACTCCATGACCGAAGAAGACGGCCACCTCGTTTGGGATTCAACCAACGACAATCCAGTTGTTGAAGTCACCATGAAGGTCAAAGGTAATATCAAAAACTGGCAGGAGGCTTCCATTGCGGAAGGAGATACAGCTGCATTTGGATTCAAACTCGGTGAAGAAGCACGACTCGAACTCCCGATTGATGAATCAACATGGGATGAAAAATTCCAAGCAGGAATGGATGACATGCCTGAAGAAGACACACCTGGATTCACCTTGGTTGTCGCATCGGCTGCTATTGCAATGGCAGTCTTTGTCAACGTCGGCAAGGAAGAAGAAAACGAAGCGTGATTCAGCGCATTGCTTGAATCGCTGCTGCGATTGCATCTGCAGTTAGAGCGACTGCTTGTTGCTCACCCGATTCTAAACTCTTGACCATCGCTTGTCCATTCTCAAGGTCTCGAGGTCCAATGACGACAGTGAACTGGCAACCAATCGAATTGGCCCACTTCATGGCTTTAGGAATCTTACGACCTCGTAATTCAAGTTCAATTCGCTCACCTGCATTTCGCAGACTGGCAACAATCGGTAAAACACCAGCCACATCAATTCCAAATGGAATAAACGCAACCAATCCTTTCGGGTCCGTCTCGCCAGGAACAACTTCACTTCGACCACTGGCTTGTGCTTGTGCTTCAAGAGCGAGTAAGACTCGATCAAAGCCAAGACCGAATCCACAACACGGGTCAAGGTCAGGAAGTCCGAACAAATGAAGCAATTTGTATGAACCACCACCAAGCACTTGTCCTTCGCCTCGTAATTCAGGAACTTTGACTTCAAACACCATTCCAGTGTAGTAATCAAGGCCACGAGCAACCGTTAGGTCAACTGCCAATGAGGGAGGTGCAGGTGCTAAAGCAGCAACAGCATCAAGGGTCCTTTGCAAATCATCCAGTGCTTCAAGCGACACACCAGGTAAAGAAGAGAGAATGTCACGAGCTGGCCCAAGTGTTTCCACTCCACCTTGGAGGTCTGCAAGCGCTCGGAGTGGAGCTGCATTATCTGGATTGATTCCGTTGTCCGTGAACAATTTTGCTAATCCTGCATCATCGCCTTTGTCAAGCAAACGCATAGCGCTAGCGACTGGTGGCTCACTGGCTCCATCGGGTATTTCTGCTGAGAGTCCTAGCCCAGTCAGCGCATCTTTGAGAATACCAACGTGGCCAATTCGAACTTCCCAGTTTTCAAGGCCGCACGCATCAAGCATGTCGATGGCAAGAGCAATCACTTCTGCTTCCGCAAGTGGACCAGATTCTCCAACCAGTTCCACACCGTATTGGAAAAACTCGCGATAGCGGCCCTTCTTTGATTCCTCATACCGGTAGCATTGTCCATAATAGGAAAGGCGCAAGGGCCGAGGTAACATCTGCATACCTTCTTCTGCAATCATTCGCATAACGGGTGCAGTTAATTCTGGTCGAAGCGTCAGAGGACGCTCACTCTTGTCCTCAAAGGCGTAGAGTTGCGAGACAATACCTGGACCTGACTTCGCAGTGAACAAATCAAGTGATTCGAAAATAGGTGTTTGAATACGTGAAAAACCATGACGGCGAGCACGCTCTTCCAAGAGTTGCTCGAAAGCCAAACGACGCGCCATGACCTTTGGCGTGAAGTCTCGAGTCCCCCGTGGGCGTTGCACCATGAGCGTTCCACGAACCGACTGTTCATCACCTCTTCCCCTTGAAGCAGGGCAACAACAGCGTTTCTCAGTATCATTCCTCTTCGAGGTTCTGAAACCAGCTATCGCTCCAGTCCGTGTCTTGAGGTGCCACTTCAACAAAGGAATCTTCTACTTCTGGAGTTGTTTGAGGAGAGGGGTCAATGAGTGCATCAAGGTCAGGTGCAGATGGTATAATCACGGTTTCTTCAAACGCAAAGCCTTGGTCTTGACGAACTTCAACCGGAAGTTCAACCAAGTGAACATCATCGTCGTTTTCTTCGAGTTCGAGTTCCTGCTCGAACGGCATTAAAGGCGCCTCTGAAGCGCTGGCTTGTTGTTCTGCAAAGGTTGGTGTGGTTTGCATGTCAAATGCAGCAAAGGCATTGGAGACTTCTCCGACGGGAGGGGGTTGCGCACGAGCGCGTTCATCCGCCTTACGTTGTTCATAGAGAGCCTGCTCATTCAAAGCAGCCTGCTCTTGAGCCATTTGGGCTTCAACTGCACGCCACATTTGCGTTTCTTGTTCCTTCTTAGCAATCGATTCTTCTCGCTCAATCTGAGCCTCGCTCGGCTCATCATAACGCTTCCAAAACCACCATGAGATAACGATGAGAATCAGTGAGATAAACAGACCAATCGCCAAAGTTTCGACGAGGTCGTCCATCGTCGCCTCACCTCATCCTACGAGTTCTGCTTCCAGTGCTTTGGAGAGAGAACCATCTTTGGAGAGGTGTTCAAATCCGGGAGCAACTTCTCCCAGTGCAACGACCAAATCGTCGTCACCGCCAGGAAGTGTCGAGATGTCAACTTCAGCACCAATGGGTATGTTTCGATACAGAGGTCGGCGTATGAGGAACTTGTTGAAGGAGATGAACAAAGCAGCAACAACGCCCCAAAACATCAGAATAATTCCAAGACCACGAGGGTTTGTCGGATTCCAGACGTCGTCCGTGTTGGCAATCATGTCGGTGAAGTAAGAAATCATGAGGACTGCGAAAAGGATTGGGAAGGCGAGATACATCAACAAATCCCACCATCGTCCAACTTCCATATCGTTGTCACCCGTATTGATGAAATCATCACGGAATGCAGAAACACCAAATCCAAGGTAGCCCTTGAATCCTGGTGGTGCAACGCCAGCCTCAACGCCGGACTTCCATCGCAGGTATCCATACTTCCAAATTGAGAAAGCGATAAACAGACCCGAGAACATCAATCCATAACCCCAGATGTGATCTTGGACTTCAAGGAATTCAGGGAATGCTACACCATTGGAATCGAGCTTGACCCACATGACTGCGGATGGAAGACCGAACATGAACAGAGCAACTCCAGTCAATGCGACCGACTTCTCTCGCTCATAGCCATGGTCAACGAAATTACGAACACACAGTTCAACGGTTGATATCATTGAAGTCATGGCAGCGAAAGAAAGAGCCAAGAAAAATCCTGCCATCATAAACAGCGGACCAATTGGTGCGAATGGTGCTTGTGCAAACACTTCAGGCAAGGCGAGGAACGTGATGGCTGAAGAGCCTCCAGTAACGGTCGCTAATGGGTCTGGGTTGACTGCGAAGATTGCAGAGAGAACTGCAAGACCTGCAATAATTGAGATGCTGTTGTTTGCCAATCCCATGGTGAAAGCATTGAGAACGGTGTCCTCGTCTTTACTCATGTAAACGGCATAGGTGATACACATACCCATTCCAGCAGAACATGACCATGCTGACTGCGATAACCCATTGATCCACACTTCGGGCTCAAATAACATATCAAAGTCAACGGTGAACATGAACAGTGCTCCGTCGAGTGTTCCGTCTGAAAAGTCCATCCAGAGCGAGAGGAACAATGTCAAGAAGAGTAGAGCGAACAAGGAAATCATCAGATAGAAATTGACTTTCTCAATGGCTTTTGCACCTTTCCAAATAGCGGCTAACGTCATGACGATGACCAAAAACTGGAAGAAAATAACTTGTCCAGGGTTTTGTAAGAAAGCGTTCCAAACTTCGGTAGTGTCAACACCTTCTCCGTTGAGAGCACCCGTGATTCCAAGTTGGAAGTATTTGATGGTCCAGCCGGAAACAACAGCGTAATAGAATCCGATAGCCGTTGAAATCCAAGCGGTCCAAAGACCCATCCAAGCGAATTTCTTACCGGCAAAGATACGGAATGTTCCGATGGTTCCAGTTCGGCTTCTCTTCCCCATAGCGTATTCTGCAATAACCAGTGGAATCGACCAGATAAACAGGAAAAACAGCCAAGGAACAAGGAATGTTCCACCGCCGTTCGCACCGACCATTCGCGGGAATCGCCAAATGTTACCGGTACCAATTGCGGCACCAATCGAAGCAAAAATAAGGCCCATACGGCCATTGAATTGGTCGGAGTCTCCATCTTCTGCCATTCAATTCCCTCCTTACTTCTCGGCCCCGTCTTGAGCAGATGAAGCCGCTAAATCGATTTCTTCATCATCGGAAAGCATCATTCGTAAGCAGACAGCTAAGCCACCCCAGACGAATCCTGCAGTCAGTGCAAACATGAATAACGAACCAAAGAAACTACCGTAAGCCGCTCGATAAGAGAGGTCCAAGACATAGTAATCACCATCGGCTGGGTACTGATACAAGTCCGAACCGGAAAGCGTTGAAACTGAAGCCTTGTAATGCAACTTACCAGTCGCTGTTTCCGAAATTGGAATCATTCCTCGAAGAACCGTTCCGTTACCGCTGGACGTCGAACAGTCGCCTTCAGCCATTACATCAACCGATTCCCAAGATGTCGTTGCCCATTCTCGAGGTCCGAAATCACTTTGCAAACGGCTTGGTTTAACCGTACGCCATTTGATTTTCGAATTGGTCTCGCTGAATGGGAACTCATTCGAAACGCAGATGTCAATTGGAATATCCCCTTCAGCCGGAATATCGGATTCGTCAAGTTCTTGCAAGTAGTTTTGTTGAGAGATGTTGGCAATTGCCAAATCTGCAAGTTCTCTTGGATTATCAGCAATCTCGGCGATGTAAAATCCAGTTCCGAGGTTACGAACGGCGATGTG
Organism: Candidatus Poseidoniaceae archaeon; assembly: GCA_949372875.1. Taxonomy (GTDB): domain Archaea; phylum Thermoplasmatota; class Poseidoniia; order Poseidoniales; family Poseidoniaceae; genus MGIIa-L1. The sequence continues at coordinate 18,787 of CASIAW010000002.1, forward strand.
GTCAATGTCTTCTTGTTGCTGATGGAAAGCTGTTCCAATTTCAGAAGTATAGCAGTACGAACCGTGTACACCGTAATGCCAATCGCAGAAATCTCCAGATGTTGGATAAAGATCGGAGGATTGAAGATTGGCGTATTGAGTCATGTCAGCCATTTGCTGTCCGTGATACTTGAGTTGCTCATGGTCAGGGCTCTCACAGTCTGTGCAGTGGCCCCACGGGTAGAGAATGAGTTCCGAGTAGGAGTGATGGGTGATGGTCGCCATGAATTCGCTTGAACCATCGCCGGTGTCGTCGTTCATCTCGGTCAGGTCTTGGATGAACTTGGTTTCTGGTTCGGAGTTGCCACCCAGCCAATCTTCGTCAGTTAATCCATCTGCATCATCATCTTTACCATCAACATGGTCTTCATTTAATCGGCCATCGTTATCTTGGTCGACTGTATCAACAGGACCGTTGTAAACGTCGTTATTTTGCCCTGCATAGCACGCACCTGGTATCAGTGGCCCTGTGGCACCTAGTGGAGCGCCCCATTCGAACTGATAGTTACGATTGAGGTCGACTCCGTCGCATCCTTCATCAACGGATTCGTCAAGGTCTGGAAGTGGTGTCACACCTGTGACGGTGTTGTCGCGAAGGTTCTTTCTCCAACCAGCCGCAGAGCAATCCCAAGCTTCTTCATTAGGGCATTGACCTGGCATGTAAACATCACGATCGTAGATGTTGCCATCTGTGTTCAGCATTGGAATGAGATAGATTTCTCGAGAGTTCACTAAATCGGTAATCCACTGTTCTGAGTAGTCTTCATCAACTCCAAGGTCGCCTGGACCACAAGGTGTACCATCGCCGTTGGAATCTTGGGACGAGGCGTTCAATCCGAGGCAATCGCCGTCGTCATCAAGAGCGCCGTCACCGTTTGCATCGCCCCATGGGTCTTCGTCAATTTCACCATCGCCATCGTTGTCGTAGCCGATGTTGTCGTAGGAGAACGCGATGACCTCGAGTTGCATCATGGGGACCGTGTAAGACATCCACTCTCGGGCGTGGTGGTTGCCGACAATCATGACATCGTGACGCTCGGGGTAGTTGCCGTTATCGCCAACAAATGGATTGTAATCACCGTCTTGTACATCGGCGGTGATCTTCATCCATGGTGAAGCATGGCCGTAATACCAGCCTTCATAGGCGTTTGCGGTGACTTCTTCACCACGTGCGTTTGTCCCACCGTTCATGCCTTCATGGAATTCAAAAATGTCAGGATTGTCTTCAGCAAGGCGCAGCATTCGAGACTTCATGGTCTCATAGGTGTGGTATTCCTTGAATTGAAGAATAGGCTCATTCGCCGATGCCCAAGGGAAAATCATGTTGATGTAATCGTCAGACCAGATGTCTTCGGGAGAGGTTCCTGTGGGTTCATCTTGAGCGACGCTTGCATTCGCAATAGGTGCGACAAGCGACAGCAAAAGCGGGAGTACAATCAAGACTCCAAAAGAAGGGCGTGTTCGGACAACTTTACCGTTCAACATCATGGTATCGTTTTACCCAAAAGGCTCGACTTCTTGAACCGTTCGCGGTGAAGGGTGTCCCCTAAGGGACAGAAAACATGCGAAAGTGACCAATATGAGCACCGCTACGGTATACCATGTCTAGCCTTCTCCAACCCGATGCTGATTCCTTTTGGTCAGAGCAAATTCTTGGTATGAATTACCTCACAGTGGGCATTTTAGTAGGCCTATTTCTCTTCGCCACAGTGATTCGATTTATGACCATGTGGGCCGCTCCAAAGTTGATGAAAAAAATAATTAATTCCGATTCAATACAATCGAAAACAGTCAAAGATTCTGATAAGGCACTCGGCACGGCAGCAGGGGCCGGTGTTTCGCTCTACATTCTCAATGCCCTCATCGAACTTCACGCTCAAGACGGGAACAGTTTCATTCTCCCTGGAGTCGCTGAAAGCCTTCTACCAAATATTCTACAGTTTGTCTTCGCATTCGCATTGGTCATGTGGGCTTTTCGATTGGTTGCCATTGTCCAAGATGTCGTGGAATTGTTCGACAAGGATGGAGAACTTGACGGTTCTGAGCGAACATTGATTTCTGCTGTTGAAAGTATTCTTCGGTTTGTTATTATCGCCTTAGGTGCTGTTTTTATTGCAGACGCACTTGGATTCAACCTTACCTCACTCATCGCTGGTTTAGGTATCTCTGGTTTGGCTCTGGCCTTGGCAGCAAAAGATACTATTTCCAATTTATTTGGCGCAACAACAGTATTGCTTGATCGACCGTTCAAAGTTGGTGATTGGGTCATCATTGATGCGACAGAAGGCGAAGTTATGGAAATAAGTCTGCGAACAACACTGGTTCGAACCGCTGCTGATACAGTGGTTACTGTTCCAAATGCAAATCTGGTCAACACCCCAATCGAGAATTTTGGAAAGCGACGATGGCGAAGATGGCAATCCCTTCTGCACCTGGATCTCAACTCGAATCCCGAGGATGTCGCTGGTTTCTGCGATGGAGTGATGGAACTTATCAAATCCAGTACAGTGACTGTCAAGCATGAAAGTTCATGGTGCCAAGTTTCCACGCTCTCAGTCCAATCACTGGACCTTTCCCTCAACCTGTATTGGGATGTGGCTGGTGGCTCGCCTGAACGTGAAGCAAAAGAGAAGTTTCTACTTGGAGTCATGCAATTAGCACATGATAAGAATTTGAAATTCTTTGATGCGCGAATGATGCAGAACTCCTGATCAATACGGCTTCGGGTCTTTGAAACGATAGATGGCATTGGTAGCGATACCGACCCCTATACTCAGTGCTGCCAAAAGCAAACTTTGCCCTTCAGTAAGCGTCGCTAGTTTCCATGAAAAGAAGGAGACGGCAAGGCCTGTGATTCCAACCCATTCGCCCGACTTCCATAACCGTAAAACTCCTAAATATGCTTGAAGGCGAGAAACATCTCTCAACCATTGTTCACAAGCTTTCACCGATTCATCGTCAGAGTAAGCTTTTGCTTGTGCCAGTTCAAGAATCCGAGCATGATAGCGCCAAACCCACGCACCACCTCGGACAGTCGAAAGTGCCTGACGGCTCGACCAAGAAGAGGGGACGGATTTACTCCACGTCTCAAGCAAGTTCTGCCGTTGTTGTTCACTCAAGCCCTCTTTACGCGCCCATTGGTGTTCCAGCATCATCAGCGAAGCAAGTGAAGGTAATCGGTCACTTTCGCACAAGAGATGTTCGCTCAAAGAACGGCTCATAGGCAAGAACATACGCTTACCATCAACCTCAACAAGAGAATCCAAAGAAAGGTGCAGACGCGGTAATCCAAGAGTGGTCGAAGAGTGAGGGGCCCTCCACATAGTATTGGTTTTGAGTTTATCTTCGACATCTTTCAGACGGTCGTTCCATCGTCGTTCAGTATTCGGCGTCGTGAATGATTCAAGGGAGGTATGGATTGCTCCAAGTGCCTCAACCAATTCGATAACGGTTGATTCTTGGTCATCAAATGGAAGGGAATCATGCATTGGGAAAAGAAGAACGCGGTCGTTTCCATCGACACTCAAGCCGCCAATTGGAAGTAAAATCGGGTGTTGAATCAATGCCTTCTTCCATGGGTCATATCGAGACAAACGGGAAACATCATCACCAACATGCGCTGGTTGAATCATCGCCATTATCGATGAATCAAGCAAGAGTGTCATTCCTATAGGAGTGATAGCGAGTGTTTCAACAGTGCTTATTCCAGATTTCCAATCACCCCATACTGTTCCTTCTTGAGGAGGTGAGGCCCACCCCTCAGGAGATTGAAGGTTTTGAAAATCCCATATCTCGGTTCGACCATAAGCAGTACGCAGTTGGCCTTCAGCAAGAGCCTCTGATGGAGACGAAAGTGCGATGCCCTTTGGCCACCATGCAGGTTCGTCCATGCGTATGCGAGGGGGCCGAGGTTCTCAAGTCTCGCCCCAATGTTGGAGTTTGGAGAGGGGATGACATCATACCTCATGGAGGTCACGCCAGCATAGAGGCGGAACCAATGGGTATCTCGGAACGGATGGGCGATGTGCTGGGCCAAGCGGTCGAGTCCAAACTCCTACGAGAAATCGAAGAAAACTCTGTCAAAGTTCAGCATCTTGCCATCATTATGGACGGAAATCGCCGGTTTGCTTGGAAAAGTAACATTGCAACGGGCATTGGCCATCGATTCGGAAAAGAAAAACTTGAACGCGTTTTAGACTGGACACTTGAAGTTGGGATTCCTTGGCTTACTGTGTATGCACTGTCAACTGAAAATCTCAATCGTCCAAAAAAAGAACTCGATGCTCTGTTCAAATTATATAACGAAGGTTTGAGAGAAATCGCAGACGACAAACGTATTCACGAAAATAAGGTGAAAGTTCAAATTATCGGAAGAAGGGAGTTACTTCCTAAACTCGTTAATGATGCCATTGATTACGCTGAGGAAAAGACTGCTGGTTATGACCAGTTTGTCTTTACTGTATGCCTTGCATATGGCAGTCGAGAAGAGATGGTTGATGCCATACGCTCGATTGCTGAAGAGCATGCAGCTGGTGAATTAGAACTCGAAAATATCGATGAGAAGGTCGTATCAGACCGCTTGTATACCGGTGACATGCCAGATCCAGACTTGGTGATTCGAACCAGTGGAGAAGAGCGGATTTCCAACTTTTTGTTGTGGCAAATGGCTTATTCTGAACTCTATTTCGCTGATGTGTTTTGGCCTTCGTTCCAAAAGAAGGATTTACTCAAAGCAATTCGGACGTTCCAAAATCGTCGACGCCGTTATGGAGAGTGAACACGTGGCTGTTTGCGATGAATGCAACGGTTGGCTTAACCCGGCGCTGGCTGCTGATTCTGCAGTTCGGCGTGGTGATGAAGTCTTACTTATCCAGCGGAAATACCCACCAATGGCGGGCTCATGGGCCTTTCCCGGAGGTTTTGTCGAACAAGGCGAGGACCCAATGGTGGCCGCGCTACGCGAATTGAAGGAAGAAACTGGGTTGGATGGTGAAGATCCGAAGTTGCTGATGGTGATGGGGGATGCTGACCGAGACCCTCGGAAACACATCGTTAGTATCGTCTATGAAATTCAAGTCAGTGAAGAGCAGCAACCGGTCGCTGGAGATGATGCCGCAGATGCACGTTTTTGGCCAATTAGCACCTTGCTATCCGGTGAAGTCGAATTTGCTGGTGACCATTTCACCATTCTGAAAAATTGGCTCAATCAATGAGTTTTAATCGAAAAACATCCGCCAATTCTTGACGGATGTTCGGCCATGCTTCAGGTTCGAGTGCTTCGGTCAAGTGAATACCTGTAAGAAATTGAGCTTGGAGGTTTTTCCATTCATCTCCTTGGCAAGGTTTCAACCAGCGGAACAGAGGATAGCCTTCGGATTCTAATCGGTCAAGGAACCCTCGTTCTGCCTTACTGATGAGTAAGGTTGGCGTACCGAGTAAGGCCGCTTCGCTGGCAAGCGTAACCGATTGCGTGATGACGCAATCATGTGCTGCCAACTCTCGGTCAAGCGCCCAAGCATCTCCTGAGTAGGTATCTTCATCAACCAAGGTCACTGATAAACCATCAAAAACTTCCTCTGGAATCTCAAGTAATTCTTCATCATCATGAATGCCGCCGCCTTTCAATCGCCGAACGAGTACTCGTGGTGGATTGCTAACGCTCGAGGGGCGAATGCTCGGACGCAAGTGAGCATGGCCATGAAGTCCATCAAAGCGGTGAAGACGAGCGTTTTCGAGTTGTTGAGAGAATCCATCATCAAGGTCATCGCGCCAGTGTGTCGGCAGACCTACATCGGTCGCAACCTTACGAGCAAGACGGTGTGCAATATGGTTCACTTCGGTATCGGTAATGTACCAGCGCTCGGTAATAGAAGATAACCTGCGGCGAAGGAAGGGTGAACGCCAAGCCATTAATTCCAGTGGCGCCCCGATGGAAACAATACGTTGTATCGGAGATTCATCATCACAGCATTGGCGCAAAAACCGGTGACTTGAACGCCAACGCATCAGGGCTTTTTGACGACGCTTTTCTCCTACTGGGCGTTCAACCCAGTGCGTTTGTCGTCGAGGAATGTGGCCATCTCCTGATTCCAGTAAAGTTTCGACTTCTTTGCGACGGGTTGCAATGATGACATCGTTACTTTGTCCTGCTCGAAGAAAAGGAGCAAGAAGACGGACATGCGCGGGATGATCCAATACCCAGCAGGTGCGCATAGGCTTGCCTGTAGCCAACTCCCCCTCAATGCATCGCTTTGTTGCGAGAAGTTAAGACGAATCGCCCCGAGGGATTGCTATGGTGAAAGAAAGCATCGAACTATCAGGAGCGCCAATGTATGGACCGTACACGCCTGGCGTGAAATCAAATGGAACGGTGTGGCTTTCAGGTCAAATCGATGTCCAGGCAGGAGAAGACATCCTCTCACAAACACAAGGGGCTTTGAACAAAATCGATTCACTGCTTGCAAATGCAGGACTCTCGAAACACAACCTTTGTTTCGTACAGGTACTGCTTGCCGATATGGATTTCTATGCCCCAATGAATGAGATTTACGGCAACTGGGTTGCTGACATGGAAATCAAACCAGCACGTGCCGCCTTTGCTGTAGCCGGTTTGCCTGCAGATGCACTGGTTGAAATCGTCGTTCAAGGAACCTATTGATACACTGAGATGATGCAATGCCAGGCTCACCTTACCTCGATGAGCCACCAAAAAAACTGACCACGTGGAAAAGAGTACTCACCTTCTCAATACCGAGTGTTTTAGCGTCAATTTATCTTGCCGTTATGTTTGATGTCGTGCTGGAAATGATGATTGTCTTCACAGCATTCTTTACGCTCAGTGCCATTATGAGAAAATAACAACGCAAGAGTATGGATATCCTTGAAAGGGTCAAGCCAGTGGCAATTACATGGACGAATGGCCGGTTCAGTGTTTCAAAGCCTACGATATTCGCGGTCTTGCCAACGGTGACGGCACCGGTGAATTGACTCCAGATTTTGCGTATCGCCTTGGACGTGCTATGGCGACATACCTTGAATGCGACACTTTTGCAGTCGGTCGCGACATACGTCATTCTTCTCCAGCATTGGCCAGTGAACTTATGCGAGGATTGGTTGATGGGGGCGTCACCGTATCTGATTTAGGGATTGTATCGACAGGTTGTGTCTATCACGCTTGTTGGACTTTACCCGTTGATGGAGGGGTTATGGTGACGGCAAGCCACTTAGCCATGCCAACCTACAATGGATTCAAAATGTGCAGAGGAACTCTACCACTTGCAGGTGAAGAAATTCAAGAACTGAAAGACGTCTTCTTAGAAGCGAATTTCCGTGAAGGAACTGGAAAGATTGTCGATACACCGCACTTGGAAACCTATCTTGATGCCATCATCGAATCCACTGGACCGATAACCCGGCCCGTCAAGGTCGCTGTGGACTGTGGCAACGCAGTCCCTGGTCCTGCAATGACGAAATTACTCGACAAGATGGGCGTTGAACACGTAGATTTGTACTGTGATTGGGACGCAAGCGAACCAAATCACGGAGCTGACCCGACTCGTCCAAAGAATATGGTTGACTTAGGAAAAGCCGTTGTTGAACACGGTTGTGAATTTGGCCTTGGCGTTGATGGCGATGGAGATCGAATTGGCGCAGTTGATGAGGCTGGACGATTCATCTATCCAGACCGTTTGATTGCGTTGCTTGCTGACGATGTTGTTGGTACCGAAGAAGGAAAAGATTTGCTGATTTACGATGTCAAATGCTCGATGAACGTCGAGAAAGCCATTGTTGCTGCAGGTGGCCGACCAATGATGGCCAAGACAGGACATTCGTTCATGAAGCGAGTCTTAGCAGCCCATCCAGATGCGTTGATGGCTGCGGAAATGAGTGGTCACATCTTTATGTCGGACCGAGGATGGTACGGCTTTGATTGTTCATTGTACAACGCCGCTCGACTCATTGAGCTGTGGTCGCGAACCAATGGTCTGAACTTCAGTGAAGAATTGAATCGGCTTGCACCAAACTTGCCAACCACGGGTGAAGTGAAGGTGCCTTGCGCTGAAGACAAGAAACTGGAAACAGTTGAAGCCATTCGTTTGGCCTTCGAAGACTATGATTCCTCAACCATAGATGGTGTGCGGGTTCGCTTCAACAACGACACTACAGGTGAACAAATTGGATGGTACTTGGCTCGTAAGTCAAACACAGAACCAATCCTTGTGATGCGCGTTGAGGCTGTCGATGAAACGGTGTTGAAAGCCCTGCTGATGATGATTCAAGAGCGAGTTTCACCAATCATCAACATCGATAAATTGCTTGGATAATCATTCTAAAGAAAAATCGTACTGGCCGGAATGCCTTCTTAGGCTTTCACATCGATTAGAGTTCTGCTTCATCAAAAACAGGAGCAATCGTGTAATCGAACACAATCAACTCAACAGAATACGTGACTTCTTCACCGTTGTCGCTACGAGAACAACCGGGGCCCGGTGCATTTCCTGCTTCAGCAGATAACGCCAATTTCAGCTGAATAAGCACCAAGGCCAGCGCCCATTGAATCGATTTGTGAAACTATTTCCGATTCTGAAAGACCAGAAACTGTAGCACCAACCATAGAGGAGTTGAACCATTCAACGACAACTTCGTGCTCCACCATTACCGCCGTTGTTTTGCCCATCAGCAGTACCATTGAAACCAGCATGCATTGCAGTTCCAGATATCGTATCTGCCGCGTCTTGTCCGACAAGTTGACCGGCACATGACGGGCCTTGCGCTTCTTCATCTTCACCGTACGACATCACGACTCGAACACCAACGATGTTCATGTCTTCAGCCCCGTCAATTGCATCGGTGTGAAGGTCGTCAATCACCAATGTCTCGCCATCTGCGATGTATTCGATGCCGTCGGACAGTTGAACGTAAGAAAGGTTGCCGTTGATTTGGTAATCGCCGACTCCGCGGTTACCTGCACCACTGGAGACGCCGTCAGCTGCTATCGAGAAATACAGTGGGAAAGCGATGAGGAAAAAGGCGATGCACCCCACGGTTATTTGGGTGTCTCGATTGGATTTTAAATCGTCCAAGGTAATCATCAGCGTCGCCCTCACCTCAACCGATGAAGCATCAACCTCTATGACTTTCGGTCAAATGTGAAATAAAAAGTAAGCAGTTTAGCGCTTATACTACTCATTCTTCTTTCGAAGAATCAGCAGGAGGGGGGAGATCAACCAAGTCCTTACCCTTGCTCCAAATATCAGAGGATGGAAGTTCGACTAAGTTCTTGCCTGTATCCACTTCTGATGGCGTAGGGAGTTCGACTAAGTTCTTGCCTTGACTCCAAACATTTGTTGCTGGGAGTTGAACCAAATTCTTTCCTTCAATCAGTTCCGAACCTTCGAGGGATGGAACGTCTTTGTTCAAGCCAGGGGGTTCAGAGGCTCCAAGTGATGGAAGGTTCTTCGACATGTTATCTGATTCGGAGTCTTCGACGACTTGAGTTTCATCCGCCGATCCTTCAACTGTAGTTGTGGCCAGCGTAATCAGTTCTTTTGGGGCTGCAGCATCTTGAGAAGGTGCTGACTCTGATACGGACTCACTGCTGCCTTCTTCTAAATTTTCATCATCAAAGGCTTCCTCAATTTGTCTTTCCTCTTCTTCGGCTTCTTCGGCTTCTTCGGCTTCTTCCTCTTCCGTCGGTTCTTCTTTTGGATCTTCTTCCTCGGGCTTCTTCAGTATGTAAGAGAGAATCACTATCAATACGAAAACCAAGCTTAATCCCCAGAATAGGTAGTTCGTCGGTTCCGCATCCAGTGGGGCTTCCGCAACTGGCGGCTGGTAGACTGAGAGGGTAAACGTAATTGAATCCGAACCGCCTGAATTGATTGCTTCGATTGTAAACGAAGTGTTACCAATCCGTATCGTAGGTTGCCCAGAAATCTCACCATCAAGCATGATCATTCCAGGTGGCAAACTGGGACGAACCGTCCAAGATTCAATCATACCGCCAGAATTATTCACTTGGAATGGATTAACGAGGTTCTTGTAAACAAGGGAGTAGTTCGCTGTATCCATCGAAAGAATTGGAGCTGGTTCAACAACAGTTAGATTGAATACGAAGAGAGTCATTCCTCCGGAGTTATTCACACGAACCGTGTAAGATGCTGTAGAGGAATTGAACAGTGGGGTGCCTGAAATACTTCCATTTGCAAACAAAAGGCCTTCAGGGAGTGATTGGTTTAGGCTCCAATTTTCAATCAGTCCTTCTCCAAGTATTGGATGGATTTCAACCATCATTTCGCCGCGTATGAGCGATATGTCCTCTGGAGAATAAGAGAGGACCGGTGCTGGTTCGTGAATCGTGAGCCGAAGGACGGCGGAGGAGGATTCACCGCTATGGTTTGCCCAAACAGTGTAATTTGTTTGCGTCATATTCACATCCGGCGTACCCGAGACTACACCGTTTGAGAATTGCAGACCAGCTGGCAGTTGTGGAGATATATCCCAAGTCGAAACCTCCCCTTCACCACGTATTGGAGTGATGTTGGACATCTGGATGCCTCTGGTCAAAATGAATTGTGAAGGGTTGTAACTCAGCGGTGAAGTTTGTTCATTGACCGTGATATTAATTGTAGAAGAGACTGAACCTCCGGAGTTGTTGGCCCAAATGGTATAGGTTTGGAGCGATGAATTCACAACGACGAATCCCTTTATGAATCCATCTTCAAGAGAGAGTCCGAGAGGAAGAGCAGGGGATACTTCCCAAGTTTCAACCAATCCACCGCTCAGTGTTGGTGCAAGGTTGGTAACATTTGTACTGCGTATGAGTGTCAAATTTTCAGGATTGTAAGAGAGCACAGCAAGAGGCTCGTTCACCGTAAGAAGGAATGTGGTCGTAGGAGAGCCGCCTGAATTATTAGCCCATACAGTATACTGTGTCTGCGTCATATTCACCGATGAAGAACCCCATACACTGCCGTTATTTGTTCCAAACTGAAGTCCTGTAGGTAATTCTGGACTTATCTGCCACCCCAATACCGCCCCTCCAAGAACTTCAGGATTGAATGAAGTCATCTCCACGTCTCGAATCAAAACCAATTCTGTTGGCGTATAGGAGGGGATGGCAATTTCATCGTTCACGGTAATGTTCACAGTAGCGGTAGAAGAACCATCTGAATTGGCGGCAGTAATGGTGTACATGGTTAATGGTTGAAGGGCAACAGGAGTTCCCGATATCTCACCTGTAACAGTATTGAACAAGAGACCATCAGGAGGCTCTGGAAGTATCCCCCAAGAAGTAATCCCTACACTCGAAGTCGTAGGAGAAAGAATCTGCATGATCGAATTCTTTGTTAGTGTAATGTTTTCAGGAGAATAGGAAAAAGTAGGCGGTTCTGTTTCAACGGTAATGTTCACAAAGGTGACTGAGGACCCATTGGAATTCATTCCCGTAATCGTAAACATTGTTCGATTGAAAAGTTCAGTTGGTGTTCCCGAAATATTTCCATTCGAGTTGTTAAATTCAAGGCCAGTTGGAAGCGACGGGGTGAGCGTAAACCCTTCTGTAACGGTGGAGATGAGGTTGCCGTATTTGATGTCTGAATTGGTTTTATCGCGGTATGTGAAATGGACTCCGTCGTTTGAGTCAATGGCAAGAGAGGAATATTCGCCAACATCTCCCGATGAATCAAGTGTTGAAAGTGCCCATGAACCACTCGTATCGGTTGCATACTTGAGGTCATCACTACTGGTATCGAAGTATAAGAGATGGATGCCATTGTTGGAATCATGGACAAGAGAAGTGAAGAAACCAACTTCGTGGAGAGAGTCGAGAGTTGTGTTGACCCATGAGCCACTCTTGTCGGTTGCATACTTGAGGTCAAGACTGCTTGACTCAAGATAAGCGACGTGGATATGATCGTTTGAATCAACCGAAAGGGAAGTGTGCTCACCAACATTACCTTGCGTGTCGATAGCTGAGTATACCCATGAGCCACTCTTATCGGTTGCATACTTGAGGTCTTGATTTGTATCATCATAGTAGGAGATATGTGCGGCGTTATTTGAATCAATATCGATGGATGTAAAGTATCCTAAGTTACCCAAGGAATCAAGCGTTGAAACCACCCAAGAGCCACTCTTATCCGTAACGTATTTGAGATCTTGATTGGAGAAATCATAGTATGAAATATGGACGGCATCGTTGGAGTCAAGAGAGAGCGAAGGATATTGCCCTACTCCAGATGAGTCAAGTGTTGTAGTCACCCAAGAGCCGCTCTTATCCGTGGCATATTTGAGTTCGCCATCGCTGTAATGCCAGTATGCAATGTGTATGGCATCGTTTGAATCAATACTCATAGAAGAGTACTCTCCCGCCATTCCGGATGAGTCAAGCGTAGTAAATACCCATGAGCCGGTTTTATCGGTTGCATACATGAGGTCTTGATTGGTACCTTCCCAGAAAGAGATATGAAGCACATCATTTGAATCGAAGGCAAGCGAAGAGCCACCGCCCCATGTTCCTATCGAGGCAAGCGATGTGTTCGAAAAGATCGATTCAACGGTGTATGCTTGAATGGGACTACCTTGATTTGTTGGGGAGGCTGTTACCATAGGCGTATTGTTCGTTAACAGCAAGTCATCAGAAACATAGGATATATTGGGCGAACTATCGATAACTGTAATGTTGATTTGGGCGGTAGATGTGCCAGCAGAATTTGTACCTATCACCGAATACATAGTTCGAGGAGACACAGCAAGAGGGGTGCCTGAGATTTCACCGCTGGTTCGATTTATGTTCAAACCATGAGGTAGGGTTGGGCTGATCGAGTAACAAAAGTACTGGACCATTTCATCTAATGTGACGTATTTGAGGCTTTGAGTCGTTGGATGATAGTATGAGATGTGAACCGTATCATTCGCATCAATGGCAAGCGATGATTCAAGTTCGGATGAGTTTCCTACCTGCTCAACCTCCATGTAGACCCAAGTGCCACATTTGTTGGTAGCGTATTTGAGTTCACCAACATGTCCAAAGGAATAATTTTGGTATGAAATATGAATGTTATTTTTTGAATCAACAGCGAGAGATGGGTTTTTTCCCACATCTGCAAACCAGTCAAGTCGAGAAGCAACCCAAGAACCGCTCTCATCGGTTACATATCGGAGGTCATCGCCAGTATAATCGGTAAAAGCGATATGAATATGGTTGTTGAAATCAACTGCAAGCGATATTCCAAATCCGACACTACCGCTTGAATAGGCCGTTGAATAAACCCAAGAACCGCTCTTGTCAGTAGCATACTTGACATTAGAGGCTGTTACATTTTGATAGCCAATATGAACATCGTCATTTGAATCCAGAGCAATCGAAGTTTTCTCACCTACGTTTCCATCAGAGTCCAGCGTAGCAATTACCCATGACCCACTCTTGTCAGTAGCGTATTTCAGATCGGCGTTCGTGGTATCTCGATACGAGATGTGAACGCCATCGCTTGAATCAACAGCGACCGAAGAGTCTCTTCCAACATCTCCGATTGAATCAAGAGTTGAGATTACCCAAGACCCAGATTCATCTGTTGCGTATTTCAAATCTCTATTGCTATCATCGTAGTATGATATGTGGATTGCATCATTGGAATCAATGGAGAGGGATGTAGAAATGCCCGTATTCGAGTTGCTATCAAGCGTCGTAGTGACCAGAGAACCGCTGGCATCTGTAACATACATCAGGTTGCGATTACCAGTTTCGGAAAAATACGAAGTGTGTGAGTTGCCATTAGAATCGATAGCTGTTGAGGAGTATCTACCTCGAACGGGCGTTGAGTCGATGGTTGAAATTGAAATCACCCCACTGGCTACTGAAGGAATAGCGGTTGGTGACATTGTTATGTTCTTTGTCAACACAAACTCATCCACTGAATACGAAATCACTGGAGAGGTTGGTGTTGAATGCGCCACATACTCAAGATTGGTATTGGTGATGTCAAGATAGGTCGCGTGCAGATTACCACTGGAATCAATCGCTAATGAGGATTGCCAGCCGACGGCATCTGTGCTGTCGAGAGAGGCCGGTGTGCTCCAAGAAGAGCCATCATGGGTTATGTACTCAAGATTGGCATTGGTGGCGTCATAATAGGTCACGTGCAGGTTATCATTGGAATCGATTGCTAATGAAGACGTATAGCCGACATCGTCTATGCTGTCGAGCGAGATAGGCGTACTCCAAGAAGAGCCATCATGGGTGATGTACTCAAGATTGCCATTGGTGGCGTCAAGGTAGACCGCATGCAGGTTATCATTGGAGTCTATCGCTAACGAGGAATCATAGCCGACGTTACCTGTGCTGTCGAGAGAGACTGGTGTGCTCCAAGAAGAGCCATCATGGGTCATATACTCAAGGTTGTTATTGGTGACATCACGGTAAGTTACGTGCAGGTTATCATTGGAATCAATCGCTAATGAAGATTGATAGCCGACGTTATCTGTGATATCGAGCGATAGCGGTGTGCTCCATGAAGAGCCATCATAGGTCATATACTCAAGATTGCCATTGGTGTTGTCATGGTAGGTCACGTGCAAGTTATCATTGGAATCAATCGCTAATGAAGACATGTGGCCAACATCATCTGTGCTGTCGAGCGTGACAGGTGTGCTCCAAGAAGAGCCATCATAGGTCATATACTCAAGATTAGCATTGGTGTTGTCAAAATAGGTCACGTGCAGGTTATCGTCGGAATCAATTGCTAACGAGGATTCCATGCCGACGTCATCTGTGCTGTCGAGTGAGAGAGGCGTGCTCCAAGAAGAGCCATCATGGGTCATATACTCAAGGTTGTTATTGGTGACATCACGGTAAGTTACGTGCAGGTGATCACTGGAATCAATCGCTAATGAGGAATCATGGCCGACGCTATCTGTGCTGTCGATTGATGTAGGTGACCCCCAGCCGGCATGAGAAACAACAACATCTGAAAGCGATGTCTCGGTGTGTGTGTTATGTCGATTGTCGAGAACAGATGACCATGACATGGTCACCATGAGAAAGACCAGAAGGAGTGGTACAGTGCAACTACGATGAGAATATGAACTCATAGAGACTACTTCCAAACAGTCGTTAAGGGTCTAGCATTTAGGTATATGCTTGGTAAATAACCTTGG
The DNA here is from genome assembly GCA_949372875.1 of Candidatus Poseidoniaceae archaeon. Taxonomy (GTDB): domain Archaea; phylum Thermoplasmatota; class Poseidoniia; order Poseidoniales; family Poseidoniaceae; genus MGIIa-L1. Next base: position 33,982 of record CASIAW010000002.1, read on the forward strand.
TACCTCGAAAATCCAAGGTTTCCAAGTGGCCTTCATCCTGTTGCTTCTTCTTGTCTCTCGCATCTTCGGTCAATACATCAATTCGTAGTGTTTCTTAAAAACGATAATGAGAGCTAAAAGCGGCACAAAGAAAACCATCGACAGGATGAAAAAATTGATCGATACTTCAAGTTCTGGCTCTGGCAACTGTTCGACGACGGTAGTCTCTGGTTCTTGCACCGTGAGCGTGAAGATTACCGAATTAGAGCCGCCAGAGTTATTTCCCCAAATGGTGTAAATGGTTTCTGATTGATTCACCGAAGAAATACCCGAAACAGAACCGTTCTCCATTACCAAACCATCAGGGAGTGAAGGGGAAATCTCCCACACTTCGACCAAACCGCCATCGTTGGTGATGTTGAGAGCGAGTGAGGAATTGTCACGAAGAAGCACCGGTGGGTTGGACTCAATCGATAAGATTGCAACGGGTTCGACAACAGTGAGGTTGAACATAACGGTGTATGAACCACCAGAGTTCTGAGCGATGACGGTGTACTGTGTCATGGTGAAATTCACCACAGGTGTACCAGAAATACCTCCATTTTCAAACACCAAACCGCCGGGGAATGAAGGGCTAATTTCCCAAATGGCAACCATTCCTTCACCAAGAGACGGCGTAATCTCGGTCATGTTCTGGCCGCGTGTAAGAACAATGTTCTCTGGAGAATAGGTGACTTCAGGAATCGGTTCATGAATCAAAAGAGTGATGTTTGCAAATGATGCTCCACCGCTGTTATTTGCCCATATGGTGAATGAAGTCAAGGTCATGTTCACTTCTGGCGTTCCAGAAAGAACGCCATTAGAAAACGATAGTCCGAGAGGTAAGGTTGGCTCAATCTCCCAAGTTTCGACCTGCCCACCGCTCATTACTGGCATCATTGACGTCATTGATTGAGTACGGATAAGCGTGAGAGAATCTGGTGAATAACCAATCACTGCAACTGGTTCAACGACTGTGATATTCAACAAAGCCTCTGCTGAACCACCTGTATTATTGGCCCAAACGGTGTACTGTGTCTGCGACATGTTCACCGATGAAGCACCCCAAACGCTTCCGTTCGAACTACCAAACTGCAAACCGGATGGAAGCTGCGGACGAATCTCCCATGAAACGACGGCCCCACCAGCAACCGTGGGTGAAAGGGTAGGCATGCTCAAACTTCGAGTCAGTGTGAGATTGCTTAATGAATACGAGATTATGGCAATCTCAGCATTTACGGTAATATCGACCGTAGCCGAAACGGTACCACCAGTATTGGTAGCAGAAATCGTGTAGACTGCGAGGGTGCTCAATGTATCCGGCATTCCTGAAATCTCCCCATTTACCGTGTTAAACAAGAGCCCCGAGGAAAGTTCGGGGTCAATCGACCATGTTACGATATCTCCGCCTGATGTTGTTGGTAAAAGCGTGGACATAACAGAATTGTTGGTCAGAACAAGACTACCAGGAGCGTAAGACAAGACCGGTGCTACAGCATTCACGGTAATGTTCACAGTAGCTGTAACGGTACCACCAGTATTGGTAGCAGAAATCGTGTAGACCGTAAGTACGCTCAACGCATCTGGTATTCCTGAAATCTCACCATTTGTCGTATTAAACGTGAGGCCCGAGGAAAGTGCAGGATCAATCGACCATGATACAATATCTTCGCCGGGCGTTGTTGATGAAAGGGTGTTCATTGCAGAATTGTTGGTGAGAATGAAGCTATCAGGTGAGTAAGACAAAACCGGTGCTACAGCATTCACGGTAATGTTCACAGTAGCTGTAACGGTACCACCAGTATTGGTAGCAGAAATCGTATAGACGGTAAGTACGCTCAACGCATCTGGTATTCCTGAAATCTCACCATTTGTCGTATTAAACGTGAGGCCCGAGGAAAGTGCAGGGTCAATCGACCACGACACAACATCTCCGCCTGACGTTGTTGGTAAAAGCGTAGACATAACAGAATTGTTGGTCAGTACTAGACTATCTGGCGTGTAAGACAAGTTCGGGGTTACAGCATTCACGGTGATGTTGACGTAAGCCGTTGATGAACCACCTGTGTTTGTTCCATTGACGGTGAACATGGTTCGAGTCAAGAGTTCAATTGGCGTTCCAGTAATGGTTCCATTCGAAGTTGAGAACGAAAGACCGTTCGGCAGTGTTGGATGAATGGTCCACGATGTAATGGCACCTGAACCGGTAAGAGTAGGTGACAGTGGTACATCGGAACTGGCAGTATTGTTGGTCAAATTCAAGTCGTCTGGTGAATACGAAATGTTGGGAAGATTATCAACAACCGTGAGATTGATCAAAGTGGTGGATGAACCACCAGTATTGGTAGCAGTGACCGAATATGTGGTAAGAGGTGAAACGACGGTTGGCGTTCCGGAAATCTCACCGTTCGTAATGTTCAACTCCAAACCCGTAGGCAAGTCTGGACTCACTGTGAACCTGTAAACATTGTAGGATGAATCCAATCGACTGCTGAGAAGATCACCGTTTAACACATCATAATATGAAATATCAACTGCGCCGGTGGCATCAACTGAAATCGAAGTATGGCTACCGACACCGACACTATCAATCACAGATAATTCCCATGAACCATTCAGATTGGTTGTATATTTGAGCTGTTGATTGGTTCCATCGTAGTATGAAATGTGAACAAAACCGTTCGAGTCAAGCGCAAGAGAAGCGAATGTACCAACACTTCCGAGTATATCTATCTCAGTCAATGTCCATCCGGTTGAGCCGTTGTAGGTTGCATAGCGCAAATTTTCACCCACTGAAGAATAAATACCCATTTGGTAGGCAATGTGGAGGTCATCATTTGAATCGATAGCAAGTGAAGTATAGAGCCCTACATTGGCAAAAGATTGCACCGTAGTTTTGACCCAAGAACCGGTTTTTTTGGTAACATGTATAAGGTCTCGATTGTAATCATCATAGGCAGAAATGTGAACCTCATCGTTCGAATCAAGAGCGATGGATGAGTAGTGGCCTGCACGTATGGTTCCGCCGGTCGTTGTGTTGAAAGCAGTCTCAGTGACCCATGAGCCAGTCATGTCCGTTGCATATTTGAGATACGTATCAATACTTGAATTTAAGTGAAGATATGAAAGGTGAACTTTAGCGTTCGAGTCTATGGCAATCGAAGTGTATAAACCAACGACTGAAGCATCCATTCCGAGTTGCCCCGTTGAATCGATCGTCGTGTTCACCCAAGATCCGCTTCTGTTGGTAATATACATTAAATTCCCATTGCTTTCATCGTAGTAAGAAATATGAATCACATCGTTAGAATCAACAGCAATCGACGAATATTGGCCAACATCGCCGTTTGAATCAATGGTTGAATTGAGCCAAGAACCCGTCGTGTCAGTTGCATATTTGAGGTCGCCGTTCGTTGCATCGTAATAGGAAATATGTTTGGAACCTGTGGAATCCAGAGCGAATGAAGAATATTCGCCAACATCGCCTACCGCATCTACAATTCTGAGTTGCGTGACGGTGGTGTTTGCGCCGCTCGGTATCGGTCCGCCGGTATTCACTGGGACTGCCGTTGGCGACATTGCCGTATTGTTGGTCAAGCTCAAGTCGTCTGGTGAATACGAAAGGATTGGAATATTATCAACAACCGTGAGATTGATGTAAGCCGTTGATGAACCACCTGTGTTTGTTCCATTAACAATAAACATGGTTCGAGTCAAGAGTTCAATTGGCGTTCCAGTAATGGTTCCATTCGAAGTTGAGAACGAAAGACCGTTCGGCAGTGTTGGATGAATGGTCCACGATGTAATGACACCTGAACCAGTAAGGGTCGGTGACAGTGGTACATCGGAACTGGCTGTATTGTTGGTCAAGCTCAAGTCGTCTGGTGAATACGAAATCACCGGAAGGGCTGGTGTTGAATACGTCACGTACTCAAGATTGCCATTGGGGGCGTCAAAGTAGGTCACATGCAAGTTATCATTGGAATCAATCGCTAAGGAGCAATACAAGCCGACGTTACCTGTGCTGTCGAGTGAGACTGGTGTGCTCCAAGAAGAGCCATCATAGGTCATGTACTCAAGATTGTAATTGGTGTTGTCATAATAGGTCACGTGCAGGTTATCATTCGAATCAATCGATAATGAGGATTCACTGCCGACGATATCTGTGCTGTCGAGCGAGACAGGTGTGCTCCAAGAAGAGCCATCATAGGTCATGTACTCAAGATTCCAATTGGTTTCGTCCAAATAAGTCACGTGCAGGTTATCACTGGAATCTATCGCTAATGAAGACTGCCTGCCAACGTTATCTGTGCTGTCGATTGAGACCGGTGTGCTCCAAGAAGAGCCATCATAGGCCATGTACTCAAGATTGTAATTAGTTTCGTCAAAAGAGGTCACATGTAGGTTATCATTGGAATCAATCGCTAATGAGGAGTCCCAGCCGACCCTATCTGTGCTGCTGTCGATTGAGACCGGTGTGCTCCATGAAGAGCCATCATAGGTCATATACTCAAGATTGCCATTGGTGTAGTCAAGATAGGTTACATGCAGGTTATCATTCGAATCAATCGCTAATGAGGAATCATAGCCGACGTGACCTGTGCTGTCGAGTGAGATCGGAGTGCTCCAAGAAGAGCCATCATAGGTCGTGTACTCAAGATTTTGATTGGTGGCGTCAAAATAGGTCGCATGCAGGTTATCGTTCGAATCAATCGCTAATGAAGACTGATAGCCGACGTTATCTGTGCTGTCGAGTGAGACCGGTGTGCTCCAAGAAGATCCATCATAGGCCATGTACTCAAGATTGCCATTGGTGTTGTCCCGATAGGTCACGTGGAGGTTATCATTCGAATCAATCGCTAATGAGGATTGATAGCCAACGCTATCTGTGCTGTCGAGTGTTGTAGGTGACGACCAACCAACATTGGCGACGACGATATCTGAAAGCGTTGTCTCGGTGTGTGCGTCGTGGCGATTGTCGAGAACAGATGACCACGACATGGCGACCATGAGAAAAACAAGAAACAGTGGCGCAGTGAAATTACGACGAGACAGGGAACTCATAGAGACTGCTTCCAGTGGAGGGTCTTTTGTCTAGCATTTAGCAATATGCTTGATGAATCACTCGGATTCTTCCGAAATCCAAGGGTTTTCTGGAGTATTCGGCCAATCGTTTTTCCCAACAGCGAAGCCTAATTTCGCAAAATTTTTCCGAGATTTCCGCCATACGGGTAACATGTATCCAATCTTTGAACGCTCACCAAAACCCCAACGCCAAGGACAGCGAGGTAATCGAGAAACCCAATGCTGAAGCATGGATTGAGTCAACGGGTGTTCAAGACCTCCTGGTAAAACCCAAGAGATCATGTTGAGTGCTCCAGATGAACCACGGGTTTCTGCCCAGCTGGTCACTTCAAGTCCGCGTAGTGGACCATCAAGGATTCGTAGACCTAACATTCGTGTGGTCTGAGTCATTGGCATAATGATGGCAAAACGGTCGACCATCCTCGAACCTTCATGACGTTCCATAGCCCAACCTGCCTCTTCAGCAAGGATTCGGAACACTTTGATTGATTGAACTGGCGAGACACTGACTTCGAAATCTCGCGTCGCACGTCGCACCATGATGAAGCCAATCGACTTGATGGCATCAACACTCCGATGGAGTGGTTCGAATTTGAACAGCCTTACGGCTATGTAGATTGTTTTCAATCAAACTCGTAGTTTGATTCGCTTGTATGCACGGTGTTCCCACAGTCCCGCCCTTACAGGCGAGGTATTCCGCGGGGAGGACCGAGTAAAACTACCGTGCTTCACTTGTCGCGAGCATGTCGCGTTCAATGTGTGCGTTCGGCGGCGCTCGATACCTGTTTCAACCGAAAAGGGAACCAAGACCGTCGAAACCGCCTGCTTCTTCTTCTTCCTCTTCCTCTTCAACAGGGGCAGGGGCGTCTGAAGAACCAGCAGCAGCTGCGGGAGCAGCGGCAGCAGGAGCGGCAACAGCCTGGGTCATTGCATCAGCGATGTCAACACCGTCAAGAGAAGCAACCAGTGCTTTCACTCGAGCGTCGTCAGCTTTCACGCCAGCAGCCTTTAGAATGGCGCTCACGGTTTTTTCGTCAATGTCTTTTTCAGCAGCGTGCAGTAGCATAGCAGCGTATACGTATTCCATATTTTTTCACCTCATTATTTAGTTCAACCGAATAGATCTCCGAGTCCGCCGAAGCTTTCCTCTTCTTCCTCTTCTTCCTCTTCTTCGGCTTCAGTTGGTACCTCAGAAGTGCTTTCAGGAGAACTTGCAACGGATGCGGCAGCGGATGCTGCTGCGCCCAACATGTTGGCAAGTTCTTCATCGAGTGCGTCGCTGTCAAGCTGTCCAGCAACGGCCATAGCGCCGTTGTGTGCTCGTCCAACGAGATGTGGCATGGTTTCTGCAGTAGCGATTGCAGCCTCCAGTGCAACGGCCATTGCCTCTCGGCTGGCCTTTGCAAGAATTGTTGGCATTGTTTGGTTGGTATACCAAGTAATGTTGCAAGCGAGATTGAATGCACCAGCAGCATAGCTGATGAGGTCGGTCTCGAATTGCTCGAAGTCAATAGCAAGAGTGCTTGGCGAGAAGACTGTGCCGTCTTCAAGAGTGCCGCACAATCGCAGACCAGTGACAATTGGATTAATTCCAATCTTCGAGAGCATCATACCCATGTCGCCTTCAAAGACATCGCCTTCTTCAAGAACCACGGTTCGCTTTTGGATTTGGACAGAGCCGCCCATAATCTTAGCAGGAATTCCAACGGAGTTCAATTCACCAACAATTGGCCCTGGTGGCATGCCAGTATCCATCTTTTCAATAACAATCTGATGAGGAGCAACATCGCCTTCTTTAGCAGCACGTCCAGCCTCAGTCTTCTTGAGTTCATCGTATAGTTTGAAAGAATTGAGAGTTGATGAAGAAACCAAAGCAGGTTGAATTGCACCTTGGAACAATTCGTTAAGATTCTCATCTTTGTATCCGGCTCGCTCCCAAGCAATTGTCATCAAACGCTTCTTTGCAACTTGAATTTTCATGTCGGTGCGAAGTGTCGCTCGCATACCGAGCATTGCTCCAGCAGGAACGCCGTGAATATCGATAACTGCAAGAGTGTCTCCACTCTTGATGAGGTCAACAAGATCTTGAACGGTGTCTTTCTTCCAAGACACGACCTTAGGAATCAATTAATCACCTCAACTGCGCATGATGGCCCCATCGTTGTCTTGATGTAGAGGGAGCGTATGTTTCCAACGCCACGCTCAAGCTTGGAGATAACACGGTTGTAAATCTCCATTGCGTTGGAGTAGAGTTCATCTTCAGATTGGCTCACAGTTCCGAATGAGATTTGGAATGTCATTCGGTCGCCGGACTTGACAACAACTGTTGATTGCAGACCTGCTGCAATAACTCCAGGGTCAAGTGTAGGAGGGACTGGGCGAGGCATCTTTCCTCGAGGACCGAGAACGACACCAAGGTATCGTCCAATGAGTCCCATGTGTGGGACTTCTGAAAGGAAGAAATCGAATGCATTTGCAATTTTCTTTGCCTTTCCTTTGTTGCCGCCAAGGTCTTCAATTTCTTGAGGGGTGATGACGTGGATTCCAGCAGCCTTTGCTTTTGTTGCAGCTTCTCCAGCAGCAAACATAGCAATTTTAAGTTCTCGACCACGGCCAGATGGAAGACGAACTTCCTCCTTGATACGGTTGTTAGGGTTCTTCAAGTCGACGTCACGGATGGTGAATGCAATATCCACGGACTCGACAAATTTTCTTTTTGGAGCACTCTCAAGTGCGTCCTTAATTGCTTGATTAATTTTGTTTTCCATTTTTGTTCACCTCAGTGGTCAGCGAGACGCTCAATGGCGCCTCTACCACGGTTCGTGATGTTTCAATTAAACCGCTCGTCCCATTCTCCTTTGTTAATGATTGCGAGGGCATCATTGGCCCAGTGTCCGTCGATCTTAACACGCATCGAAACGCATGTTCCAATGATTTCTTTTGTTTGTGCCTTCAAGTCAGCGCCGGTCAGATGACCGAGGCCGTGCTTCTCTTGAGCGACTTCCATTGCCTTCTCGAGAGGGAGGTCTTCAACTGCAGCCTCAACACTACCGTTGCACTTCTTCACACCAAGAGCTTTGATGATAAGTTTAGATGTCCAAGGTTTCGGCATTGTTTCAACTCCATTGCTCACTATGTGGGCATTCAGCCGACAAAACACCCCTATATAATCGCGCTGTGCGATGGGTGTTGAGTGGCTAAGCCCTCAAAAATCACTCGACACGCTCCACGACACGAACGTGGTCGCCACGCATGTTAAGAGTCATTGGAATTGGTTGTTCATACAATTCCATGCTGACTTCTTCTTTGGATTCCGCTACACTGAGGACACGCGCCTTCTCACCTTTGAAAGCGCCTGTGACGATTTCGACGATGCATCCGACTTCGATTCCAGAGGTCACTGCCTTCGGTTCGAGGTATGGGAGAATGTCGGCAAGAGGTGCCTCGCCAGGTAGAACGGTCTTTGCGTTCTTCAACGGCGTTTGGTTCAATCCACGGCGTGCCGCAGGGTCTCGGCCACCAGAGCGACCAATCAATTTCTCAACGTGGTGAAGAGCACTTGATTCAATGAAGAGGTAACCGCGCATTCCAGTTGGGTGGAGAATCGACATAATATCTGGGAGAAGCGATGTCAGTGAACCGCTTCCGTGAAGTCGGTTATACATTTCATCAGCAACACGCTGTTCGGAACCGATGGCGGTTTTCACGATGTAAAGGAAAGAACCGACTGAACCATACATTTCACGGAACAACTTGTCGTTATTTTCCATATCGAGGTTTGAAAAGATACAGTTGTAGTTTCCAAGAGTCCCTGGATCAATCCATTCAGATTCAGTGTAACGGCCAGTAGGTGTTACTTCATCAGTGCTGGAAACGACCAATACAGGTACGACATCGACCAAAGAACGGCCCATATCAACACCGCGCTCAGGGCCTGAGTCATGGTAGTGAAGAGATTCAATTGGGATACCTGTGGATTCAGAAACTCGTGCAATGACTTCTTCTGGAGTGTCGCCAATTCCCCAAACGCCATCCCACAATGCTGGGAAGTCGCCATCGGATTTGCTGCGGCGCAACAAAAGGAGTTTTTCTTCAAATCGAACGTATGCTACAAATGCTTCAGTCATTTCATTCATCTCCTAAGTGTTCAGTTCCCGATGTTCAAAACATCAAAAAGCCAAGGGAAGAAATTGTCCATCATGACGAGCATGACAAATCCAATTGCTCCAAGAACGAAAAGTCCGATGCCGCAAATAATCGAAGTCTGTTTGAATTCTTGAGCGGTTGGCTTACGGGCCATACGAATGATACGAGCCCAAGAACCTCGGGATACTCGGCGGAATTGGGACTCAATCCAGTCTTGACGGTCCTGAACTTTATCTTCGAATGAACGTTTTTCTGCAGTTTCACCAGACATGGTACAACCTCGGGCTTTCAATGCCACCTACCCTCCCAATATAACCACTCCGTCGCGAGAGGTGACTCAATCTCTCCCAAGTTTTCACGATTCTATGTTGCGAGGGTTGATGTGGGAGTGGCGAGGAAGGGCGTTCAATGGCGCAGCAGGACCCCTATTCCGTTCTTGGCGTTGGCCGTAATGCCAGCGATGTGGAAATTAAACGGGCGTTTCGTAAAAAAGCCCGCCAATACCACCCGGACCGAAATCCGGATAATGATTCAGCAGAAGCAAAATTCAAGGAAGTTCAAGCGGCCTACGAAACTATTGCGACTGCCAAAGATCGAGCGGAACATGAACAACAACAACGCATGTCCTCAATGTTTGGTAACGGCGGTGGAGCCTCATTTGGGGGTGGAGGAATGGATGATGTCTTTAGCCAAATGTTTGGCGGCGGTGGACGAGGCCGTGGCGGAAATCCGTTTGGCGGCATGGGCCAACAACCTCGTCAGAGGCAACAACGCCCCAAAGGCACCGATATCGGAGTAAGCCTCGATTTAACAACTGAAGAAGCAGAGAAGGGCGGTGTGTTTTCCTTTTCATTCAAAAGACTCAAGCAGAATCAAAGCGGTAAGATGGAAGCGACGACCACCACACTTCGCACATCGGTGAAAGCGGGCGTCAAACATGGTACAACCACTCGAATGAAAGGACAAGGCCATGACCACCCCGAAGGCGACGCTGGTGACGTGATGTTGACGATTCGAATTCAGTTTGGAGAAGGGAGGTTTTGGGATAAAGACATCCTGATACAAGAAGTCCCGACCCCATTCAGTACGCTCATGCTTGGAGGGAAAGTCAAAGTCACGCTCCCGAACAAAAAGAAAATCATGTTGAGTGTCACGCCTGAAACATTGGTTGGAGACAGACAACGTATCGCAGGTGCTGGATATGATGGAGGCGATTTAGAACTCGAATTTATCTTACCAGATTATGATGAACTGACCAGTGAGCAATTGAAAGCCCTTGAGGAACTTAAGAACACAGGGTTGTAGGTGAGTGTATGAGTCGCAGAGGCAAGCACAATAATCGTGGCTCAAAACACCGTTCGAAAGGCCCGAAACTTTCGGAAGGTGAACGGCTTTGGAAACGCCTTTCGAATCATTTTAGCGAGGACTCTACACTTTGGGAGACCGAATGGAGTGGAGAGGCTTTAGCAAATTTCCTCATCGAACGAGAAAATCTCAATCGAGACTTCTCCAAAGATGCGCGTTCTGAACGCGCTTTCCGCAGCGAAATAGACGAAACATTAGCGCATGCCCGTTCCAAAAAAGAACATTTTGTAGAAAGAGAAAACAAACTGGTTCGGATTCGTTCGCCCTCCGAAACTCAACAGATAAAATCCTCAGTATTGGATTGGCAGGCATTCAGTGCAGTTCATGCTTCGAAAGGTTCAACCAGCCTACATGGTCGCCCTGCCTTGAATCAAGAAAATGCTCATCTTCTCCCAACGATGAATACCGATCATATGGAACGATATGAACTGCTCGAAGAAGTTTGGTTGGCGCATCTCGGTGGCGAAGATTATCCCGAATCTTTTTCACTCCTACCTGATGAAGTTGTGAGGTCATGGGGCAAATTTGACCTCGTGAGTGAAGCGAGGTTCATCGCCAACCGTCGTTCAGGGTTGCGGTTTCGAGAGGCTGAACCGAGCATGGCCCTCTTGTTAGTTCAATCAGGACGTCTCAATGCGCGTGAACTCTTGAACTTACGACTTGAAAATAAGCGTAAAGGTGGATGGAATCCGTTTCCAAGTATCTATGACGAAGCTCTCGTAGAGGCTGCGAACCGCCTACCTGAACTTGATAGCGAGAAGGAACTCTCAGAACGAAGAGAAGACTTGCGTCACCTCCCCTTTGTTACCATTGACCCTCATGATGCGAAAGATTTCGATGATGCAGTGTGCTTAATCGAGAAGAACGGCATGCGGACACTATGGGTTGCTATAGCCGATGTCGCCCACTATGTTCAACCGGATTCGCGACTGGATGGAGCTGCTCGCTCACGAGCGACTTCGGTCTATTTGCCTCATGCAGTCCTGCCAATGCTGCCGCCCCGACTGGCAGATGATCTGTGTTCACTGCGCGCTGGAGTTGACCGATTAGCCATGGTCATCGCCATGGACATCAACGATGATGATACGATTACTGATTGCAGGGCCTATGAAGCAGTTATTCAAGTCGCAGAAAACATGGCATATGAAGACGCATTAGACAATTCCCGCTTTGCAAATATGTTCGCATTAGCAGAATCATGGCAAGCGAAGGAAGTGCGCCTCAACATTCAGAACGCTGAATTACGGCCTCGGCTCCATGGTGATGAAAAAATCAAAGTCGAGGTGAAATGGCCGAACGCAGCAACACGGATGATTGAATCATTCATGGTAGCTACAAATGCTTCAGTAGGGCATTTACTTGGAAAGTTAGGTGCGCCATTACCATGGCGATGCCACACACCACCAGACGCAGTGGAAGTGGAGGAGTTAAACGCAAAGCTCACTGCATTGGGAGTCGACATTGAATTGCCAATGCCGAGCCTCAGAACGCATGGACAATCAGAAGAGAGCGAACTTACCGACTTGTTAGCCGGTTGGGCAGGCGGTTCAATTGACATCTCAGGAATGGATACTTCAGAAGAGCAGGGAACTGATGATACCCCCGAATATCTTTCAAGCGTACTTGACTCAGAAGCCCGTCAAGATATCCTCGATGCTCTGGAACAAGCCCAAAAGCAAGCCTCAGAACTCAAAGGCCCCGTCCGAAGAGTGGTTGACCAAGGTTTGTTTCATCTGATGCAGAGGGCAACATACAGTGCTGAGAACCTCGGGCACTTTGGACTCAACCTCGATGCGTATGTTCACTTTACCAGCCCAATACGCCGCTATCCAGATTTGATGGCGCATCGCCAATTGAAGGCGCACCTTCGGGGAGAGGGATGGGTTCATTCCTTCGAAGAAACAGCCAAAATTTCGAAGCATTGCAGTGAACAAGGTCACGCAGCAAAACGAATTGAGTGGGAGTTAGTCGCAAATGCTTACCACCTTCACTTGTTACGCGGTGGAAAAATCGGCGGCGAAAGTTCAACGGAAACGACTCCCCTGGAACACACTTCTTGGGCTGCAAGAATAACCGGATTACGCACCCCTTGGGTCTTCTTGGATTTAGCCGATGATGGAGCGATTCACGGACGGATGCACCTTCGCCAAATCGGAGGAAAAACGCAAATGAGCGTCGATGAACACGGGCTAGCGGTGATTCCTGCTGAACCGGACCAACGTGGAGAACAACATCCAGTAGTTCAACTCGGCCAGATCTTCTCTTGCAGACTACGCGGTTTGGATGTGTGGGCAGGCTCTCTTGATTTAGCCCCACAATAGTATTGCAGTCAATACCAAGTGTTATACAAACTACAGGAATCGCAATACCATGTCGATTGGAACATCTTGGCATGTGGAAATTCAAACTGCAAGTAGGTGAAAGATATGACTGACAGCACATCGTTCACTCTCGATATTATCGGGATGTCGTGCGGTGCATGTGTGACTTCTGTTGAAAAGGTCACAAGAAATGTTGATGCAGTCAAGGAGGTCTCGGTGAATCTTGCTTTTAACAAAGCTCAAATTCATGTGAATGAGAATTCAAATCTTAAAGCGGTGCAAAACGATGTCGTCTCCGCAATTGAACGTGCAGGTTATGAGGTTCATTTGCGCAAAAGTAAGCCCGTTCTCATCGATGATGCAAAAAAACGGTTGCGAGAACAACGAAACAAGGTTTCTCTCGCTCTCTTACTTGCTTTACCAACGCTCTATTTCTCGATGTTTGCAGATGACATGGGAAATACTGCTGGCCTCAACACCCGACTTTTGTTGGCGATGATGGCGACAATTCCGGTGTATTTTTGGTCCGGGTGGGAATTTCATTCTCGCGCTTGGAAATCATTGAGAAGAGGTTCAGCAAACATGGATGTGCTGATTCACTTGGGAACAACCGTGGCCTTTTTGTGGTCGGCTTTACTGACTCTTGCTCCAAAAATCTCCATCTTGCCTGCTTTGTTTTCTACTTCGACGCACGTCTTCTTTGATGGTGTTGTGTTCATTATAGCGTTTGTTTTACTCGGAAATTGGATGGAGGCTACTGCAAAACTCAAAGCTACAGACGCCATTCATTCCCTTATGCAACTTCAACCAAAGCAGGCAAGGTTGGTCGTTGATGAGGAACTCAAGCATACCGAAATGCGAGATGTTGAAGCAATTCCCGTTGATTCATTGATCAAAGTCCTGGTTGGTGAAACGATACCGCTTGACGGGATGTTGTTTGAATGCAAAGCGAGCATCGATGAATCGACAATGACGGGTGAGCCTTATCCGGTTCGAAAAGCAGACGGCGATGAAGTGGTTGCAGGAACCATCGTACTCGATGGTTCCATCTTCATCCGTACCACGCGATTCGTTGATGACACCTTGTTATCGAACATCGTTAATCTCGTCGAAGAAGCGCAAATGGGTAAGGCTCCGATTCAGCGATTGGTCGACCGCATCGCTGCAATTTTCGTACCCGTTGTCGTGGTGCTCGCTCTTCTTGCAGCCTTATTCTGGTTGTACTTCCCAAACTCCGGTGCGTATAACCCAATGGACACAAGTGCTGAACTGGCAATCATGGTTTTGGTCTCTACTTTAGTCATCGCTTGCCCGTGCGCACTTGGATTAGCAACCCCTACAGCACTAATTGTAGGAACGGGGGTTGGTGCACGATATGGTATCTTAATCAAAGGTATTGAAGCATTGGAACATGCCCACTCAACCGACACTTTAGTCGTGGATAAAACAGGTACGCTGACTTCCGGTAAACCCCGTGTAAGTCACATTGAATTACTTGATTGTGAAGTCAAAGAAATCCTATCTCTTGCAGCGGCCCTTGAAGAAGAGTCCAATCATCCACTTGCTTCAGCTATTCTCACTTCGTGGTCCAACGTCACATCTGAACGCCCCGATGTCAAGGGCATTCAAACCATGCCAGGACTTGGCATGGTAGGTGATTTAGAAGGTTCTGTTGTAGCGATTGGTAACGTCGAACTGATGGAAGATATCGGGGTGGAAATCACTGAAGAAACATTCGAGAAAATGGCGAAGGCCGCCAGTAAAGGGGTAACGATTGTCTTGGTGAGTATGGGCCTGCGGTTGTTGGGCTGGATTGAAGCGAAAGACAGAATCCGAGATACATCCAAACTGGCTGTTCAGCGCGCCAAACAGATGGGATACAATGTCATCATGCTGACGGGTGACAGAGAAGATGCGGCTCAAACGGTTGCCAAAGAAATCGGCATTGAAACGGTGATAGCCGGTGTAAAACCAGACCAGAAGGCACACCAAATTGCCGAACTACAACGTCAAGGATTCACTGTAGCCATGGTCGGCGATGGAATCAACGATGCTGCCGCACTCTCAATGGCGGACGTTGGATTGGCAATGGGGGCAGGCTCTGATATAGCCATAGACGCTGCCGACTTTGTCCTCTTACGAAACGACTTGATCGACGCTGTTGCCTCACTAAGTCTCGGACGAAGCACCATGAAACGAATCAGAACTAACCTCGGTTGGGCGTTTCTCTACAATTCAGTTGGCATTCCGTTAGCAATGGGGATTCTTCTTCCTGTTACTGGTTTCTTACTGCCACCTGCCTTTGCTGCTGCCGCTATGGCATTGTCTTCTGTGAGTGTTGTTGGTAACTCTCTGTTACTACGTTGGTGGCAGCCGAATCTCGAATAGGTTCAAAGGAGTCCAATGTTTGGATATTTTCATGAGCGAGAAGGTACACACTCTTTCGATTACTGGAATGACCTGCGGGTGCTGCTCTGGCCGAGTAACCCGCGCCCTTGAAGCAACACCTGGCGTTCTCAAAGCATTCATTTCCTTTGAAGACAATAACGGAAACATCTTGACAACACCTGATATAAGCAGTTCAAATCTTGTTGATATTGTAAAATCAGTTGGTTTCGAAGCATCCGCTTGAAGCGTTTGTTTCAAATCCAAGAGGCCCCGCCATCAGTTTGCGCGGGGGTCGCCCAGCTTGGTCAACGGCGGTGGGTTTAGGTCCCATTCCTTATCGGTTCGCAGGTTCGAATCCTGCCTCCCGCACTCTCTGTCATTCATTTAAAGAGGCCCTGACTTCCTCAACCAAGTCCATCATTGAGGGACGTCAATCTAAGGTGAAGAATCCAGGTACCCTCTTCGTAGATGGCCTCTTACTTTACTCCGAATTGACCCATTGCCCTGTGGCAGGGTCTCGATAGAATAACTTGCCACTTCCATTTGGGTACTCAATCCATTCCTTTCCATCTGGTTTCATCATTCCACGCACCTCATATGGTGGCACAATGCTCTGGGGTAATGTAATGTTCTTCTGCGGCTTTTCTCGTTTGAACAGAACCCCCGCCAATGCCACTACTATCGTAAAGACTGTCCCGATTAAAATCCATTGTATAGTTAAAAATTTATCATTTCCTTGGGCATTCGTGGTGGTTGTTTCTTGACTTTGTGAACACCCGATTTGGTTTGAGAATTCATCAGGTGGGGTTTTCGCACACTGGTCAAGGGCATCTGCAACTCCATCATTATCTGCATCTCTCTGCCAACTTGAACAACCATCTGGTGAAATATCAGAGTTCAATGTATTGGGGCACAAATCGTGTAGGTTGAGTACTCCGTCTCCGTCATCATCACTTTGATCCCATGAACAACCATTTATGTCGACCGATTGATTTGACTTCGTATTGGGACATCGGTCAACTCCTGTACAATTTGATGGACCAAAAGAAGAGGACCCCATGTTGCATACCGTATCAGAGTCCGTGTCAACTTGAAAGTTAGAACATCCAGAAGCATCAACGCTTGCATTGATTTCAGTGGAAGGGCAAAGGTCCCAGTAATCATTCAAGGAATCTTCATCACTGTCCCTTTGTTTATCACCACAGCCCACTTCATTTGGATTATCTCCATAAATCGTCTCTGGACAAATATCGACGCCGTTAGGTACTGAATCAAAATCATCGTCTTCTTGTTCCCAACTACAACCCATTGAATTTACATTTTCCCCAGGTAATGTGTCCGGGCAAATATCAACTCCAAAACAATCTGAGGGGCCAATACTTGGTGCGTCTTTGTCACAGATACCATCTAAATCTTCATCCACCTGTGAGTCAGAGCACCCTAATTCATCAACAATTTTCCAATTCACTGTACCCATACACAAATCAAGATTATTCAATATGTTGTCCTCATCGTCGTCTTTTTGACCCCAACTGCAGCCCGTTTCATCAGAAGTTTCATCCAACTCTGTATGTTGGCACACATCCGATAAATCAGATATCTTATCGCCATCAGAATCACTCATCCACAAATACAATCCAGAGACCTGTTGAACCGTCCCATACCGGTTCATTGAAACTAAAATTGATTTTTCATCTGGAGCAGTTGCAGAGAGGCTCGAATATGTCGAATTCACTAATAGATCTGTACTTGTTATGTATTCTAAATTCTGGCCCATCAAGACTTGATATGTCTGTATTGAGGAATTGTAATTGCAATTCCAACAACTTCCAGATGATCGCTCGGTTAAGGATACATAGAGCAGTTCGCTACTTCTTGAGAACGAGAGTGAAATAGAAATATAAGCGTCATTCGTTTTTTCTTCGACAGATGTTGTTGATTTCAATTCCAATGTTTTCATCGAATAGACTTTGATTGTTTCATCATTCCATGTGAAGATGAAGTCGCCATCGGGAGAGAGGATCATTGAATCAAAAGAGCCAATTGTTCTACTTTGTAACAGATAGCCATCATAGACATCCCAAAGAAAAACTTCACTACTGGTTGAACCAATGAGCGTTGTTCCATCATGAGAAAAGATGAGTTTTCGGGCATGATGGTCTTCGTCCTCAAATTTGAGTGTATGACCGGGAATTTCGAACATTTTCATCTTCCCAGAATAAGACTCGTAAGAGAAATAGGAGATTGCAAGTTGTGTCCCATCTGGGCTTACTGCAGAGCTTGAGAGGTAAGCGCAATCGTCACCTATTTCATAACTCTGTGAAAGGCTCTCAGATTCAACATCCCAGATGTAGTAGCCGCATTTTGAATCCCTCCAATATGAACTCTCCCAGAATATCAAAATCCACTCACCCTCAGGGCCCCATGAAGATGAAGATATCTGTTGGCTCTCGTTTTGAAGTGATATCTCTTTCATAAATAAAAGAGTCTCTCCTAAAATGAAGATGTTATCAGAATCAGTATCGTAGGCAGAAACTAAATCTCCCTTTGGAGACCATTGAGGTATTCTCAGGGTTTCAGTACCAACGACCGGTTCTGTGCTTATGACCCAAGACAAAACATTTGGACAGGCCTCCACATCATATAATGGGCAATTGTCAAGGGAATCAACCTGCCCATCCCCATCAACATCGCGTTGACTTTTGCTGCATCCGTAAATATTGCCAAATTCAGTTGACGGAGTATTTGGACATAAATCGTCAGAATCCGACACTCCATCGCCATCAGTATCGAGCAATTGGGGTTCGGAACAACCAACATCATTCGCACTATCAGATGTTGCCGTCCTCGGGCATAGATCATCTTTATCGTTCACTCCATCGAAGTCTGTGTCTTTTTGGCTCGGTGCACAACCCTTCACATCCGATTCTTCTTCTTCTGGTGTGGTAGGGCAGAGGTCTTGTTCATCGACTACGCCGTCTGAATCCTCATCCGGCAACCATCCAGTTAAAATAGATTCATAGCACTGTTCTGATGCAACCAAAATCTCACTATCATCGAATGTAAAAACTAACTCATATGCCCCGTCATAGTAACATTCATTGCTGGGTCCAAGAAAACTTGTTGTTTTTTCCCATGAATCTGTAGAATAAATATTGTAATGGCCATCTCCATAAGAAAGAATGTAATCACCATTCGATGAAAAGGTAGCGTGGGCTTCGCCATTCGATGGAGAAAATAATTGCGAAAAATCAGAACTTGAATAGGCAGAGATTTCATAGTCCGAATTCATCAAAATGATTGTTCCATCAGGGCTACTCGTAACCGGCCCTGCATATCCCGAAAAGGTGAAGCTACGTTTCAAAACCCACTGATACCCAACGAATGGTATGTTTTCATATTCATATTCATTCCCTGAACCATCTGTAGATACATACCAAAGAATATCCTCACTCGGATGATGCGCTACAAAATATCCGTTTGAGTTTGTCCCGGTTACTTCAGACCAAGCTGGGCCTTCATACATTTTTCCTCCGTTATTGCCCGTTGAAAAGACAACGCGCTGCCCGTCTCCTGACCAAGTTATGTCGTATATTGAGACAATACTTCCATCGTCAGGGGTAACGTCATCTGAATAAACCCGTTCCCAGTCCGAAGTCTGGTATATTTCAAATTGCGTCCCAGACATCGTAACAAAGTATTCTCCATTGGAAGAAAATTCAAACCGAGTATCCGAATAGATGTTCGATTCGATTGTATCGATGAGCACATTCCAATCAGAATTATGATAGATATTGATTTTACCAGAGCAATCGGAAATTGCCAAAAAGTCAGTTTGTTTATCGAGTGCAAAAGTCGGATTGCAGTTATACGAATTGTGTTCAGGGAATGGCATCTTCCTATATGCAGCCCACTGCCCCTCATATACCGTGTCGCGGCCCGACACTTCATTGATTTGGAAAGTCGAAACTTCTGTATCAAAAGCGGGCTGAAGAGGCATAATACAAAGAAGCATGAGCGCTGAAATAAACGACGCTAAGATGAAATCTTTCCTTTTCAACAATATTTTGGAGGGGTGGCTAATGCCTTTTCGGGTGTCAACATCCTCGCCATACATAGATTATGCATTACTAGATTTAACTTAAGAATTGCTCCGGTGGAGACTAAAATACACGCTACGGCATCTTGTTGAATAAAACCTACGCCACATCACAAAGGGCTGATTCTCTTGCCCCCATTGACTTTCGAAGCGATTTTACTCATTTGATAAGTCTTTGATTTTTAATCAACTCCTTCATTGAGGGACAACAGTCCAAGGTGAGGAATTGCAGGTGCCATCATAGTGAGTGACGATGTCGCCTCCCAAAGTTCAACCAAACTGTGCCGGCTGCAGGCATCCTCGGTATTTTCTTAATCAGTCAAAATCGATTCACTATATCCTACAGATGAATGATTGACTGGGTTAATTATCATAAGAGAGGTGCGCCACGATAAAATATGGGGAGAGGCAATACTCGGATTTGGCAAACTCAAATCCCTGAAAGAGCACCCCTAATAGTCGGGGTTATCTCCTGTGTAATGCTCACAATTTGGAACCTCAGCCGTGGACTGAATCTCTGGGCTGGATATAATTTCGGAGGAGCGATGATGGCTCTTTTGGCTCTTTTGATTCTGTGGAAGGGGCGTGCGCATATCCCAGCATTACCGTTGTGGATTGGGTATTCAGCATCCATGCTCCATTTTTTTGGAGGTTCATTAGGTGCTGCAGACAGCGGACCTGGACCGTTATGCTTTGATGGAATGAACCCCGGTGAATGGTTGTGTGCAGATGGTGTGAATGGAATGTACCATGTCCATCCTTGGTGGGACAAGTTAGTCCACGGTATGAACAGCACAGCCCTTGCTATTGCATGGTCGCTTGGTTGGAGAAGAATGTCAGAGTACAACGGATGGCAACTCTCACCCCAAGTTGTGGCATTCACCGCTTTTTCTCTTAGCGTAGCCATTGGTGTGGCGTATGAAGTGTACGAGTTCTTCGGCAAGACGATTTTCCAAACGATTGACCAAGGCGGGTATGTCAACACAGCAACAGATCTGGTAAGCGACATGTTGGGTGCAGGATTGGGTGTGTTGTTTACTCACTACTACGACCCAATGAACAAATCGTCAAACAAAAGCGGCCAATTACCGCTTCCCGCTCAAGTGACGCTGACAAATAACGGGTCCATTCCTCTCATGGCCATCGGTGCAATTCTTTCATTGGACTTCCTTTTGTTAAATGGCGATATTGTCAACTCCGACTACGATTTGATTGGACAACTGATGCTTGGTTCACTCATCGTTTCAGGATTGGTGGTCGCACGTGGCTTCTTGAAAAATAACCAGGCACCAAAATCGATGCTTTAGAACTCCCTCGAATACCATCGTAATTTCAAACCATCTGATAGAATCAAAGTCGCAATTGTAAACAACTCATCAGAGGTCGAAAAATTCTCCAGAAATGCTGGAATACAGAGGCCACTAATTGAACACTAACCATTCAATGGGTCGCGACAAATAGGATGGACTGCTGACCCTTGCACACTGGCTGATTGTCTACAAGAGCGTTGAGCATACCCCTTCTAGAACACAAGCAAACCCCTTATGCCCCTTGGGAAAACGTTTCGTTCTCAATTAGACACTTAATGCCTCACCATTGAATTTGAAAAGCCTGATGAACCTGAATTCATTGGCATTCAACATGGCCCTTCCTCATGGCGTTTACGAAGATGTAGTTTCAGCGATTGGTCACACTCCTCTGATTCGTTTGAACAAGGTGACTGCTGACTTATCAGGCTCAGAAGTTTGGGCAAAACTCGAACGTTGTAGTCCGGGAGGCTCAATCAAAGACCGAATTGGCCTTGCTATGATTTTGGAAGCGGAAGAAAAAGGTTGGCTCAAGCCTGGCGGAACCATTGTTGAAGGAACCAGTGGCAATACAGGCATTGGATTGGCGATGGTCGCAGCACAACGGGGATACAAATGTGTATTCACGATGCCTGATAAGATGGCGAAGGAGAAAATTGACTTGCTACGTGCTATGGGTGCACGAGTTGAAATTTGTCCGACTGCAGTCGAAAAAGAAGACCCTCGTTCCTACTATATGGTCGCTGAGCGATTGAGCAAGGAGATTGAAGGAGCATGGTATCCTGATCAATATTCCAATCAATCAAATCCCAAAGCCCACATCCATTCAACTGGACCGGAACTTTGGCAACAGACTCAAGGTGACATTACCCACTTTGTCGCAACGATGGGAACTGGCGGCACCATTACGGGATGTGGTAAATATCTGAAATCTCAAGCACAAGAAAACGGTAAAGACGCTCCGAAAATCGTTGGTGTTGATGCTGAAGGTTCAATTCTCAAACAATGGTTCGAAGAAGGGACCATGGGTGTGCCTCATGGATACAAAGTTGAGGGATTTGGTGAAGACTTTATTCCACCAGCGACTGACTTTTCAGTGATTGATGAAATTCGAATGGTTGATGACGAAATTTGTTTCCGTATGGCACGACGTCTGGCTAAACAAGAGGGATTGTTCTGCGGTGGTTCGTGCGGTGGAGCGTTACAGATTGCACTCGATATTGCTGCTGAATTCGATAAGGCAGGAGAAAAGGCAAAGATTGTTGTCATTCTACCTGATGCTGGAAATCCATATCTTGGAAAAGTCTACAACGATGACTGGTTAAGGGATAACGGGTTCGATGTCGATGGATGGGAGTGGTGAAATGACTGGAGATTCAACCCGCTGCGTTCATTCTTCCTTGGACCCTGAAGTTACGACAGGGTCTGTTCACACACCCATTTTTCAAACATCTACCTATGTTCAGAACGACTTTGCTGACCATCTCGGATATGAATATGCACGTGGAGATAATCCCACTCGAAATGCTCTTCAACGAGCACTCGCAGAAATGGAATCGCCTCATCAAGAAGCTTACGGGTTTTGCTTTGGAAGCGGAATGGCAGCGATTACAACCATCAGTCAAATGCTCAAACAAGGCGACCATGTCATTGCATGTGACGACCTTTATGGCGGTACAGTTCGCTTATTTGACCAAATTGCTTCACGTTTCGGTATTGAAACAACGTATTCTCCATTGAAAAGCGGAGACCTCGGGAAAGTTGTTCGTGACAACTCAAAAATACTCTGGCTTGAAAGTCCAACCAATCCACTTCTCACAGTTCATGATATCAAATCATTAGCTGCTGAAGCAAAAGAACACGGCCTCATTGTCGTTGTTGATTCGACCTTTGCAACACCAATCCTACAACGTCCGTTCGAGTTGGGCGCAGATATCATTGTTCATTCAACAACCAAGTATATCGGTGGCCACAGTGATGTCATCGGTGGTTGTTTAATCACCCAAAGCAAGGAGCTCGCTGAAAAGATTTCATTCTTGCAAAATGCCGTTGGTGCAGTTCCAGCACCGATGGATTGTTTCCTCATACTCCGGGGGCTGCGGACACTCGCCTTACGAATGAATCGTCATTGTGAAAGTGCACAGACGTTAGCTGAACGGCTACAAGAAAATGAAAAGGTCACTCGCCTCTTTTATCCTGGGCTGGAAAGCCACCCAACCCATGAAATCGCCCAACGGCAAATGAATGCCTTTGGTGGTATTATCTCCTTAGAGGTCAAAGGAGGAGAAACGGGGGCTCGAAATTTTGCAGCCCAGTTGAAATTGTTTGCAACTGCGGAAAGTTTGGGTGGAATAGAATCACTCATCAACCACCCATGGACAATGACGCATGCAGCAATTCCAGAAAAGCAACGCTATGATGCAGGAATGACTCCGGGCTTGATTCGCTTGTCGGTTGGTATCGAAGATATGGAAGACCTATGGCAAGACCTTGTGAACGCTCTTGAAACGCTCTAAATACCGGCATACAAGGGACCTTCATGCAGCTATGCTATCACAACGGCACCGTATTACCCAAAGTGGTCAATCGAGCTATCCATCGACTAGCGTGTGAGTAAAAGGGCGGATTTGCTCAACTTTTTTCACTGTTCTTGCGTTAAAATGCCTCGCTTCGCTCGGCTCTAAAGTGAGTCAAAGTCAGGTGAACAAATTGAGTCCAGTCCGTAAACGAGTCGGTAATTTCAATTCATGTGAATCGTTCGACAGAGACATGAGAGTACTTTTGCTCGGTGCTTCCGGTTTTATCGGACAAAGCATTGTTTCGAAAGTTCCTGAACATGTTGAACTCACTGGGACCTATTTCAAAAATGAGAAAAAAAGCAAACGCTGTCACTTTGAACAGCTAAATTACTTGAGCGAGGGGCTTGATTGGAATCAACTTATTGAGCCTTATTCATGTATTATCGTGGCAGCACGAGCGAATGCAGGCAATGGCAAGACTCGCGATGATATTTCGCAACGTTCACAATCCGCTTTTTCAAAAATGATCAAAGCGGTGGAAGCAAGTGAATCAAAACCCTTTATCGTCGCAGTGAATGGAAGTTTAAGTTACGGGCATCGAGGTGAAGAGCTGGTAAGGACTGATGATGAAATCAATCCTACAGGTTTTGCAAAATCGTATTCCATAGCCGAAAAACCGTTTCGCGACTATCTGAAACAACTCAATGATATTGCAATTGTACGGGCGCCATGGGTCTTAGGACCCGGGTCTTGGTTTTCACAAATGTACCTTACAGCAAATAAGATTCCGAAAATCGGGGATGGAAACCAGTGGATGGCAGTGGTAACCGTAGATGGTTTAGCAGAATATGTTTGGGAATTAGTTGAGAGGCGGACTCTCGGAATCTACCATCCTAAACTAATCAGTCGATGCAGACAAAACGACTTTGCACATACAGTTCAACAGGTCACTAAAAAACAAACTCAAAAAGTTGGAAGATTGAGATTATGGAGAATGGAGAAACAAATGCGTGAATCAATTCTTGCCTCGATTAAATTGGACGATGGAGAAGGCAATCATTCGGAAAGCGAGACTGCCAAAAGGGAACTGAAAGCCGCTATGGAAGAGATTTATTCTGGCTTTTCATAGATGTACAAACTGTATTCTCCTAAATTCCAAAAAGGAGTCCATTGCAAGAATGCATCGAATTTGTAGAGAAATTTACTGCGAATACTATCGAGTGGGGCCCAATGATGCCGATACCATGCTGGATGAGTAATACAGTAGCCACTGCGGTGCTTTTTGAGTAAGTCTTTCTTGAAGATTCCGTGAATTTGCCGAGCAGAGTAACACCTTGACGCTAAAAAACGGGTCGGGGAGTAGCCCCCCCACACTTTTCTTAACCGACTCATTGCCTTTTTTGGCCTTAGCATCACCATATTCCAGAGTATGTCAAAAGCGTACCATTTGTTAACGAAGGTCGCCACAATACGCCCTCCAGGTTTGAGGACTTTTGACATGTCTAAAACTGCATTTTCAAGTTCTGCACATGTATTAAGGGCTCCAAAAAATACGTAGATTGTGTCAATTGAATCTGGTTCAAGATACTTTGTTGAATCTTCTGGACCCCCTAGAAGCGGGTTCATCTTCGACAACTTTTTTGCTTTTTGTGAAACAATCTTGTGGAACTCAGGAGTAATGTCAAGTCCATTGACAGATTCAACTTTATTGACCTCTGCAAACCAAACCATATCAAGGCCAGGCCCATAGCCAATTTCTAGCAAATTTTGAACATCTCCTTCGAGAACTTTTTGGCGAAATACGTTTCTTAAAGTCATCAAAACATGGTTATCATTCGCACGAGATTCAAAACTTTCAGCCTCTTCATCATAATAATCTGCAACTGATTGATGATACTTTTCAGCATTCATGAGACCGCCTCAATCACATTGCTGTATTCTGCTTCAATACGCGACTTGTGGCTGTTTTCGTGGCCTCTGCAAACCGATTTTGAATAGACTGCTTCCTTTGATTCAGAGGAATCAGTCAGTTGTTTTATTCGACGGGATGCTTCCCATGATTCAATGATTCTTCCGAGCAAAGGGAGTCTCATGACCCTCCACCACCATGGGTACTGCCGTTTTTGTTCAAGGGTAATGGCTGCTTTTCGTCTTGCATTTGGCAGCATTTCTTCAGTCCAGGGGTTCTTCGAATAAAGTTCAGAAATCCCCCCATCGTCCTTAATCGGAATTATTTGCATCATTTCACGAGCACTGTAGATTCCTTTTTCAAACTCCAACGAATCTTCGGACATGACCATGTTCGGGCAAAGGAGATTGCCTTTGGGGTGCTTGTGTGAAAGATAGATGGCTAAGGCACGAATTCTCCATACCCATCCTGGTTTGGTGATTATCAACACATCAACGTCACCGTCTTCCGCATTCACGCCTGCTGCTACTGAGCCGGTAATAGCAAGGCCAGTAATTTGTTGGCATGAATTTAGAATTGACAACACCTCCTTGGTCTCTTCAAGAGTCTTTCTTGCGAGTTCTTTCGAATACGTATGATTCAAGTTTTTTGGATATTTATCGGAAAAAACGATTCCGTCTTCAAGACGTAAGTGCGATGATGTGCTAATGGCTGATAGAAGATCGGAGCGCGTCGATTTTACTCGTAAGTTTCTCAACAAATCATCTATTTCCATGTGATGATCGAAGATGCTGGAATAAGCCAATACCTCGTCGATTGCTTCTACGATTTCTTGAACGACCGTAGAATTCATAGTGAACAATTTGGCTACAGGCCATCGGCTTAAGAAGTAGTGAGATAATTTCACTTCATTAGAAGTTCTAAAAACAGGGCCTGTCTTCGTCTAAATTATGAGTGATGATTTGAGCCTCGGCCATCAATTCACTTTGCAACTCATGCCTGTTCTGATGATTATAGGTGCAATCATGTCACTTGGTGCCAATTTTTGGTTACCGCCGTCTCTACTTCTTGCCATCTGTTTTGCTCTGGTCGTTTACTGGCTCTACACAATGAAAGATCTTCGTTTCCAATGGAAAGACCTTCGCTTCCTCATTCTTCCGTCTGTCGTATTAGGTATTGGTTTTCTGACGCATTATCATCTCACACCCGCATTTAATGATCAAGCATATCATCTTCAGATTTCGAACAGAATTCTTGACAGATGGGATTGGGAGCCGACGCATCAAGGAATGAGTTACTCTTTTCGACCTGAGCTTCTTTCTGGAATTGCAGCGGTTGAACTTTGGATGACAGGAAAGACGTCCTCTGTTTTGGTTGTACCGGCGCTTATTCTAATCGCAGCAGCCTGGTCCATTCAACATCTCGGCGAGCGTTTCAGCGATTGGAAGGTTGGATTTATCGCAAGTGCAGTCTTCTGTACATTTCCTATCGTGGTCATCTATGGCAGAACTATGTTAATGGATGTGGCATTAGCGGGAATGATAGTTTCGGTTCTCCATCATCTGGAAATAACAGATAAATTGGAGGGTTCTAAACTCATTGTAATAGGAATGCTATCAGGAATTACGGGGTTAACAAAATACGCTTATCTTTACCTCGGCGGATGGATAGTCATTATTCTATTACTTAGGAAAGAATATCAAAAAAGTAAGTTTATTGCTATCGGTTATTCCATTATTCTTGGACTATTTCTTATCAAGAATCAAATACACACCGGCTGGATATTCGGTCCACTACAATCACAAATTACTGGAACCATGGTGAGCATTAATTCGATTGCAGGCAAAGAGGTTGCATACACACCTAACCAATTTCTTTCCGAATTCGTGGAACAATGGCCAATACTTCTGCTGTGTATTGCCCTGTATGGCACCGCACTGTTAGTGAGGTATGAAAAAAAAATCATCACCGATTATTGGATTTTAATACTCCCAGCAATCTTTCTTCATGGGTATCTGTTAAATTTTGGGTGGATACGATATTCAACTCCATGGCTTGCCTTGTTGACGGTAAGTATTCCTGCCGCACTTTGGCATTCTAGGAATGAATTTGGTGAGCAGTTACATCGACTCAAGATTCCTTCTATCCTTATCGGAATTTTAGTAATATCTACTATCAGTCCAACTTTTCACGATATCAAGGACGTGAACGAGAATACTGGGGTTTTTTCTTTTGATCAAAGAAAGTCGTGGTCTGAAATTTATACCGGAGTTGGATCAGAATTTGATAGGAGTAGCAGAGTCATTACTGGAATGGACATCACGCTTGGATTGTATGCAGAAACTCCGAGCTATCGGTATGAAGATCAGAACTTTCCGATACTGCAAGCAATAAATAAATTTGAGGCAAGCCACATTTTTACTCAAGATACCCTATTTCGGTATGATATCGAGATTAACAGCACCTTCTTGTTTGGTTCACCCATAGAACCGGTCAAGGAATATACGTCGAATGAACATACTGGGCGGTTGTGGAAAGTTAATTCTGACCGTTTAAATCAGTCTGATTGGTGGAGAAATAGTACCATCGAAGTGAACGGTAATGGAGCACATTTTGGAGATTTTGTTTGGTTAGAGAACGGTTCAAATTTTGAACTCTTGGAAGATACCGCAATACATCGAATTTATCAGGTGAATACGGAAATGGTTTTGCAGGAAGTTTTTGACGTTCTCGCTCATAATCGCCAAAACTTACTTTGTGATACAATTGAAGGTTGCTCACATTACAACAGAACCGAATATCTTGAACAAAATTGGGCTGTTTGGATGATAAAAACGGATTCTGAATAAATCGCAATGGGAATCCTTTGTTACATTGGTTTGGGCCATGGGCGGCTTTCATCGTCCCAGGTCGCCCATTCTAGAACCCATGGATCCATGAACGGTTCAAGCTCATATCCAAGGTCTCGCATAACATCCCCTGGAGGGGCTGTTCCTCCTTTGAATCGTATTCCAGCCCGGATTAACGCAGAGGACTTGACTTCTCCTCTCTGTTCAATTGTTTGTTGGAAATAGTAGAACTTCTCGTCAAAACCAACGATTTTTGAGCGAACAGTGGCTTTTCGAAACGGTACGAGCCGTTTCCTGTACCGCATGGTTGAACCACCAATGACAAAGGCATACTTCTTTTTTCGAACGTATTGAAACAAACCAATCTCAAAGGCAATATCGTATCTAGCAAGATCACAAAAGACATAATGTCGGCCATTGTTCACTTCAGGATAAACATCGATATCTCCAAGGCCGGGGCGAAAACTCCACCGGTACTCTCTCTCAATATCGAAAGATTGTTTTTTGCGAAAGAGATTTCCAAGCATCATCTTGATGAGTCGATGATAAGGATACACAAACCAGTTCCGAAAGAGCCGGTATATAGTGCCGTGCCACTAAGTTCTTACGAATTGAAATCATTTCCCTCGAAAGA
Source organism: Candidatus Poseidoniaceae archaeon (assembly GCA_949372875.1). GTDB lineage: Archaea > Thermoplasmatota > Poseidoniia > Poseidoniales > Poseidoniaceae > MGIIa-L1. The sequence goes on from CASIAW010000002.1 coordinate 62,622, forward strand.
TGATTCAATCACGAGTCCACAGATGGACCGTTTCCACACCCCATGATTCAGTGGCTGTGTGTGAAAGACCAGCTGAGGAAAGACGTTCAACATCGATGTTTGAAGCAATCGGCTTTTGATGAACGACTTCACTGTGAATCAAGTAGAACTCATCGACCAACCCTTGGTCGAGGAACGAGGACACTGTTGTAGGGCCTCCTTCGACCATAACACGCTGAATTTCCTTGTCAGCAAGGAGATTGAGAAGTGCTGGCAAGGAAGTGAAATCTTTGCCCATCACGAGTGTTTCATGCTCATCGTTGAGGAGAAGAGCCTCTTTTGGAGTACGCTGATTTGGATCGATAATAATTCGAAGAGGTTGGCGCTCCGTCTCAACTCGTCGAACCGTAAGTTGTGGATTGTCTCTGACAACGGTTTCAACCCCGACAAGAACTGCATCGCACTCTTTACGAAGAGCGTGAACATGGTCGAGGCACTCTTCGGAAGTGAATCGCTGTGCGTTAAGGCTACGGTCATCAACCGAACCGTTCGCATCGACTGCCATTTTGACCGTAACAACTGGACGACGATGTTGACACCAATGGAGAAATGGGCGCATTTGAACGGCAGCCTCCGCTTCTAACAAGCCTTGTCGAACGAGAATACCTGCCTCTTGGAGAACCTGAATCCCCTGTCCTCGAACGGTCGGATTTGGGTCATAGTGAGCCACGATGACTTCTTTGACTCCTGCCCACATCAGAGCTTCAGTACACGGTGGAGTGCGGCCAAAGTGATTGCATGGCTCAAGTGTAACATAGGCTGTTGCTCCGTTTGATGAATGGCCCTTCGATTCAGCATCGTGGATAGCCATTTGTTCAGCATGGAGTCCACCGAGGTGGTCGTGCCAACCTTCAGCGATGACTTCTCCATCCTTGACCAATACACAGCCAACAAGCGGGTTTGGGCTAACCTTGCCTCGGCCACGTTCTGCGACTTCAAGGGCCCGTTGCATGAACCGCTTTTCGTCTACAGTCCATGGACTCGCCATACACCTTCCACATCGGTCGGGTTCAAGACCTCTTGCATTTCACTTCAAACTAATTCCCGTCAAATGGTCCATGAAAAGACTATTGCACCGTGTAAACGGGTTTTTATGCAATATGAATTGATTTTAACCCACCCTAAATTGGCTGGGTGTGCGGCTGTTATAGAGAAGGTTTGAAACCAAACACCCACCTCTTCTAAGCATGTCAAACGATGAGGCAGGGCAAGGGCCCGTTGCTCTAAACTTCGAACCTGACCTGTCAACAAAGCAGAAAAAAGGGGCACACAAACCCATTTACGCTAAGGTTTTTACTCAAAAACCTGTAAAAACGAAGACCATCAAGCAAATTCATCTTTTGGTAAACCCTTACGCTGGTAAGCGAAAAGGAAAGAAAATCGGCGAGCAAGTCAAAAGCTTACTCGAACAAGAGGGGAAAACTGTAAATATCCATTTTTCAGACTACAGCGGCCACTTAACTGAAATTGCCCAGGGCATCAATGCATCAGAAGAAGACATCTTCGCTGTTGTTGGAGGCGATGGAAGTCTATCAGAAGTGATTACCGGGCGAATGAACGCTCAACCAGATGCAGGCGGTTTATTCGCCCTTATTCCTGCAGGAACTGGAAATTCAATGGCGAACGATCTACGTCTTACATCAACTGAGCAAGCCGTTCATTGCATCGTTCATGGTGCTCGTCAAAGTCTGGATTTGGCGAAAGTGGAAATGGTTAATGGGCTTCCAGGTGCCGAAAACGGTCAAACTGTTCGATACAGCCACAATCTCGTCACTTGGGGACTGGGAGTCGATTCTACAATCAAAGCAGAAAAAATGCGCTGGATGGGGCCGATTCGGTATGATGTCGGCATCCTAATGGCCATCATGGCGAACAATCGCCGTCAAGCAACACTGACCATTGACGGTACTGAAATGCGAGGTGACTACACGCTCTTTTTGATTCAAAACAGTCAAACTGGTGGCTCGATGTTGCCGCTCGCACCAGGTGCATCGTTGGATGACGGACTGATGGACATTGGTATTTTGAAGAAAATGACGCGTAGAGATGTGCTCAAAGCCTTTGGAATGCTCAAAAACGAAGGTCGGCACGTGTTCCATCCACGTGTTGATTACCATAAGTTCCGAACTTTGTCTATCGAGACTCCAGCACCTGCAGCAATCAATGTAGATGGAGAGAACATTGGCTCTACACCATTGAACATGGAAGTCTTGCCGGGTGCAGTTCAAATCTGCGTGCCACTCTCAGAATGAAAAGTCTGAAAACTCTTCATCAGGCTCTTCGAATGTTTCTCGAGAAGTTTGCTTAGGTTCTTCTTCTGGAGCAACCGGGGTTTCTTGTTTTGGTGTCGACGCTTTTCGCTTTCGGACCGTTTTTCTGGAAGGAGGGCCGGATGCTTTCTTAGAAGTGGGGGCTGAAGAGGTGAAATGCTCTCTCTGCTGACGTGGTGGTTGACTCGAGGTGACGCTTGATTTCGAAGGCGACTGCCATGGTGGTGAAGATGATTGAATCGGTATTCCAATATCGGAGGACTGTTCGGTTATCTCTCGCTCCATTTCTTGAGATTCAATGGTTTCAACTACGGATGAGCCCTTACCACCAAATTCAGTTGTTGAGCCCATGCTTGGGCCTGATGAGAGAACGCTATCAAGGTCAAAACCTGCGAGTTCTGGTTCAGAAGATGCCTTGTTTGATTCTTGCGGTTTCTTGTCTGAAGCATGTTTTCTTGCAGCAGCTTTACGTTCTGCGGGGGAGGTCATACCTGATGCTTTTGCAGATTTTACATCTTTCTTAACCTGCTTAATGTTGTCCATGCCAGCTTTTCCGAGCAGTGTTTTCATGGTAGATTTTGCTCCTTGCATGACAAACATCTTTGAGAGAATGAAGGCACCTACTGCGCCACCGATTCCAAATGCCAAGAAGAAGAGGACGTAACCTGCTCTGCCAATAAGTGGAACATCCCCATGAACCCATTCATCACTCGATTCACCATCTGAACTAATCACTGCCCCATCCAACTGAATACTTGTAACAAGAACGTATGCGTTCTCTTTGTTCTGCGTACCAATAGCAAGACTGCAATCATCTTCTGCGGTCTGGTAATTGTAATATCCTGGTGCATTTCCACTTGAATCGGTTTGGACAAGATAACCGTTAATGGTCACCGATTGATGCCATTCATCCAAAGCAGTCAAACCGTTGTGGATGTTTTCTGTCGTCGGAATGAGTCCAAGGATGTACCAGCGTGTGTCTGAATCTCGGTCAACTTCGTCAAGGTCAACTGAGCCTGCCCCCGTTTCTGGGTTGAGAGGCACATCCCAGTTTTTAACGTCAATTCTTGAACCATCGCCTTCGACCACATTGTTGGCATCTTGAATGCTCATCCGTTGGATTGCCACACTAGTTGCTACGCCATAGTCAAGGCCATTTGCACCACCAGCAGGAGAGTGGGAGGAATAGAAGTGACTCGCAGCCAAATAGCCTGAGAAGGAAACGGTGCCTGAATTATTACTACCTAATTCACCAACATCTGATGCACAGCCTATGGCTTCAATACCTGAAATCTCCATAGATTCAGAACCTAAGCCACTTTTTACAGTTGTTGATTCTTGAGAAAAGTCGACATGCAATTCGCCGCTGTCGGCTCCCCATGTAGCGGTTGAAGGACCTAAGCAGCCTGCGAGAGTCATGCTGAGGACGAGCAAGACGGCAAATCGGACTCGGCGCATGTTTGACCGAGGGGTGCTTTAGTTTGAGAACTCTTCCGTTCATCCCCCTAGGAAACTCAACGAAAAAAGAGAAGGCGCAGAGAGAGGGATTCGAACCCCCGAGTCCTAGGGACAGTGGATTTCAAGTCCACCGCAATACCGGGCTATGCGATCTCTGCAACAATTCGGGACGGTAGGTCCCGTTATCGCATCTGTAGGTCGGATGACAGTTCAATATGAGCCTTACGCTTCATCTTCTTCATCAGTTGAACGGATGTGAATGGTAAGTGCAGCAAAAGTCAACCCGGAAACTGCAACAATAAACGTCATCCCAGGTATGGAATTTGAATCACTGGATGAAGATTGAGAAGCAAGAACCTCTTCCACATCCGCACGGAAGTCATCGGCTTTCCATGAGTCTCCAGTCCAGGCTATTTTCGGTTTCATCCCATCCATGATGTATGTGATTGTAGAATGGCCAATGGAGTATTCAATTTCGACTTCGGCTGTCGATACACATGATAATCGGTCCCCTTCTGCCCATTCATAGCCTTCTTCACACATGCAGTGTTTTCCAGAGCCAGAACCCATTTCCCAGCCATAGCCATTACACGCCTGGGAATCCATATCGTTCATTGGCTGCAGAGATTCAGGCATTGGGATTTCAGAGACATTTGTCGTATTTGGAGCCCAAGCGATGTAACCCGGGTCAACAAAATCGTCAACGCCCACCATTGAATATTCCCAACCATCGCTGGAGGTGTTCCAACTGTAAAGAGTCCAATACCAAGACCAATCACTCGGACTGCTGACGTCATCAAGTGAATCGAGGAAATGTCCGTAGGTTGGATCATCGGAAAACGATGCATTCATGCCTGCTCCAGCAAAAGCTCCTTTCGTCAAATGGTACGCAGTAAATTCCGATTGAAGGGTGTGAGCGTCAGTTGTATTGTCGGGATAGAGAATTTGAATTGAAACATTTGTGTCATTCAGTGCGGGGGCAGAAAGTGCCGAGATGTTTGCATTAGATGCGGCCCATACAAGGTTTGGGTGTTCCAAAGCGTCTAATTCATCAATACCTACCGAAGATTCTTCCCAAGCAGTTGAAGACTCATTGAAGATATTCAATGACCAGTACCATGACCAGTCAGAAGGTGATTCAATTCCGTTGATACCGGAGACCATGTGGCCGTATTGGCCGAAAGAGGCATTGATGGTCCAGTTTGCTTCTTCAGCAATGGTTTCGGTCGTTGTCCAGCCAGTTGGCTCAAACATCATCTCAGTAGCGTTTCCAGTAGTATCCACATACGTTACGGTTGGGTCAGAATTAGCAATATGTGCCTCGATGACATCCTCTTGAACAATAATGCCAAATGTATTGTAAACATCTGCCAAAACATCGACTGATCCCGTTAAATGAGGCCAATCAACGCCGTGAAGTTCCGTGAATTCGAGCAGACGCTCGGGGGTATCGTGGCGTGGGTCTACTGAAATCGAAATAAATTCGACCTCTTTAGAATCTGCATCAGAAAGTCCATCTTGAACCAACTTGAGTGATTGAGTGATGACGGGACAGACATCAGGGCATTGTGTGAAAATGAAGGAAACAACGTGAACATCTGCGATACTTTGTGTGAATGTGAAGTTCTCATTATTCTGGTCAGTCAGGGTGAAATCAAGTACTTCAGTACGAGATAATTGATGCCCATTATACGCCGAAGTTGAAGGAATTGATGCTAGAAGAAGAAACAATGCCATCATCACGGCTACAGTAGACTTTTTGTCCATGTAAAAACCTGAGAGACGAGCCTACATCAATGCTTTGCAGCGTCGATTCAATGCTCAACGAGTTTCAGCATAATCCCAATTTGGAGTGCACCAACTTGGAAGTTCAGTTACCCCAGCGGGATTTGATAATCCGATACCCCAAAGCATGAGGATAACAAAAAGAACGGGGAAGAGTGCTGTCCGTGTGTAGATACGCGGGTCGTCTTTCAAGTGCATGAAGAAAGCAGCGATTCCGAATCCTTTGATGATACCAACGACAATGAGAATAGCCCAAACCATCAACTTCGTGACTTCGATTTCAGTGCCGGGGATAACGTCGTAAAAAACAGCCGCTACTTCAAACAAAGTGAAGAACATCAAAACGATAAAGTTCCAAAAGTAGATGTCTTTGCCCATAATTTCAATATGTTCGCCCATTATTTCACCTCAATACAGATAGAATGCTGGGAAAATTACTACCCAAGCTAAGTCGACAAAGTGCCAGTAGAGTCCAAAGTATTCGATACCCTGTGCATTGTCTTCATCATAGCCGACGGTGTCAGCCTTGAACACAAGATACAGCATAACAAGCAAGCCGATGAAGACGTGCAGTCCGTGTGCCCCTGTGGCGATGTAGAAGATAGAACCTTGAGTGGTTCCGATATCGAAACCTTCTGCAACCAGATGGCTCCATTCAACAAGTTTGAGAACAATGAACAGCGAACCGAGTGCAAGAGTAGCAATGAGGTAGTTGCGGATTGCTGCCTTTCGAGTTGGCATGATTTTACCCATAATCCCTGTTGAAGGCTCCCACTTTGCATTCTTAGCAGTCTTGAGTGCCAAGACAATGGTATATGATGAGATAATCAAAGCGAAGGTGTTGATTGCACCTGGCAGAATCGTTGCAAAGTCATTACGAATCAAGTCAGAAGCAGTAACCACTGGTTCAACACCTTGACATGCTTCAACGCCATCCTCGATGGCCCACTTTGTACACCATTCTGTTCGCATACGCAGGTATGAAGAAAAGAATGTCGCGAAGACCATTATTTCTGACATAATGAAGACCCACAATCCTGCTTTACGGATATGTTCGCCTTCAAACGGATAAGATGTCGCAATCTGTTCACCATGGCCGTTAAACGGCAAATCCTCAAACCACCAGTTTGAGACTGCAATAACGATAGTAAGCAACCCTACCATGCTCAAAGCAAGCATCCCAAAGTCAGGGGTGAGATCTGCATTCAACATCGCTTTACAAGCGATAACAAAGTCAGGGAATCCTGCCAAGAACAGCATGATACCAAAGGCGAAGATAATCGGCGAAGAGGAGCCGTGATGTTCGTGCTCATCATGACCATCGCCATGTTCTGCAGCAGGTTTGCTGGAATTCAAGAGTCCACCAACGCCAATAAATGCGGCATAGGTAATCGACATCAGAAGAATAGTGATACCTGCAACTCTGTAGGTAAGGTAGGAAAGGTGTGCTGCAATCTCTTCATGATGAAGATGGTCGAGATCTGCTGCCTCTTTGTCTGTTATGATTCCATCCAAAGCAACCTCAACTTCCATGTGATGATATTCATCTTCAAGTTCTTCCCAAACATGGTGTTTTTCATTTGCCATGAAGACGCCCAGTGTTGCAAACAAGAGTACACCGATGGTGAGTAATATTCCACCCATCATGACTGCGCGCATCCAGATTCCATTCTCGACGTGCGCCCCGTGTCCACCGCTCATTCTTCCGCCTCCTTTGGTGTAGCATTCCACAGCGTATCGCTTATGGATGGTTTCGAAGACTGTTGGTGGTGTCCATACATGATGTTCATGTCACCTTGAGTTGGGATATCATGGAACGATGGTGTTGGCGGAGGCGAGGTTGTCGCCCATTCAAGGGACCAGCCGCCCCACGGATCTTTACCTGCAGGTTCACCATGTCGGTTTGACTTGATGATGTTCCATACGAGTATGAGTTGGCTCAGTCCGAAGATAAAGGAGAACAAACTGACGACTGCGTTATATTCCGCAAATCCACTTTCAACAGTGTAACTGTGCGTTCTTCGGGGCATACCCATGATACCAAGAGCGTGCATTGGCCAGAACGTTGCGTTGTAAGCAGAGAATCCGATGAGGAAATGCCACATACCGAGGGTTTCATCAAGTTTCTTTCCAGTTGCTTTGGGATACCAGTAGTAAAGTCCTGAGAAGAGAGCGAAGACAGTTCCACCGATGAACACATAGTGGAAGTGAGCGACGACGAAGTATGAATCGTGGAAGTGCATGTCCATACCTGCAACAGGGAAGAACATTCCAGAAATACCGCCGAGTGTAAAGGTAATCAAGAAACCGAGTGACCACAATGTGTGAGTGCGCATAACAAGGCTACCGCCCCAAATCGTCGCTAACCAGTTGAAGATTTTCGCACCCGTCGGAATCGCTACTGCCATGGTGGTAATCATGAATGCAGCTCGCCAGAATGGGTCCATTCCCGAAGTGAGCATGTGGTGGCCCCATACAACGAAACCAACAACGCCGATACCCGCCATTGCAAAGACCATGGATTTGTAGCCGAAGATTGAGCGGCGAGCACTGGTTGCAAGAACTTCGGAGACGATACCAAAGGCGGGTACAATTACCACGTAAACCTCAGGATGTCCGAAGAACCAAAACAGGTGCTGGAACAGTAAACTGTCACCGCCTGAAGTGAAAAACACTGTTCCGACCGTATGGTCAAACATGAGGAAAGCAACGCCGATAATGAACGCAGGTAGCGACATGTAGAGCATGAAAACGCTGACGAAGACCGACCAAGAGAACAGAGGCATCTTCATCCAGCCAACACCGGGGGCGCGCATTGTGAACACTGTAGTGATGAAGTTAACACCACCCAGTGTAGAAGAGGCACCGAGCATGAGCATTCCAGAAAGGAAAGCAGTCGTACCTGGGTTGGAACCGTATTGAGCCATTTCAGCACCGAGGCTTCCTTCAGTAAGAGAGGAATATGGAGGATACATAACCCACGTGATGTCTGCACCTTCACCGGACCAGATTCCAGTGTAAATCAGAGGACTCGAGAAGACAAGGAGCCAAAGGCCCATTGCGTTAATTCGAGGGAATGCCAAATCTTTGGCTCCGATTTGCAACGGCAGAACATAGTTCATGAAGCCGGCAATCATTGGCATTGCGGCTAAGAAAATCATGGTGGTTCCGTGAAGAGTGAAGAAAGAATTGTATTCTGTTTCTGTCAAGAAGGAGTTCTCAGGTAATGCCAGTTGTATACGGAACAGCAGTGCGAGGAAACCTCCAACGAGGAAGAAGATAAATCCATACAAGAAGTAGAGAATACCGACTTCTTTGTGATCGGTTGTGGTGAGCCATGGTTTGAGATAAGCCCAGAAATTAGAGATCGTAAAGGTCTCAGGAGAGCGGGTGTAGAAGACCCACATAACGCCGAGCAGAATCATTCCGAGCGCAAGGCCGATGGCTGTGAGAAGAACAACAAGTGCGCGTGCAGTTGGCCCAACATCGCCAGCATTCAAGCCAGGGATAATCAAATCGGCTTGATTCCAGTAATCTCCTCCAGAACCATCTCCACCGTTCACGGCATTTCCGTAAATGGTAAATTCGACAACTTTGGAATCATCAGCAGGTGCAATCCATTCAAAATCCCACGTACGAACCGAATTCCCTTCCGCAGTATGCGTAAGACCACCGTCCATCTCCTGACTTAATGTTGCATCAACGGTTGTAACCATGCCACCTGTAGAAAGGATTCTGAAACCACCGGCGTGGCCGTTCCAGCCAGTGCCGTCATCTTCTGTGACTCCGCCGTTGTTAAGTTCCATCACATCATTTTGGACTGTGACGGTAAAAGCATACGTTTCACTGGCGTTGAACGAATCTGGTAAACCTGAAACAATGACTTGAGTATCTACGGCTGCTCCACCGTGACAACTGCATCCATTGTCTCCTATACTACCAATTCCAGTTGGAATTGCTTCAAACTGAGGTGCTGCGACGAGCATCAGCAGAACCAAAGCGAGGAGTGTGAATCGCTTCTGCATCAGTATCCGCCTCCCGAGTTACCCTCATTGTCACCTGAATCGGTTTTTTGAATGCCTGTGTCCGTGTCGCATGTCTCGCCATCTCTGGCAACGATGTCGATGTTACCAATCATCTTCGAATGGTCAAGACCACAATATTCTGCGCAACGGATTGGGAATGTGCCGTCGTCGTCAGGGAAGAATGTAATCACTGTTCCAGATTCTAGCCCTGGGACAAGGTCTTCTTTAACACCCCATTCTGGCAACCAGAAAGCGTGTTGAACGCCGACATAAGCCGGATTAGAATAATCGTGTGGCCTGGAGTGGAGGTCGAGTGTCGAACTTTCATCACATGGAATAATCAAGTGTTGACCACCTGCTGTTGTAAGTACTGCGCCAACCGGTAAATGCTCCCAGGTGTGAAGTAAATTATCTTCAGCATCGTATGCAGTGATAACGCTGTGCAGGCCCTTGTCGAAATAAATGCCCGATACTGTAAGCATCTCAGCTGCGAGATCAATCGAGTAATCCGTTTCTACACCGTCGACTTGAACGGTTACATTGGTCGCCTCGGAGCCGTGTGTATGGACCATCAGCATGCCGCCTGTCCAGTTAACATCGACATGTGAGACTCTTGGGTCATCTTCCCAAGTAAGGTCATCTTGGTAGTGGAATTCCCAAAACCATTGCTTTCCAATAACATCAACATTGAATGTATCTTCATCGGATGGAATGGTCCAAACTGCTGTGTTGGATGCCAAAGCAATCATTGTTAGCCAAACAACGAGGATTGTTGGCAGCACGTAGAAGGCGATTTCGAGTTTCGTATTGTGGCTATCGACTGGAAATGACCCCACTTCAATGTGGTATTTTTCCATGTTCTCAACCGGTTCAACACCGTCGCGGTAGCGCAGCATAGCGATAAACATCCATCCGAACGTCAGGAGCCCGACGATTACGCTCCAAAACATATACTTGTCATAAACGACGTTGAAAACAGTGTCCTCAGCAGGCATGGAATATCCTCAATTCATGGGCCGATGATACCAGCCTTAAACCCTTGCAGAATACGAGGTGCTGTGTGTTTGAAAACAGCCCTCATTTTACTGACTTTTAAGAACTCGTTTTTGTCTTATATATGCGGAGTTCTGCTTTTCGAGATTTGCTTGACCTTTGTGAATAATAAAAAGCATGCAGGTTGATAAACTTCCACACATTAAATTTCTTGATGACCCTCCAATCCTGCGTCCAATCAACACTCGATGGCGCAATCATGCTCGAAGTTGAAGTTCAACCAGGAGCCAAGAGGCAAGGAGTCGTTGGAATCAATACATGGAGAGGGCGACTCACTGTTGCGGTACGTGCTGAGGCTCAGAAAGGTAAGGCCAATAACGCTGTATTGCATGTCCTATCAACAACGCTTCAAATCTCGAAAGACCAACTGAAAATCGTGAGTGGAGCAACTTCGAGGACAAAGAAAATACGTATTGAGAATGTCTCCTTACAGAAGTTGAGTTCCTTGCTTGAACCTTATTTGGAGGAAGAATAAATGCGCGATCAAAAGCATCGCTCTCCCCTCGGTAGCGGCAATGCCTCAGAACGGTTTGCCGTAGCAGGTGAGGCACTGGGCGAAGCAAGAAGAAAGAATCGCGAACAGCAATGGCCCGTTATCATCGAAGGAAAGCGCGACAGAATCGCCTTGCAATCTCTCGGCTTTATCGGGCCATTGGAAGTGCTGAACCGTGGGTGGGGGTTGGACCGTTTCATCACATTCTTGTATGAAACATACGGCATTCGAGGCAGCGATAGCGGCCCAAGTTTGTGCCTGCTTATGGATTGGGACCGAACCGGTGGAAGGTTACAAAAAACACTCACTGAACGACTGGAAAGCCTCGATGTGAAGGTGTGTCAGTTGTTGCGTAATCAATTATTGAAGGCACTTAAGCCAGAAACTCGAGTCGTTGAATCTCTCAAGAGTTTGTCAGTTGAATTATCGCCTTTTATCGAACAAGAAGACCCTTACGAAGAGTAACGTTACTCTTCAAGAGGGGGTTTTGGCATTCCGTCTTCCTTGACGGTGTTGAGCACAACATGCGTGAAAGAACGTGAAACGCCATCGAGTGTGAATACCGTTTTGGTGAGATTGTCAAGGTCTTCACGGTCCTTGACACGGGCCAGCACCATCGAGTCCCATTCTCCGGTAACGTCGTAGACTGCAAACACTCGTGGGTCGGCAGCGATTTTTTTCTGAACGTCAATCATCCGACCTTTGATGATACGAAGTCCAGCCATGATGGTCATGGTCCATCCCATTCGTGCAGGATCCAAAAGAATACTGTAGCCTTTGATGATTCCAGCCTCCTCCATTCTCCGGATTCGATTCTGGACTGTTCCTTGAGCAATACCCACTTTTCGAGCTAAAGCTCGCTGGCTAATTCGTGCGTCTTCAAGCATGGCAGCCAAAAGTTCTCGGTCAGTGTCATCTAAATCCATCAGGTCCACCACTCACTGCTCTTGCTCATAGGTTTCAACATTTTGCTCTTTGAAAGTTGGGTGAATGTTGGGCGTTGAGAGGCGTAAATACTGCGTCCAACTTCCAAGTTCTTCCACTTCAAGGCCCAGCGAAATTTGGCAGTCTACCTCGTGCTTCTCTTTGAAACGTAAAGTGAATTTGAAGTCTGAATGTGGAGCGATTCGTTTGCTTTTGAAACCTCCTTTAATCTGCCATGGACGTTCGGTTTCACATGACTTGAGGGTGACGTTTTTGTCACCTGAGCGGAAGAGGAATTGAGCAACTGGAAGTTTTCCTTCCACCCATTCAGCGTTCAGTTTCGGCATGCCTCTTTCACGTTTGAGGGCACTGTTTACTGCGCCTGAGGCGAGTACGCTAGCAAAAATGAGTAAGAAGAGAGGGAGCGCAAAATGCCCTGCGCTGCTGTTTTCCCAGCGTGTTGGCAACGAGGTATGATACATTGCAAGCAAACGATTCGTGTCATCACCTTCAACTTCACCAAAAAACGCCAACGTGATGTGCCATCCATAGGGGTCGGACTCCAAATCAATACCAGCTGCGAGCAAATGTTCTGAAGGGATTTCCCAGACGGTCTGAGTTACATTGCCTTGTTTGTTGGAAAAGCCGATTTCAGGTTTCATATCACGAACAAGATGAGTGGTTTGACGGCCGTGATGGTCTGTAGCCAAATCCTCCGTTACAAAAAAATACAGAACTGTATTGTCGCTCAGATTAACTTCAGGAGTCATCTCAACGGGGAAACGAAGAGACCATTGATTCAACTCATTACTGACGATATCGATGGTACCACTCAAGGATAACGGCTGTTGAGAAAGTGAATTTTCCCGGCCAAGAAGGAGGCCTTCTTCAAGCGAGAGATTGTCTCCTTGGCGTTCATTATACAAAGATCTCGTATCGTCTTCTAAACCCAGTTCACCAAGTCGAGACAATGCATCGTCGTCAGGCCAATCCGAGTTGGTCTCTTGACTCCATTTCCACCATGAAAGATGAACCATGTCTGGTGAATTCTCATACTCGTATGGGCCTTCTTGTGGAAGATAATATTCGTGGAGAACCGTATCTGTGCCAGTTTGTTCGGGAAGGGGTTTTGAGGCAACTAAATTGACGGCTTCGTCGCCTTCAGGGGATGCCATTGGGGCCGCCACAATGCAGAAAAGAATGGCAAAGAGAAAGAGAGGGATGCGCATATCTCACTCCTCCTCATCATCGGCTTGGAATGGCATATCGAGCTTGAGTCGTAAAACATCTCTCGCTTTCTCATCAAGCATCAACGTCAAGCGTGCTCCTGCCCATGCTGAAATGAGGTTTTCTCCACTCGGCAGTTGGCATGAAAGCAAGAGGGGGCCGTCCACTTCAAGAGGCTCATATTCCGAATTATAGTCTTCGACCATTGGAGCCCATCCCTTCAGTAAACGGCGCAATGTGTCTGGAGAAATGGCATGTTTTGATTCAGTAATCAAAGACTGAAGAGCGGGTACTGCTTCTTGGCGAGAACGCCAAGCATCTCGTTTTTTGGTAAAGGCCGGTAAACCTACATGAATTAATTTGAGTGGATGGAAGGTTCCTTCGGGCCAGAGATTGCCCCGCTTATTCGGGCATTTCTGATTGAAAATCCTCTCTTCTACCATCTTTGGAGCAATGTTCAGGCGCTTACCGCGTTTCCACCAAGACAGTCCTTCGTCCTTGACGCCATACCTTGTTTTAGCCTCTTCAATAGTTTCTTCACTCGCTGCATAAATGGTATGACGGTTGGTGTGTGGGTGGTCCAATACCAGTGGAGTCCAATCGGAGTGAAGCGATGGTTTGCGATTCCGAATAAACGACTTGGCAATACCTTCGGGAGTTGCTTCAGGCCGGTGTCGTAAAAGAGCTACAAAAAATCCTCCTGTGTCGTTGTCATGGTGCACAAGTCGGCGACATTTCGAAAGTTCGGCTTGGATTCGATTCTCGGTAGATTCGTCAATCTCTTCATCCAGTGCCTCGTTCCAATGAAGGCGTGCTGCTGGACTCATGTGCGCTGGTTGAAGGAATGTTGTTCGAGCAACTTCAGCGCCTCTTGGGATTGGCTGAGCCTTTTCATCCAGTGCAGCCCAATCGGTAAGTCCTGGGCGAAGTTTCAATCCAGGAAGTCTGTTTTCATCGATTTCAATGAGTTCTAAATACGGCAATGTTCGCAAAAGTTGGGCAACGACTGCTTCATTCTCACACGGGTCAATACTGCATGTCGAATAGACAAGTGTGCCCCCGGGTCGAAGCAGGCTAGCACCTCTTTGGGTGATTTCTACCTGCAAACGGAACAACGTCCGACTTTCTTTCGGAGACCATTTCCACCACACATTCCGATTCTTCCGAGATGTTGCAGAACCTGTACACGGAACGTCAGCGACGATTCTATCATAGCCGGGTGGAGGGATTCGGCCGATGTGCCGACCATCTTGTTGATTGATGAGCATGTTCGTAGTCGATAGACGCCCCCGGTTTGAGACAAGCATGTTGACTCTCCCCGATACGGGTTCATTGGCGACAACAACGCCATGTGGCGCTATTGCTTCCGCAATTTGTGTAGCCTTTGAACCAGGTGCTGCACACAAGTCAAGGATGAGTTCGCCAGGTTGAGGGTCAAGAATAGCAACGGGCAGCATGCTTGCTGCTTCTTGACGGGTAATCCTTCCTGAATCATGGAGGAGACTCAGGATATACTTACTTCGCGAGTCAGGTGCTTGACCTCTTGCGAATGGCATTTGCCAAGCAAAGGCTGCTTGACCCCAATCAATAGGCTTCCCTCCGAGTTCTCGCAAAAGCGACTCAGTCCAATCAATGTCATCGCGTGAGCGAGTAATTCGGAGTGTCTCGGGCAGGGAGGTTGTTGCAGATTGAAGCCAAGAATCCAAGTCATATCCCAGATTTTGGGCAAGATTGGCTAAAGGCGTATCTTGCGCTACTTGTAACAAGTCCTGCTCTTGCCATTGGTCGCGGGACATGTCTTGGGGGTCTTGCCCCCTGTCTATCTTGCTTCCGCCATGCTCAAGGGCTCAGTCCCCTCCGCATCAAACATGATAGGAGATACGTTGCCGTGGTTTTTGCCGCTGTTCGTATTTGGACTCCTCGCTTGGGTTTTCTATGAGGCGATTGAAACATATGTGCTACGAAAGGGCTCTCCATTCGGTGAAAAAGCACTTGTTGCGCTTCGCTGGCTACCTGCTGCGCAATTGGTGGTCATGCTCATCACTCGAAGCATCTCTTTGATTCAACGTGACCTCAGTCATCTGGAAGTTGCCCAATACCTTGGTGCTGGCACATATCACTCCTCGGATCTGAAATTGATTGCTACAGGAGGCGGTGGGTCCGAAATAATCGCACTAACTGTCATTCTGTTTGTGTTACTTTCAGAGCGTTTACCGAGCCTTGGCAGCACGCGAGTTGAGTTGAGGCAAGGTTTCCGAAACCGCCTCATGATGTTTACTGGATTGATGCTGCTCTCTGCATCGACATTATTGTTTCCGGAATCAGCATACTACAGTCCGAGTTCTTTCCCGGCCAACACCATCGATGCCATACCTCAATGGAGTTCGCTTATTCCACTTCTCTTATTGGCATCTTTAATGATGTTTAGCGGTGAATTATTTGCAGTGTCAACACTCTTTTTTGCAGGTGATAATTTCCAAAAGCTTGCCAGTAGGGCGCGGTTGAAAACACTCATCTTGGCCGTGCTAACGATGGCATGGTTAACTAGAGCATTAGAAGTTGAACGAAATTGGATTGAACAAATCCCTGAACTTGGTTTCTTTTTACCCCTCATACTGCTTCTTCACGTTGGAGTTTCTTTAGCCGTCATCATCCAGCCTGCAGTACGTATTGAATCCGAACTCAATCACGGAGAAGGACGTAGTTTAGGAATGCTCTTACTCGCAGCATTAATGGCCATTCTCATTCTTGTTTTAACCCCTATCCATCTTGACCAACTCGGCATCTTCGGGCCTGAACTGGGGCCATATGTGTATGGTGTTTGGATTGCTTCTGTCACCGTTTCAGGAATGATGCTTGTTCAATTCTTGCCAGCGCTTGGATTTGATGCTGCACCTCGGCCTGAAGTCTGGTGGATGAAAATGACACTGGTCTTTGCACCAGTGATCATGTGTTTGTTCACTCCGTTTGCCTTGTTTTTAATTCCTGCAATTTGGCTTGCGCTACCTTGGTCTTCAACCGTACCATGGTTTGTTGAGAAAGATGTTCCATCTCCTTCTCAAACCTTTGTCCTCTATCCACTCGTTTTCATCACCATCGCATGTGCACTGCTCCCATTCTCTTGGAACATACCGTTCCTTGCATCCTTATGGTTTGGATGGATTCCAGGCGCTATGGCAAGTATTGGGTTGACGATTCATATCAAAAACAAAGGCAGAGTTTACGCTCTTGAATCTGCGGAAGAGTGAATATACCTATTCTTCACTCAATTCTGATTCCAATACAGACGCTTCGAGTTCTGCCCAAGCAGAACCAACGCTGGAGTCTTTCACACTTGATTCGATTTCACTTCGTACCCGTTCGACCATCGTCTCGTCAGCTTCATCTGGAAATGCCTTTGAAAGAGGGCCGGCACCAGAAAGAAGGGACTTTGAAAGAAGGATGAGGAGAACTCCGGTAATTGGGAATACCCAGCCAATGCTCACTGAATCAAGACTCATTCTGTCTTGAACGAGACCCAGTCCAGTGATGAGAAAACAACCTAAACCAGTACCGAGCAAAAGCGTCGATGCAGAATTAGAAGGTGTGCTCATAGACATGCGTAAAGGAACTGAGCAATGAACCCAACGGGCAGACAAGCCGTTCAGTACGTTTCTCTCATCAGTTTATGAATCTTGTAAGGCAACAGCGCCCGATTGACTGGCGTGACTTCAAGAATACGTCCATCATCTCGGCGGCGAATATCTTGTAACAACGGATGTCGGCTCTTTTTGTGGAGTGTCAATAGAGTCGGTTTGTCAACTTCCAAAGCACTTCGAACACAATTCACGAATGCTTCGCTTTCGACAGCGAATTTGCCAATTTCATCAATAACCAGTACTTCGCATTCATCGCGTGCATATTCAATGGCAGGGATTGCAATTCTCTCCAATGCTTCAGTATCAATGCCATAACCCAACACTCGGAGCCGAGAATCAATGTTTTTGTGAGCCATGATAGCATTCTCGCCTGTAACGATATTGAAAACACTGTAACCTAAACGCTCACTTCCATCAAGAATAGGTTCTGTCCTCATTCCCCCGATGATGGGTGCTTCAGTCAAACTCCCGCGCATTTGAATTTCGCGGGTGCGTTCGTCTTTCAACATCTCAAGGACTTTTTCCATAACTGCAGATTTACCGCTACGGGGTAAACCTGTTATGCCGATTTTTGGATGAATCCCCATATGCCTCACCACGAAAAATCGCTAACGGTCCTTGCAGTGGCTTATCAGTAATAAATGATGTTGAACATAAATGCCGACTTGAGAGATTGCAATACTGACAGATGAACGGCCAAGATTGCTCGATTACCGAACTGAGAGCATCAATTCCGGTATTTCAGAGGAAACTTCAACTGGTAGCATTTCCAATTCGTAATTATTGACGTTGTTATTGGCAGACCATGCACGGGCCCATTCATCCAAATCCTTCGCATTCAACAATCCACACATCCAGTGGAGGGCTTTCTCGAGTGTGCCATGACTTCCGATGAGTCGCTCTTGGATGTCTTCATGCAATTCGATATGATTCACGCTGTTTCCAAGTACGCATCCCGAAGGTATGACTGCCCAGCGAAGGCGGCGTTCTTGGTGAGCATTGACGATAGCTTGGCAAGCAAGACGAGGCCCGTATTTGGAGTCTGAACTGCCACACCACATTGCGAGTTGTCGCTCATTCGCTCGAGAAGGAATGTCTGTGCGGAAAGCTGGATGGCGAACAAAGACATTTCCATCTTCGTCTTCGGAAAAGTGGACGCCGCGAATAAAGGGGCGTGAACCTCGGCCTTTGACCCATGTTTCAATCGACTTGGAGTGAGCGGTTTGATCAATCTCACCAACACGAACTCGTATGGTATGGCCGTTTGTAGCAATAGCATGTTGTTGCTCGCCCATTCGAGGAAGGCGGGCGAGACGATCGAGTATTTGCAATGTTTGCTTGCGTTCAATTCGGTCACGGGGGAGGCGGGGGATTGCCCAAGTATCTTTTGCCCAAGCAACCCAACGTTCTGTTTCCATCTCAAAAGAAGGAACTCGGTTGGAAAGGCCTTTCAGGTCACGGCGTAAGTCAGCACGACTGATTGGCCCGTGAATGACCAAGTTTTCAGTAGGTTGTTTTGCTGTAATTCCGAGAACTGCAACACCTTGCGTCATACCAGGGAACAAATGGTTTGCTTCTTCAATAGCCCAAATATCACTCCAACCGTGACTCTCGACAAGAAGTTGGCGAAGTGGGTGGGAGGATTGTTCTCGGAGAATACTGTCCGGTGCGATCAATCGAAGGCGACCGCCTTGCTCGAGAATTTGCAAACCGCGTTCGATGAACAAGCGGTAGAGGTTGACATTGCCTCGCATTGTGGAGAATCGCGGAAGACCATTATCGGTAAGTCCTCGAAGTTGTTCACCGAGTTCTCGGCGAAGTTTGCTGCCTTCTTCCATGCCACGGAATCGATCTTTAATTCTCAGCCAAGGAGGATTGGTGACGATAAGGTGTGGAGCATTGGACCAGGGCCAACCACCTTGTAAGGTGTCACCCTGTTGAACCGCTTTTTCAAGTAACTTTTCTGCTGTCTTTCGTGGCAAGCAGCCAGGCTTGTTCGACTTGAGACTCACTAAGTCGAAACGAATGCATTCAAGCAGCAGGCGTTGACGAGTTGACGCAACAACTAATTCATCATTGTCGAGTAATTGAAACGACGAGAGAAGAGATGTTGTGTCGGCGATTTTTTTCTCTGCAGTGCTGTCCGAGTGATTTTCCGCATGGCGGCGAATCAAGCGAGCATGGAAGATTCCACCGCCGCAAGATGTGTCTGCTACTGGGAGAGGGATACCGCTGAGAGTTCGCAAGCCAAGTTCAACGCGTTCAAACTCAGATTCATCATCTACCTCCGTTTCTTGAACATGCTGTGGCAGATTTAGTTTTTCGAGATGTTGGCGGAACCCTGGCGGGAGGTTGCTCAAATGCATCGAAGAGGTTTGAGGAGGCGTCTTTGGTCGCGTCAAACTTTCAAGTAATTCAGAAGCAATAACGGCGTCTGCCAGTCGAGGTGGAGTCGGGTGTGCGCCGCGCGGCGAACGGCCGTCTTCTTCGGCGTCGTGACGAGCAAGAAGATGGTCGAGAACATGGCCCGGGTCGGTTAACAGATTTGCAGGCAAGGTAGGCCAATCTTCGGGGAGGAGGGCTGCAATCGGTTGGTGGACAAGAAGAGATTGTTCCCACGCAGCAAGCCAAATATGAATTTGCTCAGTACGATTTTCTAGACATCGGTCCAGTCTCGCATACCATCCACTTACTCCGCTCTGCATGGTCCCCACCTAAACCAGCGGGCTGGCTTTTCCGGTTTGAATGTGACCCTTGAATCAGGGATTTGAAAAATAGCAAAAATCGAGGTTTTTCAAACGAGTCCGAGGAACTCAAAACTCTCATTATGCCATTCCCAGCCTGTTTTCACCCATTCGAAAAGCGATGAGAGTTCTTTCTCCTGAACGCCGGCAGCTTTGGCGATGGTTTTGATGGCCGAAATTTCAGATGAATCGTATTCTCCATCAACCGCTGCAACGAGTATTGCATCTCGAAGAGCAATCTTCAGCACGACTGGGTTCAATTTTGAGAGAACCAGTTCGAGTGAAGGGGGTTTTTCAAGTAAATTACGAACATCGACCCGCATTTCAGGATGCATCATACATCGGCCCATGAGCGCTTCAATAATTGCGAGTTCTTCCTTAACAAGGGTGCCATCTGCCGAAGCGACGATGACCATGATTTCTGCATAGCCCTTAACATCCTCTTGAGCAAAGTCGACTGCAAGGTCGAGATACACCGGACTTCACTCCGAGATCTCATTGAGGATATCGTATCCTTCTTGCATCCAAAGATAGCCTTTTGATGTCCATTTTAACAAACGTTGGACTGAGCCATCAGCGAGACCGAAATGCTCGACGATGTCATTCAACACATCTCTTTCATCGTCGTCAACTGTACCATCTGCAGCAGCCATCAACGTTGCGTCGCGTAGTGCGAGGCGTCCTGCTTCTTCACTCATGCCGTCGAGGCATTCTTCCAAAGAAGGCGGTGTTTTCAAAGCATTACGGATTATTTTCCGCTGTGCTGGAGAAAGAAGGGCTGTTCCAAGTCGTTGTTCGAACATTGCCATCTCATCAACGGTTAATTCATTATCAACTCGTGCCATATAAGCAAGGAGGCGAGCATAAGCAAATCGCTCTTCTCGGGGAAGTTTGTGTACTGTATCTGGTAGCATTGCTTCTTCCGCTGTTGTCTTAGGCTTAGAACCCCACGCTGATTCCCGGTAAAACAAGTGAGATTTTGCGACCTCACAAAATTCTCCGAATTGGTTTTTCTGAACTTGAGAGAAGCAAGACTTGAAGCGAGGGGGGTGCTTGCTTACAACATGGATGCAAGCCTCAACGTACTCGGAAAGCCTCTCGATTCTTGCTCATGCGACCCGATGACAGGCTGGTACCGTGACGGAAAATGCAACACCGACTCCAATGACCGTGGCTCACACACCGTCTGTTGTGTTGTGACGGAAGATTTTCTTAACTTTGCTCTGGCAAGAGGAAACGATTTGATTACGCCAATGCCTGCTCACGGATTTCCTGGATTGAAACCTGGAGATTCGTGGTGTGTTTGCGCTCGAACCTGGCTTGATGCAGTCAATGCAGGAACTGCCTGTCCACTCGATATGGAGTCGACACACCAAAAAGCGCTCGAAATAATTCCGCTTTCCCTCATGGAAACCCATGCGGTATGATTCATTCCTCTTCCGAAGTGTAGCCGAATACAATCCATCGCATGGCCGCCCATGTAAACAGTCCCCAGCAGAGCATGTTAATGAGGAAGAGGAGACGGATGGGGGCGTCTGAGAGGGTAAGAAGTGCGTCATAAGACAGAGTTGATCCCGCCATTCCAAAGGCATAAACAGAAAGCGCGCCAAGGATAGTATTCTTGACATTTTTTCTACCATCAAACGTGAATATACGATGGACAAAATGGGCAATAACACTTGAAAAAGCCCATGAGATGGACCACATTGCTGTTTCATTCAATGCCTCGAGAAGAAAAGTTGAGCGAAGAATTTCCCAAACGATCCAGAAAATAAAAGTGTTGAAACCTCCGGCTATTCCGAACCTTTGTAATGTACCCCTTGGAAGGACTTCAGCAACTTTAGGCCGCTTCATTGAATGCCCCTCCTTTAATCATCGTTGGTAGTGACGTCGCTTGGTTTTCCGGTAAGGACTCCCCGTAGTTTTGCATTGTCCACTTGAATGGCATCCATGAACTCGTATTTGCAATCCATCGAGTCTGCCAATACGCCAAGAGCCATCGAATCTTTGGGAAGACATTTCCCTCCAAAGCCTCGATTGAGCCCGAAGATTGGGTCCAAATGCGAGGGGCCGATCGGTTGTGCTTGCTCTGCGGTAATCATCTCTCGAATCGTATACCAATCCTCTCCCATTCCTTGGCAGATGTCATACATTTGGTTCGCAAAAATTACCTTCATCGCATAGAATGTATTTTTGGTATATTTCACCAATTCAGCCTGGGTGGGTGTGACATGGAAGAGATTTTCGCGACGGAGAACACCTGCTTCCTTATGTTGAGTAAAGACAAGTTCGGCAACATCAGTATGATGGGTGCCGCATACGAGCAAATCTTGGTTTGCGAAATCTTCGAGACGTCGACGCTCAACCAAAAACTCAGGAGAATACGCAATCTTAAGATGTGGATATCTTTCATGATAAGATTGAGTCGTCCCTGGAACAACTGAACTTTTGATGACCGCTGTGAAGCCATCTGGTAGTTCATCAAGAACGCCTTCAACAATACGTGTATCACACGCTCCCGTTTCAGGATGCGGAGGGGTTGGGACAGCAATGTATGCGAAATTGACATGGTCGGTGACATCAGAGAGCTGTGTTCCTCGAGCAGGGTCGTGAACAAACAATTCATGCGCATCAGCAAAGCAAGTCTCGATAGCCCCGCCGACCATCCCCGCGCCGATTATTCCGACCTTCATGTCCCGAGGGAGGTGCTCCTAAGTATTGATTTTACTGCAAAGACTCTCGGAATGGTTTCGGATTCAACTTTCCATCCCTCACCATTTGTGATGCAAGAAGGAGAGTTTCTGGAGTCCCGCAATCAACCCAGGTTTCTTCACCAACTGAAAGCAACTTCGCTTTTCCAAGTTGAACGTATTGTCGTGTGATGTCAGAAATTGAAAATTTATCGCCTTGTTGCGCTCTTGCCGAATCTAAATAAGGCCAAAAGTTTTCATCAAACAGATAAATGCCTCCGATTGCCAAATTAGAAGGGGGGTTTTCCGGCTTTTCAACGATGTCACACACATTACCCTCGTCATCGAGAACTGCCACCCCGAATGCTTCAGGGTGTTGTTCTTCGCGAGCGAGTAAAACACATCCGGGGTTTTTCTCAGTCGTATTGAATCGAGAGACTTCGTCAGTCAATTCAAGCGTAGTAATATTATCTGAAAAATAGACTAACAGGCGACAATCTTGGTTGTAAGGACGAGCGAGATTGAGTGCATGCCCAACACCCTGTGGCTCTTCTTCAAGAACATAATGTATTTTTTCACCCTCAAAACCACCGCCAACATGCTGAGCTATTTGCCCGATGAATTCGTTTGAAATGATGGTGATGTTTTTTACGCCCGCCCGTCGGATTGTTGCAAGTGCAAAATCAATCACCGGACGGTCATACAACGGAAGGAGCGTCTTTTGAGTATACTTTGTAAAAGGATACAATCGGCTACCATGCCCACCGGCAACCAAGATAGCATTGGTCATCATGAATTACCCGAGGCAGTCGTAGTTATTGGGGTTGCCTCAAAATTCTTCATCAGGCTTCTGAGAATCCATCAATTCCTGAACTGCGCCTTGCTTCGCATTCTTTTCAAACCAGTCGGTTTTGACCAGGTCCCCAAGTCGTTCGACTCCTGCTTCAATTAAGTCGGTATCTTTTGATTCTGCATCTTGCCATAACTGGTTTGCTCGGTGCTGGTATTGGAGGTTGGCTTCATTCACCAGTAACTCAGAAGGGCGTAAATTATCTTCTAATCCTTCATAAAGAGGTTCTGAAACAGAGGAATCGCGACGAGTTTTTGTTGCATCCAGTGGTGAATCAATCTGACCAGAAGTGAAACCCTTCTCGTCTGAACCCCTGCCTCTTCGTTGGGTTTTGGAGACTTGAATCGATTGAATGTTGCCTGCTTTCACCGCTTCAAGGGCAACATGCATTCTGTCGGAGTTTTCGAGAAGAGCCGGATCAACTTCAAGCATCATGAAGAGTGTTTCTTGGCGCTCAATCGCTTTCCGGTGGAAAGAAAAGACGGAGGAAAAACTGAGCAAAAGAATCAGGAATTCAAAAAAAAGGACACTTGAAAGAGTCACGCTCTTGGTGAGCCAACCTGTAAAACCGATGGCAAGGCTTGAGAATACCAAGATGAGAAGCATTCGGCGGTGGCGACTTTTCTTCGAAACCTCGAGTTTGTATTGCTGAAGAAAATAAGAGCCCGGGTCTTCCATTCTTGACCCTCATCCGTTCAGAATTTTCGTTATACGTGTCCTATACTCTTCATCAGAAAGGGTGTCTTCTTTCCAACCCAGCTGAGAGAGGGCTTCGAGACGGCTCGCTTCGATGCTGTTCTTCATACGTTCAAATGCAAATTGTATCAAAAGACCAAACACAAGGAGTGCTGCAAAGCCGAAACGCCACTCGTCGGTAAAGTATCCGATGAAGAGGCTCAACACCAATCCTTGCCCCAATGCAAAACCGAGGCGTGTGCGTAATTTATCGGTTGAATCCAAAGTATCGAGAAGACGCTTTGCACCCTCTTTTTTGGTCGCCATAATAATCCCAACATGTGTTTTCCTGTCAACATACCGGAATCAGTTGGCTGGAACAAAACAGTCGTCATCAATTTCAATGAGTGTGCCGTTCATCAATAAATGGTCTAAGCCTTCATCGATTTCTTCGTGACTAATCCCGCTAGAGTTGAGATGTTTGAAAATTGAATCAAGTGTAGAGCAAGGCTCCCCTTTGGAAATCTCGGTTTCAACATGGATGAGAAGCATTTGGCAAACGACAGCAAGAAGGGGATCGTCGCTTTCTTCATCGGGAAGCAATTCAATGAAATTATTTGCAGGATGAAGGGCGACTTCCATATTACTTGCACCATCAATGCTGTCCTCACTTTCTGCAGTTCGCCTCCCAAGTCCATTCAAACTCGGATCGACATTAAGGTCGAAACAGTCGAATATATTTCGCTGGAAAGGATCTTCACCTTGCCCTTCATGTATTTCTATACGGCGGCCAAGTGCTTGAAGACGGTGTAATCGTTGTTCGATAACTCTCTTTTCTCGAGCGAGGTCGGATGAAATAAGCTCAAGAGACATATTGGCTTGCTCAGATAACCATTTCCCAAGTTGCCAATCTGGATTGATGCCGTTCATGACTTCAGCGAGACGCTGAACTTCTTCGGGCATTTGATCGACAGGAATCTGTTCCTCTGAAACCTTGTTTTGTTTGTCGCTCATGTTAACGACTCTCCTTGATGACGGCCTATGAAACCTCTCTTCAAGAAGGGACCTCGAGTTCCGGTGCAGAAACGAAAGGCACCTCCTCGTATTCTGTGAATACCCCTCTCCACAGGTCATTGACCTTGAAGTGATACCGTGGGTTGATTTCAGAAGGTATCGAAACGAACTCTCCTTTTCTGAAAGGGGGCGCGTTCATGTAGGGGTTACTCTTGCGAAAAAACATGGCAGACTATCGGATTGGAATCTTACCGGGCGATGGAACTGGTCGAGAAGTGGCACTTGAGGCGCAACGAATACTCGACACAATAGAACAACACACGAACATCGGGTTTGAGCAAACGGTCATCAAATGCGGTGGCCAACAATATGTCGAAACCGGAGAGGAGTGGGCTGAAGGTTCATTCGAATTTTGCCGGGATGAAGCAGATGCGCTGTATCTCGGAGCAATAGGCCACCCTGGTGCTTTTCTTCCAAATGGAGACCTTGCCGGCGGCTCAGTTATTCTCGGCCTCCGTAGCGGACTTGATTTGTATGCAAATCTTCGACCAATCAAACTCTATGAAGGGGTGCCACACAAAGTCCACGGGAAATTTACTCAGATTTGGGAACCCGGAATGGTGGACATGACCATTTTGCGAGAAAATACTGAAGGATTGTATCATTCACTGCTACGCCGAAGTGCGGACCGAGCTATGGGTCGGCCGCCTTACGAACCTCCAGAAATGACCTTCCCGGGACTTAGCGGAGAAGTTGCTTACGACCCCCGCCCCATTTCTGAACATGGCAGTGCGCGCCTCATTCGTATGGGTTTCGAAATTGCGGAAACCCGAAATGGAGCGCCGGTTGATGGAGTGAAGCGAGTTTCATGCATTGACAAGTCAAACGTCACCCGTGGATGCCAATTATTCCGACGCACATTTGACAAAGTCTCCCGTGAATATCCAGGCACTGAACTTGACTACGGGTTTATTGACGCTTTCACCCAGTGGCTCACTCGAAGCCCTGAAAGTTATGACGTTGTCGTTACTTCAAACATGTTTGGCGATATTGCCACCGACCTCGGTGCGGTACTCCAAGGTGGAATGGGTATGGCAGCATCTGGAAATATTGGTGACAAAAATGCATTCTTTGAGCCGGTTCACGGCTCTGCGCCAAAATACGCTGGCCTGAACGTCGTCAATCCAATTGCTAGTATCAATTCGATTCAACTGATGATGAATTGGTTGGGTCGCAAAAATAACAATGATGACTTGACTCAAATCGGCACACTCATCGACAACAGTGTTGCGGACCATTTGCGTGACGGAAAAGGGCTCACTTACGACCTCGGGGGAGATGCATCATGTTCAGATGTTGGTGAAAGTATTGCAGCACGTCTTGCTGTTAAACTGAAAGAACGATTCTAAACATCCTGTCTCCGTTGGAGTTCCGCTTCAAATTCGGTCCAGAGTTCACTTTCGATTTGTTTTCGAAGTTTTGGTTCAAGAGCTGTTTGAACCTGTATGACGACATCTTCCCAAATCTCGATAGCCATTGATGACCTTACTTCGGCTTCATTGGCTTGGAGCATCTCTTGGACTTCGATGATAGAAAATTTTTGCTCCGACTCATCGTTTGAATACCGAAGAATCTCAGCCTGTACTATTCGTTCAATTTCGCTCATAAGGCGCGCTACAATGCTCACTTCCCAAACATCTCTCGGATGTGGAGTATCCATGTTTGTAACCGTATTTCTAAGCGTTTGAACAATACGGGCTCGAACGGGATTACCAATTTCAAAATCCCTTACCCCTGACACAAAGCCAACTAATGCGTCAAGCCATTCCGCTTCTGAAAGAGTGTTACCACAACCCGGGCAGTCAACTTCGGCAATCGGCAGAGGTTCGTTACTCGTCGTTTCGATGGCTGAATCTTCAGTGTTCTTTTTGTCCCGTCGCTTTGGCTCTGGGGCTTTTTCTAGATCGAAAGAAATGGATGCTCCAAAAGTGTTTTTCTTGGGATTGGTTTTCGGGGTTTCACTCATCTCGATATAAAATGTGTAAACCTAAATAAAAAGTATTTGCCGGTAAAATGCATAAAATGGCCAAAATTAGACATAATCGAACTTACGACTGGAGATAGGCAGCAATATGTTGCAAAGCCCGCTGTATTGTTTCGTTGTTACTATATTTTTTGTTCTCAACAACCTGTTGACCTGAATCAAGATGTGCGTTCATATTTACGATGACTCTGCTTAATTCATCCACCATTGTCACTGAGGCCATTTGGGCTGTTCGAGAAAGTGGGTTCAAATCGATTACAAGAACGGTCTTTCCCATTGAGACCAATGCCTCACATCGGTCGCCATCTTCGAGAGGGACGAGAATGACATCAGAATCCAAAATGCCTTCCTTAGTACAATTCGCCCGTGGCCCTTCTAATCCTGGAATGCGAGCATTCGGCTTAGCACCAAGAATTTCCACATCGATTGCTTCTTGTTGTTTAATTTCATTAAGGTGTTGAAGTAATGCCTTCATGCGCTCAGGAGTACGATAGAAAATATTGATTTCAACCGGACAGTTGAGTTTCTGAGCCAGGTGCAAAATTTCTTTTCCTGCAAGTGCAACGACGTTACCGTTCACGCTAATCACAGGGTGGGTGGCTGAGCAAAGAAGAGCGAGCGCCTGTTGAGTAGCTGCAAGTGCACTGGGGATTGTTTGTTCTCCTAGCAGATAATCAAAAGCTTCCCCTCTGCCATGCGCAATCAAAGCACTTCCAGCAAGCATCCCTTTTTCCTCGGCTACCTCTAGCCTATGACGCATCAATAAAGACTGATAGCGGGGGTGAGAAGGGTCAGCAGCGATTTCGCTCATGGTATCTCCTCAAGCGCCGCCGACAATCATCGAAATATCGAGCGGAGGTACGCCTCGATTGACTGCGCTCGTCGAAAGAACGTCCATTCCGCTTTCATGCCACTCATCCAATTGTTCAAACACGATACCGCCGCTTGCTTCAAGACAGATTTGGTCCCTCAAGTTCATTTCCACTAGCTGGGCAACAGTGTCTTTACTTCGTTCAGGCCCAAAATTGTCCAGCATGATTACGAGCGGGGGTAAATGTTCATCATCGCGCTGCGACCAGGCAGCAGCTGCCATAATGGCTTCTTTTTCTTCACGAACCTCTATTTCAAGGAACGCTCCACAGCCTTCTTGCGTTACATCTTGCAGGAACTTGACGATACGACTTGCATGTGTGTCAAGGTCATCATGCATTGAGGCAAGATCGTTTTCTTTCAACATCTTAGCATCTTCGCGATGAAGACGATGTGTTAATCCTCCTCCGAGATGAACGGCCCATTTATCGAGCAGTCCCCATACAGTTTTTCGAGTACATGCTATTTGCCCTGGGGCACGAGCTGCCCATCGCCTTGCTTCTGTAGCAATGCCCGAAAGTTGCCCAAGCATGTTCAAGATACTGCGCTCCATGGCGAGAAGTGTCTCTCGATCTCCGGTAAGGATGGCTATTTCATCATCCTTTGATACTTTTTTACCATCTCCTGCCATCCATGAAATCCGCAGGGAAGGAGCCCAAATTTGCAACATATGGTCAACGGCTGCCGTTCCTACAATAATGCCATCAGCGCGAGAGTAAATTGTAGCTTCTATCGACTGAGAGCCGCCCATGAAAGGCATGCTGATTCCGTCATCTGCAAGCAAGGCGCTGACCCAGCGGTCGATGCTTGAAAGAAGAAGGCGTGAAGGGCCATCCTCCGCAGTCCACAACTCATGACCTCGGTCATGTGGAGGGCGTTTTAACTCGGCCATGAAGTATGCTGGGGGTTCTGTAACTTCAAACATGCAGATGGATGCGCACGGGATGTCATGCTTGTACAAGTTTTCATAAGGTGAATGGATTAATTGAAGATATGGATTCACGAGACGAGCAAGACATTGTTCAACTCAAATCGATTCTGGACAGCACCGATGTGATACACATTTACGGAGCCGGACTTAATTCAGAGAGGCCAGCCCATACTGCTGTTGCGGAACTCAAGGCCCGAGATTGGGCTGTAGCACCAATTCATCCCAGAGACGGAGGGGCTACAATCCAAGGATTCCCAATTCGACCTGGGTTAGATGAAGGCGTAATCCCAAAAGTCGTCGTCTTATTTCTAGCACCAGAACGCGCTCGGGCTGTTGTTCGAAATCTCATCATCCGTTTCCAACGTGACGTCTTTCCACTGGTTTGGTTTCAATTGGGTGCAGAGGATGAACAATCTCGGCATGCTCTTGATGAAATGGGGGTGAACTACATCGAAAATGATTGTCTTGTTCGCTTTACTGAGCGTCACTCCTTGAAATGTGGATGTTCTCCATTACCGCAACAATGGTGCTTACAGACAGCTTCAGAAGATGGAGACGGTTGCTCAGTGTGGAACGTTTATTCCTCGGATTCAGCATCGCTGAAACGCCCTAGGGAATCACTTGAATGGGTCGGTTCGCTCGACGACCTGGCCCAATCAAACCATACCATTCCGCGCTATATCCGTTCACTCCAAGAAAAGAATGAATCGTTACAATCTCTCGCTTCGAGGTTATCTGGTCAAATGCTCACTTGAAAGAGGTAGTGCTAATATGGACTCTGCCCGACAACAAAGTATGCGCACCCCCTTCATACTGTTCATTTTGGTATGTTCGGTGCTCGCACCGGCGGTAAGTGCAAACAGCTCATTACAAGTAGAATCTGTATCCGACACACATACTGAAAACAGTATCATCGACTCCTATTCATCCCTTCTAAGGGCCGCTATTGCCCACAAGAGTGACCTTTCAATGTATTCTGATTCCGAGTTAGAATCTGCACAGCAATGGGTCGTCATTGCATTACATTTCAACGGAATTGAATCAAAAGAATTGCCCGGGGCTTGGATTGTTGATACTGATCCTTCAACTGCTGCTGATGAGTTTTCGACTCTGATTGAGAATGGAGAAATTGATGCGGCATATCCGCTTGTTGAGAAAATAATGCCGCCACGCTGGATTCCAAACGACCCGAAGTTTTCCGACCAATGGCATCTCCAAAATACTGGACAGACTGGAGGCGCGAGCGGAGAAGATGTCAATATCACCGGTGCTTGGAACACGTATAGAGGCAATGGCATAGTTATCGGCATCGTCGACGATGGGCTTGACTGGACTCATCCGGATTTAGATAATTATTACGAGTCTACCCTTGATTACGACTTTTGTGGAAACGATGGAAACCCCTCGCCATCCTCAAATAATGCACATGGAACTGCATCCGCTGGCGTTGCTGCCGGCGTTGGAGATAACAACATTGGAGTAAGTGGCTCTGCGCCTCGAGCTGGGTTAGCGGGGTTGCAACTCATCTCCTGCAGTACGACAGATACTCGAGAATCTTCCGCACTCTCTCATGAGCGTCAAGACATCGATATCTATTCGAATTCATGGGGCCCAAGCGACGATGGAGAGACTTTAGAAGCGCCAGGACCACTTATGTTCGCTGCAATGGAGAACGATGCAATCTTGGGCAGAGGTGGACTTGGAAACATCATTACCTGGGCTGCTGGAAATGGTTTAGACGACGATGATAATTCCAATTACGATGGTTATGCAAACCTGCGTTATACGATTGCTGTAACAGCAGTTGATCACAAAGGAGATCAGTCATACTACGCTGAACCAGGTGCCAATATTTTGGTTGCTGCACCATCAAACGGAGATAATGAAGGGATTACAACGACAGATAACGAAGGTTCTGGAGGTTATACCAACAGCGATTACACGGATAATTTTGGTGGGACGTCGTCAGCAACGCCCCTTGTTTCTGGCGTCATAGCGCTGATGCTTGAAGCAAATGCCAACTTGACATGGCGGGATGTTCAGCATATTCTTGTCGAAACTTCGAGGAAGAACGACGGAAACGACAATTCATGGAAAACAAATGGAGCAGGATACCTTGTGAGTCACAAATATGGCTACGGTGTTATTGATGCGGGTGCTGCTGTTTCCACTGCGGCAAATTGGAGCATCGTTGATGAAGAAATCTCATCATCAACTGGGACGATTCAAACAAATCTCAACATCCCAGACAACAGTGAAACATCTGTTTATGCAAACACGACTGTAACCGACGCTATTCAAGTCGAGAATATCGATATCGTGATCGACCTGCCTCACTCTTTCCGAGGTGATATGGAGATTATTTTGACAAGCCCCTCAGGGCATCAAAGTGTACTCGCAGAAAAGCATGATGACGACGGAAATAATTACAATAATTGGCGGTTTGGAACAGTCCAGCATTGGGGTGAAGACAGCCGAGGAGAATGGTCCTTGTCGTTACAGGACCAAGGTAATCAGGATGTGGGAACGCTCGATGAATGGGAATTAATTATTCATGGAACACAATTGAATCTTGATTCAGATGGTGATAACCTCTCTGATACCAATGAAACCGACGTATATGGCACTGATCCTTACGATATCGACACTGATGACGATACAATAAACGATGGAGCAGAAGTTCTGATTTATGGTACAAATCCGTTACTCAGTGATTCAGATGGAGATGGATTGTCCGACGGTGTCGAAATCAACGTGAACGGCACAGATCCATTAGACAATGATACCGATGGCGACAAGTTGCTTGATGGTGAAGAGGTTTTGCTTTATGGGACCAATCCATTGATTCCAGACCAAGATGCTGATGTTGATGCATTCTATTGGTTTCAAGATTGCAACGATACGAATGCAGAAGTCTATCCTGGCGCCCTAGAATTGCTGAACGGAATCGATGATAACTGCGATGGGCAGTGGGATGAAGGATACAATTCCACGGATACAGACAATGATGGTTTATCCGACTATGGAGAATTCCACGTCTATGGCACGAACCTCTCTATGGCCGATACCGATGGGGATTTCTTGAATGATGGGGATGAAGTAGTAATCCACCTTACAGACCCTCTCACGAAAGATAATGATTCAGACATGGATGGATTTTACTGGTTTGAGGATTGCAATGATACAAATTCGAGCATTTATCCGAATGCTCAAGAATTGCTGGACGGCATCGACAACAATTGTGATGGCCTCATTGATGAAGCCTTTAATGGGACAGATGCGGACGCTGACGGCCTGCTCGACTTAGTTGAATTCCTCGAAACTGGGACCGACCCATTTGATGAAGACACCGATGACGATGGCTTAACCGATGGAATCGAAGTTATTTCAACGCTTACGAATCCTTTCGTACCCGACTTAGATGAAGATCAAGATGGATATCGGTGGTTCCTTGATTGTGACGACAACGATTCGGCTCGTTCTCCTAATGCTGAAGAGATATGGAATGGCTTAGATGATGATTGTAATGGCGCTATCGATGATGGCATTGAGAGAACAAATTGGTTTACACCTACTCCGCTCATGTCAGAAGTTTTACTCAACGCTACAAATGATTCTCTGCAATTAGGAATTCTTCTCGACCTTGACGATGCTTCAATTCAGCGGCTAAATCTCACCATACAGTGGTACCGTAATCAAACGCTCATAGCACAAGGCCTTCTCTTTGAAGAAGGGGTGCACAGTTGCCAGCAACCAAGCACGACGTTCGCTGAGGAACTCTGTGCCCTCAATGGAACTGTAGGTCCATATGAAATTGAAGCGGTCGTCTTTGATGATACAGGGTTTATTGAAGTGAAATGGATGGTTACGTATACCGTTTGGCACCCTCCGGTTGTTGAAGAGAAAGAAGAAGAGGCTGCGATTCAAACAAACGAAAATGAAAATGGAATGAGTTTACCATCGAATGTGTTGGTTTGGGTTCTCGCTATTGTCGTTGCTGTATTGAGCCTTATTCTCGTTCTTTCTCGCCGTCAAAACGCCTCACCAAACCATTCGGCTCGGCCCACTCAAGCCCCTCCAGTTTTCATTCCATCGCCAAAGTATGGTGATGTTCCAGCTGCACCAGACTTTTCTCAGATGGGAGCATATGAGCCTCCGTCAAACAATGAATGGGATACGAACCTTTGGAAGTAATCACGTACGACTGGTGATGAGGCTCCAGCCGACTAAGCGGCCTTCTGTCGCATCAGCAAGTAAATTCAATTGATGTTGTTCAGTGTACACTGCCCCGCCTGATTCTACTTCTTCATCCCATGAGCGCGAAATATCGAGCGTTACTGCGCCATCGCCACCGTCTCCAATTTGAGAGAGGATTGACCCGATATCATTGCCAGGTACCGCAATCAAGTAACCCACTTGAACATCATCTTGGTAAGCACCAGAGGAGGTAAAGAAACGCTTGTCGCCAAACAAGACATTGTATTTGGACGAATCTGAAAACCGAGTTTCCAATTTCGTGATGTTGAGGGTGTTTGGGATTGAGTCACGATTCCATGCAGTCGAGTCCAAATCCCCCCTCTTATCATATTGACAATTCTCTTCACTTGGAATTCCGGTTAGATTGAATTGCACCCATCCTGCTTGTTCATCCGAAGCTACCCAAGAAAGATTCCATTGTGAAACGGTCGAAGATATATCTTGAGTCGTCCCTCGCCAGATATAACCGTTTTCTTCCAAAGCCCGAGAGGCACCTGGAGCGATGCTGTTCGGCCAGTAATCGAAACAGGAAAGGGCATCCTCAAAGGAATGTTGGCGCAATGTAGAGTCATCGGGCATATGAAGGTCATATTCTCTCCAAGACTCAAGTTCGCTACTGGAGGGGCCCAATTGGTTCGCTTGTGGTTTGGAATTGTACGTAAGACCGAGGTCAAGCTGTTTTTCGCCACGTTGAAGGGATATCTTGGTGAAAGTGTGATGCAATTCCAGTTCTCCTTCAGGTAAAACATAGTCATTGAGTA
The DNA here is from genome assembly GCA_949372875.1 of Candidatus Poseidoniaceae archaeon. GTDB lineage: Archaea > Thermoplasmatota > Poseidoniia > Poseidoniales > Poseidoniaceae > MGIIa-L1. The sequence goes on from CASIAW010000002.1 coordinate 96,370, forward strand.
ATTGCGATGCAGGTGAGCACCCAGAATCACTTGCTTGATTTTCAGAAATGACTACATCGACGGTTTGTTTTGCAGCCCATGGATTGTCTTCTTCGACCCAGAGATTCATTGTTGCCGAACCTAAACAATAGGCATCAATATCGTGATGAGTGGCAACTATTTTCCACACCAAGTCGCCTCCAAATTCATCATTTCCAATGACGCGCCAATCCCAGCCAAGATTACTACCAGTAGCGCCATTATCAATCAAATCATTCGCAAAAAGATGTGCAATTTCGACCGGCTGCATCATCAAAGCCAGCCCAGGAGCAAGCGTTTCAAGGTCGCCCAGAAGACCACCGACACCGTAACTCATTGTTGTTCCTTGATATTTACCGATTGGTGAGGGGAGGTCAAAGCCCCATTCAAGTTGGGTGGCTTTCGTGTCTTGATTGCGCAATTCAGTATACGAGGTGGTGGTTAAATCTGCGGTGCCTGAACCAGTAATTGCGCCAAATTCGCAAATAGAACCAATTGACAAATGGCGGTTTACTCTGAACGGTTCTAACGAATTGGTGTTCACCGTTTCAACTGCAAGCCACTCTGCTCCCATACCCCCGACAACTCGAACAGCGCCTAACCGGTCTGTTGAGCCTTCATTCACCAGTTCACTGGTTCCACCATCGGTAATAGAAAGCCCTCCTACTCCAGCAAAATCCAGAGAGAGTTTACAGATTTCGTCTTCGGTTTCTAATTGATCCATTACAAGTTCAACATATCCTTCAGTAGCAAGGAAACTCGCCAAGCCATCATTGTCTCCACTGATTTGGTATTGCATCGCATCACCATAACGAAGTTGTTCAGCGGTGAAAGAATCGAGTTGGTTATCAAGATAATAATATCCGCCAGCGCCCAAGATGACAAGGGTGAGAAGAACTGCAGCAACCTGAGGTTTACGGACGATGTCAAGAAGCGTGGCTGGCCCGTCGCTTACCCGCTTATTGCTCACTTTTGGTTCGGTTTTTTTGATGACTTTGGGTGGCTCTTCATCAATCATCTCAGCGTCAAGTATTTCCGCATCGAGAATTTCTTCTTGATTTACCGGGGGGTCGTCCACTTCAGGTTCTTCAAGCTCTGCAGGAGCCATCGTGTCTTCATCTTCGAGTGAAAGAACAATCTCTGATTCTGTGGATGATTTTTCAACTTTTGATGGTGCGGCAGGCGCCACTTTACTCGGCAAGCCGACCTCTTTTTCAGAAAGCCCAAATTCAAGGAGTCGGTCAACTATTTCTGACTTTTTTCCGGATGTTGGCAAATCATTGAGGATACAGAAGGCTTTGAGTTTTGCAACGGTCAAAGAAGATGTTTGTTCGTCCGACATCACCAAACCCTCAGTGTGGCCTGTCGCCATTCCCTTTCAAGTGTGACCCTTCTTGTGCCCTTGAAAACGCGAGTTTTTCAAGCAGTTGGGACCTCGGTTAGGCCTCATAAGGCGCATATGAACCATCTGGATTTTGAACATAAACGGTTTGCTCATAAGTGCCATCAGCTAGTTTTTTGAAGAAATAGCCGCCTTCTGCTGGTTCGAATGTTGCTTCTTGGACCTCTACTGGCTGCTGAACTTGTGAAGCCTCGACTAGCGGTGCAGGCGGCGTTTCAGGAGCGGGCGGTCCTGTTGGGCCTGGGCTAGGAGGTCCTGTTGGGCCCGCTGCAGGTGGTCCTGTTGGGCCTGGGCTAGGAGGGCCTGTCGGGCCTGCTGCGACGCGTGAATCTGTAAGTGATGCCAAAACCTTCTCTTCTGTCGACTCATCCCCATTTTCGAGAAGAGTTTTGAGTTGTGCTCCGTGCTTCTGGGCGCCGATAAAGGCAAACGCTGACAATGAAAGACATATGATGCCAAAGAGGCCTCCAATCACTTGGTTTGGCCATACTTTACCATCGACTGACATGTCGTTATTGAAGGTGCTGTCAACCTTTCCACTGGTATGATTGAAGTATTGAACAATGATACAATACTGGCCCGGGTCTACTGAAAACTTGAAGGTGTATTCTTCGCCTTCAACCAATCCACTTCGGTTTTGATACTGGTATGCGTGATTGGTACCGAGTTTAGCCTCATCAGTGAATATTCCGAGATTGACTTGACAATTATTCATTTTAATGACGTACGCATCGATACTAATGTTGGAATGCGCAGGCGGATTTGATGCTGTAACGTCCAGATGCAATGGGGCGTCAAACAAATCCTCACCCGGTAAAGAAGGACCCCACACAAGACCTATGTCTTTCTCGACTGAATTCGTGAAATCATCATAATTAGCACTAAAAGGCATTGGGAAGAGGGCGAAAGTGAACATTAAAACCGCTATACCGAGCCACAAAAATACGTTCCAGCGAGACTTTTTCAATTCTTCTTTTCGCTGGTCGAGCGTGAGCGATTCAGCAACCTCTTCTCGGTCTGCATCGGCTGGAATTTCTTCACTGGCAGCCACTACGTCCTGTTCGGTCATATTTGTTCCGATTTCAAGCGAGCACTTGAAAGGCGCGACGGAATGTCGTCAAGCATGGAGGAGAATGGAGTGAATCGCGAAGATGATGCGATAAACGATGTTGACCTTCGCATAGCGATTCTCTCAAGGGGGCCGCGACTATACAGCACTCGGCGGTTGGTTGAAGAAGCCAAAAAGCGAGGGCTTCAGCCTTATGTGGCCGACCCGATGAAGTTCTCTTTATTTGTTGCAGATGGGCGAATTGATATTCTCCACGATGGAGAGCCTTTCAATTATGATGCCGTCATTCCTCGTATTGGCCATTCAATCACCAAGCACGGTGTGGCCGTTCTGCGACATATTGAGCAATTAGGAATCTGGACGGCCAATACTGGAGCGGGTATTCTCAAGAGTCGCGATAAACTACACGCATCACAGATTTTAGCACGAAACAGAATTCCCGTACCTCGCACAACATATGTTCGAGATATTATCGACGTAGAAACTGCTGTCGATTTTGTCGGTGGCCTACCCGTAGTGGTCAAAGTTACGCAAGGCACCCAGGGTCAGGGTGTATTCTTACGGCACACTATACGGGAAGCACGAAATCTCGTTCAAGGGCTGTTACTCACCGGACGTTCAATCTTGATTCAGGAATACATTGCAGAATCTCACGGGAAAGATATTCGAGCTCTGGTCGTAGGTGATCGAGTTGTAGCAAGTATGCGCCGACGTGCACGGGGTAGAGAATTTAGAAGTAATTACCATCTCAACGGAACGGTTGAAAATGTAGATTTGCCTAAAGAATTCGAAGAAGCCGCATGCCGAGCTGCTCGTGTTCTAGGCCTCCATGTCGCTGGAGTCGATTTACTTGAATCGAGAAATGGACCATTGGTTCTTGAAGTTAATTCCTCACCCGGGCTTGAAGGAATCGAGAAAGCGAGTGGCGTTAATGTCGCCGGAGAAATCATTGATTACGTAACCAGTGAAACTGCCTTCTCAGAAGTTGACCTTGATCAGTTGCTACGAACAGTTCCAGGTGCTGGAGTTCTTTCGCTTCAAATCCGAAACCATCCAGTACTCGTGGGACAACCTCTTGCAAGTTTATTCAAATCCAATGTCGACATTCCAGTGTTCGCACTTTCACGCGATAATGCATTATTATGGAATCCAAGTGATGAATTGCAATTGCGATATGAAGATGTTTTGATTTGTTATGGTGAACTCACTGAACTGAGAAGTTCTCTTCGCCAAGCCATGCTTGAAGTGCCACAGAAAGCCTTCGATGTTCCTTCTTCCGAAGAAACCAATGCATGATTCGGCGTCAAGACAAAGGGTCTTTTCTGATTTGATGTTGCAGGTGAACGCGCGGTGGTTTGATATGGTAGTCCGTATTCTTCTCTTCTGCTCTACGGAGCACGGGATGCACACCCGCCCTAGGCGGGAGGCGGTGAACGCCAATGAATACGCGGAGAAGAGAGGAGCGAAATCGCAAGGCTATGAGGCCGAGCCAAATGCGGCTAAATGAAGCCTCAGTCACGCTTCCACCACGACTTAACCATATGCAAGACCTGCCTTGGCTAGCATGCTATATGCAAACTCTCAAAGCAGAAAATAAATCTCTTAATACTCAAAAATCATATGCAAGTGGATTGCGAGCATTGATTGAAACAACATTGCCGAATGAAAATGTCCTCAGCGAAGCGGATTATCATGCAATAACCGTCTTGGAACTAGCTGAACGAATGGAACCACTCAATGGTCGAATGGACCGATGGACACACGGTTTATCCGACCTGCGTCCAACGACATACAACGCTCGACTGGCTGCTGCTCGCCATTTACTGAAATGGCTCGGTCATCGATGGCCCGATCATCTGGTCCGAGCACGAACTGGAAAACGCCTTCCACGAACTCTGAATCGCAGAGAGATGTCCATGGTTTTAGATGCTTCAGCAAAGAGCGAGGACCCTGTTGCCTCAATCGTCGTAACGATGATGTTGGATACGGGATTACGAGTCAGTGAAGTGTGTAACCTTGACCGAAATGACATCGATCTTGAAGACGGTTCTGCGCGAGTCTATGGCGGGAAAGGCGACAAAGATCGCCTGGTACTGTTCACTCGGCGAACACTTGAACGTATTCACGCATGGATACCAATTCGTGAAGCGCGAGTACGAGACGACGACTTCGCTTTCTTGTTGAATTCTGCCGGCCGGCGATTACAGCCTCGAGGCGTACAGCGATTGATGGATTCACTCGCCCAAGATGCTGGACTTCCAAAAGGAAAACTGACGCCGCACGTATTGCGGCATAATTTTGCGACTGGATTGCTCGAACGAGGTGCAGATCTTGTCACAATACAACGCTTACTCGGGCATTCAAGCATAGCCACAACAAGGGTTTATCTCGAAATTTCAGACCAGACATTGCGTGAAGTCTACCATAGGGCGCAAGCGACGCGAGAAACCCTCGAAGCTGCTGCTGCTGCGAGTACGAATGAAGATGAAGAATTAGTTGAAACAACGCCTTCGACCAGTTCTCTCGGGATTGAATGAATCACGTACGCTTTTGTTTACGCTTTTTCACAGTAGAAGGGCCGGTCCATTCTCGATGCGGCGTGATTTCTTGCCCCCTATGACCTTCAATAGGGCAAAATTTCCCAGAGCGGCACCGCGAACAATTTTCCTTTGACGGCATTTCGACGGTCTTTCGTAACCGACCGTATTTCCGTCGTGGCATACATGAATGGAGAAAACGACGGTATTCAATGCTAACGCCCTTTTAGATAAATACGATTCACTTTTTCTTGAACCATGGCATATCGGTAACGCTACGAGGAATACGAAGAGTAGACCCTTTACGACCATCGCCTGAATCAGAGGATTTGACTTTGTCCTTGCCTTTGATGGCTTTTTCTGAAACTTTCTTAGCGGCCGACTTGGTTTTCGTAGCGGCTTTCTTGGAGACGGACTTTGCAGCTGAAGTTGCTTTCTTAGCGGCCGACTTTGATTTAGAGGCAGCCTTCTTCACGACAGAAGCCGATTTTTTAGCGGTGGATTTGGTTGCTGTCTTCGCCTTCGACGCGGTTTTCTTAGCAGCGCTAGAGGCTTTGTCAGCAGCCTTAGCTGCAGCACTGACTTTCTTTGCAACCGCAGCACTGAGGCCTGCATCTTGCAACTTCTTAGAGCCTGCGGATGCGACCTTGGAGACTGAATCAATCTTTGCACTAATCAATTTTTTTGCTGTTGCAGCCCCTATTCCAGGAAGTGCAGTTAACGTGTCGATTTTTGAATTACCCTTTGCAGCCATTGGCTCACCAAACAGCCGATGCGAGTTGAACACATCAATTCTTCTCTTCACTCGTTTTGGGAAGGGGTTGGGTTGATGAGGTCGAAAGCAACCCGCATATCATGGGGAGTCAAGGGCACAGCGACGATATAGTGGTTGTCTATGCTCAAGTTGGAACGGCTAAAGCAAACCACCGTGTCGAAAACGATACTGGTTTTTTAAGACCGAAATCGTATCGCTTACCCAGCAAAGTCGTGTATCTTGGAGATGTTGCGACCAATGCTCTGGCTTATCTCGAGAACCCTGAAACACCTCGTTTCACCGAACCTCCACAATTCAATGAACAAAGGTGGGCATTCAAAACACAAAGCGGTGGGTTAGAACTGACCATATCCTCGAAGTCCTATTGGGGATTTGGGCTCTTTAATTCCAGTTATCTCAATCGTCTGGAACTCAAGGGGCCGCCGCAATCATACGCCCGTTTATTGTTCGACCTTTCCGCTTCTCTTGGGCATCAGCCGTGGGAGTTTTCTCACCCTTCCTCCGCGGAAAAATTCCTCACAAAACAAGATGGTGATATAACCCTTAAATCGAATGAAAGGTTGTGGAAACGGGCTTTTGAAATGGCAAAATCAATATTTGAAGAGCAGATGTTTATGATTGAAGAGAAAGAAAAAGCAGTCGTGAAACGAGTGAAAAAGGCTGTAGAATCGAAAGAATGGACTGTTGCTCGAGCAGAGGATTTGATCGAAGATGCGCAGTATGATTTGCAGGTTGCTAAAGGAGCCCTTGCCGATGGCAATGCGCCAGGATTTGAGAGAGCCCTTGCTCGTGCAGAAGCGAGTTTCATTGAAGCTGACCCACAGGAAGTTGGAAGAATGTTCGATGACGATTTGTATAAATCCCCACAAGGGCAAGTACTCGACAACAAAATGCTTGATTCCGAAGTCATGCTGGTAGATTTGACTACAAATACAGAAGAGGAGTGAATTTCTTGGCCGCGTCGCGTTCATAAAGGGGTGGCAACTCGCACATATTGGTCCACATGGCTTCAAAGAAGAAATCCGACGGTAGCGGTATTCAACAGGCTGCAGGTCTTATCCGATATTTCGATGAAGAATCTGAAGACGCTTGGAAGATTACTCCATTCCAAGTCTATGCAGCATGTATCGGCATTGGAGCATTCTTCTACCTCGTTAATCAAGGCGTTGTCTCTTGGATTCTTGACCTGTTTTGAACACAATTCAAATCGGTTGAATCATGATGATTCTATTTTCTTTTTGTGCCATGCATTGTGCAACTTTCATTGCAGTTCGCATATCTGTCGTTCCACCAATCACCTTCTCGCCTTGGGCATCGTGAAGAATAAGTTTGTGAGTAAGGTTGTAAAGAACACCTTCTTCGATTCTCTCAAAGACCCAATGTTCATTTTCAATTCGGACCATAGCCGGAATTTCTACGAACGGCCCCATCTCTGAACCGATTGTTTGTGTTCGTGATTTCAATCCCTGAAGGTCTCGAACTGGACTCCAGCTTCTTCGACGTATCGGTGCATGTATTCGCTTGTTTTTCTCAACGCCTTCTCTAAATGCTCTACTCATGAGGGTCCCATCCCTTGAAGTCGCTTGACTTCGTTTTGAAGCGAACTTGAACCGCTAATAAGAACCGCGACGCGAATGATGGGGAAAACAGCGTTTTATTCAGCATCTCGGCCTTCTCAACCCGGACAAAACAGGAAAAAGTCGAAATGTTTCAATCGGTGGTTTCATCAAATGCCGACGATTCGACAAAATCGGAGACGGGCAAGATGAGCGAAATTCCAGAAGGACAATATTACACTAAAGAGCACGAATGGCTACGAATCGAGGGCAATGAAGTCATCATTGGGATTACCGACCATGCTCAAAATGCACTTACTGACATTGTTTACATTGAACTTCCTGGTGAAGGAGAAGTTCTCGGCGATATGGATGAGTTTGCAATTGTCGAATCTGTCAAATCCGCCTCACCTATTTTTGCCCCGTTCGCTGGCGAAATTACAGCCGTTAACGACGCTTTAGAAGACACCCCCGAATTAATGAACTCTGACCCTTATGGTGAAGGGTGGATCGTAAAAATGGTCTTAGAAAACCCAGATTCTGTTTCCTCATTGATGGATGCTGCGGGTTACAAAGCTGAGATTGGCGAGTGAATCGCGTGTCCGACCGTAAATGGAGCCTCTACGTAGATGGTTCCTGTCTTGGGAATCAGAATGTCGACGCTGAAACGCCAGCAGCATGGGCTGTTGTCGTCGTGACCGGAGATACTGGCTTAGGAAGAGGAACCGGTGAATTACATGAAGAGTTTTCAGATATCGTTGTGACAGATGAAAAAGATGAACATTTCATTGGTGCAAGGGTTGGTTCAAACAATACAGCTGAACTTTCAGGTTTTGCTGCAGCACTTCGCTGGCTTTTAGTCGAAGGTGGTGATGCTGCTGCAGTCATTCGTGCTGATTCTCAGTATGCTGGCAATCTTGCATGCGGCGCTTGGAAAGCCAAGGCAAACCGGGAGTTAGTGGCCCAGGTCCAATCACTTTGGGACGCCGTATCTGAATTGAGGCCGCTGACTTGGGAACATGTCAAAGCTCATCGCGGACATCGATGGAACGAGAGAGCCGATCATTTGGCACTTCGTAAAGCACAAGGTGAGATTCCTGTACCCCTTACTTTTTGGAAACCCGGGCAACGTTAATTTTCTTTGAGCCGTTGTTCAAGCCATGTTCGGAAAGGAGCTGAAAGGTCACTACGACGGAGTGCATGGTCGACCTGCGCTTGCAGCCATGGCAGTGGTTTACCAGAATCATACCATTGGAATTGCGTAAGTTCGACGCCAAGAAGCCCGTCGTGGTTCATCCAATGCTGCTGTACGGCAATCGATTGAAGTTCACCATATGTCTGAACATCATAGTGTTCTAGCAACGCTTTACAGTCGGGGGTGAACAAATATCTTCCACAAAGAACAAGATTAGATGGAGCGTTTTCTCGAGAGGGTTTCTCGCAAATTTCAAGGATTCTTTCACCCTCTTGTCGAACGACGCCATAGTTGGACACCTCTTCGGGTTGGACTGCGAGTAAACCCACGCATGGAAGACCGTTTTTTTGAAAGTTTTCAACCAATTTCAGACTAGCTTTCGATGGTGAAAAGGCATCTGGCGAGGCGTGCGAATCAAGAAGAATGTTGTCTCCAAGTAAAACCAAAAAAGGTCCGCTTATCTCATCTAATGCACATTGAATGGCATTGCCAAGTCCGAGTGGATGATGTTGTATGTGAACGTGTACTTCCACATCTGCAAAAGGAGAAAGGAGTTGGGGGTCAAGATCTGGACGCTTGTCAAGAAGCCAAGCATGGTCGCCGAGAAGCGCTGTCAAATCTTTTCGAGGGGAGGAAATAATGTGAATCCGCTGCGCACCTGCTGCAACTGCTTCCCGAGCGAGATGGACCAGAGCTGGGATGTCAACAAGAGGAAGGGCTTCTTTGGGAACGGAAGCACTGGTAGGGAGCATACGGGTGCCAAGGCCCCCAGCAACCAGTAAAGCATCCTTAACTGCCGCCATGAGACCTGCTGCATGGCGTAGGCTTTCAAGCGTCGCCCATCTACGGTGCACTATGGGCAGAACTCATGAGTGGAGATGGTTCGCCATCGCTGGCGTTCTTTTGGTCGCTCAATCCTTTGTTGATTTCACCCCTGAGGGACCTTGGAATTCACGCTCTTTTTCAAGAGGAATCCTTGGATTAGTAGGACTTGTTTGTTTTTACGTCGCCTGGTTTCGATGGGCATTTGATCGGAAAGGCCTCGCACCCACGACAAATTTATGGGCCACTCCAGAAGAAACTTGGAGAGATGTTCTGCTCTTCGGACTTGCGCTCTTACTGATGGTGAAAGCAATCGTCTGGATGGATATTGCAGATGCCTTACCTGAACCGACTGGAATGATTCTCACATTGTTGGGTTTCTTAATTATCCTCAATGCAGTCTATGTCGGACTCATCACCATAGGCCCCTTAGCGCCTTCTTCTGAAGAAGAATGAATTCAATCATCGATGAAACCAAGTTCTTGGTCGAGAAGTTCGTGAGCATCTTCAACAGAAGGTAACTCGCCTGAGTCATCCATGTCACTTTGAAGAACTGGCTTTGGTTCAGGACGGGTTGGTTGTTCACCTTCACCATTGAACCATGCTTGCCAAAGCAAACTACGTTCTGGTCGACGATGCGTGAGGGGCTCCCAAAGTGGTTCAAGCGGGCAACCTTGCTCTTTCAAATCTTGGACACGAGCAGCAAAGTGATCTGGAGATACTTCCTCCATCCGCATCAATAACTCCCGCATTCGGGTGCGAACAACTTCGTCTCCATCTTGCCAAAGAGTTGGAAGTAAGCGGCGTTTGTCTTCTGGATATTGTTCAATATAATCACGCAAAAAAGGTACGAGGTTTCGCCGAACAATAGGCAAAGGATGTTTTGCTAATTTCGCCATCGTATCGGCCCACAATTCTGCATCAAGGAATCTCAGGTCTCCAACGGTTGAACTCGCAGCTGCCAAGACGCCTTCGTCTTGGTCCTCGAGCATATCGTTGAGGAATGGAACTGCGTCCCATTCCAAGCGACGGAACATACGCGTCAATACATCGGACATACCTCGCTTGACAAGAGTTTCTTCGCGTTGATGAAGACGCTTGGCAAGCTCGTGTCCAGCATCTCGATTAAACTCAATCGCTTTAGCAAGACACAGTGTTACACGAACCGCAACTTCTGCTTCGGGGTCTGATGCTCGACGGAGAAGAAGAGTGTCAAGTCCTAGGGGTTCGACAAGATTCGGGCGCTGAAGGAGTAAACGCACCCATTCCATCAACAAGAGGCGACGGTCAAGAACATCATTTTCCAATTTCTCAAGAAGCCATCGAGCAGCATCGACGCCCGCATCATGAACGATAACGCCAGAGTGCCGAGGGAGGACTGCGTGCGGATTCCATTCCATTTGATGAGGCCCTACGTCAGGCTGAGTGTGCCAAGTGCCTGGGCGTTCGGCTAATGCGATGGATTCGACAAGGTGGTAGCCTTGGTGAACTGGTTGGCCATGAGGGACTGTAGCCAAGCCGTTGATGAGTGATATTGCAAGCCACCAACGATCGGTATTTGGAGCGGTTTGATCAAATGCCTGAGCCAACCAATCTGTCGCCACAGTGAAGAGAAGACGTTCAGCAACTTTGTCAACACGGCGGTGAAGCCATTTTTGATGGACTTCAAATGGATCATCGCTCAAGTTCATCCGGTGGGGGACAATAAGGTCAACTACAGTATTGAGGTTCGACTCAAACATCGCTCTGTCCACTTGAAGAAGACCCAGGCCTTGTTCGATGATGGCGCTCGGGGATGCTGGTTGTATTGGTGGAAAATCAGGATCTGCTACCGGTGGCTGGGGGAGTGGCCAAGAGAGTGTACCGCGCTCAAGAGCTGCCACCATGCCTTTGGCAACAGCATCAAACACACTTTCTGATAATTTCATTCGTTCTTTACCCATGGTGAGACCTCGAGGTTTCAGCAGGTTCGCACTTCAAATATCCAGTTCGATATTGAGGTTTTGAATCAATTCTTTGTAGCGGTTTCGAATCGTAACTTCAGTTACGCCTGCAACTTCTGCAACTTCACGTTGAGTTCGTCGCTTTCCGCACAAAACCGATGCGATGTAAATAATTGAGGCTGCAATTCCAGTTGGTCCACGGCCACTTGTCAATTCCTTCTCTTGGGCTGCTTTGATGAGTTCGTAGGCTTTCGCTTCTACTTCTGCATCCAGTCCAAGTCCAGAACAGAATCGGGAAATGTAATCTTCGGGTCCTGTTGGCATGATTTTCATCTTGAGTTCACGAACCATGAATCGGTATGTTCGCCCAATTTCTTTTCGACCTGTACGGGATGCTTGTCCGATTTCATCGAGAGTACGGGGTACGCCACACTGGCGGCAAGCTGCGTAAAGGGATGCTGCTGCAACACCTTCGATTGAGCGCCCACGGATGAGTCGCTTGTCAACAGCTTTCTTGTAATTAACAGCTGCAGCTTCTCGAACCGACTTCGGCAATTCCAGACGACTTGCCATTCGGTCAAGTTCAGCGAGAGCCATTGCCAAGTTTCGCTCTGTAGCGTTGGAAACTCTGCTTCTCTTTTGCCACTTACGCATTCGATAGAATTGTGATCTATAACGGGAATTAATTGTTTTACCAGAGTAGTCCTTGTTTTGCCAATCGATATCGGTCGAGAGACCTTTGTCGTGCAGCATAACAGTCATTGGCGCACCAGTTCGGGCTCTTTGATCGCCTTGTTCTGGAGAGAAAACTCTCCATTCTGCGCCTTGATCGATGACGTTGTCTTCTAAAACCAATCCACAGTCGTCACAAATGACTTCACCGCGAGTTTCGTCACGAGTTAAACTTCGACTGCCGCAGTCACTGCATTTTACGATGTCTTCTACTTGTTGCTCATCCATATATATTCCTCTTTTTAGCACCCTTGCCGAGCCTTATTGCTCAACTCATTAGGTAACCTTATTATATTCCGATATGCAACCCTATTTAAAGATAATGGATTCGAGTATTAAACTTGTGGCCTGTAAATATCGAATTTTAGACCGAAAATCAACTTCAACACTAGGGGTCTTTCCCGAACCCGTTATGAATGCTGGGCGCTTGAAAGGAACGAGGGCGAGAAATGAGGGAAAACTGGCCGCCGGCGAAAATCTCACTAAATCCTGAAAAAAGGATACTTTTCCTTACCAAAGATCTCGATTTAATCAAACAACAATTGTATCATGGGCTCAATCTCAAGATGGAAGATTTGTCTGTTGAAGATTTACTGGACGATATCAACACCGACGTCATGACGCCGGCTTGGGTTTGCTTTGATCATGATCCTGCTGAAATCGCAAAGAATGCATATGCAGGGTTAATGCATAATGGAATTCGAGTGTTTAATGAAAATGCCCTCAAAAATGGAAATTTTGAAATTATCGTTTCAGGACAGCGGAAAGGTACGGGCTCATCCAGAGAAACCGCACCACAATGCGAACGATGGGCTGGAATTAATATCGTTATAGCGGCCTCCTTTGCACCGATTCACGGCCAAAATAACATCAATCTTGGCCAGCTTATGGGCGATCATGCCATGCTTGAACGATTGCAAAACGGCGAAAGCATCGAATTGATTGAATTTACATCTCGATATGATGAAGTCACTCAAATTATTCTTGAAAAAGGTGGGTTGTTCCCCTTTGCTAAATCGCTCAAAAATGGAGGCATTGATCTACCAGCAATCAATACACCACCACGACCTATGACAATGGCTGAAAAAATCATCGCACGAAATCTTGTCGGCCAAGCAGAAGGGCAATGTGTAAAGCCTCATGACCCCGTTATCGCTCAAGTTCAAGGAGGATATTCGCATGAGTTTACAACTGCTCAAGTTCATACATTTCTCAAAGAAGAATACGGTGAGGACTATACGTTACCAAATCCGAGTAAATTTGCAGTGTTCGAAGACCACTTGCTTTACGCCCATCATAACCCTAAATTTGTCAAACATATGGATAAGGTTCAAACTTTAAGAGATCTGCAAGTTGCATTTCAAAAGCATACATCAGTACGAGACTACTCTGCAAAAGATGGAGTTTCACCAGGCATCTGCCACCAAGTGGCACGAGAAGAATTTATCGAAGTTGGAGATTTCATCCAAGCGACGGATTCGCACACCTGTATGGGTGGAGCATCAAATGCCCTTACTTGGGGGGTTGGAGCAACTGAATATGCAAACCTGATAAGTGCTGGATTTACTTTCGTCAAGGTTCCTGAATCGATTCGATTTGAGTTGACTGGTAAACTCACTCCTGGCTGCACCGCTAAAGATGTAATTCTGTATATTCTCGCAGACCATGCTCGAGAAGAATTGACACTCAACCGTAGCATGGAATTTGGTGGTGAAGGATTAGCGAGCCTTTCTGTTGATGAACGGGCAACACTCTGCAACATGGCAACGGAATGTTCAGGCCGAACAGGTATTTGTGAGGCTGATGGACTGTTGTATGAATGGATGCTTCAGTCACAACCACATCTTGACCTTGAAACTCAAAGAAGTCTTTCAGTCCATCCTGATGAAGGCGCTGAATACCATGGTGGTGTTCACGTGATTGACATGTCCAAAATTCAACCAATGGTTGCCCACCCTGGCGATCCGGATAAGGGAATTCCGAGTGACCCCACAAACGGTGCGAACATCATTGACATTGGTGATGTGGATATCGATATCGCTTATGGAGGCTCATGCACTGCTGGAAAAGCCGATGATGTTGCCTATTATGCCCAAGTATGCCAGGCAGCAGAAGATGCCGGTTTAGTCGTCAAGGAAGGTGTTGATTTCTATATTCAATATGGCTCTGGTATCGTCAAGGATTTAGCCGTTCGAGAAGGATGGCATGCTTTGTTTGAACGGGTTGGTGTCAAACTCATCGACCCAGGATGTGGAGCGTGCATCGGTGCTGGACCTGGCGTCTCTATTACGCCCGAACAGGTCACTGTTTCTGCCATCAATCGCAATTTCCAAGGACGATCGGGGCCAGGAAAGCTCTACCTTGCAAGCCCTCTCACCGTCGCAGCATCGGCGTTCAAAGGGACAATCACTTCATGGCACCATGGTTTGTTCAATTGAAATGAGCAAATCAATAAACTTCGAAAAAGAAGTTGAATGATGATGTTTTATCTTAGACATTAAGAACCGTCGGTTTGGAAAGTCAGTTACCACATAGGCCCGATGTCATTCGGACAGAGGAGGACCTGTGGTGGAGGAAGACCCATGACTGGCATCGCACAAAAACTCGCATCTAACCAAAAACAAGTTGCAATTTCAGAGTTTTTTGAGAAGAATAAGCATTTTCTCGGTTTTGATTCCCTCGCCCGCTCACTCATTACTGCTGTCAAAGAAGCCGTCGACAATGCACTGGATGCTTGTGAAGAGGCTCGTATTCTACCAACAATTAAGATTCAAATCACAAAAGTCGACGCAAAAAAAGATATTATTCGCTTAGTCGTTGAAGATAATGGACCTGGAATTCCGCAGAAGAGTATTGAAAAAGTATTCGGGCAACTTCTCTTTGGTTCACGATTCCACGCAATTCGGCAGTCTCGAGGGCAGCAGGGAATTGGAATTACCGGGGTTGTCATGTACTGTCAACTAACCACTGGACGAACAACCCACGTTCGTTCTAAGATTGCTACAGAACCAACCGCAGCATTTGTTGACATTGGACTGGACACTCGAAAAAATAAAGCTACAAAAGCAAATGCTGGACGTGAGATTTGGTATAATGAAGACGGAACTGGAAAAGAACACGGTACTGAAGTAACTGCTGAGATGAAAGCCAAATATCAGAAAGGACGGCAAAGCGTATGGCAATATCTTCGCATGACAAGCATTGTCAATCCACATGCGGAAATTATCTTCGTCGATCCTGAGGGCGAAAAGCATCATTGGACTCGGGTCACTGAACGTTTACCAACGAAAGTCGAGAGTATCAAGCCCCATCCACATGGAATTGAATTGGGCCAATTACAACGAATGATTGCTGAATCAAAAGACCTCAATCTCAATCACTTCTTACTCAATAATTTCTCAGGAGTTACCAACCGGGCACGAAAAGAATTGTGTCAAGCAGCAGAAGTTGAAGGAACTCGGAAAATGAAAAGCGTAAAAGGCGACGATATTCGCTCTCTTCTAGAAGCGTTTCAAGGTGAACGAGTGTTCAACGGGCTGCCTGTAAAACTGCTCAAACCACCAACAAATTGTCTTTCCCCAATTGAAGAAATGCTCATCAAGAAGGGACTGTCAAAAACCATTGATTCGCGTTTCGTAACAACGTTGACTCGGGTACCAAGCGTAACGCAAGGCAACCCGTTTCAAGTTGAAGTCGGCTTAATTTTTGGAGGAGGAATGTTGGCAGATAAACCCGTTGAAGTTCTTCGGTTTGCAAACAGAGTTCCTCTCATGTATCAACAAGGTGGATGTTTACTCACCAAAGCGATTGAGAGTGTTGATTGGCGGCAATACGGACTTGACCAGGCTGGTGGAAAAGGGGTGCCAAAAGGCCCTGCGGCAATTTTAGTTCATCTTGCAAGTACGAATGTTCAGTTTACTTCGGAAGCAAAAGAGGCATTGGCAGATAACGCTGAAGTCATGGAAGAAGCAAGAAAAGCGATGCTGGAGATGGGACGTGGTCTGCGAAAGCATTTAGAAAAGAAAAAGAAAATGGCCAAGACCCGAGAAAAGTTCGAACTTATCAACGACATATTACCCGCTATCGCCGAGAAGTCGGCTCAAATTCTTGAACGGCCCGTCCCTGAACTCTCGGGTTCGATCACGAAAATCATGTCAGCTGTCATTTCCGAATCAACAACTGTATGGAATAAAGAAACCAAAGAAACCGATGTCGAAATTGTTCTGTTCAATTATACGAGCCGTGTGCGCGCCTATACGATTCTCGCCACGTGGCCTGAAAAATCCGGAGCAACGATGGAACGCAATGAAACAGGTGGGAGAAAAGAAGCACTCGGCGTCTGGGCGTGGAAACTCGATTCATTACAACCTGGTGAAAGAACCTCGATCAAGTATAGCCTCGGAGGTTTAGAAAAAGGCGACTGGACTGAAACCGAAATCCTCTTCAGAGGTTCTCAAGACGTTATAGGTGCGACAAAGATGGATGAGAAATTCCTTCAAGAAATACGACGGCAAGAGCAGATATTGGATGAAAATGACAGCAGTTCACCGGAAGCGGGAGATGGCAAAGAGGAAACAACGCCAACAGTTGAAGTACACAAAGTCGCAACTGCTGAAGAGCAAGTTGAGCCCACAGTTGCACCGCCAAATGGTCAACGCACTTTATTCGGAGGTGATGTCTGATGTCGAGAATGCGTACTCCAGAAGAAACAAAAGCCGCTATGCATGAAGTCGTGGCTGAGATGTATGATCGTATGGTCAAAGGTGAACCGCCTACAATGACGCTCCCTGTTCGAACAAAGAACAATATTGGTTTTGATAAAAAACTCGGCGTATACAAATATGGAAAGAAGCAATCCATTCGTGATGCGACCAGCCTTGGTTCTGCAAAGCAATTGCTTCGAGCACTCCACGTTGTTGAGTTCATTGAAGAAATGCTCGATGCTGGAAAGTCTTCGACTCTAAGAGAAATGTACTATATTTCTGAAGCATGGGGCATGGGTAAATTTGGCAGTCAAAACGATTCAAACAATTTAGCCGAGGATTTGGAAATTGTAACAAAGTGTTTGCGAGAAGATTTCAAATTGCGTCCCGAAGAAGACGGTGCTCGGATGATTGGAAACTTGACATTGCGTGAGAGAAACCGGCGCGGGGAATGGATGCGAATCAATGCCCGTGACGACGTTGGAGATTCTGGCTATGGGGTTCCGTATAACGTCGAATTAGAGAAAATCGAATTGCTTGAGCATGACATTGATTTCATCATGGCTATTGAGACCGGTGGTATGTTTGACCGGTTGATTGAAAATGGCTTTGACGAGGCATATCGCTGTGGACTCTTGCACCTCAAAGGACAGCCTGCCCGTTCAACTCGTCGCATCATGAAGCGAATGAGTGAGGAATGGGATTTGCCAGTTGTCGTCTTCTTGGACGGCGACCCGTGGTCGTTCCGAATCTTTGCATCGATTGCTTACGGAGCGATTAAGACTGCACATATATCTGAATATCTGGCCACGCCATCAGCGACATACCTCGGTATTACTGCCGATGATATTGTGGCCTATGACCTACCGAGTGATGATTTATCGAAGAAAGATATTGAGGCACTGAAGGCTGAACTTACAGACCCTCGTTTTGCCGACAGTTGGTGGCAAGAACAGATTAACATGATGTTGGAACTTGACAAAAAGGCGGAACAGCAATCGTTAGCCAAATACGGTTTAGATTTCGTAACTGAAACATACCTGCCTGAAAAGTTAGCCGAGTTAGGATTGGCTTGACACGCGCAAGGATTCATTGAGGATGAAGGCTCAGGTCACTCCATGGCAGGAGAAGTACCAGGGCGGTCTTCATGGGCGAAACGACTCGCAATCGCTGGCGCTCTTTTTCTTGTCCTTGGAGCAATTCTTCTCAGTTCTCAAGATGAAGCAATTGACGCGGTTACTGACCCGCGTGTTATTTCTATTGCAGAACTTCAAGATGATGCTTCGGCTAACTTCATGGTCGAAGAAAAAGGATGCTACATGGCGGTCGTTAAGACCAGCGCTCCTGCAATTGAAGTTACGCTGACGCCAATTATTGGGTCAGCAGCAGCAAGTGAAGAACTCGATCCAAAAACCTGCTTTTCGGATTGGTCACCGATGGCTTCTGACGGTGTAACTTTTGAAATTCATGAACAATGGGTTGCACAAGAAGATGGAGAGATGACCGCCTCGAGTACCTGTTCAAAAGAATCTTGTGAAGAATACACAGTTTGGATTGTCCACATAGAAGAAACTTGGCCGTTTGAATACTTTGAATACAGCGGACTGATTTTCGGATTGGGGATATGTTGTCTCGGCTTTATATTCCTTCCAATAGCAGGGCTACTCGCATACGCAGCGCGAAGCAATGCCGTTCATGGGTCGTTTAGAATCGTCGGAGAAGACGGTGAACTCTTACACACATATGAAAACCAAGATGATTTATTATTAGCACTAAAAGACAAGAGTAGTCCCCTGCATCAAAACGCTGAACAAAGTGTTCAGCAAGAGAATACAGACCAAGGTGACGGTTTTGTCGACGGTTCAAATGATGTCATGCAAGGAACGATGATGACGACAGAGCAAGTGTATGCATTTGTACGGGGCGATTCTCCCGAAGCGGTCGAAGTGATCGAGGATCCATTTGCTGACACAGCAACTCCAATTCAGAAATCACCTGTGAAGAGAAAGGCGGTGAACACATCCGAGATTTCAAACTGGGATACAGGAGGCGACGAAGATGTTGGAAAGAAAACCAAGAGTCCCGTTCAATCAAAAGCAAAGCAATCCAAAGAGAAGAAAAGCGAATCCAGTGATTGGTCCGTATGGGATGACATGTGAGGGCCGAACATGCGAGAATCGTATTTCCGAATAGGTGCAGGAATTTTCTGTCTCCTCTTGTTCGTACTCCCTTCAGTCCTACCGCCGCCTGTTGTCGAAGACAAGGCTACTGAAACCGCTATGCTTCCACCTTGCGACGTTGATGAAGGACTGCCATTGATTGATGATGATCAAGTGACGTGCTATTGGGGTATGTCCGAAGAAACTCTGCCATTACCCGACATTGTCGATGCAGTCAACGTTGAAATTACTATTTCATGGGTCCAAAGTGGAGTGTGGATTGGGATTGCTGAAGCTGAGGAAGCGAGTAAATGCACACCGAAAGATGGATACTATCAGTGTGACAAAAACGCAGTCGAGATGGTCGCTGGAGGCCAACTTTCTGGAAACAGTTTCTCCTGGAATGCAAAGAGTGGGGACTATCGATTTGTAGCTGGAGGAGATGATGCACAGACACTGCAACAATTTGAGGTGGATTGGGAATACGAGGCCTCCTTGGAAGTTTCACCTGTCGCCTACTATGCATTCGCAGTCTTGCTTGGAATTTATGCAAGCCTAGGAGTGGTTGGAATTATGCACACAATCTCAAGGATAATTCCGAGTAAAGACGCTGATGAATGATGGGGTTTGAGAGCAAATCCGGTGAGAACAGTTGCGTAAAAAGTTCCGTTCTGGGCGATTGAAGGAAGCGACGGCTTCAAAGGGTGCTCCTCTCTAGGTAACTCCGAGTTGAGCAGTGTGGAAGATATTGATACCGCCCTAACCTTGCTTCAAAACAAGTTGCGAAGACAGATTCTCGAACGACTGGTTCGTGAGCCACACTACCCTATGCAACTCGCTGAATTGCTCGATGTTAGTCATCAAGCAATTGTCAAACACCTGAAAGAACTTGAGCGTGGAAACTTCGTTACAAAAATGAAGGTCGCAAGTGAAAAAGGCGGACCTCCTCGAACCATTTACAGCGTTCAGCAGTCGATTTCTCTTCGAATTGACCTTGGACCTGATCTGTTTCTTTGTGAACAGCGTAGCCTGCCAGCGGGAGGTCCTATGCGGCTTTCCAATCGGTTGCCAAAGAGGACTGAAAAGGTCGTCCAGTCGGTAAGTGGGCGGAAGAAAATCTCGGTGGGAGAAGGAATGGCTCATATCCAACACCTCAATGAGATTCTCGAAGAAATCGATGCTCAAAGAGACGCTGTCATCGCCTTACACCAACACATTCGAAACCGTATTTCTGCCGGGGTTGATTCAGACTTTGACCACTATGAACAACGAACAATGGTTCACAGCTTGATTGAAGCACCGGAACGAAAGTTAGACCTCACGGATTTACGTAGGGAATTGCAACTGGACCAAACTGAAATGACGAACTTGCTGGATGAAGTCCGAAACAGACTTGAACGTCAACTCTCAAGTCGTGCAGGCCAAATAGTGGCAGTCCCAAACAATTCAAACCTTCGATTCTGGCTGGGCTCACTCCCACGTAAGAAGGAGTGAACTTCTACCGAATCAAATGTCGTCGCTTCCGGCCAAGACCGATACAAGGGATGATTGCTCAGCCTTTCGATCCAAGACATCTTGACGACGGCCGCGACCGACGAGATAGACAACTCCGAACAGAGCGAATGTCAACAGTATTACTGCGAATGGTAGAGCGGTCTTACCAACCACTTCACCAGCAACGTCCAAAATACCACCAGTGGATTTCAGTTCGTTCTCGACAGGTTTGATGTTATCACTTTCTTGAGTTTCAACAATTTCATTGGATGGGTCAACTACAACATAAACGCCGTGGCTACCCGCTGAAACTGGATACAAGAGAATCAATTCGATTTCTTTGTAATCTTCAGAAGAATCAGGTGCAAGTAGAGCGCCGATAACTTGGCGCATGACGATGCTTTCATCATCGCATCCATTCTTTCGAATTTCATTGATGATATCGGTATCGGAGGCGTCAGAGTATTCGCACAAGACAATTTCAATATCAGTCGCGTGGGTGTTACCATCGTTTCGCAAGACAACACGAACTGGGATTGTTGTATCAACATCACCGGTGTCATCAGAAACGGTTACTTCAGAGATGATCAAGTTTGGAGCACGCAATCGGAGCGTCACGATGAATTCATTGGTGTCGAGGTTTTCAGCAGCCCAAGATGGTGAATCGTCGTGGTCGCCTCCTTCGAGCATGTTACCCATTTTTGAAACAACCTTCAATCCAATACTACGAGTATCGAGTTTCGCAGATGGTGCAATCATAACAATCGCAACCACCGGATAGGTGGTGTATGGATCCATCATTGGCATGAAATAACGGTCATCTGATTCAAGGTAAATACAGCGGTCACTCAAATCTGCAAAGGCAACTGCTGGGTCAATAGCAGCGTCTTCATCGCCAGTGACCGTCTCAAGTGAAGCTACTGTTTCACACGGTTCTTCTGTAGTTAAATCGGTTCCAATTTGCTTCACTAAACGCCATTCGACAGACCAACCATCAAGTGCGCCCATTCCAGGCCCTTCGGTCCAGATCAGTGCTTCACCGTCTCTGTTAGCTGTGTGGTTGTTGAGCGTAGGCCAGTCAGGAACGTTTCCATTATTCGTGATGTTTAACTCGAATCGGACAATACGGCCAGGGGCGGATGTCTTAATCGCATTGTCAACAGTTGAATCCATACTGATTTGCATATCGTAGAACTCCTGCACATAGACAGGAATGCTTTGAGTAAATCGTAGACGGGTGAGTCTGCCACTTGCATCAGGATAGGATTCTTCTGAGAACGTTTGGAAGACGACCATGTAAGTGCCTGCTTCTACTTGGTCAGGGATATTCATTGTGATATCGAAAACTTGATCCGTATCACGAGATAATTCCTTGAGGGTTTCACGAGGGATGTCGATGTCCCAGAGAACGTCAACACCAGCAGGGTCAGTGACACGAGCAAGGCGATAGTCGAAACGATCAGGACCGTTTCCGAGGTTGGTAACAGTGGTAGGCATGATGATTTGTTGTCCTGGATTCACTGGGAGCACTTCTTGACCATTCATTGTCATCATGTCATCCTCATCGATATCCGCTTCAGCGACTAAAGAATAAACATGGTTGACATTGGTTGACAGAATCTTGGAAGCGGAAATACGAGGGTATCCCTCAAGGTATGCCTTGAGAATAACAGCCGGTCCGAGACCTGCAGATGCGCCTGTAGGAGCACAGACCTCAACACCAACTTCGTAGGTGATATATTCTGCACCAGGTGGGATTGTCCAGTCTCTCGGCTCACTTACATCAATGGAGTTGCCTCCAGGTGCGTTGGAAAAGTCAAGATTCAAGACCCAGTTATCGACACGCCATGCATCCATAGAAATGGTATCAGGCTTCACATCAGGAGCACCTGGCGTAACAAACACAAGGCTTCCAGAGTCGAAGTTCTTTGTAACGTCAATTGGATAAGTTACACATTCTCCAGGGTCAACATATTCACTTGTGTCAAAGATTTCCATGACGATATTGCCAGTTGAACGAATCGATACGAATACGCCAAGTTCAAGCACGTCATATGTTCCCTTTTCTATGGACTTAATCGGTTCGCCTTCCGACCAACCTTTGAGGTATATCACGAAGGCACCGGGGTCTTCAGATGTTGGAACAAGGACTTCAAGATTCTTTGTGACCGATTGTCCTGGGTCCAATTCCACACTTGTTGGGAAGTTCACAGCCCAGTTAAACGGCAAGAGCCATTCTTGCTGTCCTTCCAAAGTGTAAGGGTCCCAGAAAATGAAACGGTCATTGACGTTTCCAGTATTGGTAATCGTGATGGAGAAAATTGCAGTTTGTCCTTGCTCGACATCAGCCATACTGTGTGATGTATCGAGGTTAATTCCATGCACTACGTCCATCAGTGTACGGGTAACTATGTCAGACTGAATCGCAGGATCTTTGTATGATTTCGCCGTTACAGAAATATCAGCAAGTTGATCTTCATCTGCCTGATAAACCGATGGGGCACGAACTCGCATGTAGAAGCGAATGTCTTCTCCACCTTCAAGGAAAATTGCTGTATCTGGCATGATTGTGGTGTGGTTATCTGCAAAGAAGAGTGTCGCGGTCCAGTTTTGTGGAACGCCCGAGATGTTGAGGCCGAAGGTATCAGCAACGAGGTCTTTTGGACCCGGCGTTGAATTGTTCATCGTCATGTTGTAAATCGTTTGCTGTCCTGGCTCAATTACGTGATAGAAGGTTTCTCCGTCTTGGAAATCAACATCAACTTGACCGGTTAAAACGTGTGAATAACATATCGTAAATCGGTTATTGTTGGCTTCTTCACTGCACTTGTTGGTATCCGACCACGCAATGTGTGCACCGCTACCTAAGTCATTCGAGAACGCTGGAGGCATTCCAATACTCGGTTGACTTCCGGAATTGGGCCCGAGTTTGTTACTGGCCCAAGAAGTTACAGCAACAGTTTCCCAAGGATCTAATGCTGTGAGTCCGGGTCCAGTGAGGTCGGTCGAATTCAAACGCGTATAGAGGATTTCTTCATCCGCAGTTGCGTTACCTGAATCAACCCATGCAATGTGTACATTGTTTTGATCATCGGTAAGAAGTGCTGGGAAAACAGAGTTTCCACCATAAGGCCGGTTTCCTGCAAGTCCTGCATTTGTTTCAACATTTGAAATCGGTGTGTCTTGAATTTTCTTGATAGCGTAGGTAGAGAGCCCTTGGTCTGCTCCATCCCAAGCTCCTGCTCCTTGCAAACGGAGTTTGGTGTAGAAGACTTCGTAGTTGACTCCCTTTTCAAATCCATAATTTCGGCCGTCCATCCAAACGATGTGAGTGTTACCTTGCATGTCCACGCCAATTGAAGGGTGGAAGGAATAAGCGTCATCGATGGTCACACGGGTGTCGTTGACAACCACAAGGTGGCCGTCTGCTCCTGCACCGGTATCTTCTGCATAGGAACCGCCGATGATTGAGTGGCCAGTTGCACCAGGCACCCATGTTGGGTCGTTGTTCATCTTCCCATAGGGGTCAAGAATAGACATGTAGATTTCACGTGAGTTGTTTGTTGAGATGTAAACCATTGCTTCGACAAGGAGAGCCATTGCATTAGCGCCACCAGAGCCTGATGGGAATTCGTATGCTTGGCCACCAGCATCTGAACTGCGTAGGGTGTTACCGGGGCAGTTTCGAGTTGATGTTGAAACAACGCTGTTAGGGCACTGAACCAAGTCCATGAAGTGAGATTGAATGTTTCCAGCGCCACCGTAGCCTTGTCCGTAAAGCCCGACTGGGATAACACCTGCAGTGATACAGTTGTCGTGAGCTTCTTCAATCGAAGTCAAGTCGTCTGCTTGTTGAGATGGGTCGCCATCTTTTGGACCTTCATCAGAAACTGGAATGACGATCTTGGTTGCGTTCGGGTTCCAGCGGTGGTCGTCTTGAGTTGGGGGGTTTCCTGGGACGTTTCCTGTTGAATCCTTCCAAGAAAGGCAAGCCCAGTTGGTTCCAGGACCCCAGTCTTCTCCGGAGTATCCAGAATACGTGTTACCGTTGTAAACAGTCCCTGGCAACTTACGAATTCCACCGGAGTCATCGCCGGGGAATTGTCCAAGTGCTGTTGTTCGTGGACCTGCGTTTTGATTCTTACCTGCACAGTTTCCGGAACTTGCCGCACTTGGAAGTGTGTTACCAAGACCGTAAATGGTTTCATAGACAGTCATATTTGCAGTTTCAAGCATTGGCTTAATTCCTTGGAAATATCCGCCAGAAGCGAAGTTTCCACCGTATACTACAGTGCAGATGTCAGCCCATTCAGAATACATCGAACCCGAGGTATCGACAATGAAACTCAACTCGACCTTTCCACCACGAGTGTCATCCCAAGCAATTTGAACGTAGTCATTCGCATCGACGACGACGTCCGGGTGACCCTTGTGACCGATAATAGGCGTCAAGAGTGTGTCGTCAAAATTCGTAATAACGGAGCCCGTACTGATGTCTGGGGCGAGCATGGTGTAATAGATTTGAGGTTGATTGAAGAAACGGCCAAGTTCGTCATAGGAATCTTCCCAGACAATGTGGACGCCACCTTGGCTGTCAATATCGATTGCTGGCCAGTCTCGGTTTTGTGCTCGGCTTGAAACAACGTGGTCGTTAATTGCGGAAAGTGTTCCATCGTCAGAAGCGGACCCGTCCATAGCAGCTGCCCATGGATTGAGTACGGTGTAGACAATCTTGTGTTGTGCAGACTTGTCAGCCCAAACAACGTGGACTTTGTCATTGTCGTCAACGACCATATCTGGATGCCAGATCTTGTGAAGTCCAGGATTTGTGATTTGGGTGGTGTCAATCAATGTTTCACCACGTGGTGAAATCATCGAATAGTAAAGATGGAGATTGTTTCGAGTCCAAACCACGTGAACGTTACCTTCACTGTCTGAACCGACTGAAGCTTGTGTGTCTGCGGCAGTTCCACCATCAACAATCTGAATTGCTTCGGTGATAACAACAGTGTTTGCTGTGGCAGTTAGAGTTGCTAAAAACAACGTCGAAAGGACGGAAAGCAACATAATCGATACTAGGCTTACTGACTTGATTTTTTGACCCATAAATACACATCCGAGACGAGACTAAAGAAAAGCACAATCTCCTGCTACTTAACCGCGACTCTTTCAAGTCATTTTCCATTTTGGAAATGTGTAGGCCTACAATCGCTATTTAAGCCCACTCAGAGGGGTCGAACCCAGAGCCAAAAGACATCTTTTCATCGAATTCAACTTCATGATGTGTCGACTGGTCTGGCCCGTTATTTGCCGAAGAGGGAGTGTTCTTCCCCTCTTGTTTTGCCTTGACCCAATCATCCACCGGGCCTGGCTTTCCAACCCCTGGCCCGTGTGTAAATTTAATTTCATGAATGATACCGAGTTTTGCGAGCCATAATTTACGGAGTGTGTGCATAAATTCATTTTTACTCAACCCATCAAACCAAACTGGAAGGCTGACATTGAATGCCTGAAGTGGACCGACTTTTTGATCGCCTTCATGACCCATGTGAATCCCCCAGTCAACACTTGTTCGGATTAATTGAAGGCGCACGTCATGAATCCATTCAAGCCATGTCTCTTTATCTTCTTTCATGTGGTTTGCCATTTCTTTTTGTTGGCCTTCATCCACGCGAGTCATACTTGAAACAGCAACGAGGTCTCGACCTTTTGGAATAACAACCGCAAACATGTGACCTTGAGGGCCTTGAGGATATCGAATGAGAAGATGCATCTCGGCGCGAGGGTCTTTTTGCTCTTTTACAACGAGACGTTCCTGTTCGACCCATTGACGGATTCTAAGCATCGCATCATTAGGCGCCATGTCAATCCCAAACCCTCCTCTCGTTTGAATAGCACCCTTTTGGATGGTTCACAATTTATCCATCTCTTCATGCAATACTTTCAGCGAACCGCGAAGGTTTTGCCTACTTGTTTTATTGAAACGTATTCGGCGCACTGCACGCTTAAAGTCACACCAATCATCCCAGAAAAGAGCTGAGGTTCGCCCACTGAGCCAAAAGCATGGCAGTATTCCGAGAACGAAGGTAAACTTGGCGAGGGTTTGTTGGACCGACGAATCACCATAGACCATATACCAATCAAAGCCAATTATTGATTCAACAGACGAGTGATACATGTTCTCAATTCCTAAAAGACCAAGTGCCATGAAAGGCCAAAACATCAGAGAACCAAACATTGCAGCGAGGAAGTGGTACGAAGTACGGGCGTCAACCCCTTCATCTGTTGAATCACCAAGTAATCGGCCGACTGCGATTTGAGGGGTGAAACAAAACAAAAACAGCGGCAATAACGCACTTAAAAAGGGGAGCCGGGCTAATTTCATTGCAGCTTTAACAGGACGTATCGAGCGAAGGTCTGTCCCTGATGAATTCAAATCCCGTCCATCAAGAGATTGCTCTTGCAACAAGCCTGATGCGGCTTTGGCAGGCGTGATGGCTGGGTGTGTGATTACCGGTAAATCCGCATTCGCAATAACTTGCTCTTCGGTTAATTGTGGTTGAAGTAATCTCCGGAATGCTCGTGCTGATTCGACCTCCTCCCTCCACGTGAGGGGTTGATTGGTTCTTCGGGCAGCAACGTGGCCAATGAGATGCAGTGCATTGTATTCATCCCAATCATGCGTATTCGGAGTCATAGGAGCGAGTCTCAGTCGCAAAGAATCACGAAGTGCATAGACGTGTTCAGCCTCAGGCTCAACCCACGTACCCTGCGATACAGCATCAACAAGTTCCTGTGAAATATCTTCTTCTTGAATATGAAGAGGTGCGCCATACTCGACCCAAACATCAGTACGGAAATGGTCACGTCGCCTGAAATGTAATCCAAGTGGGACAAGGGCTGGTATGGGTTTTTCGTTTGCTTTAGCGATTGCTGCTGCTGCGAAAACAGTACGGAACGGGCCTGTACGAAAACGGAGCATCGATGAGTCATTATGACTGGTTCCTTCTGGAAAGAGCACGCAGCCAAAGCCAGATGAAATCCCAGTAGCCAGCATCATCAGTGAACGCCCGTTCAACAACGTAGCTTCCTCTTCAGAGCACCCACCCCTCAAGAGTTCGGCTTTACGAACGACGGGTTGGACTGCTAATTTGCGGGTCCACCAACCCAACAATGGGCGAGTGACCAAATCGTGCCTGCCGCCCATAACGAAGTTCTTTGGATGTTTGAGTACGATTTGAAGAGGGTCAATAAGACCGTTTGTGTGCCACGCACAACAAAGATTTCCACGGTCAAGCGGGAGAGTGTCAACACCTGTTACTTCACTGGTGCGGAACTGGGCAGCAAGAATACGGCGAGCGACCCAGAAAGCAACATTTGACCACACAAAAGAGCCGGGGGTTTTACCCTCGAATGTTGGCATTGGTGTCGAAAGTAATTTTTCCATTCGCATGGTTTCTGCCGATTTTGAAAGAATCGGGAGGTCTTCGCCATAATGGTCGGTTTTGGTTTCATCTGTGGTCTGATTCATGTCTTCACCTCTTGAAGTTCAAATGAAAGAGCAGCGAATGACTCGTGATCAGGGGATTTCTCTGGAGAGATGTTTGGCCACATTGCCTGAAGCGTTGAGCCACCGTCACCGGCAGTACGTGGAATCACGTGCACGTGAACATGGGGGACTTCTTGGCCGGCAAGAGAACCGTCATGAATACATACGGTGAAATCTTCTGTTTCAAAATAACGAGAGAGGCGGTCCTGGACAGCAACGACGCCGTCAAATAGCCCCTTTCGCATTTCGTCCGTCAACCCTGAAAGGTGTTGCGTACTTTGTTTTGGAACCACTAAGGTATGGCCTTCTCTCTGAGGATATATGTCGAGGAATGCATACCACATTTCACCCTCGGCTACCATGTGGGATGGCAGGGTTTTATCCAAAATACGATCGAATAAAGTCGCCTCGGACATAGCCTTGCTAGCCGGTATCCCTTTTCAGTAGTTCACCAGTATTTCGATGAGATGCAATTATTGAGGGGGTAAAATCCAGTTTCCAGTTTTACTCTTACGGAGTGCTAATGTGTTCACTTCACCGTGTTGGTCAACGGTATAGTGCGTAAGATGTTCTTCATCTGAATCCGTGAAATCAGTTCGATGATGGCAGCCTCGAGATTCTTTTCGGGCAAGCGCTGCTTGAGTTGAAGCAAGAGCGAGGCGGGCCGATGCTTGAGCTCTTGCGATTTCTACGATGTTGCTGTTTGCAATCAAAGAGGATTGGTCGACATGGATTGATTCTGCAAGAATACTTGCTGCTTCTAATGAGACTGCAGCGGATTCAAGACCTATTGCATCTCGGCTGTAGCCCAGTGCGCTTTGAATAGTATCTCTCACTTTCGTCACAACATGCCCAATTCGAACAACGCCTTCATCAGAGAGTTCTGAGACTGCAGAATGGTCGGCGAGTGCGGCCTCTTCAGCGTCTTGTGCTGTTTGAGCATTCGCAAACTTGCGGTTTTTCACCCACTCGCCTGCGTGAACGCCTGCAGCAGCACCACCGAGTAAATCATCAAGCATCTGATTGCCAGGTAGGATATCAGCGCCATGGAAACCAGAACATGAAGAAGAGCCAGCGGCATACAATCCAGTAAACCATCGTGACCAACTTGAGAGAATAGCTCGGCCGGATTCATCGACTGTTACGCCACCAATTGTCGAATAAGGACGTGCCTCAATTTCAATCGTTTGCCGATTCAAGTCGATGCCGGTTCGTTGTTTGACACTTCGGAAAACGGCCTCCCACCAAAGAGATGCATCGCCAAGGTTTCGCGCATCGATAACGGGTTGTGAGGCGTTTGAAATGCATTGGCAAAGAGCGTCCAATCCACCGTCAGGGATTTCGATGTCAGAGCCATTGGCTTCGTGCAATGTGGCCCCATCATGTAACAAGCCAAGAGGGAGAATCATGTTGGTATCTTTGATTCCAAGTGGAGTGTGGGCTATGAATTCCATGTCTCTCAACGGAACGCCAGCACGCAATGCAAGATCCATGCCGAGTCCAACAGCGCCATGGCTGAAAGCCCCTTCAAATCCACCATCTGCAAGGATAATTGCTTTCGCTTGAAGAGCGGCAATTCGCCCGTTGACCAAATCAACTACGGTAATTCCACTTACCGATTGATTCGTGTGAATGAGGGAAAGGGGGAGGTGGTCGCCCCGGCGGGTAACGCCATGTCGCATACACTGCTCCTCCAATACCTGTTGAATTTCACGGCCAGTGGCGTCACCTGCATCTGCATTTCGAGCCATTCCGTGGCCTGGGGCTTTTCGAACCAGAGGAATGCCGTGGGCGTCACGACGGAAGTTGACACCCCAACGTTCGAGTAAATCCACTTGACGGCTTGCATCTGCTGAGCGTGATGCGACAATGTCTTGGTCGTTGAGGAATGCTCCAGCACGAATAGTATCTTCGCGATGATTACGGTTATTTGACTCTTGGAGAGAGGCTGCAAGCCCTTCTTGAGCAAGATGAGTGCCACTACCTAAGGCGTTTACAGAGAGAACGAGCGTTGTAGCTCCTTGCTTGGCAGCTTCTGCTGCTGAACGGAGGGCTGCGGGCCCATCGCCTAGTATGATGACATCCCATGCTTCCAAGGTTACACATCCGGTAATTTATCGCAGGTGCCTCCCATCCATAAGCAACGCGCTTGAACGCCCTCAAATTTGAAGAAGAAGCAAGAGGCTAAGCCCCTCTAAAATGCAAGTTTGGGCAACGGTAACTCGCCCAACTTTCGTGCTGCTTCTAATTTCTTAATTCTCTGTTTCGTCTGACTTCCCGCAGTGCGTTGAATCATCGTCCGAAGCACTTGAGATTCCAAGACAATGCCGTCATCATCGCGAAGAATAACTTGGACATCTGTGGGCCCTCGGACTGTACGAGGCCAGGCAACGCCGATCCAAAGAACCACGCCGCGTTCAAGATATCGTGGCATCCAATCCAGAGCATCTTCATCCGAACTATGCGACAGTAAGACAGCGTTTGAAGGGGGCGGGCATGCACTCAATTCAAAGCGATGATCACGTGATTCTGGCTCTCCCTTCGGAGTCAGTACCTCGACCCTCACGTGCCGAGATTCAAACGCTTGATTATTCAGCACAATGAACAGGTTTCCCGAGCCTTCATAGCAATTATCTGCTAAAGCAACATCCATCCGCCACTCTGCTCGAAGCATTGAGGGGTTTCCAGCAAGCAGGTCGTTTTGCAATCGGTCAAGCAACTGGAATGCTTCAGGTTGCCAGCCTCGGGAATGAGCGATGAGGCGTTGGATGGTTCGCCAATTAAATCTCGAATTACCATCGAGAAGAAGCGCTTCAAATCGCTCTTCGATGATGAAGGAATTGAGTTCTTGATGCGCCATATCCGTACTCAATTCTTCCTCCATATGAAGGTGGAGAATGTAGAGGAGGCGTTCGAGTGCTTGCTTTGTAATGTGCCCCGGAATCAATGCTTTCCTGAATTGCTTCTGCCAAGCCTCCCATTCTAAGAAAAGGTCCGGGTCAAGGTGGGCGACCAGTAAATCCCCCAGAACACTTCCAAGTTGCGTTGGATGGTGCGTAGGTGCATGGAATACAAGAGAAGGTAGAGGGTCACCGAGTTGCCGAATGAACCCGTAGGAGAATATACCGTGAAACGATTGAGCAATCCCGAGAGTCATGGCGACAAGAAGGGCTAAATTCCATGCAAGAGAATTTGAAGTGACTGCCGATGCAAGAATGAGAAGAACCACCGTTGATGCCGAGAGTAAAACCAAAACGAGGTTGTTTCGACGCTGGTCGCTCAAACTTTCTATGATGCGGTCCATCCCAGGCTGGGCCCGTAAAATGTGCTTTTTGCCAACACGTACGCCGCCCTGTTCTCGAAGTGAGATTCTTGCTTGCATCGCTTGCCATGCTGATTCCCCGGCAATGACCGTCGGACCTGCAGATATGAGAGCAAAGGGAATAAAAATGAAGATTAGACCATTGGCTGACTCAATTAAAGGTGAATGGATCACGCTCACAAATGCGAAAGCGGCGAGAACGAAACCACTCAGTGTTCTCCAAATCATAAGAAGTGGATGGCGGGCAATTCGACCTGCTTTAAGACGGCGATTTTCAAGTGAATCCCATTGTTTACGGGTGTTTTCAATCGGGTCTTCTGAATATTCAAAACCTGCACCGTAAGGGTCAGGGAGCGGAATATAGGCATCCGAACCATCCGATTTCCCACCATCCAAAGCCATAGCGCTCATGTCAAGACGGGGCGTCACTCATTTTGGCTCTTGCCTTTGATTCAACTTTATACAGAGCGGTGAGGACACAAATTTGGTGGCGGACGTGCCAGGATTTGAACCCGGGATCTTCGGCTTAGGAGGCCAACGCATTATCCAGCTGTGCTACACGTCCAATCGGCCCAACAGTCGAGAAGTCAAGACGCTTTCGCAACTTCCATTCGCTGACCGATTTCAGCAACCTGGAATAAAAATCGCTCCAATTCAATCCGCCCTTGCATTGAGCGGTGTAACGCTACATCACACACGGAAAGGGCGAGGAGAATTTCAGCGAGCACTTCTTCTCCCAGATGCAATCTACCCTCCGTCAATACGTGATGGAAATGAGTAACGATCTCTTCAGGCTCCAAATTGTTCTCCGACATTAATTGGTCCAAAACGCCCATTGCTCCTTTGAGGACACGTTTGTTCTTGTTGCCTTCTTTTTCCCAACGCCAATCATGAACTCGGGTACGTAACGCTTCTTCAAGCACATGTTGTACTTCACGAAGGGAAGTCGCTGCGAGAAGGTTCTGGAGGTTTTTCCTTTCACCAAGCAAATCTCGAACTGCAAGAAGTTCTGTAATGAAAATCGCTTTTCTTACATTACCAGAAGAAACATGCGAAATATCGCCAATGATGCCGCGAACTGGAGCGAGATGTTCTTCGCCAATGATTTCATTGAGTCGGCGCTCTATATCTTGACGAGGGATTTTCGGAAGACGGATGTGTTGTGTTCGACTTCGTAACGCCTCAATGATTCGCGAAGGAGTGTGTGCTGTGAAAATAAAACGAGCGCTACCACTGCTCACTTCCATCATTCGGCGCAAGTATGATTGGCGGATTGTTCCAAGGTAATCTGCATCCTCAATGACGATTAAACGAGAGACTGGTGCCCTTTGCCCTGTATCATGACTGCATTCTTTGCCTGCAGGGGCGGGGGTATCGGCGGCAGAAGAAGAAAAGTTGTGATCAAAAGCATCCAAACTTGTCCTACCTGCGAGCGTATCCCCGGAACCGCTTCCTTCGGGACGAAGGAATTCTTCGAACTTACCCATGGCGCCTGATGAACGAGCAAGGTCTCGTGCTTGGAGGATGTGAGTACGGGCTTCCCACGTAGGACCGAGTACTTGGCGAGCCAAAAGCCGCCATGCTGCAGTTTTTCCTACGCCGGCTGGACCGGAGAGAAGGAGATGCGGGGGGTTCGCTTGGAGTGAAGTGTGTTGGAGGTTGTTACATACCGACTCTGGAAGCAGCAAATCCTCAAACAAAAGAGGGGCTTTGTCTGCGAGCCAAGATGACATGTAATCACTCTTATTGGCAGAGGTCTTTCAACCCTGCGCGGGAGGCGGGTGATGTGAAATCACTCGGCTTTGATGGTTTTGTTGCCTTGTCGGCGTAGCTTCATGAAAATTCGTGAACCACACGCTTTGCAACTAATTCCGTTGCGTTCGCGGTGGAATGATTCAAGGTTTCCGCAGACAGCGCATTTGTAATCAACGAGTTCAACCATAGTATTCGACTCCATTCAACGCGACCAGCCACCCTTTCTTGAAGGTGTCCCTTGCGAAGGGTGGGGTTTCAACCCGCGTAACGGCTTACTGACCGGCGAGGAGCGCTGGAACCATGCGAATGTGCTTGGCTGTGCTCAAGTCGGTGTTTGCAAGTGCTTCTGTGGCGACCATGCAGCTGTCAACAAAGACCCACGAACCGGATTGTTGCTTGGCTTGGTCTACGATTTCATTCTTCGTCATCTGAACGACGCTGTGTCCAGTGGCATCTGCTATTTCTACAGCGTATGTTGGTTCATCGTTCGAATCTTTTCCTGCTTGGAGAGCGGGAACGACGCGGATGTGTTGAGCTGCATCAAAGTCTGTGTTCTCAAGTTGGTCTGTTGCCACCATTCGGTTGTCGACAAAGATCCAGTTTCCTTGGCTCTTTGACGCCTGGTCAATAAGGTCGGTCTTGGTCATCTCGACAACGCTGTGTCCAGTGGCATCTGCAATTTCTACAATGTATTTTTTATTACTCATGGATATACTTCCTATCGACCTGTTCTTTCCACTGTTAATAAAGAACAATCTCAAAGAGGCCAGATAAGAATGGAGCGAGGATAAGATGAAATAGAATTTCATGCATGTACAACCATGGAGCCATGGGTCATCATTGCTCTTTTTGGTAGCGTGGTCTTATTCGGCATCGCGCTCCTTTTATGGCCTTCACTGTACGTTACCGTCCCTTCATCTGAAGTTATGGTTCGAACAACACGAGCGGCAAAGAACGAGCCATCATTTTTCAAGGAGGGGCGGGCGTTGGTCATTCCTCTGTATCATCGTTACTCTATTTTAGGTATGCATCCAATGAAAGTTCTCTTTAATCATCCAACCTTTTTAGATCAAAACAACATCCGATTGAAAATAAAAATACTCTTCACCTTCGCCATTTCTGAAGAGCATGAATCCATCATCATTGCAGCACGAAGATTTGCAGGACTGAATAGTTCGCAAATTGAAGAAATGGCAAGTGAGATTTTTTTGGGCGAACTGCGCAATACGGTATCCGTGATGTCAGTTGAACAAATTATTGAACACCGTGACAGTTTTATAGACCTCCTGTATCGAAATATTGACCCAGAATTGAACAAAAGTGGACTCTACTTGATGAACTGTAAGATTGCAGATATTACCGATGATTCGGGTCATGTTGAGGGTGCTATTGCCAAAAAACAGGCCAAAGATGCTGAACGTGAGAAAGTAAAAAGTGAACTGTCAGATAGATATCCACATAACTCAGAATTGCGCGAGTTATTGCAACGTGAATTGTCGAACGAGCCTTTAGGAAATGATACGAATGAAAACCCACGCTCAACACCAAACCAAGAAAACCCCGTTGAGATTCCTCAACGTGTTATCTTCAAATTTGATTTCAAAGACATGCCAACAAAGCAAGATATTTTGCTGAATATTGACATAAATATTGCTGTTGGCGCCTCGGATGATCAGCAGTTTTTACAGAATGGCATGAAGGCACTCTCCGGCCGTTCACCTCTCGAAATTGAACAAATTGCTCGAGACATGGTTTCTCAAGATTTTGCTTCGGCCATTGAAATGATTACTATCGAAGACATTAATCGTGACAGAGAATGGTTCTTGAAGCATTGCGCAGATATTGTTGGCGAGAGGTTAAAAGAGATTGGAATGGATGTTGTTTTTTTCAAGGTCATCGACATTACAGATGACAGCGGATGGATCGAGCGGGCCGGTCAACGAGCATTGGCTGAAGCTCAAAGAAACAAAGAGCGAACTAAGTGAATGTGTGAAGACACGTTCAAACCCGTGCCATCAATCCGAGGGACAAAGGTATTGGAGAAAGGAACCTTTGGTGAATCGGCGAGTCGTGTCGTTCATCAAGAACGATAAGATGAAATGTGAGTTGAATTACTTGATTGTATGGAGGTTTGGATTGTCCTGGTTCTGTTGGGCGTCATATCGGTTATTCTCTTCGCATTGCTTATCATACCGACGATGTATGTTACGCTTACAAGCACGCAAATCATGGTTCGTTTCGACAGAAAAAACAACAATGAACCATCATTTTTTTCCAGTGGGAGGACATTAATCGTCCCCTTCTATCATCATTATTCAATACTCGACCTTAAGCCGATGAAGATCACTATTGATCTGCGTTTGGCATTGTCAAAACAAAACATTCGGGTAAATGTGCCTTCGACGTATACGGTTGGTGTTTCAACAGACCATTCAACTCTACTCAACGCCTCTCAACGTATTCTTGGGCTTCAACAGTCCCAAATCGAGGAAATGGCAAGCGAAATTCTCTTTGGGCAATTGCGTATGACAATTTCTACTTTGACCATCGAACAAATCGCGGCGAATCGACGCGCATTCGTGGATGAAATTATAAAAAATACAGATTCTGAGTTGTGCAAAATTGGATTGCATGTCATTAACCTCAATATCGTCAATATTACTGATATGGGTGGATATATCAAATCTCTTGGCGCTAAAGCGCAGGCTGAAGCCCTTGCACGCGCAAAATTACCGCATGATTTGTTGAATGAATTTTTAGATGAGATGAACGGGATTTCAAACGCTCCTCGCCAATCACGTTCGAAGCAGCCACAACCAGTTTCGAGTAAATCCGTTTCTCCACAAGTCCATTCCGCGGCGTTGGTCAGTCCATTGATTACAATGATACCAGAAGAAGATATTGGAGTCATTGAAGTTTCATTGAAGGATGCAAAGACATCCAATGGAAGATATATTTCAGATCTCAACCTGCTTGTCTCTGTAGTTGGTCTGCCTGAAACAGTTCAGCAACAATTCATGCCTAAACCCTACCATGACCTCTCTCCATCAGAAAGAAAGGATATGGCGGTGGAGTATATTATCAAAACAAGTGCGGAGGTCCTTGCTGATTGCTCTCACAAATTCGTAGTCGATGATGTGTCCAACCTCCTTGGTAAATTGTTCTACCACCTCAACCCGCACCTCAACAGATTGGGACTCCATTCTCATCACATTACCATCAATTCAGCATCTATTTCTTCGACCCCGGATGCTGTATCTTCGGAAGTATTCCAAGCATTTCAAGAAAAAATACAACAGTTTGGAGAAAGTATTGAACCCGAGGGGATATCGGACATGTATGGGAATGAAATTGGGGGTAAATGGTCCCGATGGAGCCTTATTTCGGTTATTGAAAATCAAGGATTGTATTGGGTGGCTGTAACCTCGACGAAAGGAGGGTATGAAAGATACAGGGGCATTGTGACGTCACCGAATGACGATGATTCCCTTGAAATGCACGTGTGGAAAAATGGAGCATGGAGTTTACTGTCTCACTCAAATGGGCATACGCCTCTTTTCAATGGATGAATACCCACCTTTGCCACCTCAGTGCTACATACAAAGGCATCCGAATGAGAGATGCCTCATACAAGTACACGAGGATTATACCAAGTTAGGCTTTTCTTCAAACTCGAGCCATCAATCCAAGGGGAAGTGGAATTGGGGGGAGGAATCTTTGGTGAATCGCCGAGTCAATATGACATCTGCACAAATGATGTTGAAGGAGAGTCAATGGTGCCGAACGTGGAAGTAATCCCTGCCGGAAGTCACTGATCACTTCGAGCATTTCTTGACGTTCATCCTTGCTTAAGTTACGGACATTTTGCCCAATACGCGTTCCATTGCATGGGCAATTGGTCCGCTTTTGGCCAGTACATCAAGTGATTTTTGCGCTTCTGTCATGTAAGCAAGGGCGACGGTTTCAGGCCGGTCGCCGTTGACGAAACCTCCTGCGATGAGGCGTCCAAGTCTGCGCTTGGCATCAGGTGAACGACTCAAGAGAAACAGTTTGTTGACGTTGTGAAATTCAATAATTGCCTTGGCAGTCCATCCCTTGAGGCCTTCTTGATACCAGAGTGAAAAGAAATGTACCCGAGCGAGATAATTTTCTGCTTGCCGAGCATCGGTCAATCGGCCTTCTTCGATAACAGGGATGTGAGGATAGAGAGTCGTGAACACTTTTGCAAACATACCCATGCCATTTCGAGTTGCTTGCTCATGCCCTTCACTGTAGACTTTCACGCGTTCAAGACCGCAGCTAGGTGAGTCTTTCTTGAATACGAATCCGCAGATCCCTGATTCGACGAGTACATCGGCTTGGAGTTGCGCATATTCGAGCATTGGGGAAGTGAAATCGTCACCGTTTTTGGGGTTAACCAGGCGGATTGATTCACCATTATTGGCCAACTGAATCATTGGGCGGGGGGTGCCCATGCCGATTCCGACTTCCGGGCAAACTCCCACCAATTCAAAATGGCCGTTCCACTTTCGTGTCAAGGTTCTGAACTCAGCAGCATCGCCATTATGGCGGACTTTATCACCAAGCAAACATGCAGAAACTGCGAGGCGAGGCTTATGTTCCATGATAATTACTCTGTGAAACAGTATATCAAGAACTGTTTATTGACATGAGAGAAGAGTAGGCGCCCACTCCGAGAATTGAACTCGGGTCGCAGGAATGACAATCCTGCATGATAACCTCTACACCAAGCGGGCCTAAGCAAGTCATCCGTTACGCAACCGCTATTTAAGCCGCGCCATGTGGCCTGTGTGAGGCCTTATCGATGGTGGGAAAAAAAACATCTGCTGAACAAACAAAAGAAGAGCAGAAAGATGCCAAAGTTGGCAACATGCTTGATGCTGCTTTTGGAGACCTCGGTGGACTTCAGAAAGCACCGGATGAAGATGTTATTCAAACAGATGATATTGCCGGCGAAAGAGTCCATGAAGAAATGGGTGAAGAACAAGAAATCTTCGAAGCCCATGAGGAGCCAGAGGCCGAAGTTGTGGAGTCTTCAGCACCAACGGGTCCGCCAAGCGGCCCACCGTCAGGCCCGCCAAGTGGCCCTCCATCGGGTCCTCCGAGCGGCCCCCCTCCAAGCAGTCCTCCAATAGATTCTGAAGAAGAAGCCGTTGAACAAAACGATGAACTCACCCTGACCGGCCCGTCAAGCGGTCCACCATCTGGCCCACCATCTGGCCCTCCATCTGGCCCTCCATCTGGCCCTCCGCAAAGCAGCCCTCCATCCGAGATTGAAGAAGAAGTCGTTGAACAAAACGAAACTCCATCTGGCCCACCGGGTGGCCCCCCAGGGAGTCCACCGGCCCATTCACCTCTAGAGGAAGAACCGGAAGAAGTAACTGAAGCATCAGAAGAAGTTGTTGAAGAGACTGTTGAAGAAATTCAAGAAGTTGTTGAACATACTGATGAAGAACCTGCTGAAGAGGTTATTGAAATGCCGGATGTGGCCGTTGAACAGGTAGCCATGCTAGAAACTGTAGAAGAAGCGCAGCCGGAACTGAGCGAACAACAAATACTTGCTGAACAAGAGATTGCCCGCCTCAATGCTGAAGTTGAACGCTTGCGCCAATCTATGGCGGGAGCTGCTGAAGTCATCGAAGAGCTCGAAACACCGCCAATGCCTCCCGCTGTTATCGAGGATATCGTCATCGGCGCCTATATCGTGAGCGATTTTGCTCGCCTTGCTCGTCAACTCGACCGCGAACAATTGATTCGCGCAACGATGGGCACCATTGCCATGCTCCACCCGGAAAACCTTGGAATTATGATTTCAACTCGAAACCGCACAATGCTACCTCGACTGGATGAACGGGGTTTGTGTGCAGGTCACCTCGGACAACCCAATCCACCGCGAGGTGCTCCTCAGGACTGGCGGATCATGGAGGTTATTCTTGCCTCCGTAAGTATGGTCACTGGCGGACCTGCAGCCGTTATTCACTCACATGGAGCATCGACCACTGCCGTCAGTAGTGAGAAAGATTTGGTGCTTGTTCAACCGATTGACGTCATCGGAAAAGAACAGATTGGTAAAGTAATTATTGTCGACCCTGATGATGATAATCCTGAAGATTTCTTGGGCCAAGTGCTTGAGGCACTCAAGCAAGGTGGCATGCGTTGTGTTGTCGTTCGTGGGAAAGGTGCTTACGCAGTAGGTGCCGATTTAGATCAGGCTTGGGCAAACGCAGCAATGCTTGAGCACAGTATGAAGATTGTACTTCTCGCACGTCAGGCAAATCTCAAGATTTGACTTTTTCAATAAAAACTTGAAGGAACTCGTCTTTAACACGGGTCTCATAGATTGTCAAGTCTTTCTGTTTTGATAATTTTCCAAGCAGTTTACCGTATGGCGGGAACAATGGAAAAGGAGACCACTCTTTCACGGCCCCGTCTTCGAGATGATACGTCGATTGATGTAACGGGCATCTGACACATCCGTCCTTGATTTTCCCACCCCATGCAAGGGGCCAGCGCATGTGACGGCACAACCCTTCAGTTGCGAAATATTCGTCATCGAGTTGCCCGACCATGACCGTTTTGAGGCCGAAAGTCACCATCTTTGTTTTTCCAGGTTTGAGGCGTTTTGTTTTTACTGCGTTTTTCCAAGTCATTTAATCACCCATTCAATTCAGTCATGCCACCGTCGAGGTGGAGGATTTGCCCCGTGAAATTATCCGGGGCATCGCAAAGTAACCATTGCATAGTCGTTGCAATTTCTTCGCGCTCGTTAATTCGTTTAAGCGGAATTTTATTCACGGCAGCTTCTCGTATTGCGTCAGAGCGTAAAACCGTATCAGCGAGGCGTGTTTCGGTCAATCCTGGCGCTACTGCGTTGACGCGAATATTTCGCTGACTGTATGTTGCGGCTGCAGAACGAACCATAGATTCAATGCCGCCTTTCGCCGCAGCGATTGCTTCATGATTCATCAGTCCAAGACTGGCTGCAACGCTTGAAGTGAAGACCATCCTCCCACCTCCATTTCGAAGCATCGATTTGCCTGCAACTGAAAGGGTCAGAAAGGCACTTGAGAGGTTGGTGTGGAGGACTTCATTGAACACATCAAGGCCGAGTGCGTGCGGAGGGCGTAAGACGAGCGAACCGACCAAATGAGCGACACCAGAAATCTTGCCGCCGCCGTTCTCGTTTGCTAAATCTACCGCCTGTTGGACTGCATCTTTGTCTAATGCGTCGCCGGAGATAAGGTGTGCGCCCTTGAAAACAAGATCTTGGACTCTTTCTGTATCACGGGCTAAAAGTGTAATTGAGTGCCCCTTTGCAAGAAGTTTTGAGCCTAATTCGAGAGCGATATCACTGCTTCCGCCCACAATTAGATAGGAGTTCGTCATGTTTCTAAATACAAGATTGAGCATTTATACTTCTGTTTTCAAAAGAAGTGCCTTAAAAGTTTGAAAGAAAAAGAATAAAGAAACTAAAAACGGAACGATACTATCAGAACATGGCAGATATTACATTCAGCCCAGATGGAAAATTTATGTGGACTGGAACTGAATGGATTCCTGCGCCACCGAGAGCTCAAAGTGATGAGCAGTCGCCGAATCAAAACACCCTCAACTTGCAAGACTCAGTAATGAGTGGCGACATTGTTCACAATACCGTGGTCAATAATGATGCTACTGCAGTTACATCGGCTGTTATTGAAGCGTTGAAACAACTTGGAGTTCTTGACCTGAGAAATTCAACTCCTGCTCCTGCTTTACCCGTAGAAGAAATGAATCTACCTGCCTCTTTTCAGATTGGCGACCATGTAGAATATTACAGTCCGACCAACAATCGTTGGCTGGATCGCTGTACTGTTGTTGGGATTAACTCCGACGGAACATACCGTATCGAGGTCCCTAAGGACACGAGGACTGAAACAAAACCAGCGGCCATCATCGGAACTGCGCCAGGCACAATCCGTCCTGCAAAACCCCCACTCAATTCCGGCGACAGAGTCTTGGTAAACTGGAAAAATTACGGTACATACTATCCAGGAACGATATCGAGAGAATACGAAGATCACACATTTTTGATCTTATTTGACGATGGAGATATTGAAGATCATGTGGAATGGGGGCGAATAGAACGAGCGAATGTTGATTCCAACGCGGTACAAGATTTTATTGAACGACAATCCTCTGAAGTGGAGGAGTTAATCGAAGCCTTTGAGATCTTTGACCACGGTGGGACAGGGACAATCTCAGCCCAAAAATACTTTGAAATTCTTACCCAAATGGGAGATTCGCCACTCTTGGAAAGCGATGTGATGGAAGAATTTGCTTCACTCGGGATTGACATGAATACTGAAATCAGTTACCATGAACTTGCGAAATCTATGGTTGGACTTGAGGAAGCGATTCAAGCCAAGCCTGAGGTCGTGATTCGAGATGCAGAAGTGCGTGACGGGCGATTGCATGGACATGCATACGCGCACCCGAAACTCGGCGAAGGACCTGTTCGAAGTAGCAGTATTGTTGAGATTACCTATGACGCGAGAGCTACAGCCCATGTTGAAACAAAAAACACGGTATATGCTGTTGGACCTACTGGATGGAATGTAAAGCCCTCAGACCATCCGTTCAACCAGTGATACTGGAGTGATAAATTCGTCATTTAGGAAGCAATTCAATCGGGCGTTTCTTACAGACCCTTTGGCGTTCTCCATGGGTCATCTTCATTCGGCAATGTGTCGTGTTCCGGCATACCTGACTTGGGACGAGCAAAGGGGGCTTTTTCTTTCACCGGCTCTGAATTACTTTTCTTCTTTTCAAGGTATTCACTGCCCTTTTTACGGGCAAAAGTTTCAGCAAAGGCTACACCGATAAGAAGCAGTGATAGAGCGATGTGACCTTCAAAAACATACGCTCCAAACGGCTGAATGAACAACGTTTGTTCGGTGAGAATTCCTTGGTCAACGGTTGTTTCTACACGATAGGTCCCCGGAGACAAGTCGCCACTCCATCCTGCGTCATCATCGCCTAGGTTTCCAGACCATTGGGCTACAACAGTATCGCTGCTATCAAAAATCTGCCAGGCAACTTCACCTTCCTCTGCGGAGAGGCTTTTGAATTCGACCTCAAATTCGGCAGGCATTGGCTTAGCTTGCCCAAAAACGCCTGCTAAAGGAATAATTCTCACTTCGATTGGGTGATCAAAATCATTCACTTCATAGGGCGCGGAATTGTCTGAAACCCCAGCCCAGAGAGAATTGAGAAGAAGGAGGGCAACGGGCCACAAAATGAAATTGAGGTGTTTGCGGTCCATGTTCCACACTTACTCTGTTTACTTTTATCAGTATGTTTTTTTATGGCTGGATGAAATGTCCAAACCCTAGTTTTGAAACAATACGCTGCATCCATTGGAGTTTTTTGAGCTTTTTTGGGATATCTGTAACGCCTGACCACTGCCCTACATGGTTCAAAGAAAAACCAACGAGTTCAATTTTCTCCGGTTGAACGCCGAGTGATAAAACGAAGCAAAGGGCCCGGTCGCCATCAGTGAATCCACCATAGTTGTGCATCCCTGGTATCATTTGATTCACTTGGTGAGACAAGACAAGGGGCGGAGGGGAATTGAATTGCCCCCATTGTTCAATCTTTTTCTGCCATTGCGCAACGTTATCACCGTGAGCGTGAACAAGAACCGGCATGGCATGACGAGCAGCCGTGTCGAGATATATTCCTCCGTCGAGGTCCGAAACAATGCAAGCAAGGCCTGAGTAATCTGGGAGTGCTCCAACAGAGCCATCGGCTGCAACATAAGCCGTGTTTGGTCCGTATGTTTGAAGTTCTGAGTCTTGAGCTGCAGCTCCAACTACAACCACTCTTTCAGCATTCAGCAACTGCTTCTTTATCTTC
Source organism: Candidatus Poseidoniaceae archaeon (assembly GCA_949372875.1). Taxonomy (GTDB): domain Archaea; phylum Thermoplasmatota; class Poseidoniia; order Poseidoniales; family Poseidoniaceae; genus MGIIa-L1. Next base: position 139,319 of record CASIAW010000002.1, read on the forward strand.
ATGAGCGTTTTATTACGTTGAGTGACGTTCCAAAGTTCGTGATCGTGAAGAGAGTGTTGGAGTTGTAAGGCGCTCGCAACATCATCCGCCTCAGACCATCCAAAGGCATGCCTCACTTCATCTTGGACCAGGAGCGCACTCGGAGTTGGCGCCTCATGCATGTTTTGGCGGTTGGTCTTGCGCACATGAACCATCCGTTCCTTTGGTTGAAGTTCTTATGCAGTTGGCGCGCATAGCCGCGTCATGCCCGTCCCAAGCGCCCACCCGGTACTTGATGACGAAGTGACCTTCGCCCGCTACCCCTTTCTACCTCAAGCAGGAGATTGGATTCGCAGTATGGCCGTCGAACACAACATCGATTTAGATGAGTTACTTGATGGTTCGTGGATGGAAAAGGCGCGTTCAAGGGCCCGAATACGGCTCATTGATTCAATTCAATCCAAAGAGGGTGTCGAAGTCGTCGGAGGTGATTTATTCACTGAAGAAGGCCGGATTATTGAAGCGTTTTCCTTCTACTACGCTCGCCTTGTCGTGTGTGCATCGGAAGATGAACGTCTCATTGCACGTTGGGCTCAAGCGGAAGCTGCACGAGCTGAACAAGTTCTCATCAAAGACCACAAAAACTTGGACGTCATTGCGAGAACATATATCTCAAACATCGAGCGGATTGAACATCAAGTATCGCCACTCTCCTCCGAAGTTACGTCGAGTTACGGTGGCGCTCTTCAACAACGCAGGCGCTCGCAATCAGGGCCGCTTTGGAAAATAGGATTCAGTGATTTTATCGAGATTTGCCCAAAGATAACCGGTTCTCGGTGGAGGTTGCCGAATTGTGATGTGCACGACGGGTGGGTCACTCTGTTTGAAGAGCCACAGTATGGCTCATCTGCAAAACTCTCTCGGTTGCTTCGAGAGCGAATTAAAGCAGGAGTCGAGCAGGAGGCTTTGGAAAAAATGGGGGAAATCACGATGGATTTGGCAGTCAGGCTTGCGGAACCAGTAGGCATGGTGCGTAACCTGATGGCAAACAAAGCATCAGAGGCGATTTCACTGGTTGGCGCAGACGAAAATGACTGGCCACCATGCATGAGAAAGGCGGTTGCAGAATTAGCAAACGGAGTGAACTTGAATCACTTTGGACGACTGTTCCTTGCTTCAATGGCTGCGACACTTGCCTTACCGAAAGAATCGTGTGTTGGGTTTTTCAGGGGCGCCCCCGATTTTAGTGAAAGCACGACATCATACCAAGTTGAGCACGTATATCAGCACGGATATACACCTTCAGGTTGCGGGAAACTCAAAGTGAACCACAATTGTCCTGTCTTGCCTGGTGATGACCGATTGTGCGACCAGCCTTGGCTTGATCACCCGCTCAAATACATACGGGCAACTCAGCGTTGGAAAGCGAAAAACCAACGTGCTGAAGCGGAAGCCTTGGCATTGATCCCTAAACCGAATGAGGAAGAAGAAAAACAACCCGATTCGAAAGAATGACGGGCAATCGCGCGAAGACTTTGAAACGGGTGAGCGGTTAGGTTACTTCAACCACCGGTGATTTACAATGGTACGAACGCTCGTTTTGACAGTTGACCGAGATAACGATCTCGGTATGAAAACTGGTATTCGAGGACCTGTTGTAGGAAGGCGCCAAGTTATGGCGGCCGCTCTCAAACTCGGTATTGCTGACCCAGAAGAAAGTGATACAAATGCTATCTTAGGGGCACTCTCGCAACACGATAATTTGGTAGAAAATGATTCTGAAGAAGAAGAAGTTGAAATTGCTATCTTGACGGGTGATGAACGAGTTGGTATTCGATCAGACCGAGCCGTTGCTGCTCAGTTGGAGGAAGTCGTAGCAGCCTTTCAGCCCGACAAAGCGATCCTCGTAACAGATGGGGCTGAAGATGAATCGGTTCTCCCTATTCTTCAATCCCAAGTCCGAATCGATCATGTTGAGAAAATCATTGTGAAGCAATCCAAAGGTATTGAAGGCACCTATTATTACATTGTCAAAGCTCTTGAAGATCCAAAATGGCGCTCTAAGATTATGATTCCTGTCGGCCTTGTTTTAGCTCTTTTTGGCCTGGGGATTATGCTGCCAAACGAAATTGGGGGTATTGTCATCGGAGGACTGCCTTTGGTTACCGGTTTGTATTTGCTTAGTAAAGGAGCTGGAATTGAAGCAACCGTCAACAAAGTGATTCAAGAAATGAGAGACAATGCGGATGCTGCAATGTTTTCTTCATTACTGTGGACTGCAACGGTATTTAGTGCTATTTTCGCTGTAGCGGAGGGGTATAGAGAATACAATATTCTTGTCTCAACCGTGACCTCTTCTGTTCTTTGGCTCGAGGTTGTTCACTCTGCTCTAGCGTGGATTGTTATTGCTTTCTTGACCTCAACCGCTGGATTCTTGCTGCTTCGCCTCAAGCGAGGTTCTTTTTCTGGCCGTTTACTCATTCTGGGTATTTTCGCTATGGTTGTGTATTCTTTTGTCGACACGGCTTTGGTCATTTCCACACGAGTTCTACGTGGCGAATCCTATGAGTTCAGTGTTCAAGAAATCATCAACGACCTTCAATACCCGATGATTTGGGTCGTTGTATTGTGGATGGCAATGACCATTGTTCGTTCTTTGAGAACACGCCAGGCGCAAACCGAGCGCTATTGGGGAATTTGATTTCAAAGGATGAACTTTGGCATCTTTCGAGCCATGGTGTTATGGCCTACAACGCCGACCAAAACACCTTTTCTATCTACAACAGCGACTTGATTCAAGTCGTGAGCAATCATCAAAGCACCTGCCTTCAGTAAAGGTGTTGATTCAGTAACGGTGATGGGTGGCTGATTGACCAATTGTTGGGCGGGTATCCCGTGCATCCAAGCTATTTCTCGGTTCACAGTCTTCCGAGCAATGATTTTCAAGACATCGACTGCGTGAATTCGTCCTTGGGGGGCGCCTTCTGAATTGATGACAAAGAGGTGATCCCAGTTGTTTCCAGTCAAACTTTCAATCACTTCGACCATGGAACTATCGCTCCAAATCCAGTGTGCCTGGCCCATTGTTTCTCCGCACGTTAAGGAGCGTGCGGTAGCAGAACGCTCAGTGGCGGACATCTGTGACAATGCTTTTCTGGTAAATTTTCGCTGCTTGGATTGGGCCATTTTAGACTCTCCTTCATTGCGCCGGCGAACGCGCCTTCCTTTCAAGGGTTTCGACCACATGATATCTTCCACATCCAAGTTCGGGCTTTCCGGCATCCGGCAAAACCCGTCGACTCAATATAAGTGAACACTCAAAACACAGAAGTTCATGAGAAGAACATGGCAGAGGTCCCGGAACACGAAATTTCGGCATTGAGGGGCCTAATTGGATATGAGCAAATCCTTGAAACCGACCGTATTATGAAGCAATATGGTGTTTCTGAATCAGAAATACGTGAGTTACTTCGACCAGTAACGCAATCTCAGCCCACCACCGTAACTGAAAATCAGTCCATAGATACGTCTCCGTTCATCCCTGATAGTAAAGAGGCCCCAAGCCTACCAACAACTGCGAATGTAATGGATAAATCCAATTTCCGGTTTGAATATGATCCATCTGCAGGGGCGGCTCAAAGGCGGTCCGCTGTCGCACAAGCAATTCTTTGCCCTGGATGTGGCGTTGCTTTAGGAATACCTGATGTTCGTCCGATAAAGGTGACATGCCCGCAATGTCTACTGGAAACTTTGTTCGATGCATGAGCGTTGAATTGATGAACTGGAGAACGGAGGCGGCACTATGGAGACCCGTTCGCCCCGCCTTTGGCCGTATACACCTTCAAACTCCCCGGTTGCTTTGCCGGAGGAATGTGTCTTTTTCTGTTCCAGTGAAGTCATTCCTTTGCGATTTATAACATCGGAATCAGAGAACATACTAGCTGGACCTGCCCTTCAAAACTACTGTGCTTCATTCGAAAGCGAAGGTGGTACTGTTGAGAGTCTGCTTGCTGAACACGATGCCCCACCAATGTCGATACGTAGACCTTTTTTGCTCCTGGGTGAATTAGCCAACCCATACCGGCTGCAAGACATTGGTGTTGGGCCTTTACCGATATACACCGTCCGGCTTTCGGGATTATGTAGGACGTATGCAGATGGCCTTGACAATCGCGAAGTGACGCCGGGTGTCATTCACATTACATTAGCACGAACTGCTGGTTGGTGGGAAAAAACCCATCTTGCAATGGCTACGGTCGAACAAATGAAGAAAATGGTCGTATGGCTTGACCAAGGTCGAAAAGGAACTTGGAAACCAGTAAAGCCTGCTGAAGGGATGTTGCATTTTGAATCTGAAAACTTGGCACCTCCCGTCTCCGATGACATTGTTTGGGACGGCCACGTCGAATTAGTTGAGCGTGAAGAACCCCCGGTGAATGGTTCACAAATCGATTTGAAACAAGTGATGGTCCCCATACATGCGAATTACGGGTGCTACGATAACCGCGGAAGATTGGCTCGTTGCGCGCACATCGCTCAGCGTGATTTTCACGAGAATATGTTCCGTCGCGGTTCATCAAAAAAATGGGCCGACATCCTCGATATCTGTTAAACAAGGAGTTGCATAATGTGGGGTCCCATGGCACTCCCTCACTTTGTTATTATACCGGGTAAAACAAATTAATTATGATAACAATGAAGGGAAATGGCGTTCAGAAACAGGCCCGACTCAACCGTTTGAAAAATGAGATTATTGAGTATGTGGCATCACAACCACAGTGCTCAGCTGCAGACATTGTCGATCATTTATCAAACGAAAGAAAAATGCGAAATCACGGCCTTACCACTCGTAAGGTTGGGTTTTTCATACCACGTTACCTCTCAGAAATGATTGGTTTTACTCTCGATAACTCAACTGGGAAGCGACTTTACCACCTTGCCTCTTGAATTGAACACTAAGTTCATGCGAGGGTGTGAAGTGCATCTGCCATGGAATGGCCGGAATCGCTCCCAGCGGCAACTAAACTTTTTCCATCATTGTATTCATCGAACGTTCATGAAGGGTTCTGTCCGACCCTACCACAATCTGGTGCGATATTCGCTTTTTTACAACCAAATGATGTCGATGGGCTCAAATCCCAACTCCTTTCGGTTATCGAGAGTTTTTCTTCCTCACCCCAAAATCCCGTTGATTCAGGTGCAACTATCGATGAAAAGGGCGGTAAAGTCATTGTGGAGGCGACTGCTCGAATTGAAGTCGGCGCCCATTTAATTGGACCGTGTTACATTGGTCCTAAAGCAGAAATTCGGCATGGCGCATATGTTCGAGCGTATTCTTGGATCTGTTCAGAAGCGGTTGTAGGACATTCAAGCGAAACAAAACACTGCGTCTTGTTACCTGGTGCGAAAGCGCCTCACTTCAATTATGTTGGAGATTCTGTTCTCGGAAAAGGAGTGAATCTCGGCGCTGGGACAAAAATCAGTAACCTTCGAAATGATGGAGGAGAGGTTCAACTTCGAGTCAATGGACAACGAATTGGAAGCGGATTAAGAAAATTCGGAGCCATACTTGGAGAAGGTTGTCAACTCGGCTGCAACAGCGTTACCAACCCCGGAGTGATTCTCGGCTGCAACAGCATCGTTTGGCCAAACATAACCGTCACTGGCGTACACGCTGCTGATTCAAAGCACAGGTGAGTCGATGGTTCGACGTTTGTTTGGAACCGATGGTATTCGCGGTGAAATAGTCACTGCGAATCCTGATGAAAAAGCGGCATTGGTTCAATTACATGAATGTCGAAGCGTGTGTCCAACGCTCATGCGGCTGGTTGGAGAAGCACTTGGCCACCTTATCGATACACTCCCTGGAGAAGGGGAAAAGGTCGTTATCGGATGGGATGAACGCCCAGGAAATCAAGCATTGGTCGACGGAGTGACGCTCGGTCTTCGACTCGCAGGATGTGAGGTAACACACATTGGAGCGTGTGCCACGCCTGCTCTGCATTACGCCGTTCTTTGGCACAAGGCAAGACTCGGGTGCATGATGACGGCAAGTCACAATCCTGCTACAGATTCAGGAATCAAAGTTTTTGATGCTGAAGGTTACAAAACCTCGCCTATTCTTGAAGATCAAATTTCGGAACTTGTCTACGCTCTGTGCGAAGAAGAGCGCGAAATAGATGACGTCGATAAAAGCGAATTATCACAACCGAATAATCATGAGTATATTGAGTGGGGTGTTTCACAGCACCCTCTTTGGTTAACGCAAAGATTTAACCAATTCAAACACCTTTTTGGCGATGCTGTGTTTTCAACACACCGAATTCAACAGCCTCTTCCGCTCGATTGCTCAAAGGGTTCCGCCAGTTCGTGGTTTGCAGAATGGCTCAATATGCATGGGATAAAAGCCCTCGAAGTGAGTCAAAATGCAACCGAAATCAACGATAAATGTGGCGCAGGGGACTTTTCTCCAACGGCAACATGGACATTTGAAGAGGCTGCAAATTCAGAACACCTGTTACTCAAGCACCTCAAACCAGCACCTGTAGGAACGGTTGTTGGAGCTGCGCTTGATGGTGATGGTGACCGCTGTTTAGTCATTGAAGCAACAGAAACTGGCTACAAAGTCATCGATGGTGATGCGATGGCAGATACGATGATTGTGGCTGGAGTGCAACAACAGAAACCATGGCTTATTGCGGCGAGTATTGAATCGGACTTGGCTTTACTTTCATCGCTTCACCGATTAAGTGAGAACGTTAATTCTATTGAAACAGCAGTGGGAGACAGATGGCTTTCCCATGCAATGCGGGCTGAACTCAAATCCAGTATCCATATGCCATGTATGCTTGGAGTAGAAGATTCGGGGCACGCAGTTTTACCTTCACCGCACCCACACAAGGAGCATGAATGGAGTTTAGTCGGCGATGGAGCTGCTACACTGGTCCTGTTTTTGCTGACAAGGAACATTGCTCACGGTCAAGACTTGATGAAGCGAGGTTGGAAACAACGAATCTCTGTTCAAAAAGTTCAGAGAGAACTTTGGGATGGAATGAACCCACTCTCGGATGAAATTGAAAAAATGGCACGCTCGCATTTTGAACAATGTGGTGAAGTTGTGCAATGGAAGCGGCACAGGCTTGAAGGTGAAGAGAATCTGATGCTGATTGAAGCGCTTCTCGACCAAGCCCCACTCTCTCTTGGCATTCGCAACAGTGGTACTCAAGCCAAAATTAGCCTCTCATTACGACTTTCATCTTCAATCGATCACGAGAAAATTGCTGCCATTTTGCCGAAACTCGCCGAACACTTGGCTGAAGCAATGTGTTAAATCAGCCTTGGCGGCCTTCGATAGCCGAACTCAAAAGAGCGACTGCAGCGATCACACGGCGGTCCAATGGATGGTCTGCGGGGATCATAATATCGGTTCTCTTGACGAAAGGATTGAATCTTTGCTGCATCAAAATCTGGGGTTGTCCAGCAATTTCAAAGTGATATTTTGCAGGAATAAGAGGTATAAATCGGCGAAGTATTGCAATGCTGTCTTCAATAAATTGTGCATAAGGGTTACCAGATGCATCGTTCACAGTCCATGAATCTTTGATAATAGACTTCATGAAATTCCGCTTTGCACTACCAAGATTAGTACCTGTTTGGCAATCGATTATATCGTATGTTGTTGCAAGGTCAAGCATCGAGCGCGCTTTAATTTGAATCAATGGCAATGTGCAGGACATATCTGAATAAAGTATGATATCTTCTTTGAGTTTGAAGCGCTTCTGCTTTGAATAAGCAATGAGATTCCCTTCAAGGTCTTCAAAGAAAAAAGCGCCTCCAAATATTCTCCAAAACTTCGTTCGAATCAAGTATCGGTCCATTGAAAACAGTTGGGTCATAGATGAACGATAGATTAGGGAGTATTTACGCTTTTATCCAACATCATGAACAGGAACGATTCTTTCAAATAGTGTCGAAGCATATACAGGTCGGAGAAAGAAACATGGTAAATACCGTATTAAAACCCGTAAAAGAAAAAGAAATACCCATCCTCGTTGAGTTTGAAGAAGGGCATGAGAAAAATGGCATCAGAGTGATTGCTGATGGTAGAAAGGCCACGTGTTTTGTGGCCAGTCCAGGATGGAGGAGTCAAAAAATAGTCATCCTCTACGACGATGAGGAGGATCCAATGATGGCTTTTACCACGAAGTATTACCTGTTCAATGAACCCGGAAAAATGTCGTGGGGCCATCAAGGTGAGGTTATGGAAATGTTCCACCTTGAGTGAAATCATTCATTCGCCATTTCACCTTCATATGTCTGCGTCAAATAGGTGACAAGACCAAGCAAAACAGCGGATGCGATGAGAATCGCTAACAACACTTCGACTGCTGCGCCCTGAATGATAACGACGCTCGCAACAATCCAACTCAACACAAGATCGAGTGCACCAACAACACGCCAAGATTTGCGAAGCGTAAGAACGCCACTTACCCAAGAAACGGTTGATGCCAAAAGAATGAGTAAGACTGCAAATAACAGATTACCGTAGCCGAAACTTGAACCAATGAGAAGCAAGTGTGTCGCCCACAATCCAGCAGGTAGCCACAATCCTTGGCGGTTTTGAACCGCCCATGCTACGAAGAGTGTCGAAAGAAGTCCGAGAGTTGTAGCGATAACAGAGGTCGAAGGCAGCCCCAGTGAGAGCGAGTCGGTCAACCAAAATGCTGCTGATTGATATACGAATGGCGTCAACAGCCACGCCATGAGAACAACAGCAGGTTGTAACCACCACACACCTCGGCGTGCCGAGAGGGCAAGGGCGGCAATACCTGCTGGTCCGAACGAAAGCATTGCTATCGCCGCCATCCAGAGAGAACGGCCGCCTGCACCTCGATGATCCGAAAGGCCATGATGAACCCGTTTTCCTTCAACCCAATCAAAGGCTAAAACTGCAAGAACAGCAAGAAGTTCTATGGTGACAAGAGGAACCACCCATTGAAGGAGAGTTCCTTCAAATGGATTCATTGCGAACGGAAGCGGAACTTCCCCTCCAACGACGATGCAGATTAATCTATCAAAAGCGGCCAGATAAACAACGCCTTCCAAGGCATTTGGAATACGCATACCCAAGTCATTACGGCCGAGAAGCCCAAGACCGGCAAGCATGCTGAGTCCACCGATGAACACAAGAAGATGTGAAGCGTTTTCCAACTCTACGACAGAGTTCGATGCACGCCCTGCAACGTGAACGAGAACTAAACCTGCCATCCCAAGTGCAATCGGGGCTTCAATGCCGAGAATATCGGGGAGTCTCAAACCAATTTGATTTGCCCGGATACGTGAAAGGCCAACAAATAACATCGAAACTAAAACGCTGAATGATAATGCAAAAAGTGTTGAGCCCGTCGTAAACGAGTAGAATGTCGTAGCAAGAATTGTAGTTCCCAAAAACAGCATTACAATGGTTGGTTGATGATGAATATCGCCGATGTGTAAATCATGTTGACCCGTTGAGCCGGAGCGCTTTTGCCGCTTACGTTGCTTTTCTGCAAGCGTCAAGAGTTCTGTATCGATGAGGCGGAGGTTTGAGCGAGGAGTGGACGGTGATTCATCTCCTTGTTCCACCTCCATTGCCGACGCACTTTCTTGGGTTACCATTCCTGAAGAATCGATAAAGGCCTGGATACGTTCTTGTTTCTCATTGAGTCGCTTCAACCGGTTTTCTTTCTTGGTTAAAGCCCGTAATCCGGCTCTAAACTCACCCTGTATAGCGAGGTATGCGCCGGAGCCGACAAAAGCCAGAACCGCCGCTAAAACAACCAACTCAACGGCAACTGATTGACCCGCCAAGGCCATCGAAATAATGAGGGCAATCGCACTTACTGCTGGAGGGAGGAGTTTCTCAAGTGTAGCAGCGCGAAGAAGGTACAGGACCAGTGAAACAAGTCCAATCACCATCAAGAACAGGAGGTTTGTTTCTTTGTCGAGCATGTGTTCTGTTCCAGTCAATGGCGTGGTCGTGAGTGGATTCAAAGCAATCATCACAAAGAATGCCGTCATGAAGCCCATCATCATGGTCAAAAGTTGCCCAGGGAGCGCTTCCATGCGTTCCAATTCGCTTTCGGAAGCTCCCTTTTCTCGCCTATGGTCGGACGCTTTCAGCAGGATTCCGGAAGAAAGAACAAGTGAGAGTGCCCAAAACGAAGATTGCCCATAATTCCATGAAAGAAGGAGAGCAAAAATACCCCAGAACGTCATCAAGGTCTGCGGTTTTCCAAGGTGTCGGCCAAAATAAACCATCAAAGCATGGCCGATAAGTAAACTTCCAAGGATTATGACTACCCCATACATCGGTAAAGCCCCTGGTCTGACAATTGCCCAGGTTACGATGACTGAGAATATGAAACTTAGATTCCATAGTTTAGCAAGCCCAGAATCTCGGAGCCGGGCCCCGACTTCTGAGAACCCAACCAATCGCGCGGCGAGATTCAATCCAACTTCACCATGACGAACATTAACCCATATTTGCTGAACAACTAGGAGGCACATCCATCCGAACAAATCAAATTCTTCGATTGAAATTGGGATGAAATCGGTTGAAATGATTCGTGAATCTGCATCGGTGGCAAACAACAGGAGCCAAACCCAAGGGCCGAGCACTGCCGTTCCTGCAATGGATGGAGATGAACGATAAACGGCTAATCCTGAAAGGCCGATCCAAACAATTCCTTGGGTGATTAACAGTAATCGCGCACCACTATCGGAGTTTCCTGCCGGAATTAGAAGAGTCAGTAAAACGACAATAGCAAGGCCGCCAAGCCAAATTACATGGTCGGAAACTGATGTCTGGTTTCGTAAAAGGGCGAGTACGGTGAAAAAGGCTGTGAGTGCTGCATAGAGGCTGTAACCATCTAAATTAAGAGGCAACGTAAGGTCAATAGCGCCAGAAGAATAAATTGAAAGGCCGATCAAGAGAACCGGTGCAGGGAAGATAATGTAGGGTGCTAATTTCTTGATATCGACGCCCCGGACAACCAAATACGAACCGCTAAATGCCGAAATTAAGAGAACCAGTTGGGCGAGAGCGTATCCCGTTTCCAACCGATTTGCCGCAATTGCCAGAAGGGCGCCAATCATCCCAAGGCCGACAGAAACAGACCAAAGGGCAGGCTTTCCAAGCCCCATCGATTCAAATGCTTTCGAGAACCAATTTTCTGCTCGGACGAAACGTGCTGCCATGGTGGCATTGGTCGCTGTTACCATCGTCATCAGCAAGAACAAAAGTAATCCATCTTCGAAGGGAATAATCTCGAGTCCAAATACGGCCCAGTCATTTGAAAGTGCATGAATTCCAACCCAAAGATACGAAGAGGCAATTCCAAGGCTGGCGAGATTACCGGATTGACGATACATAGCAAGTCCGTGCATGAGCAGTGTACCCAATGCAACCATTGCTGCTATGCCAAGCTCTCCATACAGTGCACCTGTGGCACTTCCAACCAGCAAAAGAATCAAGGTGGCTTGAGCCGCGATAGCATCTTCATCATGGCGTTGTGCAATGAAAATATTGAGAGATACTAAGCCGACAAGACTCACACCTAACGTTTCACTTGCGCCGAGAGGCGATGCATCAAACCAGCCCCAGTGCCAAGCATCAAGAGCAAGTCCATAGAAGAGTTTCATAGAAATAATGACCCAGGTGACGCCAAGGAGCCGCATATTCGGATTTGGAATCCAGCGCTCTCCGAGATAGAGGCCGAACACACCCATTGCAAACAAACCGAGTCCACTGGGAACTTCGGGAAGTACCGTACCGACAATCGCTCCAATTGCGGACCACGTGAGTACCATGGCGATTAAAAGGCCGAAACTCAATCGTTTCTCGCCATGTACTGCCATGTCGGTAACGCTGTCCATTTCCGATTGTTTCACAACAGTGCCATCTTCCTGAATTGCCCCCGGGGCGAGGTGATCTTCCTCCCCAGATGAAAACAAAGAGACGACTTCTCCAACGGCGATGTCTTCCACTTCCTTGGAAGTTGGAAGAGCAGTATCGGCGGGTTGCTCTTCCGGAGATTGAACCATAAATGATTGAATGTCGACACCTTGAGCACGTTGAAAATCTCGTTTTCGCACCACCTCATCTCTTGGAGGGGAGGGAGTTTCTCCGGATGTTGCGTCCTTCGACTCCTCAGTCATGGAACCTTACCCGCTCCAAGTTGCCTTCAATACTTTCGATGAATGATGGTTTTGGCAACTCTTTTACGAGATTTGGAGTATTTTCCGAAATCAAAAAAATAAAGACGCTGTACCCCGGTTTTGAAAAAAAGAATCCGCTCATTAAGAAGTGGGACAGCCAAAAGGGACAAAGAGGGCCCGCGAAAGGAGGGTGCATGGCGGCCACCCATGGGACTCCGACCGGAGACCTAAACGCGCACGGAATTACTCCCTCGGGAGAGGTTTATTGGAATCAAGACGCCCCCACGCTCATTGAATTAGCAGTGGCGCGAAATGAAGGCGTTTACAGTGCTCACAAAGCGCTGGTTACCGAGACTGGAGAGCGTACTGGCCGTTCACCAAATGACAAGTTCATTGTCGATGAAGAGACAACTTCTTCTGATATTAACTGGGGAAACGTCAACATCTCTACAGACCTTGCAACATTCAAGAGAATGAGAGCAAAAGTGGCTAACTATCTCTCTGCTCAAGACACACTGTTTGTTCAAGACCTGTATTGTGGTGCTGACTTTAGCGAAGCTTTGCCAATTCGGGTCATCAACCAAAACGCATGGCACAATGCTTTTGCTCGAAACATGTTTATTCGACCTGATGCCGAGAGACTCGCTTCACATTCACCCGAGTTTACCGTTCTTCACGCCCCTCACTTTGAGGCGGATGCTGAACAAGAGGGGCTCAATTCTCAATGCTTTGTCATAGTCAATTACGCAGAAAAAGAAGTCATTATCGGCGGAACTCGATACGCAGGAGAAATCAAGAAATCCATTTTCTCCGTCATGAATCTCATTTTGCCAAAGAAGGGTATCCTCCCTATGCACTGTTCTGCAAACACGACTGGCGAAAACACTGCTATCTTTTTCGGATTGTCTGGAACTGGGAAAACAACCCTTTCGGCCGACCCAAATCGAGCACTTATCGGAGATGATGAACACGGCTGGGGCGCAAATGGCGTATTCAACTTTGAAGGTGGATGTTATGCTAAACTCATCGACTTATCCGAAGACGAAGAGCCTGAAATCTTTGGAACCACGCAAAAGTTTGGAACTGTTCTTGAGAACATCGTTATGGATGGAGAAGGTGTTCCTGACTTTACTGATGTAAGTAAAACCCAGAATACACGTGGCTCATATCCAATTGAATTCATTGAAAACCGAACCATGGACTCAAAAGGCGGCCATCCTCAAAACGTCATCTTTTTGACGTGCGATGCGTTTGGAGTGTTACCACCAATTTCCCGTTTAACTCCTGAGCAAGCCGCTTACCACTTCATCTCTGGATACACTGCAAAAGTAGCTGGAACTGAGATCGGTGTCAAAGAACCACAAGCAACATTCTCTGCTTGCTTTGGTGAACCGTTCATGCCTATGCATCCTGGCGTCTATGCTGACCTGCTTTCCTCAAAGATGGAAGAGCACGGTGCCAAAGCATGGCTCATCAATACCGGTTGGTCTGGTGGAGCCTATGGCGTTGGTAAGCGAATGAAAATCCGATACACTCGAGCCATGCTCAATGCTGCAATGGATGGTGATTTAGACAACGTTGAGTATATTGTCGACCCTCGATTTGGATTCGAAGTTCCTGTAGAATGTCCAAATGTTCCTGTGGAAGTTCTTCAACCTCGTCAAACGTGGGAAAATGTCTCAAATTTCGATGCTACTGCTGACAAACTTGCAGTCATGTTTAACGAAAACTTTGCTCGATATCAAGCAGGTGTTTCTGCTGAAGTCAACGCTGCAGCACCTCAACCGCTCGCTTGATGAACGGTTGATTAAAACGATATTCCTGCCTTGACAGATTATTTGCCGCCCATAGTTTCAATGCTCACGCAAGCGAGCAGATGGCATGTGGGGCACTGTTAGCGTAATTGTTTTCATCCTACTGCTTACGTTCGGAGTTTGGAAGTCCTTCTCTTCAGGCGTATTGAGGGAAATGATTGAATTCGCTAAACTTCCAATTTTAATAGAGAAGGACATGTTTAACGGTGAAACAAAAACCTTCGTTTTCAAAAAGAATGGTGTAGAAAAAGCCCTTAAAATAAAAAAGCCGAACGATGCATTGAACTCTATCACATCATCAAGAACCTCTTCTGGTACCATTTCTTTTGATCCAAAACGAGAAAATGGTCTTCATCTCGAATTTTCGATGTGGCTAAGCGGGGGAGTTAGTTTAATGACAATAATTGAGAAGGATGGAAATAAAATCATTCAAGAAGATGAATATAACCTTGAAGAAAAGGGTCTCATGCCTGCTGTTTACAGAATGATAGATCTCATAGAACGAATGAGTTCTACTTCCTCGGTTTGGGACGAGTTTTCTTCGGATAAGACATGATGAATTCTCTAAGGGTAGCGTTCAACATGACCCACCCAGAGCCCTTCTGAATAAGCGTTTTGTTTAGAAGGGCGTTTAGCATAACCCTCGTAAACATAAGCAAACCACTTGTTCACTTGTGATTCGAAACATATGCGGCCGATCACTGTTGGCAATAAACCATAAACGCCTCCGGCGGAGCGTAATGCCATGGACACTCAGCGCGCACTCCTAATTACACTGGTTTTACTTCTTTCAAGCATAGCCGGTTGCTTTGGTAGTGAACAAGAACTGGAAGAAGAATTTGATCTCAACACGGAAGAACGAACCCTGTTGGGAATGGGTGACTCTGTCATGGAATGGAACAGGGAAGACGCCTCGACCATCCCGGAGGTCGTGGGAGAGGAAGCAGGGTTCGCAGTGCTGAACAACGCCGAAAGTGGTGCCAAAGTCATCGAAGAGAGTTACGCTATTCCTTCTCAGTTCGTCGAACAAAATTGGGATTGGGTCATCATCAACGGTGGGGCAAACGATGTGGATGGCTACTGCGATGAAGATGAGGGGGCCGTTCTTGATGCAATCATATCTGATGATGTTTCACAAGGTGACATGGTGGATTTGGTCAATAAGGTCTCAACCTTCGCAAAGCACGTGATGCTTGCATCCTACTATGACATTCCGTCTGATTCAGAGAGCATGGTTGGCTGTGAAGCGGTCATGGAAGAGATGGAGCTTCGCTATGAAGCCCTTGCCAACACCCTTCCTAACGTTCACTTTTTCGACATGGGAGACGCTATTACACCCAGCAACCGTGAATATTACGACGAAGACTTACTTCACCCGTCCCCCGATGGATGCGTTGCTATTGGCATGATGATGGCAGAACGCATTCTGGAAATTGAAAGTACAGCCCGTCAGTCAGATTCTTTTGTGACGCTTGATCCACTCGAAACGGTCTTCAACGGCATGAATTACGATGGCAATTACTACTATGCGGAAGCAGAATGGGTTGTACACGATCCTTCTGAAATCGTGGAAATTGATGGTATGTTGATGATTGCCAACACGGGAAAGGGGCAAGAAGATGGCTATAATTGCGGTCTAGAAACATGGTACATATTCCCCAATGAGACCTCCTTTAGCCCAGGTCAATGCCTGTTGAGCGAAAAGCCAGCATGGGTGTCCCAATCTGTTTCAAGCAACGATGGTGCCTATTGGGCTCCAGGATTCTTGGATGCCAGAACCATGTATTACACCGTTCCAGTTGGCAATGCAATGGGCAATCCAGACTCAACTGAATCGTGTATTGGAATGATCAAAGCCACTGGAACTGCTCCAAATTTGGTTTGGACAGATCACGGATCGCCGATTCTTTGCCAGCCGCTTGGTGAAGCGAATACCGACGAACCTGAACCACCGGCTTTGGACCCTGCAACAATTACTGATGATGACGGCCGAACCTATCTCATCTACGGTGGTGCCCACATATGGATGACTGAAGTCAATTCGACAACTGGTGAGCACCTCACCGGTGAAGATTGGGATAACGGTGCTTCGGGCACCTTTGTTCATCTGGCAAATGGCCCCCTCGATCCAGAAGCCGAAGAGGATACATGGACAGAAGCCGCCTACATTCACAAACAAGGCGACTTCTACTATCTCTTTGTCAACTGGTTCAGATGTTGTGGAGGTCCAGAATCAACCTATGAGATCTATGTTGGTCGTTCTACAACCATCGACGGGCCCTATGTTGATGCAAACGGAGTTTCGATGCTTGAGGGTGGAGGCACATTGGTCATGGATCGAACATCAGGGTACATCGGTCCCGGCCACCCTTCAATTTTCATACACGGGGACACTCAGGTCTTTACTCATCACTTCTACCCAGATGGTGGCGATGAAGAAGAACCTTGGACTGACGGAATTGCTTGGGCTTTCATTCAAGCGAACACACTGACTTGGAGTGAGGAAGGCTGGCCAGTGGTCGGTGGGACTTGGGATCCAATGTCCTATTGGAACACAGCAAACTGAGCAGCGCATCTGAACTGGCATCTGACCGGCAGGATGGAGTGGGCGCATGTGTAGTGTTGGACATCAAAGGGCTTGCAGTGGGCTCTATTCGTCGATATGGGTAGATAAATTAGACCGATTAAAATGGAGTTCTTGTAAATAATATTTTGAAAAGATTTATTATTAAATTGGTCTTCGTAGTTATATGAATCATGCAATATTTATGCAAATAGTAGGAGTCGTTTTACTTTTACTCGGTATGGTAAATATGACTATACCTGTCAAATCTAATAAAATTATTTTTGGAGAAATACCAAACGCTGAAGTTGCCAAACTAGCATATACGCGTATGATACTTGGCGGAGTAGTCACTGGAATTGGACTAATCAATTTGATATGCAGCGTCATGATAGATGATGCAGAATCAGCCAAGGCAGTAATGGTTTCCACAGGAGTTGCTATGTTGGTTTTCTGGGGCAGTATTATTGCTGCGAATCTAAGAGGATTTATCGACCATATCCCTAAGCCTCCAATGGTTTTACTACCGGTATTGTCAATAATTAGTTTTATTGGCGCATATGCTTGAAAGTAGGATGTTTTTCATTCCACAGGCTATCCATGGAAACACCGAGGACAATGAAGACATACTAAGCGATGAGAAAGACATACGTCATGCGTTTGCCAACCCTAGGTTGGTCCGCATTCGCTCAAGATGGGCATGAACATGTTCGACGAAAAAGCCGTGCATTAGGAAACGATAGGAAAGCCCTGTTGGGCCAACGAGAATCATTGGGAAACGATTGTGTGCAAGGTCTGCAAAATGTGCAGAACCTACAATTTCATCTATTCGTAGACCGACAGAATGATCGAATTGGAACGAGTTAATCGCGGCCTCGTATTCCTTAGCAGTGAGCCAAAAACAAAAGGTTGTCTTGAACAACTCATGAGCTGTTTCGAAGTCGAGAAATTGAGTCCACTTCTTTTTGCTCGATGAGTATTGAATATCGACAGGCGCCCAATTCTTCCATTTCAAATCTTTTTCTGCAACGGGCCAGTTTTCACCTTTCATGTCCCCCAAATCGCGCATTGTCATGAGGACGCCTTGATCGTGGTGGACAAATGTTTGAACCATCAAATCTTGGATGACCTTGGGATAAATCAAAACGGGTTCAACTCCCTCCTTGCCTGAATTATCAATCACGAAATTGAGGAGGTTACTTTCGGTTTGAAAATGCCGAAGTATCAAGATATTCGCTTCTGGTCGAACAAAATACTTCATGAAAAAGCAAATCTGCCATTGGAGGAATCTGTGGGCTCGCCACTGAATTGGTGACAAACGCTTGAGGTAATACGTAATGTGAAGCGTGATACTAAGCAATACTTTCAGAGTCGGTAAAATAACCACCCTCAATGGGTTTTGTAAATCTTTGAGCCAGTATTCTTTCGCTTCTGAATCCAATGGAAGACTGTCGTCTCCTCCGAGTGCATCACTCAGTGATGCTGGCATTCTCCCGTGGTTCTTTGCCAATGCTTTCTCGAGACGACGTTGGGCACGACGTTCTTTCCGAGGCAAAGGCGCTTCACTGGACGTCATATTCGACTTCCTCCAGTTGTAATCGATAAAGTCGGGCAACGACTTTGGCTGTTTTCACAATGCTCTTGATTGCCTCTTCATTGACACAAACGCTGTCAAGAGTAGCGTAAAATCGCTGCATGTGCTCACTGTCATTGTGACCATGATACGTCATAAAGCGTGTTGAGTCCTCCGTAAGGCCCGTCAATTCTTGAATACGTTCTGCCCAAGAATGGGCCATCTTTTCACCAAGGCCTTCGATAATCCACATGGCACCAAGTAAATCGATTGGGTTGGTTCGGGAAGAGCGGTGCATGAGGAATCCGTGCAGTGCCTCTGAACCGATGTTTTTCTCCATGTTGAGAATATCTTCAAGTTGCCCGCCAGATGCAACATAATCTTTCTCAAGCATTTCATAGTCTCGATGTTCATCAACAGCATGGCTGATAATTGTCGAGCGGATTTCCGAATGGTTGCGGTCGAAACTGCTTGCAGTTCGAGTAATCCAGCGGGAGCCTTCAATCACTTGTTGGCGCAAATTTCTCAAAAACACTTGATGGTCTTCTGCAGTGTATGTGCCTAAATCGATACGGCGAAGAAGAGGCACTTTGGATAGGTCTCTCTCGAATCCAAGCCAAACGCGTAGAAGGTGTTGGAGGCAGACTTGAGCATGCGGATTCAATACAATCCCTTCCGGCATGCTTTCTTCACTCGAAGCAGGAGCTCCACCTTCAATCTGTATCTCACCATCGTTCATTCATTCACCACCGTTAATTGGAGATACGTCGTATTGAAACGACCGCTCTCCGGAACAAAACAAAGTACTTTGTCCCCTACCTTCACCGAAACTTCATCGGTACGTAAAAATTCATCAAGCATTATGAAAAGTGAGGCTGCACCTGTATTTCCGCGGGTGTAAAGGTTGGTCCACCATCGCTCTTCAGGAATTCCGACGCCTGCTGTATGAAGCATTTCAAGAATTTTATTCCTAAAGTGGTGACTGGAATAATGGCACAAGAAATGATCGACTTCACTGGGCTTACTGACACCTTCCTCGACCAAACGAAGGTATCCATCGACGCCCATTCGCATCAAGTTGTCAAGAAGTCGGACATCTTGCCGTAAAAGAAGCGCTCCGTCTTGTTCAGCCTGAGCGTATGTATCGTAATCTTGCCATGTGCGAGCATCATCTGGACGACCGGCTGAACCAACACTCATGCATGTTGGAAGTGCATGCGCATGAGAAAATCCTCGAATCCAGTCGATTCGTAAGCTGAGGCCTTTGGGGGCTGGTTTGTTTTGAAGGAGTAATGCACCTGCGCCGTCTGAAAGCATCCAGCGAAGAAACTCGGTGCTGAAATCAATCCGCTTTGCAGCAAAAGTCGAGGTTGTTGCAGCCTCATAACGTTGCTTTTTGAGAAGGCGGCTTGCCAGTTCGCTGGAGAGAACCAACGCTGCTTCATGTTCTTCGAGTCGAAGACTGTTCCATGCCGCTTTCAAGGCCATGATCGAGGATGAACAGATTCCGTGGGTCGTGAGAATTTCTATTTCAGGCAGTTCTAATTCCGCTTGAACCATGCTCGCCATACCTGGTGCGGGAAGGTCCCCTTGAGTTGATGCAACCGCTAACATGCCCACCTTTTCTCTGGTAATGAACGCTCGGTCAAGACACTGTTCTGCAGCATTTGTTGCCATTTCCGTATTACTATGCGTTGTTTGTTGTTGTTCATCAATCGCATAATGCCGAGTTTCAATCATGTTCGCTTTTTGAATCTGAACTCGGAGAGATGAGGGTTTTCCATGGACTGCTCCAAGAACGTTCTCCACTTGATCAACAGCGATTGGAGGGCCTGGCAAAAAGGAGCCTGTGCTGGTAATGTAGACGCTCATGCAGTATCCTCCCTGCCAAGATTCCGCTCATAAGACCAACAACGCCACCATTCTTGCAGATAAGGGCCTACAACCAAAACGGACATTGTAACGATGTAGATTGCTGCGTAATTCCCAGTTACTCCTAGAGGCTCTTGTCGCCATTGTAACGAGAATCCCCCCGCCCAGTCAAAAGTGACGAGGTCAAGGAAAACTTCCCACTTGCGAACAATAATCAAGAGAATAAGGAAAAAGGGCAAGGTTGCTAGATAGTTGTGAGCATGGACTTCCCAGATACTGATTTCTCTTTTCCCAGTGGTGAAATGTACGTCATAATGGGCAATAAATTCATGGGCGATAAGCGCTGCAAAGCACAGAATGAGTATCAAAACATTGACTTCAAAGATAAGAGAAAGTACCAATGGAAGACCAATTTGTGCACCCATTAGGCAATGGATATAGGCTTCTCGTAGCCCAGATGTGGCTTCGATGTTGGTCTTCTTATGACACCACCAATCAAGCATACTTGCAATTCCCCAAAGCGGCAAGAGTACGTAGAGAATTACATACAAGACGAGCGCTGCTTCATCCATTTCGTATCCCCCTCAAACCTTTCTACTGCTCATGGGATAAAAAGCCAATTCCGGAAAAAAAGAAAATTGGTCGTAAAAAACATCAAAGAAAATCAGAAAGAGAGAGTTGTTTCGCCCGGTCATTATTGAAGAGTGAATCTGCACTGTCAGAGAGCCACTCGACATTTTGCTTTGTGTAGCGGTCTACACCGTATTTCGCCATAACGTGCTTTGTGACTTTGATGTATTTTCTCACTGCTCCTTCTGAAACAGTGAGTGCAAGATTTCCGCCACAGAGTCCACCCTCGGATTTTGCCACCCCTACACTTGTAAGACCGCGGCCTGATTCTTTCTTGGGTTGAATACAAGCACCTGCGACTGGCATTCGGCGATAGGAGTGTGCGCACTTGAGGCAACGGATTTTTTGTCGAGCGTACGCGTTGAGGTTGCCCCGTAAATCTGGAAGAAAGTGAGAGCGGACCACACTCGATGCAACCGTACGAACATCGACACCACGAAGACGGTGACCAAGATCGAGCTGGCCGTTCATTTTGTCAATCATTGTATCGAGGGTTTTGTATGCGGAAAGGGCTGGTCCTTGGTCGATAGCATAGCAATCGTGCGTGTAACCATAGCCCCGCACTGCTGCAACTGAACCAAGTCGCCGTTCAACGAAATCCATTCGGTCTGCACATTCTTTCGGGTGAGGCTGCGTGAGCGTCGTTTCGTAAAAGTCTCGGCTGTAAAACCAACCAGAGTCGACGTTGAGCGCTTCTTTGTCAACTTCTGTTGGATTCAATCTCGTGGTTAAAACAAGGGGGGCATCCATGAGTCCCCCTCGATTTGCTGGTAAGATTTCTCTACTGAAATTGAGCAGACCATCCATCAAAAGCATGATTGCATCTTCATCCCCGTCACAATTACGGCGTTTTGCTGCGTGGAAAAGGGGATGGGCGTATCCTCCTGAACAATCAGCCCAGCCAATAATTCGGCTCAGAACTCCACCAGATGTGTGAGGGGCTAATGCACATATCAAATGCCCTACTAAGTCATCCGGGGTATTGACATTATAGTATGGTTCCAATCCATAATAGCGGACCAGAAGTTCGTCAATGAATTTAGCAGTTCGAACAAAGAAATCACAGGCGTTTTTACTGACAATGAAATCTTGGGGGAAAATCTCGAGCATTTGTTCGTCATCTTTCAGCGGATTCCCTTCACAATCGTTCGCATAGCCCAGCGATTCAAGCGTTTGCCATGGGACGCCAATTTCTCGAGGAGTGAAGTGTGTAATGGGTACATCGCTCATATCGAAACGAACCGTTCCATCGCGGAAAACAGGGAGTTGGTGTTTCGCCCGAAGCAGACCCTTTTCTATTGCTTCTGGAGTTTGGTCACGGCTTGCAATCTGTTTCATGCACTTGACCTGACGGGGTATACGGTCTATGCCTAACCGAATACGAGCATCTTCAATCATCGTGTCCAGGCGAACGGTTTGAATTTCTCCCCGGCGGCGACGTTTCGTATTTCCAGATTCTCGCATTTTCGTACGCCCACCACAGGTTTCCCCTACACGCTCCATTCCGTCGGCATCAACAGTTCGATGATGACAAAGGATGAAAGGTGACTCCTTGCCACATTTCTTACAGATTCGTCGACCCATTTGCACACGAATACTCTGCTTTTCAGCTGCATTGGCCAACAAGCGTTGGTTGCCACCATTGAGATCAATTGGGAACAAAGCGTGTGTCATTGGATTCATAATTCGCGGTGCTGCTTTCTCGGGTCGACCCATACGACAGCCGATTCGAACTGGGGCAGCGTGCTCCCAACGCAGGTCTGAAATCTTGCGAACCTGAAGGAGAATGCCATCGACATCGTGATCATCTTCATGGATTTGGGCTGCAAGATACTGTTTCGGGTCTGTAGGGCCTGGATCGGGAACTTGGGCTGCTGCTTGCCTCCCAACCTCGTCTGTTTCCGAAATACCAAGGCCGCGCTGGCGAGCACTGGTTTCGGCAGCAATTCGGACCGTCGCTCGCGCTTGGTGAAGTTCCGAAAGTCGCTGGCGCTCCTCTGTTAATGTGATTTGACACTGCCTTAATTGGGCAATTCGTTCCTCGAACCTGACCTTAGCATCTACAATTCGAAGAGGTTTTTCATCTTCAAAACTAAACCCAAATCCTTCAAGCATAGCCGGCCAACCGGAGGTAATGACGAGATCATCACCATCGTGATGGTGGCGCAATCCCAAAATCATCGCCGCCCCTTTTGCAAGCCCATGTTGAACATACGCCCATGCCTCCGGTAGTTCCTGAGCGAAAATTGGCTCAAGTGGGCGGAGGTTTGGGCCCGGGATGTCAAAAACTTCGACGTCTTCAATAGATTCTGGGCGTAAGACGTCCATGCTGTCTGGTGTCCAGTTTTGCACACCATTTCGAATTCGCAATTGCCTCTTTTCGGGATGGGGCATGGCTTGTAGATGTTCTTCAGGCGCAGGAGTGGTGGTATTTGAGGTCCCGAAGGGTTCGATAATGGCTTGCTCAAGAAGGGGAAGAAGGGCGGGGACCCACTCAATAGGTAAGTCAAGGAACCAAGGGTTGTGCGGAGCGGGAATTGAGGTTTTAAATCGATGAGCGAATGCTTTACTCTGGTCCCAGTTCACAGTGCATGCTGCCAAGAAACTATGCCATTTCCGGCGTGTGTGAAATTGAAGGTCTGGGTCTTCAGCATCCTCGGGATGAATTCCTGGAACCCCCTCAGGAAACGACGAACGGGACTGGCCAAGGATTTCTGCAAATTCTTCTATTGTTGATTCAGTATTCAACTCTTCAAGTAGGTCGCTTGCCCACCAGTCATTGGAATATCCTGCAGGCACCAGTTTCTTGTTGTTCTCCATGAACTCCCCATAGCCAAGTACAAGTTCTCCATTATCCCAAACTGAAGCAACTTGGGAGCTGATAGCTGCGTAACTTTTCCCATCATCAAGGCGTAGAAAACGACCATCACGTAACACAACCCAGGGCCCATCTGTATCATCTGAAGGCGTGATGGCGCATGCTTTACCCGGGCGTTCGATTTTCATCTGCGTCCCAATCGTGATGAAATCATCCATGGCAAGCATCGAGGCTGTGTTGGTTGATGCTGCTGCAAGGCCTGATGGGCGTGCTCTGCCATACCGCAAACGGAAACCCCCCGGTTGGAGTGGTGCTCCGAAAACGGGCCGTCCGGCGATAATATCCTTCATGAATTTTGAAATTGTTGGGACTTTGCGAGATTTGAACCGAGATTCGTCTCCATCGTCTTCTTCTGATTTGCCCTTTGATGCGAACTTCGAAATGAAATCCCATCCCTTGACTTTGAGGCGTTCTGTGTGCTTACGGATTTTCGGTGCTTTCAAGCACATTCCTTCTCCAATAACGAGTAAAACACCACCACGGATTCGGGCTTCGTCGATGTTTCGTACCCGGCCATAACCCGCACATTCTATACGTTCTGTGGATTCTCCGTTAATCATAATGGGGCAGGCACGAACAATCTCATCGATTTCTGCTGGGGATGGACGATATTGCAGGTTGCCGCGGTAGAGTCCAAACTCTTCCTTTACACGCTCCACTTCTGGGTCAGTAGGCTGATAGTGGCCGATGTTCAATTCCCGGCGAATCATGTCGGCAATCAATACAGCGAGCGCTTGGGCCGTTCCACCCGCTGCGCGAATTGGGCCAGCGAAGTGTACGGATACAAATTGTGAGCCATCTATATTATTCAGTAATCGAACTTCACTGATTCCTTCAAGAGGTGCAACGAGAACTGCTTCTGTAAGGACCGCTAATCCAACTCTGAGTCCAACGTCGATTGCAGTGATTAAGTCATAGCCTTGCTCACGGAAACCACGGGCTACGCTTTGAGCCATCATGATGGAAGTCGTTTCACGGTCATGCTCGGCAAGAAGTTTACGGATGTCGTCCGCCACTTCGTATCCTTCGAGATATTCAACAAGCAGTTTTTCGGTACGGCCAGCAAGATCTGCTGCCCTGGGAATCTCAACATGTTCTTTGAGGTCGTATCCTAGACTTCTGGCTTTTTCAGCCACGATATAGGCTTCATCAGCGTGTTCATCCAGCCACTGGTGATACGAATCCATTTCAGCCTCAAGACGTTCAATGTCGAGGCCTAGTAGAGGGTTATGCCCTCGTTTTTGACCCGTAACATCTGTTGACGACATGCTATTCTTTGAACGCTTAGGGGCGACCGTTTATGAGTGCCGCGTTCAAATCACATGGCTTTGTTTTGCAATGATGAGAAGCAAAGTTCATTGATGCGAGGCAAAAGCAGGGTTTGATGTCTGTCCACCCGACTGTTCAATCTCACCCCAGTTGGTCCCGTCTTGTTGACCTTGTTCGGGAACTAGCATTCATCGACGGCGGCGACGAAAACGCGTTTACATTGGCGAGTGGTCGAAACTCTCGGTGGTTTTTTGATACGAAGCCGGTTATGATGCATCCGGAATCCACTCATCTACTCGGCACTCTCTTCAATCTTAGAATGGATGACTTAGGTGTGGATTTCGTAGGGGGCTTGGAACTTGGAGCAGTGCCCCTTACAGCAATTGCAGTCGCCACTTCCCCTGCTGATTCGCCGCGCCTTGGGTTCATGGTACGAAAAGAAGCAAAAGGACGCGGTGGACGAAAAACAAACAATCCCCCTGGCATTGAAGGTTCTTCTCTTGAAAGAGGGGGCACGATTGTCATCGTAGAAGACGTGACAACTACCGGTGGCTCAGCCATCAAAGCGGTCGAGCGAATCCATCAAGGGACAGCGTGTAAAGTGGTCGCTGTCATCAGTATCGTCGACAGAGAAGAAGGGGCAAAAGAAGCATTTGCAGCTGCCGGCATTCATTTTGAAAGCATCATGACTCGAAGCGATGTGGCTGGCCAATGAGGCAGAATCATGGTTGAAATTTTCAATCCAAGCACGGCGAGTTCGGTCGGTTTGACTGAATTTGCCCCCGATCCGACTGCAGCAGGAGAATTGGTGCTTTTCCATGCGAGTGAGGGCAAACCGTTAGCGACGCCGTGGCAGGTAGCTCTGGCTCGCTCAAACCTCTTAACTCATCTTTCACTGCCCGATGGATATATCCTCGATTGTGCTTGTGGAAGTGGTATTCAACTCGGCGCCCATATGGCTCTTTTACAGCGACCAGGAATAGGCGTTGAACTGGATGTGAAGCGTGCACAAGCAAGTGCTGTCAACCTGCAAGCAATTGCCAAATATCGGAATGAAAAGGATTCACAGCACATGGGAAACACGCGGATTATTGCCGGCGACGGCCGAGACGGTGCGACCGTTTGTGCTGCATTATCAGACCATTTACAACTTGAAGAGTTTCCAGACATTGGCCTCTTACATCTCGACCCTGCTCGTCCACGGAACAGTCGTACGCACGGACTTGAGGAGATGGCACCTCGCCTCGATGAGGTATTCAAAGGCTGGGCCCCTCACTTAACTGAGGGGGAAAATGGGCCTGCTCTACTGCTGGATTTGTCGCCCCGACTCACTCATCTTCAGCGCCTTAAAGTCGAAAAGATGGTCGATGGGGTTTGGAAGGGAATCTCTCGAACCTGGGTGTGGACTTCTCGTGGCCGAGGACGAGTTGACCGGCTTGCTCTGTGGCTTGGTAGTGCTGCGACAAGAGGAGTTGCTCGTCGGTTCGTACGGATTCCGCCATCAATCGCTAATGAAACAAAAGTCGTTTCTGGAGGCGTAGCTCTCAGCCGTGGAGATGGCTTGCCAGTATCTGTGCGCCAACCACCGCGAAGAGGAGAGCGAGTCAGTATCTTGGATGCCGCCCTTGTTGAGAGTGGGCTTGCCGAAGATTGGCTGAAAACTGTAACAAAATCGGAACACATAACGTGGGGAGTTGTTGATGGCCGCCGCCCTCAAATACATCACCAGCATGCACTTCGTCTCGATGATGAGATGGATAGAATGTTGGTTCAGGCAACGGGCCGTGTTGTGGCTTTAGCCCGTATTCAATTGGGAGTTGACACCGTTGATCAACTGGTTGAATTGCTGCTTGAGCATGATATCTCAAAAATGACGGTTCGCGTCCCCATGGACCCCAAGATTCAACCTAAAATCCAGGGAGCAATAGACCGTCAACTTGCCCGAAGACACGGGCGGAGGGAGGCTTTTGTTGTGCAGCAACCCGATGATGAAATGCTCCTCATTTGTATCGCTGAATAATTTCCCCCTCCTCGCGCCACGAATCAATCAAGAAAAGCCCTTCAAAAGGTGGTGTTTTTGCGTCTCAGTATCGCGAAGGTGCATCGCGGTCTTGATATAGGGGGGTTTGGTCGGGAACCTGCTTGACACTCTGTGTTAAGGAGAGGTGAAACACTATGGCACGACAGAAGGAAGAAGAATTAGGAGAAGATTTCTCTTACATCTTGCGAATGGCTGATACCGATATGGATGGACAGAAAACCCTTGCTACGGCATTGACTGCGGTAAGAGGCGTCGGTCCAAGAACTGCGATTCAGATTTGCAAGAACACTGGTTTCGACCCTGCTTCACTTGCCGGACACCTCTCGGTAGATGAACAGGAATCACTCCGTGTTGCAATCGAAGGCTACGCTGAAACTGTCCCACTTTGGATGCTTAACCGACAACGAGATATTGAAACCGGCGATGAACTTCATCTAACCGGCCAACAAGTTGTTCTTACTCTTGAAGACGATATTAACCGTCTTCGAACCATGAAGTGCTACCGTGGCGTTCGTCACGCAAGCGGAAACAAAGTTCGTGGACAACGTGGCCGTTCAAATGGCCGTGGTGGACTTACACTCGGTGTAAGTCGAAAGAAGAGTTGATTTGGAGGGATGATATATGGGAGAACCAAAGTTTGCACGACCTAAGTTTGACACGCCTTCCCATCCATGGAAGGCTGCACGTATTGAAGAAGAGCATGCAATTCAAGCAAATCACGGCCTGAAAAACATGCGTGAAATCTGGAAGGCCAAGTCTCAACTTCGCCGCCACCGACGTCAAGCAATGCGCTTGATTGGTATGGTTGACACCAGTGAAGCTCACGGAAAGCGTGAGATGGAAGATATGC
This sequence comes from Candidatus Poseidoniaceae archaeon, assembly GCA_949372875.1. GTDB lineage: Archaea > Thermoplasmatota > Poseidoniia > Poseidoniales > Poseidoniaceae > MGIIa-L1. Next base: position 166,986 of record CASIAW010000002.1, read on the forward strand.
TTCGCTCGCTGCACAACAAGGGACTGATCTCTTCTGATGCGAAACTCGACGATATTCTGTCTTTAAACACAGAAGATATCCTTAACCGACGTCTTCAAGCCCAGGTTTACTACAAAGGTCTTGCAATCTCAATGAAGCAAGCTCGTCAGTTTGTAACTCACGGGAAAATTGTTATCGGCAATCAAAAAGTTACAATCCCTTCCTACCCTCTCTCACGAGATGAGGAAGAACAACTCACATGGCACCCAAGTTGCCCATGGGTTGGCAATCCAGAGCACCCAATTCGAAAGGCCATTGACGGACGAGCTTCAACTGCAGAATACGGCGTTGAAGAAGAACAAGTTGACCCAGAAGCAAGCACTGAGTTTGCTGAGGAAGTCGTTGCTGCTGCTGAAGAAGCCCCATCCGCTGAGAAAGTTGGAGGTGACGAGTGATGACACGACGTGCTATTATCAACATTTTTAGTTCATACAACAACATTTTGATGACTGCTACCGACCTAACCGGTGCGGAAACAATCACAACCTGCTCCGGTGGACAAGTTGTCAAGTCTTCGAAAGACAGCGGAGGCCAATTTGCTGCTACTCGGGCTGCTGAAAAGATGGCTGATGAACTCAAGGACAAAGAGTTCACACAACTCATCATCAAGTATCGCGCACCTGGAGGTAACCTCTCCAACAACACAGGACCTGGCGCTCAGGCTGCAATCCGTGCACTTACTCGTGCTGGAATGACAATCACTCGTATCGAAGACGTGACCCCAATTGCTCACGATGGTACAAAGAAGAAGGGTGGCCGCCGTGGTCGCCGTGTTTGATTTTTGAGGTGGAAAAAATGGATGTACAAATCGTTGACGGCTGGCCAAGAGACAATGCAATTCGAATTCTTTTGACAAACACAGACGCTGCGCAAGTGAACGCAATCCGTCGTGCACTTATCGCTGATGTTCCTAAATTGGCAATTGACCGAGTTAATTTTGACCAAGGCACCCATCAAGACAACAAAGGACAAGTTTTCGAATCTGTCAACGTATTGCCTGATGAAGTGATTGCTCACCGATTAGCAATGATTCCAGTCCCAACTTACCCTGATGAAGGCATCACTTTCCCGGAAGATTGTCCGACATGCAAAGACATGGCTGAAGAATCCAAAGGTTGCATGACCTGTCAAGTTCTTTACCACGTCCGCAAAGAAGGACCTTCGGAAGATTCCGATGAAGAATTCCGAACCGTCTACGCAGAAGATCTTACGACCATTTCCGACCAAATGTTTGACATCCGTGAAGAGCATAAGCGCATTCCTTTGACCATCCTTTCGAAGGGTCAATACCTTGAGTTCTATGCATTTGCTACTCTTGGGCGCGGACGAGACCATGCCAAGTGGTCTCCAGTCGCGGCTGTTGGTTTCCAACAGCACCATGTTGCAACTCTTGAAAAGCCAAAGAAAGCAAAAATTCTCTTCGACCTTGGTTTGAAGACCTCGGATGGAAAGCCAATCGATGCAAAAATATTTGGAAAGGATAAGAAAATGACGGATATCAATCACCTTCTAGACCTTGAAAAAGCACTTCACCAAGTCGGACCAGGAACAAACCGTGATGGCGACTTTGATGAAGCCATTACAATGGAAGCTGTAGAAGGCGCATATGTGCTCAATTACGAAACCGATGGAAGCCTCACTCCAGAGCAAGCATTCAACGGTGCAATGAAAGAACTTCAAGACCGTTTCGAGCGATTGTCGGGCGAAATCGACCAAGCTTTGGCTTGATTCGTTTATCCGAGGTTTGATAATGGTGCAAGTAATGGTTGGGCTATGCAGAACGCCCGCCGAATGGCAATTAGCCTAACTTTGCTATTCCTCGTTGCAGCAATGATGCCAATGGTATCAGCTCTCGATGAATACGTCGGTTTTGAAAAGAACGCTTCGTATGAAGAAGCCAAGTCCAGTGAACAGCCCAATAAACTGATGTTCAAAGACCCTGCTGAAAAGTCGACGACAAGCGGTAGAGCCGCTTGCGTAACACAGTCTGATGCTGGAACTCCTGGGGATGCTGGTAGCAGCGCAAACACTTCTCGAAGCCTTGGTACGAACCCGAACAGCGGCCAAACAGGTAGCCAAGGTTGCATGGATTCTGCTGATACTGAAGATTGGTATGAAGTCACTATTACGGCTGGCAAAGATGTCGATGTTGAGTTGACAGTTCCTGCAAGTGCTGACTTCGACCTTTACCTCATCGATTCCTCTGGAACCTATGTTGACGGCTCAGAATCAGTAACAGCACTCGAAAAAGTCAGTACTTCTGGGACCTCCATTTCAGGTAGTGCTGGGACTTTTTACATTGAAGTGCTCGTATACAGCGGAGACGGTCAGTATTCTCTTCGAACATGGACCAATAACACCCCTCCTCGCCCCGACCTTACACTCTCCTCGATTGTGGAGCCTGTGTCAGGACAACCAGGCAACTCTGTGAATGTTGAGTATGTAGTTGAAAACATCTACAATACGACTTCTGATGCCTTTGAAGTTCAATTCATTCTTTCAACCGATCAAACATACGACTTTGCTGACGAATTAATCGACGTCTCACAAGCTGAGGCGGCACTGGCTGAGAACACCAGCCGGACAACGACTGCTCAGGTTCTTCTTCCTTCGAGTTTAGCAAACGGCACGTATTACTGGTTGCTGTTTGTTGATGGGTATGACAACGTGACTGAAAATAACGAGTCAAACAATTTCCTGGCCTCAGATGGCGTCATGCTTGTGGGTGAGTCGTGTGATGACCTTCATCCAAACGGACAGAATGATGCTGGGTTAGGAAGTGATGCACCGAATGAAAACGCCAATGCCTCAACTCCAATGGGTACGAATGTTACTGGAACATACACGGGATGCATTGATGGAATCGATGAAAATGATGTCTTATCTTTCGATGTCCCAGCAAATCATTCCATTGACATAACGCTCACTCTGGATAGAGTTGCTACGACCTTTATCGATTTGGCGAACGGTAACCTCGATGTTGATTCGGGTGCTTCATTTAGCGGAAACGCAGGTACTGTTTCAAGCATAGGGACATCGTATGACGGCGTTGCTGGAACATACTACGTCAACCTCACTCGCTCTGGAACTGGCGTCAACTGGACACTTGATGTTTGGACGAACTACTCGACTCCAGCGCCAAACTTGTTTATTGAAAACCTAACAGGCTCTATCTCTGCAATTGCGGGCGGCGGCGTCGTCTTTGATGTTGAAGTGAACAACACAGGAACAATGCTTGCGCCGGCTTCTCTTGTCACCGCGTGGCTGTCTGTTGACGGTGGGCTTGCCGACCATGACGTGGAAATCGGCAATACGAGTATTGCTGCACTGGATATTAATGAATCGGGGACTTTCCAGCTGACTGCAACTATTCCAGCCAACACTCAAGGAGGAAATTATTCGATTATTGCCATGGTTGACTCCGATGAACAGATTGATGAAAAGAACGAAGATGACAACCTAGGTGTTTCCTTTGAAGAACTGCTTGTCGATACGAAAGCAACCTCTTGCCCGACTCAAAACGATGCATCGTCTGGTGGCGATGCCGGCGGCGATGCCGGCGACTTCTCAACCCCCCCAAACCCAGCAGGTGCTGTTAGTTTAGGGGCCGATGTATCTGTAACAATCACCGGATGCGTTCACACTGGTGTCGATGACGAAGACTGGTACGAAATTGACATTTCTCCGGGCTTGAATTTAACAGTGACAATGGTAAATTCTGCCGACCAAGATGCTGACTTGTACCTTCGTGATGACCAAGGAGAATGGTTTGATCGCCCCTTCCTTGGCGGCTCTAATGATGAAACGGTGACGACCGCTGACAGCACTTCATTCTCTGGCACCGGGGGCACTTTTTACATCAGCGTTGAGAGTTTTTCCAGTCTTGGCGTCTACACGCTCATCATTGAAACTGAAGGTGTTGACCCGAACTCGTTTAATTGCGGGCAACAGGATGATCTCGGCCTCGGACAGGATGCTCCGAGTGGCAGCGGAATCAACATTGGACAAAACCCCACGCTTAACGGCCAGGGATGCTTTAGCGGACTTGATGAAGCAGATGTTTTCGCATTCACAGTCAATGATGGTAAGAATTTCGAAATAGAATTCTCTGCAGATTCAGAAATGCCATTCACCGCAACTCTTCAGGATGCAAGTGGAAATCTTGTTGCATTCTCAGACAACACGAGTTTTGGCATGATGTTTACATCGTATGATTCAGAACTTGAAGGCGTAAGTAAGGATTATGTTCTGTTTATTGATTCGAACGGCGGTGCAGGATTTTACAATCTTACACTAGAAAGTCTTGATTCGGCTCCTGCTGACATTGGCATATCTTCACTGGTTTGCCCAACGAACCACACTTCTGGTTCGGAAGTTCAAATTACTTGGGAATTGGTAAGTCTGCGTGGCGATGCCCTTTCTACCTCCGTTGAACTACATTTGGACCTCATTGACGAAAATGGTGATGACGTAGCACGTATGGCTACAAAGACAGTCGTTGTGGCGGGCCAATACAACACTACATTTGGCTCCGGTGCAGAATATTATACAACAATAGATGAGCAGGCAACTGGAGTCTATAATTGCCGACTTACAATTGATGCTGATGATGATCTAACAGAATCTGATGAAACCAACAACCAAGAAGTTGGAACTCCTTTCTTTATTCAAAATGAGGAGGAATTGTGGGCGAATGATATTGATCGGGATGGATTTAACACAACCGACAACGGTGATGGAATCATCGATGACTGTCCAACAACCTATGGAGACTCGACCATCGACCGAGTTGGATGCGCCGACCTTGACGGTGATGGCGTTTCCAACCTTAACGATGAATGGCCATTCGACCCAAGCCAAGCCCTCGATTCTGATGGCGACTCTTATGGAGATAATCCAGAAGGCATTGATGGAGATGCATGTCCTGAAGTATTCGGGATTCCAAATGGAGTTGGTGGAGACGGATGTCCTGCTGCTGACACTGATGCTGATGATGACGGCGTGGATGATACTGCAGACCAGTGCCCTGACACACCGGAAGGAACGGTCGTTGGAGATGATGGTTGTGAGTCAACTGATGAAGAGCCAAGCAATCCTGATAATAGCACGCCTATCGGCGGTAATACAACAGTCGATACGAACGTTACTGACGGCACCAACGATGATGATGACACGTCAGGAAGCGCTGATGAAGGTTCAGCAGATACAGATTCGTCTCAATCGAATACGGGCCTCTTTGGACTTTCTTACGTGACGCTCGGAATTGCAATTGGTGCTGTAGTTGTCCTGTTACTTTCGCTTGTGTTCGTTATGCGTGGACGTAGTGAAGGCAGCGACGATAGAGCGTTTGACCAACAGCAGATGGCATACGCATCAGTTGCTGGTTCAACTGCAGCCGCCGATCCAACAATTACACCTGAACAGTTAGCCTATGAGCAGCAATTAATCGCTGCCGGATATCCTGCAGATTACGCAAGAACCTATGCGGACCAACATTTCCGCCCTTGGTTAAAAGCCTGATTTTTGCAAGCGAATCCTGATAGGGAAAAGCGAATGCTCTTGACCCTCCGGCGGCTGGGTTCATTCATGCAAGCCCTTATGGAAACCAGCGCCGGAAATATCACCATTAATCTCTACAACGAAAAAGCACCGGATACAGTCGCTAATTTTGTTCGCCTCGTCGAAAGTGGCCATTACAATGGGCTCCATTTCCACAGAGTAATTGAGAACTTCATGATTCAAGGCGGATGCCCTCACTCAAGTGACCCGAACTCTGGACGTGCAGGAACCGGTGGCCCAGGCTGGAAAATCCCTTGTGAACGCTCAGCACTCAACCTCAAGCACGACCGGCCAGGAATCTTCTCCATGGCAAATGCAGGACCCAACACCGGTGGCTCGCAATTCTTCCTTACAACCGTTCCAACACCTTGGCTTGATGGAAACCATGCAGTATTTGGCGAGGTTATCGATGGAATGAATGTTGTCAAGGCAATTGAAATGTGCGATAAGCTATCTGGAGATCGACCAAGAACTCCACAAAAAATCATTCGGGTTTCTCTACAATGATTGCCCCCTCAGCATTTGCTACGATGCAGTGAGGCGTTCATTTGTCCGCTTTGTATTTTTAATCAAAGTGGGTTGCTTCTCATTCATTTCGCATAACTCTCCAACGGACTGTTCAAAGCGAGCCCCGGCGGAAGCGTTGCTATCTGCGTGAACAAGAACGGCCGAAGGTGGGGCATCAGTGCGAACTGTGAAGAAGTTCAGCCCCAAGGGTTGAACATGGCCGATGTTCGTATCGAAGCCGACACGATGGGGGAACTGGAAGTTCCTGCTGACAAATATTACGGGTGCCAAACAGCCCGTTCTCTGATTAATTTTGATATTGGAGAAGATACTATGCCCGTGGGCGTAATTCGCGCCTTTGGAATTCTCAAACAGGCTGCTGCGAAAACGAATGTGACACTCAAACAACTTGAACCTGAAGTTGGCGACCTCATAATCGCTGCAGCACAAGAAGTGTTGGACAACTGTTTGGATGAACACTTTCCTCTCAGCGTTTGGCAAACAGGTAGCGGTACACAGTCGAATATGAATGCAAATGAAGTCATTGCAAATCGAGCCATTGAGCTTGCTGGCGGAGTTCTTGGTTCAAAATCCCCCGTCCATCCAAACGACCATGTCAATCGGGCACAGTCTTCCAACGACACGTTTCCAACTGCAATGCACATCGCTGCTGCTGAAGCCATCACTCATTCGCTGTTGCCAAGTGTACGCGCCCTTCGTAACGCACTCGCCCAAAAGTCTGAAGATTGGAAAGACATTGTGAAAATTGGAAGAACCCACCTCATGGACGCCGTGCCTCTCACCCTCGGGCAGGAAGCATCGGGGTGGGTTGCACAACTGGACGCTGATTTACGGCGTATCGATTTCGCTCTTGACGATTTATTCGAACTCGCCCTTGGAGGTACTGCGGTTGGCACTGGCCTGAACACACACCCATTGTTTGCTCAAATGGTTGCAGATGAGATCGCCAACATCACAGGCTTGACGTTCTGTTCTGCCGAAAACAAGTTTGCTCAACTCGCTGCTCATGATGCAATCGTAGCCGCATCTGGCGCATTGAACACACTCGCCGTGTCACTGATGAAAATAGCCAACGACATTCGATGGCTCGGCTCTGGCCCACGTTGTGGATTTGGAGAATTAGCCCTACCAGCAAATGAACCAGGTTCATCCATCATGCCAGGGAAAGTGAACCCAACCCAAGCTGAAGCGATGACAATGGTTTGCTGCCAAGTAATGGGGAACAACACGGCTATTACAATTGGTGGGAGTCAGGGCAATTTTGAATTGAATGTATTCAAGCCAATGATGATTCATAATTTGATGCACTCTATACACTTACTGACCGATTCGTGCGCAGCATTCCGGACAAAGTGTGTTGAAGGCTTGGAACCCGTTGAAGAAAATATTGCGTCTCATCTCGAAAATTCGCTGATGCTCGTCACCGCACTCAATAATCACATTGGCTATGATAAGGCTGCGAAAATAGCCAAAAACGCTCACGAAAAGGGTACAACTCTTCGAGAATCTGCACTCGAACTTGGATATGTGACCAATGAAGAATTCGATGCTTGGGTTAGGCCAGAAAACATGACTGGCCCTCGGAATTCTGAATGATGCTCAGATTAACGTGAACCTTCAACAAAGATGAAGTTGACCAGAACCTGGAATGCAAGAAACCAGCCCACTATCATCACAAAGATTGCTAAACCACCTGGGTCGTTGCCCGTAATCATGCCGTGTGCGATGATGAGAGCGGCAAGACCGAATAGGAAAAAAACTCGATACAGGATTTGTGTAAAAATTCGAGCCTTTGTGGACATTGATCGCCACCCTGCGAAACCGAACCACCGTGCGATGAAACTTGCCTCTTGCTCTGTTTTTTGTGTGTCTGGGTTCATCTTAATCGCCTCGTTGCTCTCTTATTGCTTTCCTAAGTAGAAACTCAATCTGGCCATTGACTGAGCGCATTTCGGCCTCAGCCATCCGCTGAAGGATTTCATGAAGTTTAGGATCGATACGCAGCAGTATCTTTTTTTTCTCAACCATAAAATACCTCTTTTAATTCCACTAAACAAATATCCGAACGAATCCACTGGCAATTTGAAATATTCCGAGAACAATCATAATTATTTGAGTGAAGTAATATGACTTCGGAGCATCTTCCTTCGACATCCAACCCTTGCCCTTTACATGTATTCCTCCACGGGTAAAATTGTAAGCAACGTAGCCAAACATCAGTAAGGCTATCGCGAAACCGGGGAGGGACCAAAGAATGAGGTCGGAATCCAAAGGGCTCACTCACTGATACAATGTTCCGGTGTTAACGACCGGAGTGGTGTCTGTTTCAGAGCAGAGAACGACCAGCAGATTACTTACCATTGAGGCTTTCTTATCTTCATCCAGTTCAATGATGTTCTTCTGACTGAGTTGCTCAAGAGCAAGTTCAACCATTCCAACTGCACCTTTGACGATCTCGCTACGTGCTGCGACTACAGCACTTGCTTGCTGGCGGCGGAGCATTGCCTGAGCGATTTCTTGAGAGTAGGCTAAGTGGCTAATTCGAGCTTCTAGTACTTCTATCCCTGCTCGCTTGAGGCGTGCCTCAACAGAAAGTTGCAACTCTTGAGCGATGACTTCTTGGTGGCTTGAAAGAGCAACGCCGCCAATGTCTTTGTCTTCAATGATATCGTATGGGTATTTTGTAGCCATAGCCCGCAGTGCTGCCTCGCTTTGAATTTGGACATAACCGTGGTAGTTGTCAACTTCGAACAACGCTTCAGCGGCATCAACGACTTTCCAGACAACAACCGCTGCAATTTCGATTGGGTTTGCATTCACGTCATTGACTTTGAGTTTCGCAGATTCAAAATTACGAATTCGGAATGAAATCTTTTGCTTTTGATACAATGGGTTAACCAAAAAGTGGAATCCTTCTTTTTGGACAGTCCCCGAGTATTTTCCGAAAAACTGCAGTGCTTGAGCCTCATTCGGATTAATGACGAGGTAACTGTTCCACTGTAAGAACCACACAATGGCGATGATAATCTGAAGCAGAATGCCGATGATAATCAGTCCGCCCAATTCATATGTGAAGAACATTAAGAGAAAGATGAAAGGAACGACAAGAAGGTGAATGAAAATACCTAGAAAACCGTTTATTGTGGTTTTTTGTACATCTTTAAACATGATTTCATCATTGCCGGCGGTGATCTGTTGGGTCGGGGGTGCTGTTTGCATACTTGCTCGATTCCTGCTATCATAGTGATATCATAAAGATATCGTAAGATTGTCCCTATTCTGTTAAATATCTCCACTGGGTGGGGAAATTATGGCAAACAAGCCCGTTTTGATTGTTGGTGGAATCTGTATGGTACTCGCAATTGCCTCTTTTGGCATTGCAGGGACAAGCTGGTCAGATGGTGTAGACGAGTTCGAAAACGCTGAGAAAGAGGAGGCGTTCATTAAGGGTCCAGATAACTCGTTTACCTACACATATACCGATGATGATGGCCAGGGCTCAGGTGGCTGGTATGTCATGATGGATGGGGAATATGGCGATGCGGACGGAAATGACAGAACCGATGCTTGCGAAAATGTGACATTCACAATTACTGACTCTGGTGGGAACGATGTTACGGGTGAGGCAGGACACGTGATTTGTACTGATTCGAATGAGTGGAGAGACGAGTGGGCCGACCCAGTTGAAGGAGATGGCCTCATGGTGTTTGGTTACGTCTGCGCAACTATTGATTCAGCGGAAGATGAATGGGTGACGTATACTTGCGTTATTGGGGAAGAATATACGATAACAAGTGATACCCAACTGTATATATTTGACAAAGATTCTTACGATTTACAATTTGTTGATGGTCTTTGGTCCTTTCTTCAAAGCGGATTTCTCGGTTCACTTGGCGCATGTTGCTGTGGCCTTGGAGGCATTTTGGTTCTCGTTGGAGCCTTGACCGGCGGTGCACCGAAGCCCATGGTTGGATACATGCCGCAACAACAGACAATGCAACAAGGCATGATGCCGCAACAAGGCATGCCTCAGCAGATGGGGCAAATGCCTGTCCAGCCACAGTACACTGTGGGAGCGGGTATCGATTCAAGCAGCGTAGCTGATACCCCGGTTAGTGTCGATGATTCTCCATCGAGTGTTTGGGATAACTGATTTGACGCTTAACGATCTCGAAGCGCTCTGAGTTTATCTTGTAAGGCACTTTTGCGCTCGTCTTTCTTTTCGCTCTTGTTCCCGTTTTTCATACGGCGTTCAAACATAGAACGCTCCCAAAGACAAATGTCGCCATTATCAAACCCAACCGCTATACGGTTTGAATTCGAAGCGATTGATTCGCATCGACTGCTTTGTGAAGAAATCAAGACCTGTCCTGTTACTGCATCTCTCACTTCAAGACAACCCTGAGAGCCAGACCATCTGCCAGCCCAATGTGTCTGGGATTTGTTGTATGCAAACCCGCAGCGTTGAGTTGTGATTGTATCGCCCGAAGAAGACCAAGCCTCTACAGTGTCGTTGCGTCGAAGGAGGATACCATTTTCTAATGCCGCAATATATCCGTCTTCAAATGCAAACAGGTGTTCTATTGCACTTTCTTCAGAAGAAACTGTGACGCCATCATGGTTTGAAACAACACCATTTGCATGACCAAAAAACAGAGTATTTGCAGTCTTTGAACCGCTGGTAATTGGAGAATCTGTCTCTGTAGATCTGTGTGAAATTATCCCATCACCATCTATTGACGAAAATCCGCACATTGGGCGACCGAGCCCTAACCACAATTGAGATTGGTGTTCTAAAATTACCCAAGGTCGCTCATCCATTCGTTTAACCCAATTCATTGCTCCATCAAATGAAAAATTCCAAACTGCAGATTCTAAGAAGTCATTATGTTCGATATCATAGACGCTCGAGACAGCATACACCTGTTTTTGGAAGATAATGAGAGAATCTGCACTTCCTTCGAGGGCATGACTCCACCTTTGCTCGCCACTGGTTGATTCAAGACAAACGACGTGCAAGCCGGCTGTTGCAAACACGGCACCGTCATGGACCTTTAGAACTGTAATTCTGTCTGGTAATGAGGCTGTCCAGACGAGCGCCCCGTCTTGATCCCAATACTTGAGGCGCCCATCCCACCCGCCGGCGAAAAGGCTTCCGTCATCTCTGAGGTAAAGTGCTGATGCGGATTCGCCAAGAGACCGCGTCATCCATGTCGAGGAGAGGAGGTCCATGTCAGCCTGTTGGACTGCGCCCCCTTAAGTTGAAGGGCGAGCCTGCTTCATAATTGGCCACTTCGTTGAGAAACTTCTTCCACCGGAATGTAACGCTTAGGAACTGCAAAGGTAAGAAGGAAAGCAACTATTCCAAAACAACATGCCGCATAATAGTGCCCCATTCCAAAGAACGAGAGAACGGAAGCCGTTCTTAAAATGGCAATTGAGCCGCTGTTCATAGCCCAAAGAGTGAATCCTGTTGAAATCAAGGCAAGGCCCATGAACGCGAAACCAATAGTGATGTAAATCCCTGCAGCACCAGCATCCATTAAAGGGTGATCCATTTGCTCTGGCGTCATGTCGATGTTGCGTATCTCACATTCGTCAGCACCATTCGTACACGGTTGAGCAGCAAAATCTTCAGATGAAGGAATTGTGAAATCGATGGTGGTGAAGCCAATTGGTTCAATCATTGCTGGCGGTGAAAGTAAAACGCGATTTGCATAGACGTCTCGATGGTTGTCCCGTTCGACAATGATGTCGACTCGAGCAAGGCCCGGGTCAAGTCGTTCAAGGGAAAATGAGCCGTCACCTCCAGTTTGTACCTCAGTAGAGTTCCACATACCGTCGTCGTCCCATGAGACGTAGACGGTGGCATTTTCCAAAGGCTGTTGTTCGTCATCATAAACCACGCCACGGAATGTGGCCGTTTCTTCAGGAGCGGTGAGCGAAAGACGGTAGACGAATTCATCAGGGCGAACCAGTCCCGAGTTTGGTGAAGCGTAATCCAGTCCATTGAGGAAGCCAAGAAGGCAGGTAAAGAGTAAAAATATCGCAATAGCCTGTCCCATGGAGTGCATTTTTGGATCGGGCATTGTGAGTATGGTGTTCGATGAAGAAAACATAAGGTCGCCCTTGGGCTCTGAAAGGCCGGTGAGTTCATCGATGTAATCAACTGCTTCGGGCTCAAGTTCATTGAAAGAAACCGGTTTGTCCGATTCGCCCATGCATTGCGCAGAACCCCGACCTACTTCACTTCAATGCGATGTCGAGAATGCGAAAGAAGACGTGCTAAAGCGTGTTCATGAATCCACACCCGTAACTCGACAATGCCATCATCATGATTGGTTCGTTTCGCTACCAACCCTGCATCATACACATCAGATACAAGCCCTTCAACGGCTCTACCACCTTCCGCTGGAACTGGGAGCAGGAGCAAATCTCTCGGTGGGCCAAACAAATGCAGAAGAATGGTGTCTTTCAATTTCTGCATCCCTTCCCCGGAATGAGAAGAAATGAGGATTGGCTCGGGGAGTCCGAGTGCTGCTACTGTTGCTATTCCTTCCTCTTTTTGCTCGTCTGTAGCCTGGTCGCATTTTGTTAGAACTGTGAGAACGTGGTGAACGACGGACGAATCGACTGATTGCCAAGGGAATTCTTCATCGATTTCCTCTCCATAAAAACGCGTGAAAACCTCATTACGAGAAGTGAAGAGTTTGCGTTCTAATTCTTCTGGATGGTCACTTACATCAGCAAGGATGAGGAGTAAATCGCTCTCTAATGCTTCGGCAAGTGTAGCGCGAAAAGCATCAAGCGTCGAGGAAGGTAAATGGTCGATAAAACCGATTGTATCAGCCAGAAGTACTCGGGGGCTGGCTTCCATTCTTCCAATCGTCGTCTCTAAGGTCGAGAAAAGTTTGTCTTTTACAAGTACTTCTTTTCCTGAAAGGGAAAGAAAGAGACTGGATTTTCCAGCGTTGGTATATCCGGCTAGACCAACGGTCATTGCCCCTCCTCTCGAGCGCTGCTTCCTCCTTTCTGATTGGGCGATAGCATGCTTCTTTTGCCGTTTACGTAAGTGGAGAAGTTCACGATTCATGTTATCGATAATTGCCTGTAATGCGGTACTTCCTGCGCCGCCATATCCAGCTCTTTCTCCAGTCGTCTCTTGATTTGCAAGCTCTCTTAGAACAGTTCGGTCACTTTGCATACGAGCAATTCGAACTTGAGTTCTTGCTTCAAGAGAAGAGGCATGTGAGGTGAATAAGGAGAGCAGTAAACGTACTCGGTCCCAGACTTCGACGCCTACTGCCTCACTTACTCCAACCAGTTGCCTTGGAGAGGCGTTTGTATGCATCAGTATCAGATCCACTTGTTGCCAGGGGTGTGACGAAACGGTTCGTGAAGTGAGTTCATCCGCAAGGTCCTGCAATCGGCCCTTGCCAAAGTAACCACGCGGATCTATTGGACCAGATTGATGGAGCGTTTCCACAATTGTAATCCCCATCGTCGCAACGAGCGTTGCAAATTCGAGGGTGTCATCCTCGCCCCGAACCAAAAGAATGGCTTTACGTCCTGCGTGATTTGTTCTCGCTTCACCAAGCGCAACGCCACCGGTTCCGGCAAGAACGGGGAACTCTTCACTTCCCTTCGCCATGGTTGAGCCACGGGTCATCCTCATAATAGCCCACCTCTACCAGTTGATATGAGCGAGTTGCATGAAGCTGCAATTGAGTGGACTGGTCAAGCCGAATTAGCGCCACTCTTTCTTGAGGCTGCTCAACGTTCAAAAGTAGAAACCAGCCTCGTTTATCAAGGTGATGAGGTCCACATGACCGTAAAAATTCAGATGGAAAACCTCCAGTTATTACGAGACTGTATCGATGCACTGCTCATTGAGTTTGCAGACATTGAAGAAGGAAATTAAAGTTTCAAATCCAAAATCACAGGTGCGTGATCTGATACATCAATGCCGCCTTGGCGCTCGATGTGGATGCTCTCTAGGCACTCTGCTGCTGCTTCATTGAGAAGAAAATAATCAATTCGCCAACCTCGATTCAAAGCTCTTGCTTGCCCGCGATTGGACCACCAAGAATATATTTTTTCACCTTCACCTACATGTTCCCGAAAAGCATCCGTCCAACCATCTGCGAGAAGTTGAGTAAACCATTCTCTTTCTTGTGGAAGAAAACCACTGGATTTTGCATTGCCCTTCGGATTCCAAATGTCGTCTTCGGTGTGAGCGACGTTCAAATCACCACAGACGATAACAGGCTGCTTCGATGACAGATAAGGAGTAAGGAAGGTTCGCCACTCTGCCATCCATGCTTCCTTGAAATCCTGACGTTCTTGCTTGTTTGAGCCACTGGGCAAATAGGTGTTAATGCAGGTCAAGCCTTGATGTTCTGTCACCAAGATGCGCCCTTCTGTATCGCCTTTATCTTGGATGCCATTCATACCTGTATCGATGCTTTCAAAGCCCGTTCGAGACAGGGTAGCCACACCTGAATAACCCTTTTTTTCGGCACAGTGGAGGTGGACTTGATACCCTTCAGGCCAGGTCCAATCTTTCGGGAGTTGTTCAGGAAGTGCGCGGACTTCTTGGAGCATGATGATGTCCGCATCAAAAGATTCGAAGTAAGCATCTATTCCTTTTCGAATGGCGGCTCGTATGCCGTTCACGTTCCATGAGACAAAGCGCATGATTTACCCATATGCCGGGGGTGGATAAGTGTTCAACGCTGAGCGGATGCAATACTCTTGCCAGCCATCCGGCCAGATTGCACCGCACCATCGGACAGAATATGTTCGCTCTCAACCCACGCCCCTGCGAAAAGCACGCCCATGTCAGCCATACCTTGCTGAGAAATTCGACCTTCGCTTGCGTCATGAAGGGTTATTTTCGATTGTTCTGATTGGTGAATAACGTGCTCTTGCCAACCACTTGCTCTCTGGTCAAGCAGGGCTTTGAGAGACGCAAGGCGTTCATCAGCGGAGGAATACCTTGTTTCTCCAGGATCTGATTCAAGCCCACCGATTGCTATAGCAGAGAGGTGACTTCCTTCGGAGCCTAAACGGGGTTGAATTGCACGATAGTCAAGAATTGCGCAGCGGTTTGCAGCATCAATGATGCCGTGTTTGCCTGACATCGATTTTGAAAGTAATCCGACTTCGATAAAACTGGCTGAAATTCGTTTGATTTGGGTAAATATTTGCTTTGAGCGCTCTATGTCGATTGTAGTGACAAGTTTTTTTGCAGCTGATGGGCCGCAGGCAAGAACGATGACGTCAGTCTCGATTTCCCTGCCATCAACAAGGTGTGCTTTTCCTGGCTCAATCCGTTTGACTTCTGGTCCACATTCAATGAAAACACCGACTTCATCTAATGCCGCTGCTAGACGACCGATCATCCCGGCCCATCCCTCATTTGACACAAGGAGGTTGCTTTTTTGCAGTGCTGTATAACGGAGTGCACTTTCTTGCCCGCCCCATGCCGATAAGAGATGGCAGGCCTCGACCAGTGGGTGTTCGGAACTCATATCCCGTAGAATCCGCTTATTCTGAAGGGAGGTTTTTGCATCATCCAATGGCCGAAGAATACCGTGACCA
Source organism: Candidatus Poseidoniaceae archaeon (assembly GCA_949372875.1). Taxonomy (GTDB): domain Archaea; phylum Thermoplasmatota; class Poseidoniia; order Poseidoniales; family Poseidoniaceae; genus MGIIa-L1. The sequence goes on from CASIAW010000002.1 coordinate 182,715, forward strand.
ATCACTTCCAGACGATGAAGGCGAAGTGGGGTGGCTGCGAGTTTGACGCGGCTCAATTTTCGAACAAGATTGTGGAATGGGCCTTTTTTCAGAAACAGATGCGGTCCAAAACCGACGGGGAATTCATCTATGTTCTGGGTCGTACCTCGGCCTCCTATTCGGTTTGACCGCTCAAGGACAACCACGTGATGGCCTGCCAAGGTTGCTTCAAGAGCACATGAAAGGCCCGCGAGCCCAGCACCAACTACCAAAACCCGCACCATGGCCACCGGTACTCCTCATGCCCCATCAAACCATTCTTCCGCCTTTTTGGTGCGGCATGTTCAAGGTTATTCGACCAACACAGTAGAAAATACAGGTGAAGGCATGGACGGAAAACCACTCATCATCGATGTTGTTGACAACGGCGGACAATGGACGCACAGAGAATGGCGAATGCTTCGTTATCTAAAAGTCGATACCCAAATTATCGAGAACACAACACCTGTAGAAGAATTACGCGAAGTTGATGGAATCATACTTTCGGGTGGAGCTGCAAGAGTCGGCCTTACCGGCGAACTCGGAAACTGTGGAGCCTATCTGGAATTAGAAGTCCCAGTGCTCGGAATCTGTGCTGGACACCAATTCATGGCCCGGTTCTACGGCGGAGATGCACGTGAATCCCCAGAGCCGGAATTTGGAGCAATGCAAATTGAATTACAAAATGAAGGGGGTAAAATATTTGCCAATACCGCTCAATCACAAACGGTTTGGGAATCACATAACGATGAAGTTCACGTCGTTCCTGAAGGTTTCTTCATTACTGCAAGCAGCCCTTCGTGCAAAGTTCAAGGAATGGAAAATCAAAAAGGAGACCGATTTGGTTTACAATTCCATCCTGAAGTCAATGACTCAGAATTTGGAAAAGAGATGTTTGAGAACTTTGTTGAAATTTGCAAAAAAGCAAAAAAGGCATAATACGCTTCACTTTCGGTAATGAACAGTAACTGCACCACAGACTTTGCACCAAACTTTGGTTCCGTCTTTTCTTGGCGTTGCTCCTGCAACGTCAATTTTCACGCCGCATACGCAGGTCACGGTGTTCTCCATGATTGACCCGAGGGAGTCCCGCTTGATGAACTCAACGCTCAAGCAGACAGATTGAGCCATGCTTCAAAACACATGAAGATCTTCGTTGTCGAGAAGCCTTTGACCTCTTTGAAAGTGAATTCCTCGATCGTACCACTGGCTTTAGAAATCGCCTCAAGTATCGTCTGTTCTCTGTTTTCAAGTTCTAAACGCTCGATAATCGCCCAACCTCTGAGAACACTGGTTTGGCCCCGCTTTAACAAAGGCATGAGCGCTTCGATGTGCGCAATGCTGTGGTGTGGGAGATTCACTAAAAGCAAGTCGCAACTGCTGTGATTTTCAGAATCCATAGCCCATTCAAGCGCATCTCGGCAATGAATTTCAGTAGGATTTAATTCCAAAGGCGGTGACTTTTCTATCCCTTTTCGGCGTGCTGAAAGATATTCAAGATTTTGTGTGAGCAATTCCACTGCATGAGGATTAAGATCACCAACCAAATATCCAGAGAGGAGGTTTGGTTCGGAAAGCAGAGCACCCATGCTCGGCCCAACGCCGGCGTAGGGGTCGCACACAACCAGAGGCTGATTCAGTTGAAGTCGGAGGCGATTCGCAGTGGCGAGCGTTTCCACGCGCTCCTTGGAGAGACGTGATGAAAAATAGACGGTCGATGCATCAACCCAGAGATGATATCCATTTTCTCGGATGCGTGTTCTGGTCTCAAGACTTCCGTCACGGCTTGCAAGAGGGTGAAGGTTTCGCACTCGAAACTCCCCTTGGACTCCTAGATCAGCACACACTAAACGAATGCTCGGTAATTGAGTAAGCATGGAATCTGCAATGAGTTCTCCATATTCCCAAACCGCTTCCTCGATTTTGACGATGAGTACGTCACCTTGAACTTCATATGAGCGGGGCCAGTCATTGCTGTAGGACTTTACCAATTCTTCATCGAGATGTTCAAGCCAATGTGTTGGCCCTTTCGACTGAATCTCAATTTCGACATGTGGGTTTTTATCCCATATACTGTCACTTTCAAGAGGTGCTGAATCGTTGAGTGGAATAGCGTTTCGACCACCCTCGAGTCGAGTAATGCCAGCCTCAGCACTGGACCAATGTTGGGAGCGACATTTCTCCAACCAATGCTGTGTTTGCGCGCTCGGCACACTCAAATGACGCATGACACTCGCTCTATCCAAGCGAGCACGGGGTTTGAGCATGGCGGAGGATTCTACACAATTGAGGGCACTCCCCGATACGGGTTTACTCTTGATTGGGATGGGGCCAGGTACCGTTGCTGGAATGACGCTCGAAGCTATTGATGCTGCAAAAAAAGCGACCCATCGGCGCTATGAAGCATACACTGCGCTTTGGCCGGAATCAGAACTCCATGCACTTGAACAACGAGTCGGATCGATTCAGAAAGTCATGCGCCCTGAAGTAGAACGACCCGAAGAATTGTTCCAACTTGCCAAAACATCACTCGTGGCGTTGCTGGTAGTAGGCGACCCACTCCAAGCAACGACCCACGTCGACCTGCAGTTACAAGCAATTGAGCACGGTATTGAATGCCGAGTCTTTCATGGTGTTTCAATCACCACCATCGTCACAGGAGCGGTTGGATTATCCAATTACCGATTTGGCCGACAAACAACATTAACCTATCCATACGGCGGTTGGATTGCCACATCTCCCTTAGAAATGATTGCTGTGAACAAAGCCCGTGGACTTCACTCCTTGGTACTTTTCGACCTCGACCCAACTGGACAAGGAACTGGTGATCAAAAGCCAATGAGCCCACGTGATGCGAAGCGCTCGATTGAATTGATGTGGGATAAACTCGATGAACACTTGAAACAATTCACCAACCCTCCGAACAAAACGCTGATTGCTGTGCAAGAGGCTATGTTCAAGGCGCTTTTAGATGAAGAGAGGAGTGATTTACCCGTTGTACTTTGCTCCGACATGGGTACTCAAGACCAAAAAATCATTTTTACAAATATTGGCGGACTTGAGAACATGGAAGGCGGGCGCTTGAATTGTCTTCTTATACCTGCGTGGACGAGTGAAGTTGAAGAGAAGGCGCTTCTTCGTTGGAAACTGGAGTGAGTCATCATGGACGATAGTATACTGCTTCTGGCTTCTTTCCTTCTGTTTATGTTCTTCTTTGCGGGTGTCGGCCTTGCATCAATGTTCGTAAAAGAAGACACGACTGACGACTATTTGGTTGCTGGAAGAGGGATGCATCCTGCTTTAGCCGCACTCTCTGCAGTCAGTACATGGAACTCTGGTTACATGTTTATTGGGTTTATTGGATTCATTTTCATCAACGGGTATTCTGCTATTTGGATTGCTGCTGTCTCCACAATTGGACAACTTGTCGCATGGATCTGGCTTTACAAATTCATTCAAAAAGAGGGAGAGGAGCGCGGAATTCGTTCTCTCTCATCACTCGTATCCAATACAACAGGGTCGCCCGAAGCACGAGTTGCCGCTATACTTTCAGTTATTTTCCTTTCAATCTATGCTGCAGCACAACTCACTGCAGGGGGTGTCGCACTGGAAGTCATGCTCAACTGGGCTCCAACGATTGGCATTCTCATCGGTTTCGTTCTTGTTGTGGCTTACTGCTACGCAGGTGGAATTCGTGCATCCATTTGGACTGATGCTGCCCAGTCATGCGTCATGATTGTTGGCTCTACTATCCTGTGTTATGTTGCTATCAAGCAAACAGGTGGTTTCTCTGGTCTTCATAGTGAACTAAGGGCAGTGGACCCTGCAATGGTCAACTTCTTCCCTTCAGACTTAATGTTTGGCGCAACACTTTGGATTGCTGCTTTTTTCCTTGGAGGCCTTGGTGTTGCTGGACAACCACAAGTTGTCTCTCGAGTTATGACACTAAATGATGACAACGACCGAAAGCAAGCGATGATCTGGTTTTTCGTATGGCAAACTCCATTCATTATCTTGATGTTCTTCATCGGCCTTGCTTGCAGGGTCTTGTTGCCGGAACTTGGTGTGTCCGGTGCTGAAACGGGTTTGCCTAAACTCGCAATGGAACAATTGAATCCATTCCTTGGTGGCTTGATTCTCGCTTCGATTTTTGCTGCGACAATGTCGACTGCTGACAGCCAAGTTCTCGCCTGCACTGCAGCTATCACTGACGACGTAAAGCCAGAATGGAGTCAGGACCACAAGACCACGAAGCAGGTTACTTTAGCAGTTGCAGTCTTTGCAACCGTTATCTCCTTGGTCGGTCAACAAATTCCCGGATTTGGGGACTCTGTTTTCAAATTAGTTGTACTTGCCGTTTACGGGCTTGGTGCCATTTTTGTGCCGCTACTGTTGGTGAGAATGATGGGTTACGAGCCAGATTCACAGCACACAATCGCCATGATGATTGCAGCAATGAGCGGGGTTGTTGTTTGGACATTGCTCGGGTTTGGCAATGCTGACGGTATTTTCCCAACGATTCCTGGAATGGGTGCTGCCTTTGCAACTCACTTTGGATTCTGCTGGTTTAGAAGCGAATCTCCCGACAACCCCTTTGGAAGATATGCGGTTCCTGCCCAGAACACGCTTGCTATTGGCGCAGCATTCACGCTTCTTCTCGCAGCAAGTGTGGAAGTTGCCTACACCGCCTTTTCCCCAGACTCCAACGGAAATAATGCTGGATCCGGTGAGGAGTATTCATTCAATTACACCATTGCAGAATGGGAAAGCAGCGAGACTTTATTCATCGGAAATGAACAAACTGCTCAATTTTCATTCACCTTTGATGAGAGTTTTACTGCCGTATTAGGTATCGAGTTCATCATCTCTTATGGAGAAGAAAATGAAGTGATAACAAACCAATGTGACGACGTGACTGTTGAAGCAGACTTCAGTCAGACGACTGGTCCTCACGACGAAGTTGATGATGCACCTAAATCCACATCAACTTGTGATTTCTCAGAACAGATAATGGCTTCGGTAACTACTGATCTTACACTGTCTGAATACGGCGACAGTGTTGGAGATTACTCTCTCAATGGCACAATGAGTCAAATAGATTCTGATATTGAGCGTATGTCTGATATTACTCGAATGGCAGGTGTCTATGAAGCGGGAGTTACTGTTGTGAGTAACAGTGGAAGCCCTTTGGCAGACCAAGGCGAGACTGTTACTATCACTTGGAGGGCATTGATGCTCTCGCCCGGTGAAGTAATTGCGTTATGATCAGAGCGTGAAGCGTTGACCTTGATGTGCAACGCCCCATCCAAGGCGTTCAAGTTCTGCCCATTCTCTACTTCCTGCATTATACAATGGATTGGTATGGTTGAGGTGTGTGAACAATATATCTGGGTCGTCTTGTTTTTTCTCACCAAGTCGCTTCAGTGTCTGTAGAACGGGTGGATGTGGAACTTTGGATTGGTCGCGGCCGCCCAGTTCATCTTCAGACCAAAACGTTCCATCAATCAATGCGATATCCACATTCATTTGTGAAAGCCAAGCGCGAATGGTAGAGCAGTTGTGAATGGCAAGCGTCTCATCCCATGTGTCATGGTCTGGAAGAAACAGCAGCGATTTACTTGGGCCTCGCATAATGAAAGCGTGCATGTCTGATAACTCATCTCGATGAGGCACTCGAACAGCTTCAACGGAGAGATTCCCTTGGTTAAAAATTACATCTCCGGATGTGAACGTGCGAATGTCAAAGACCCCTTGCTGAACCATAAGGTTCCATTGCGGCGTTTGATCGACAAGATGGTACATGTCATCAGAGACATGTAGTTCAACACCTCGGGCCGCTAAAGTCTCACGTCCAAACAATCCAAGCCCGTCAACATGTCCAAAATGTGCGTGTGTAAGCAGAAGGTGGTCGACTTTGGTTTGGCCCCATAGAGTGAACTGATCGCCTAGATGCCGTGTTGCTTCAATCAGAAGGTTCGTGCCTTCACTGCTGCGAATGCCCAGAGAAACGGGGTAATGTGGTTCAGTAATGTTGGCACAACATGGACGGAGGCACCCTGGTTGTGGGTGGCCTCCATCCTGTGCAATACCGAGCACTGTGACTTCGACCATGCTTATCCCAAAGCGACAAGCATCATCAATCCATCAGTTCACTCACTGGACATAGACATCTGCCTTTGCTTTGGCTTGTGGAGGGGCGTAAGGTGCAACTCGGTAAGCCATACCTCGACGTTCCATGACGTCTTTCAGAGAAGCGAACAAGTGTTCTTTGCCAATCTTCTTTTTTTCATCCATGAGTGCAAGAATAAGGCTGTCTTGGACAACGGCTCGAATCCAAGCACCAGTCAAACCTTCGGTTGACTTGGCCAACTTTTCCTTGACTTCAAGGGTCACGTTTCGTGAAATGTCAAGCTTCTGCAAGAGGTGGTGGAAGATGTGGAAACGTTGTTCCTTTCCTGGCAGTCCAACCTCAACAATACGGTCAAAGCGACCTGGGCGGTCAGCAATTGCAGGGTCGATTTTGTTGGAGTGGTTGGTGGTTGCAAGGGTGATGACCCCGTGATTGGGAACAATGCCATCCATAGATTGCAAAAATTCTCCCAAGAGTGGGTGGTCAGATGCACGGCGGTCGAGTGCTCCTGCGGTATCGATGTCTTCGATGATGAGCAAGGTCGGTGAGAGTTTACGAGCCATTTGAAAGCAAGACTTGATGTCATTTCGACCAGTAATCATCTCAGCAGAAATGAGAATGCATGTGATGTCAGAATGGGCTGCAAGCCACTTGGCAATCATGGTTTTTCCAGTGCCAGGCGGCCCTGCCAAAATCAAGCCGCGTGAATTGGGGACGCCGCTTTCTCGAAGTTTTGGCATGGCTTTCTGAAATCCAATAATATCCTTCCACAGGGCTTCTTTGACATCTTCATCCCAAGCAATAAGCTCGTCGATACTCTTGTCACGTGCGATGAAATTGTATCGCAAATCGAAAAATTCGCCTTTGAGAATACCACATTCATAGAAATTAGATTCGACCTGAGCAATGAGGTCATCTGCATCTTTACCGTTGACAAGGACGGTCTTCTCTGAAGGCGTATACACTGACAAGCGATGGTCACCGTCGTGGTCGACGGTTGAAACGGTGATGAATTGGAATTCAGGATTGGTTTTTGACTGATAGAAGCGAGTTCCGATGGCAAGATACCGTAGGCGGTTTTCTTCTTGAACCTCGATGGTCTCATACATTGGTGCACGAATCTTGCCTTGGTCAATCATGAACTCCTCAGTCACTTTGAATTCTTCTTCAAGATAAGTATCGAAATGCAGTTTCATGAAGATGCCGAGTTTACCGCTCCAATACCGTGAATCACGCTTGTGCTTGGCACCGATAAAATTGTTCATTAATTGTTCTGCCAATGGCATTTGAGGCCCTGTCTTATATGTTGAAGCAACTGCTTTTTTGATGTCATCGTATTGCTTCATATCGACTGAAATGGGGCCCATGGGGGTTTGAATCTCCATTACCATAGAGGCCATTTGTTCAGCCTCAGGTTCTTTTTCGAGTTGCTCCCCGTAATGCCCTTCCATCGTATATTCCTCTTCATCTGCAAATTCGTCACTCATTGTAATTCCTCAATAAAAGCGGGTAAAGCCTCAGGTATGTTGTGCCATACGAGGGGGTTTTTTCCGCTCCATTCTTTCACCCGTCAACAGTATTTAAGTCGCGAAGAACTCAAACGACAGGTGCATTTGGATAGGCGTGAGGGGAATCTATGGCTGGTCCGTCGAAAGTAGAATTCCCTGGCCAAAAAAAGCAGCGTTTTCGAATGCGAGGCACCAAGCATGCCAATGAAGCAACAGCCAATAAACTCAAGCGAGAGTTGGCTAAATTGTTGGAAAACCCAAGAGCGCACCTTCCAATGATGACTTGGAAAGGTAAACTTCGCTGGGGTAGGACCGATCCAGTTACAAAAACCATGAGAGGACTTGAAACCATTATTCGTAAGAAGGATAACATCGCTTGGCTAAGTAAACGGATGATGGCAAAACGTGGCGATCCTGTAGCAAAAGCGTTTGCCGGCTCTCTTCATGCCGCTCATGACGAGGACATCACCGTTGTTGGGAAATTTAGCTCGGGTTCATTTGGTACTGCCTCATTCATTCGACGCGGTGAGGGGAAGCAAGGATACCTTGCAGGGCTACAAAATTATTCAAACCTCACACTGCGCATGTTACCGTGGGAAGACCATGCGAAGCGAGGTATGTATTTCTTCACTTGGAAAGGCGGGTTTGTCTGTACTGGACCAAACCCGACACCACCAGATGAATGGCTTGATGATGTCTTACAACGTTCGCGCTTTTCATTTACCAAAAGTAAAGATTTGTCTGTACCAGTTTGGGTTACTGAAGGACTCGACGCTCAGTCTGTAATTGACTTTCATTCCAGTGGTGAAGGATATATTCGATTCTCGTTTAAGCACGGACCTATTGTTGCAATTGGCTTTGATGTCATGTCAAAAACGGATAAGAAAGAATCGTCCTTCATCCATCATTTGGCACTGTCAATGTTACCACCGTTCCTTCCATCTATTCTTGAAATTGATGCAAACTGGTCCCCGAAAGGATGGGGCAAAGATACGCCATTGCCCGACTCTGCCTCAGAAGGCATGGACAAGATTCTCGATGCTTGGCAAGGGTTGACCATGAATGAGGGCGTGATTGCTCTTGCAATTCGGAGATCTGTTTTGGATTCTATTGATTCGGGCCTTGTCGTTGGAGATTCATGGATTACCGGCATGGATGTAGCCTCGATTGAAGACGCCTTACAATCACATCCCGGTTCAGTAGATGAGCGGCACTTAGCGGCTCTGATGTTGCATGCTTCAATGGAAGAAGGAGCAGTAGACGGAGAAGGTTTGCGAATTACACCGAAAGGTGATGTTTCTGAACGAAAGGCTGCTGCATTGGAAGTTATGGAGGGGACAAGTTGCGGCAATGTTCTCGGTGCATTATGGGAGAAGTGGGGCTTAGAAGGCCTTGCTGGATTAGGAATTACGGGTGCTGAAGCTGAAGAAATTTGGAAAAAGCAACAGAAAAAACCTCAACCATTTGGTAATTTCTTGAAGAGTTTAGATTCTGCCCGGGCAATGGCTCAGAAAATTTCGCGATTCCCGACGCGTGAAGATACGCTCTCTGGGGCAACCGGCGCAGTACATGATTTGATTCTCCAAGGCATGATTGAAGGAGATGGAAAGGCTGAGCGCACTGCTACACAGCGCCATGACTCCATCGATTCTGCTGCTGCTGCATGGGCATGGCTCCTTGCTTCTGGCCGTTCAGCCGGCCAAGAATGGCATTTTGAAATCAACGCAAGAGATCGTGGAGGAGCTTGGCTCGCCGCTACGAAGCAGTTACTTGAGGCTGGAAAAACGCTCTACGACTGCGACAAAAGTGAAGTTGAGGACGCAACAAATGCGTGGGTTGAGGCGTTTTCTGCTCTCAAAACCGCAACTGGTGAAGCGAACTAATCTCAAAGGTTTGCAAATCCTCTTTCGAGGTCCGTCCACAAATCTTCTACGTCTTCAATACCGATACTCATTCGTACAAATCCTGGTATGAGGCCCGCTGCGTGACGAACTTCTTCTGGAATCATCATGTGGCTTGAATTGAATGGGCATTCAACTAAGGATTCAACCCCACCAAGGCTTGTTGCCTCGTAGATCATTTTCAAGCCTCGCATGAACTTCAAAGCAGCCTCATCGCCTCCTTTGACAACGAAAGCAATCATCCCTGTTCCTTTAGGTATGACGCGTTGAGCAACTTCATAGTCGTCATGAGACTTGAGCGATGTGTGGTTGACTCGCTCAATCATAGGGTGGGCTTCGAGGCGCTTTGCGAGTTCTGCTGCGTTTTCACAGATGGTTGGCATCCGGACGTGGAGTGTGCGCATTCCCCTCTCAAGGAGATAACACGTATGTGGGTCAGGGCTACCACCAAAGACAGCCTTTCTACCGAATACTTGTGCGATTAACTCCTTTGAACCAACAACGCCGCCGCCGATGATATCTGAATGTCCGCCGAGGTACTTTGTTGTCGAATGTATAACCAAGTCAACACCCATGGAAAGTGGTTGACACGCCCATGGTGATGCGAAGGTGTTGTCGATAATGCAGAGAAGGTTATGCTTCTTTGCAACGGCAACCATTGCTGGAATGTCACAGACTTTGAGTACCGGGTTGGTGAGTGTTTCAATATAGAGGATTTTCGTATTTGGCTGAATGGCTGCCTCGTATGCAGCAGGATCGCGCATGTCAGTCATGGTTGTTTCAACACCAAATCGCGGGAGCTCTTCGGTAAGGAGAGCGTAGGTTCCCCCATATACGTCGGAAGTGGCTACAATGTGGTCTCCAGCAGAAACAAACGCCATCAGGGTCGTTGAAATTGCTGCCATTCCAGATGAGAAGGTTTCGGCATCTTCGCCGCCTTCCATAGCCGTTAATTTATCAGCAACTGCGGCAGAATTTACAGAAGAAATTCGGGCATAAAGCAGAGTATGTTGAGCTCCTTCCGCCCACCCAGCATATCTTTCATCGGTAAGTTTGTAGGTCGAGGATTGAAAAATTGGCGTGTTTACTGCATCGCCAACATGGTTGGTCCCGCTGTGTACTGCTTTGCTTCCAAATCCTTTCAGATTAAGATTTTCGTCTTCCGCCATAGAATCCCTCAATGTTGTCGAATCGTCGACCACCATTTACTCTTCCCCATCAGCGGTTGAGAAAACCTCGACCACGATGTTGCCTACAAAGAGTGCTCCGCCACCAAGGAGAATCCACCAACTCCAATCGTCAAGGCCGAGCCCGAGCCCATACATTGTCGCCCAAACTGGCTCTAGAGCGTAAATGATTGCGGCTTGTATTGGGTGGAGATATCGCTGGTAGATGTTGAGTAAAAGCAGACAGAACAACGATCCGCCTAAGCCAAGGCAGAGAACTTGGAGAAAGACACCATCTTTGAACACCATCTCCCACTGAGTGATGGAACGCCCACCGCCAATCAGGAGCAAAAGAAGGAACGAACCGATAGCCACAACGAGAAACGAGGTTTGTGTCACGCCAATCGGTTCTACTTGCTGAGTAATCTTTTGTGTGTAGATGATATGTAGAGCAAAAAATACCGCACAAATCACAGTGAGTATTTCGCCTAGGCCCCAAGTCAAATGAGGCGGTCCTTGGATGAAACCAGCACCGAATGTAGCAAGAAAAACTCCGAAGAGGAGGGTGCGTGAAGGTCGTGATTTCGTGAAAATTACGGTGATTATTGCAGTAAAAACTACGTAGAGAGAAGTAAGAAAAGCAGAAACCGAGGGACTAATATCTTCTAAGCCGATCATTTGTGTGACAAATCCCACAAGCATAATGCTGCCGAGAATCAATCCACCTTTCCACTGTTCAGCTTCCATCAGTGCTGCCCGGGCTTTCGGGAAAAACAACAGCATTGCAAGGGCCGCTACGGCAAAGCGGGCCGCAACTAAAACTGCGACAACCTCGAATCTCCCATATTCGACAATCTCGGCGTCAAGAGCATTGAGCGCCTGTTTCATCCAGATGAAGGTCGCTCCCCAAACCGCAGTAACAACCAGTAACGCAAACAATGCTTTCTTTCTCTGCTCAGGCGTCGCTGGGCCTGCTTCCAAGCCGCTGCCAAGCTGAGAGAGAGTATCGCCCATACCTCATGGCCGGAGTTGGCGCCGAATGAGTATAACGGTTCAGACCGGTGATTTACAACCTCTTGAACGCTAAGACTCAAGGAGTGGATGGGGTGTGATACCTCCATGACGGTGGAAGTGAAGTCTGTTACTCGCTCATGGGAGCAGCCTATTGAGACGGGAGAAATCCCTGAAAGTGGAACAGAATTCGACGCCATTGTTGTCGGTGGTGGCCCCGGCGGTTCTTCCGCTGCAGGGTATTTAGCGAAATCTGGAGCACGTGTTTTACTCATTGAGAAAGAAGTGTGGCCTCGCGACAAAGTTTGCGGAGATGCAGTTGGGGGAAAGTCGCTCTCCCATGTTGAAGGGCTTGGGGTAAAAGCAGATTTAGAATCAACGCCCCATTTCAGAGTCACAGGAATTATGTTTTCTTCTCCGAAAGGAAACTCGGTTCGAGTCCCTTTACCCGAGGAAGACGTTGAACGATTAGAGGCAGGCTATGCTTTACCCCGTGCTCAATTTGACTCCTTACTGTTCAACCGATGTCAGGCAATGGTGCGAGAAGCCGGTGGTTCGGTGATTCAAGGCGGCGATGTTCGAACCGTCTTGTTCGATGATGGAAAAGGCGGAGAAGACCCTGGTGAAGGAAGTGGAGATGCTCGACATGCGAGTGGACTGGTTGTTCGAATCGGAGGCCGAGACGGTGAAGAAAGAACATATCATACTCGTGAATTGGTCGGCGCTGCTGGCTACAGATGCCCCGTGGCTCGTTCTGTTGTTGAATCTTCATACAGTGAAGCCATGATGGATAGAGACCACTATTGCGGCGGATATCGAGAGTATTGGCGCAATGTCAAAGGTTGTGAAGAGAGTGTTGGAGATATCGAAATTCACTTCGTCGACTCAGTCATTCCTGGATACTTCTGGTTGTTCCCTGTTTCTGAGAACGTCGTCAATGTCGGAATTGGAATGGTCATGGGGCTTCTAGATAAACAAAAGAAGAAGTTGAAAGCTCTACAAGCCGACGTCATTGCTAATCATCCTATGTTCAAAGACCGTTTTGCTGAAGCGGAACTCGTTCCTGGCTCCGCTAAAGGATGGCAACTTCCATTCGGGTCTCCTCGTAAGAAAAGCACGAATCAACCCCGCCGTTCAAGTATGAACGGTGTTCGATTAGTTGGAGACGCTGCTTCATTGATTGACCCCTTCTCAGGCGAAGGCGTCGGTAACGCACTGGTCACTGGAGAAATGGCTGCTCGCCATATCACGGAGAAGAAGCCGTTTCTCGAATACCAAGATGAAGTTTGGAAAGTGTTAGGTCCGGAACTTATCAATTCCTACCGAATGCAGAAACTCAGTCGTCGATCGTGGCTGCTGAATTGGTTTGTTGGTAAAGCCGAGAAGAAACCTGCATTGCAAGAAATGATGACTGAAATGATTGCAAGTAAAGAAGCCCAAGAAAACCTCCACTCTCCTTGGTTTATGATACGGACACTGCTTTTTTAGGTGAGAAAATGGATGCGCAACTCGATGGAATTGACGCTGTATTTCTCGACCTTGACGGAACTATTTACCTTGGAGGGGACCTCATTGAAGGCGCACTCGATTTCCTTCAACGATGTGATGAGCGTGGCGTAAAACGGTATTTCCTATCCAATAATTCCAGCCGTTCGGTCAAGCAGTATCTTAAGAAATTACTTGCTTTTGGTATTCCCGCTACCGAAGAGGATGTGTTGCTTTCTACACACGATTTACTGTCTTGGCTTTCCACGCATTCAGTCAGCAAAACATGGCTTATCGGAACTGAAGGAATGCGAGAGATGCTCGAAGAAAAAGGAATAGAAACTCGCAGTAAAAACCCGCAGTATGTGGTACTCGGATACGATACTGAAATCGATTATGAAAAAATCTCACAAGCAAGTATTTTCCTTCATAGCGGGGTGCCATTGGTTGCAAGTCATCCAGACATGGTCTGTCCATCACCAGACGGGGGTTTGCCCGATGTTGGAGCCTATCTGGCTATGCTGAAGGTAACGACAGGTGTTGACCCTGAACACATCACTGGCAAACCAAATGCTGGTATGATTTTACACAAAATTGAGGAATTAGGACTCGACCCCGCTCGCTGCGCTATGGTTGGAGACAGGTTGTATACCGACGTAGCAATGGCTACACGCGCTGGGTGTGTTGGTGTCCTCGTACTTTCTGGCGAAGCGACGATGGAAGATGTTGCTCAACTCGAACATGACGCAGAACAACAACCCACAGTCATCGTTAACAGTGTGGACCAATTACTCCGGTGATGAGGGTATGTCGTTCAAAGTCCGATGGAATTGGTGGCGTTCAAGACGTCTAAAGCACCCTCCCGATGACATTCATCGTGCAGGAGACCTCGCTGAAATGCGTCTGTGCAAACTGTCAAGAGCGGCGGGAAGGGACAATGGCTGGCATATTTTTGAATCCGTTCGAATACCAGACCCCGATGGAGGAAGAAGGGAAATTGACATGGTTGTTATCGCTGGAAATACCATGCTCGTTGTCGAGCAGAAGCATTGGGCTGGCTCCTTTGAAATCACCGATGAACACCATTTTGTTCAAAACCGTAACAATGGGACTCAACACAACCACGATGGTGTGGCAGACCGTATTGCTCGAAAGGCGAAAATTCTGAAGGCCTTACATGAAAAGCGACTCTCTCTCTCGCCTGAAGAATCGTTAGAAATGAGAGTTATCGTTGCCATGACCCATCAGCGGCTGGAATGGCCAAAAATACCAGAAAGTTTAGCAGCTGAGATGGTTGATGAGGCTGGCTTTATCAAAATCCTAGAAACAACGAGCCCTGGAGACATGAACCCCGATCTTATGGAAACTCTTGAAGGATTCAATACCTGGGATGAAGTTCATCTGCATGGTGGATTGATGCTCAAAGGAGATGTGTTCGGCCTCGGACTAGGAGAGCATCTTCGTTCTTGGTTCTCTGACAGAAAAAGTCCGGTCGAAGCAACTGTCGAGCACCAGCGTTCTTTCTTTTCTCTTTTCTCAAACAATCCAAGTGAAGTTACGTTGAACACGGGCGGAAGCAATATTGTTGCCAAAATTCCCTTACGGCCTGTCACTTGAGATGCACGTCGTGGGTGAAAAGGCTCCAAGAAAAGTAGAGTGGGCAGAGATAACAAAAATCGATGTTTCAAAGCCACCTGCTGAATGGGCTGAGAACGTCTAGTAAGAATGAAGCAACAATTGGCAACTGAAAAGTACAGTATATTTCATTTTTAGGTCACCCTAAAAATAAAAGGTAGGGCCTTCTTGCCATGCACATATCACACGATGGAAGATGGAGATTTGAATATGAGTGGAGAAGATAAATTGATTGTGCTTTATGGTACTGAGACCGGTAATTCTGAATTGTTATCTATGGACATCTGTAAGGCAGCAGAAGACGCTGGAATGGAAGCAGAGGCTTTTGGAATGGATGAAATAGAATCTGAAGACATGCTCTCATATTCTCGCCTGTTGATCGTTTGTAGCACGTGGGGCGATGGTGAACAACCGGACAGTGCCATGGACTTGTTTGAATACGCTGAGGAACTTGGTGATGATGCCCTTACGAACATGAGTTTTTCCGTGCTCGCATTGGGAGATACTGCATTCGATTTATTTTGTGAAGCCGGTAAAGAATGGGACAGGGTCCTTGAAGAAAAAGGTGCTACTCGCATAGCAGAACGAATCGATTGTGATGTCGACTATGAAGACGACGCTGAAGAGTGGATTGAAGAAGTCGTTGCAACTCTGCAAGAGCTATGAGAGCACTACTAAAATTCAGCTAGTCAACAATTCATGTCTCGTAAAGGGATGAAGGTTCGCGAAGTTTGATGTGGGTTGGTCCAGCGCCTATGGCTATGGCTGAACCATGGATTGAGGCAATCGGATTGCTCGCAGGCGTCATAGGTATCTTTGCCTGGATTCCCCAAATCATCCAAGTATGGGTTCACAAACGGCATGATGGAATCTCTCTGACCACGTTTGCTGTTGTATCATTCGCTCTTACTCTTTGGCTCGTTTATGGAATCCTCGTCGACTCTTTTGCAATGATTGCAGCGAACATCATGACATTGTCTGTCATCGGCGCCGTTATTCTTGGCGTTCTTCGCGTTCGAAAAAGTGAGGTTCAAACTGAAGAGGCTCACTTGTAAGAGGCTTTGGTTGTCGAGATAATTACGGCACCAATCTTGTATGGGTCGCCGTTTGATGCTGGTCGACGATCTTCAAGGCGACCAACCCAGCCATCTTCTGGAACAGTTACAGGGATTCGGATTGAGGCTCCACGGTCTGAAACGCCGTATGAGAATTGGTCAATCGATTGAGTCTCGTGAAGTCCAGTAAGACGTTGGTCGTTATATTCGCCATAGACATCCATGTGCTTCTTGATGTTCTTGCCAAATTCTTCACAGATTTTGGTGAACAGTTCTTCTCCACCCTCATCTCGCATTCGTCCATCTGAGAAATTTGCGTGCATTCCAGACCCGTTCCAGTCTCCCTTGACAGGCTTTGGATGGTATTCAATGTAGCAGCCATAACTCTCAGTCAATCGGTCAAGAAGGTATCGCGCAACCCAGAGTTCATCGCCGGCTTTCTTAGCGCCCTTGGCGAAAGATTTGGAACTCCCACTGGCCGCATGCAACTTCTTGGTTGATTCCTTCAAAGTTTATTCCAGCATCAAGGCAAAGGTCCGCGTGTTCTTCGACTAAGGAGCGGCCGTGAGTGTTCCTACCACCAACTGAACAGTAGTACATTCCTTGAGGCCCTGGGAATCCGCCAACTGGGAATCCAAGGGGGAGTTGTGTTTCTGTATCCATGATGAAATATTCTTGTTCAAATCCGAACCAGAAATCTTCATCGTCGTCTTCAATAGTAGCCCGTCCGTTACTAGCGTGAGGTGTTCCATCGGCGTTCATAACTTCACACATGACCAAAAAACCGTTAAATCGCTGAGGGTCTGGATAAATTGCAACTGGTTGAAGAAGGCAGTCTGAGGAGTTCCCTTCAGCTTGTTTCGTCGAGGAACCGTCAAAGTTCCACATTGGGCATTCTTCGAGCGTTCCGGTGAAATCTTGCTTCACGAGAGTCTTGCTTCGCATGTTCTGTGTCGGGTTATATCCATCAAGCCAGATGTATTCCAATTTTGCTTTATCCATCATAGGTAACGAATCACTGCTTGCAAAGACGGTATATCAAACATACGCTCATATATTATTCACTTTAGTTTATCATATGAATATTTTTTCTTCATTCGTATAATCAATTGCCTCCATCTTTGGCGGTATAACGCATCGGCAATTATTCATTTGCTCGCGTCAATAAGTTGTTTTTGGGCGTTTGAACAGATAAAGAAAATTACGGTAATCGACGTGAAATTCGAAAGGCGACCGGTGGACTCATGCGTGGATAGCCCTACGCGCAAACAATGGAAATCCCTACTGGTGGATATTTACGTCAATGGCGCAAATCTTTGGGACTTACTCAGGCTTTGTTAGCGGAACGTTCAGGGCTTACTCAGTCGGTCATTGCAAAGGTCGAAACCGAATCGGTCGACCCTCGTCTATCGACGGTAAGAAAGATTGTCGGAGCGCTCAACCGAGAAGAAAGGCCCGATAGGGCTCATACTGTTGGCGACATCATGATCTCGGAAGTCACAGCTTTATTGCGCTCCGATAGTGTTCAATCCGCTGTTGACAAAATGGTGCTTGGTGGTATCAGTCATCTTCCGGTACTGAGCGAAGCAGGGGCGGTCGTTGGACTGGTATCTGAAGCAAGCCTACTCAAAGTCGATATCGGTGGTGATGCGTGTGTTGATGAGGTCATGCGTGCCGATTTTTCAATGGTTGATGTCGATGTTTCTATTGGAGAGGCGCGCCGCCTGCTTGGGGAAGAAGAAGTTTTACTGGTAAGCCAACGAGGGGATTTAGTAGGCCTTGTGGGGCGAATCGACATGGTTCGTGCACTACGTGATGAACGAAAGACTCACTGATTATTGGCTGCACTTTCACCTTGTGGTGTAATCAAAACATTGCTACCATCACGGTCGATGTGTGGGATGCTGAGTACGCCACCGTTTACGGTAATTGGACACAGTATGCCGCATGCAGGGGCTAAGTAATCCTCTCCATTCTCTGTCATTACCAATCGGATTCCATGGCCTGCGGGTAAGACAGCATCGATGGCTTGGAATTCCATGAGCATTGTAAGTGATTGCCCAGGCAATACTGTTGTTGGTTCGCTGCCTCCTTGATGGTAACGTATATCCATGGTGGCATGGCCAAGACGAAGGTTGGTTTCTGCATCTTGTAATTCGACGAATATTTGCCCTCCATCCATGGCTGCTTGCACTTCCAAATGCAGAGTTGTCAAACCGGAGATGTGAATTGGCATGTCGCTGCTGAGTGCTTCGCATTCAATGACTACGCTGCTCACACTGCCTCCAGAAACAGACACGCCTTGCACTCGAGTTCCGGTTTGAACACAGGTGTCCAAGGGGATGTCTTCCGAAGCACGATCAAGAGGAGGCCACGTATCCTCGATTCGCCACTCACCGTCATTGCGCTGTATTTGCGCATGGAGTTCGGGCTTTTCGCCAACGCCTTTCAAGTAATATTCAAACCATTCAAACAAGTCTTGGCCCCAATCCCAGCGAGTCATATTTTGTATCGCCTCGCCACCATAACCACTGTCTTGGGCGTTATGCTTTGACCACTGGTCCGGATAATTGTGTTCCCATTGGCCAAGCATGCCACGAACATCGAATCCAGCGTCGATAAACATCTGATACCACGGGAATACTTGATGTGGATCAACGTTCCAATCTTGCATCCCTTGAACCCAGTAAATGCTACCGTTGTAGTTGGTAAGGGCTTTGGAAATGTGTTCTCTCTCTTCGTAATAATTCGCCATATAGGGGTCTAATTCTCCCATTCCATATGTCACTGGGCCTGCAAACAGTCCCTCGATGATATCGGGACAAACGTTATCCAAATCATCACCATTGTAATCCACGGTGCTGCCGAAATAGTTCATGTGCATGACTTGGCTACGTGCTTCTGCACTTCCGTTCTTGTAGAGTAGAGGGTGAAGTCCGGTCGTTCCGGAAATAGGGACAATGGTGGCAAGATGCTCGCTTCCATGAACTGCAGCCTCCCATTGTGTTGCGCCCTCATAGGATTTGCCATACATGCCGACTTTCCCGTTGGACCAATTTTGCTGACCGAGCCATTCAACCGCTTGATGAATACCCCATCCCTCTCCTTCTCCACGGTAATCAAAACATCCAGAGGATTCCTCGGTTCCAAAGACAGAAACTTGTGCAAAAGCATAGCCGTGCGGAATGTAATTGTCGTAGATGAATTCCCCTCTTCCAGCACCAACCACGTTTGTTGCTCCGGATTCGTCTCCTGGTTGGCCGTAAGAAAAATACGGACTAATCACAGCAATAACAGGGACTTTATCCCCATTTTCAGTATTTGATGGAAGCCAATACGATAGGTGTACGTTTGAGGTTGCCGGCCCCGTCTCCCAAACGCCGGACGTGTCGACTTCAAATGTCGCTTCTTGAACTTCAAGAGCGGTATGAGGTCCTGGTTCCAAGACATACGAATAACTGTCTGTCCAATTCCAGTCAAGTGTATGGCGATCCCATTCTGATGGATAGAGAGAAGAATCGGCCTCGTCAATCTGGAGAGATTCACTTCCAAAACAGCCCGAAAGCGGACCCAGAAGAATCAACAGCGACAAGAATGTTGCGATTCGCATTGGTACTGCGATGAGGGGGTTTGCCATCAATGTGATGTTTCCTAAGAGTACATGAAGAAGGAGTGGGCGCTGGGACAACTATGCCTGTTTTGGTCACCGGTGCTGCTGGCTTCATTGGCTCTCATGTCGTACAAGGCCTGTTATCGAAAGGACATGAGGTAAGGGGGACTGTTCGCAATCCAGAAAATGCTCAATTCCTCAAAACATTCGAGGCAGCAGAAGGTGCTTCCTTAGAAATAATCGAGATGAACTTACTTGATGGGGTTTCTGTTGAAGCTGCCGTAGATGGATGTGATGTCGTCATTCACTGTGCTGCTGCACTGATGGTTGGAGTCAAAGACCCCCAACGGGATGTCGTTGACCCATCGGTAATTGGTACGCGAAACCTCTGTGCTGCAATCAAAAAATACGGCGGTGTTCAAACCATCATCCATACTTCTTCTGTTGCCGCTATACGTAAGACGCGCCATCCAAATGGAGAAGTTTTCTCCTCCTCTGATTGGTGCGATGATGCGTCTCCAGAATCGAACCCATATGGATTTGCAAAAGCAGAAGCCGAGAGAATTATGCGTTCATTTGTCGAGCAACATGCAAACGGGTTGCGGCCTCGGCTTGTTACCATCCATCCTTCGATTGTTTTCGGGCCTCTTTTCCACAAGCGCCACGCTCGAGGTTCGATGGCATACCTCAAACATTTCACTGGCAAGATACCGTTTGTACTCAACACATACCTCAATTATGTCGATGTAAGGGATGTTGCCCAGGCGCATATTTCAGCAATCAATTCAGGTTTAGATGGTGGAAGATACATCTTACACAAAGAAGGAATTTGGATGCAGGAGCTCGGTAAAAAGCTGCGCCTCGTTGTCCCGGGTAAGAAGTGGGCGACGTTTTGCTTACCCTCTCCGCTTGCTACTGTAATGGCTGCAATCCACCCGAAACTCACTGTACGCCAAGTTCGCTCTTCACTCGGAAGACACGTTGGATACGATATTGGTGATGTCGAGAAGGAGCTCGGCATTCAACTTCATTCAACTGAGGATACCCTCGCCGATTCTATCAATTCTCTACTTGAATTAGGCCGTAAGGTATGAGTGGCGAGACGCTTTGGCACAACCATGCAGGCTGATGAGGCATGGGGCGGTCGTTGGAGTGAAAACCATCTTCCAATGGCTCGAGCATACATGGAAATGGCTTGTCGAAAAAAGAGTCTCGTTTGCCTTGCGGCGGACCGCTCAACAATGGCTGGATTAAACCAGTTAATTGACGAGGTTGGCCCATACCTGGCAGCACTCAAAACCCATGTCGATTTAGTTGATGATTGGACGCCTGAAGCATGGGCCGCACTTTGCTCAAAAGCGTCTGCTGCAGATCTTTTGATTTTCGAAGATCGTAAGTTTGCCGATATTGGAGGCATCAGTCGCAAGCAGATGTCGGGGGTTTACGACATTCGCTCCTGGGCTGATTTAGTCACAGCGCACCTTATTTCAGGCCCCGATATTGTTGACGGCCTCCAAGCAGGATGGGGGGATGTTGGACGAGAAGGGGGGGTTCTTTTGCTAGCGCAGATGTCAAGCAGAGGTAATTTGCTTGACCCTGATTATACAGCCAAGGTTGTAGCACTGGGTAAAAGCCACGCTGGCGTTTTCGGATTCATAGGTAACGGTTCACGGCCTGAAGAATTGAAACTTCTTCGGAAGGCAATTGGTGATGCAAAACTAATCTGGACGCCAGGCGTAAATCTTGCAGTTGGTGATGGAGAAATGGGCCAGCGCTATGGTGATCCTCGCGAAGCAGTTCTCGCAGGCTCTGATTGTATCATCGTTGGCTCGGGTATACACAAAGCCGAGAGTCCCGCTTTACAAGCAAAAGCGTATGCTGAAGCGTCGTGGAATGCGTTCAATGAGCGTAAGATGGTCCAGTGAAAATATGTTGCAGACACTTCTATGGTTCTTGGCCCTTGGATTATCGGCAGTTCCTCTCTGGATTCTATGGCGCGCTGGTAAAAAAGCAACATCCCTCGATTTTCGAATCATGCAAAACGATGCATCCTTACTTGAAGAAGATGGTATTACGATTCATCAAATGACTGGCCTGCCTCTAAATTCACAGATTACACCAAACGCGAATGTGATTGTTGTTCCTGCTCAAGCAAATGGTGCGAGAGATGAAGAATAGGCATATGCTAAATATCCAACACCAGCTAAAACTGCTACCAGAAGAAGTTTGAAAACTCGTCGCTTTGGTTTCGAGACTGTTGCGGTGGCCACAATGACTTCAGGAAGTGGTTCAAGGAGGACGCCTGGCAAGGGTATTGCAGGCATCCCAGGCAACGGTGGCAAAGGCATGAGGCCTTCATCAGCAACCGGCTTTACTCTGTCTTCGGGATAGAGTTGGTCGAGATCTTCGAGGCCCGGTGCATCGGGAATCGGGCCTAATATTTGCGCCCAGTTTTCTTCAATAACGGTTGATGAAATTGGTTTTTCAAGCCACGCAACAGCTCCTGCTGAGTGGCTTGCATCTTGAGCGAGTTGAGCAAGTCTGCGGGAGGCAATGAACACGATTCGGCTTTCGCCACCGTGTTCTCGCATTTCAAGAGCCGCAAGATGCCCGTCGAGAGAGGGTAGGTCAAGAGCAATGACGACTAATTCTGGGTCGAGGCGAATGTATTCATCAACGGCTTGGTCTCCATCTTCACAAACCTCAACATTGAACTCTCGAATTTTGAAGACCTCTTGGAGGCGCATGAGAGACATTGGGTTGTTATCGACAATGAGAACCGTAGGTGCGGTTTCTTCGGTAGTCGGAGTAACATAAGCCATGTGAATCAACTCGCTGAACTCGCCATTACACATCAATTAACCGCACGAGAAAGGTCATTCTTCGCTGTCTTCGTTCGAACTTAGGTCTTCGACAGGTCCGCTTTGAGGGTTTTCAAAGGCCTCTCGAATCGTTTCAGATTGAGCGGCATCGCTCTCTGCCTCGCGTCGGCGGGTTGGTGCTTTGAGGAATTGAAGTTGTAATTCACTTACGATTCCTTTGAGCATTCTTTCTTCATGGTCGCTCAAATTCCCTTTGGTTTTACCTTGTAGCATCCTCAACAAATCGATAGCTGCTTTCGCTTCACCGAGGTTATACATCATGGTTCCTTCTTGGTCGGGTAATAAGCCCATGTGTAGCAATGCTGAACGTTGAAACATGTGGACTAATTGGAAAAATTGTTCTGTTTCTTCGTCTTTGAATGTTCCCGCCATGGCTTTGGGAGGTGTTTGGGGTCTAAGTCCTCATCGCTTGAATTCAATCAAACATTTGTTCAAGGAGCCAGTCTGGGTCAAATTGTTTTAGGTCGTGATAGCCTTGGCCAACCCCTGCGAAAACGATCGGCCTACCGGTCGCAAATGCGATTGAAAGCCCTGCTCCACCTTTAGCATCAGTATCGATTTTTGTCAAAACCGCTCCATCGAATTTCATAATCTCTTGAAACATTCTTGCTTGTTCGACTGCATCATTACCAGCAAGCGAATCGCCAACAAACAAGGTAAGGTGGGGGTTTGCAACTCGGCGAACTTTGTTGAGTTCGTTCATGAGGTTCACTTTATTTTGCATCCTACCAGCAGTATCAACCAAGACAACATCGATGTTCTTGGCTCTGGCTGAATCAATAGCATCTCTCGCAATGGCAGCAGTGTCACCACCACGTTGACTGGAAATGCATCGTATGCCGAGGTTTTCACAGTGGCTTTCCAGTTGCTGAATTGCACCCGCCCTGAACGTATCTCCTGCTGCAGCGACAACTGAAATGTCTTGGTCGAGAAGTCGCTGAGCGATTTTAGCGGCTGTTGTTGTTTTCCCAGTTCCATTGACGCCGACCAACATAATGACCACTGGGGTATCACCAGCTTCGATAAACGATTTGACGCTTGCATCAAAATCCCAGTATCCTGCAGCCAAAATATTTCGCAGCGCCCGCTTCAACGCCGCCTCGAGAACCTTAGCTAAATCAGCACCCTTCCTAAGACGAGAACCTATCAGATTGGCTCGCAGAGCATCGGTTACGGCTGTAACAGCATCACTTGAGATGTCCGATTCAAGAAGAACCCATTCTAATTCTTCGATGAGGTTGTCAAGTGCTCCTCCGGCTTTGATGACTCTCCCCCCCTCGGAAACGACACCTCCGCCTAAGTCGACTTTGACTTTCATCCCAGATTCTGTCTCGATTTCAGCTTCTTTGACCGAACCCTTTGGAGCGTTTTGAACGCTAATAAGTTGGCGGCCGGTCGTTGTTCGCATCATCGATAAGTCAACGTTAGAGCCTTTTGGCCGGGCGATTTCGACTGCACCGCGCTTTTTCATTTCCTTGCGTTTTTTAGAAAGACGTTTTTCATCAATACGCCGCGATTTTTCTATTCGCTTTTTTTCTTTGCGTGACAATTCAACTGGGAGATTGATTTCTTCTTCTTCATCGAAATCATCCCACTCGTCGCTGGATTCCTCAGCCGCATCTTCAAGGTCAAGTTGTTCAAGGTCTTCCCATTCTTCTTCGCTTTCTTCACTCAACGGCTCATCGGGCGCAAGTTTTGGCTCTTGTGAAGGGGGGGTTGGTCGGGGTTGGTTCTGGGCGGAAATGAGGGCATCTTGTGCCTCCTGAGTATCTGCTTCAACGGAGATTTCGTCGGTATCTACCTCAGCAGCTACCTCCGTAACTCGTTTTCGAAATCGGTCAAAAAGCCCCATGAAATCCCTCAATCATCTAGTGTCAACTCGTTTCCAAACCGACTGCCACGGCGTTGCTGGCGGCGGGGTGCTTTGTCTTCTTCAGCAGCGGGTGGCGGAGTTTCAGCCACGGGTTTTTCGGGTATTTGAGCAGTCTGTGAGGGTTGAAGTTGTTCTGCTGCAGTATTGAATTCTTGTGCAAGCACGGTTATTTTTTCTTCAAGATCTGATGTTTGTTTCGTAAGGTCTTCGTGAAGCAAAGAGATGCCGGCCTTTCGTTCAGCCGTCATTACATGCGCTTCAGACCATGGTTTTTCACCAAATACACCGCTGCCAATGTCGACGAGGGCCGTTCCTTCGGAAGTTCCTTGGTGTGTATAATTGAGTGTAACGCCAGAGCCTATTGAGAGGCGCGCTCCAACATGGCCTGTTTTACTGGATGTGATAAGTTGGTCAAGTATACCGGCTGTTATGTCGTGTTCTTCTAAAATTGCAGTAACTTGTTCAATACGAGCGTGGAGTGTGTCGAGTTGTTTTCGGTGCGCATCGATAGTGCGTGCCATTTTTTGTAACTCGCTTCGTTCAACCATGCGGCTCACGTAGTCCGAGGGTGTTGTCCTAGAAGAAGTCCGCTGGGGTTCACTCTTCTTCTTGTGATGGAGAAATCGGTCCGCCTGCAGCAGCAATTTCTTCACGGAAGTGATCGGTTATACGAGGTTCCGTAGAAATCCGTGGGTCGATTTCTTCGACAGAGGTGAGGACAATGGCTCGGCGATTCGCCTTGTGGCGGGAGCCCATGATGGAATAAGTTCGGTGTTCGGCGTCACCAGCATCAGATGCTGGGAGGTCGAGGGAAAATTCTTGGCGCATGCTGCCAAATGGTGCGACTCCTGTTACGCGATAGGCCTTCATCGAACTGGGCGACTCGCAAACTCGACTTAAACGCGCCGTCGCGCATTATCTGTGACAAATGACCGCGAGATTGACAAAGTTTGACGGTTCAACAGGGATTATGCGACCTGCTATCTTTGTCACGATACTGTTGCTGATGCCGTTGGCGCAAGGACTTGGGCCCTCATTAAGCCCTGAGCTCGCCGAGGGTCGAGAAGAGGTTCTCGTCCTTGACGAGGGTGTATGGTCGCAAGAATTGTGGACAGAGTTGCACGTATCGGGTTACACTCCTCTCAGAATGTTGTCTCCCGAGGAAGTCTTGGTTTGGAGTTCTTCTGATGCGGATGAACTTGATGGGGTTGAAAAAGAAAGAGCCCCCGAAGTTGAATACAAAGGCAATTTCGCTGAAATGGATGAAATACAGGAATTTCGATTGGTCTTCGAGCCCCGACTACCTTCTGAGGCAGTCGAGCAAATCGTCACCACCTTTGCTTCCTACGGCATGAATATTGAGTCCGAAGCCGATTACTACTCTTCAATAATTTCCCATGTCGAAGTACTAGAATGGCGCAGAGGTTTGCCATTACTCCTCTCACTTGATGGTTTACTTTGGATTGAACCGGTTTTGCCCACAACGGGGCGAAATGAACAGGTCGGTTCATTGCTGCAACATGGATCAATGTCTGAAAACCCGGCTTGGGATTTCGGGTTGAATGGAGGGGGTGTTGTCGTTGCAGTTGCCGATTCAGGCATCGATGCTGACCATGCTTGTTTCAGAAATGCAACGGCTGCTGGAGAAAGAGGTTCAGAAGGTGAGAACTTGACGGATGGAGTAGGCACACCTGGTCCGCTTCATAGGAAGATACTATTCCTCAATCAATCAATTGACTCCTCTGACACCCCTGGCCACTCTGACTATCGTCACGGAACACATGTTGCTGGGACTTTGTCATGTCACAATGTCTACGACATGCGGAGTAATTCTTTGCCTCAAAATGGCTCATCGCTTTCATATGCATCAAATCTTCTTTTCCAAGATATTGTTTCAGAGGATGGGTGGGTGCCTCCGGACGTTGATGCGCTTTTAGTTGAAGCAGGCCTCTATGGTGCAACGCTCCACTCAAATTCATGGGGTGATGCGACAACAGCTTACACTGCTCGAACTGGTGATTTCGACGCGTGGGCGTTAGAAATGCCCTGGTCGCTTGCTTTCATCGCCCCGGGGAATAATGGAGGCCAACTTCTCGAACCATCAAACGGGCGAAATGTTGTTGCAGTGGGGGCTTCAATAAAATCTGCATCTGCTGATCGATGGAGTGCTTCTTCGGTTGGACCCACTGAGTCGGGAACGAATGGGATTTTTGCACTTGCAGTGGGTTCTTCGGTTGAATCGGCCCGCGCAGATGGAGTTAGCGATTCGTACAATGATGCTTTACGCTCATCGAGTGGCACCAGCATGGCAACGCCAGCAGCCACAAGTGTAGCCGCTCTTATTCAACAAATGATTGAGCAAGGGTGGATTTCTGGTAAAGAAATGAGAACGCTCTTCGCTTCAAGTGATGTCAGACCAGAATGGGCAGACAAAGGTGGAAATCTCTCTAACAATGTCAGCCTTGCTGAAGGCTTTTCCCCCTCTGGCGCTTTGATTCGTGCATTAATGTCGCTCGCCGTAACTCCATTACCGCAAGATGTCCGGAATGGGGGGGGCGGGGGCTTTGAAATGCAAAACGAGTATGATGGATGGGGGCAACTAAATCTCTCGGAGTTAATTGATTTTAATCAACTTGAACAGGATCTTCATCAGGGTAATGTTTCGCCAGCGGAAAACATTTGGATTCATGATTCATATCGTCTCCAAGACCAAACACCCCAAGCATGGCTCCATGAAAGACAGGGGGGTTTGGGGGCTCTGGAAAATCTCGCTCAATCTCCATGGAATGGTTCTGGGGCGGTAGGACCATTTCTGAAAAGTGGAGATGTGTGGGTAGAGCGATTTGATTTAACTGGAGATGCGTTCAATGCTCGATTAGCTTGGACGGCCGCTCCCGAGCCGCATTTAGTCGACGATCTCCAACTCATTGTCCGTCTTTCAAATGGCCAGATTACAACGGCGAATGTTTTTCAAAGTGACGGAGATTCAACCCTTTACAATTCGCAAATTGCAGACTTTTCTAACATTACGACATTTCCTATGACCAATGAAACAACCGTAGCGGTTTCTCTTTCTCAGTCTGATCTTGAAGGGGTTGAATGGGCCGAAATAGAAGTGCGAGCCCGGTACATTTCTCCGGGAAATCAAAACAACTCTGTAGGAATTGATGGGAATCGGGTTGGATTCGCATTAGCCGTTCAGGGAGTACAGCGGGATTCAGATTCATGGGATGATGGCGATGGAGATGGGGTGCCGAACAGCATGGATGGGTGTCCGAATCAGTTTGCTGCTGGCTGGGATTTAGATGAAGATGGATGTATTGATGATACGGATGGGGATTCTATCGGCGATAACCTCGACTTATGCCCCAATGAAAACGCAGAACAATTTGATGGGAATGCCGATGGATGTATCGATGACACAGATGGTGATGGAGTCTATGATGACGTAGATGAGTGCTTCACGTCACTCATCTCTCTCTTCTGGCCCGTTGATACTTCTGGATGTAGGCCGGTAGATGCTCTCCCTGCAATCGATTTTGTCTTATCGCCTGAAGATGGTGGTGAATGGTATGACACACTACTGGTTCAATGGATCGTTGAAGACGATGATGGTGATCAATTCGACACTGGGGCCGAAATTCACGTCCTCAATGACTCGAGTTCTGGGGGGTCATACTCGATTGCGTCTTGCTTTGAAGTGAATGTTGAAAATGGAACCTTTTCGTGTACGTGGTATATTCCCAGAGACCTGCCCGTATGGGACATACGTGGTGAATCCTTACAGATTGAAATCTATGCTCAGAGTAGAAATAATTCTCCTGAAGCGAAGAATGATGTTGTGATTCTACGAGACGATGCCATGTTTACGAGTAACTGGAACAATCCTTTACTCGAGGAAGACAAAATAACACCCCCCTCTGAAGAAGGGGCTGCTTCACAAAACAGAGCTTTTGTTTGGGGGGTTGTTGGGATTCTTGCTGGATTTGTACTCATGTATCAGTTGAGTTGGAATATTCGGGAGAAAAAAGAGGATGAAAAAGTCCTGCCGGCATTTGAGAGTAGTGGTGTCTGGCAAGGGGTGCCCTCCGGGGATGAAAACGAGTGACGGCGAAGCCAAAAACCAGCCGTATTGGTTGAACTTTGCAATATATGTAAAGGTGAACCTTGAAGGGTGGTGGCATCCTCGCCGACATATCCGCAAAGCGGAAGGTGAAAATTATGAGTGACCGTTTATATGTTGGAATTGACTTGGGAACCTACCAATCTACTATTGCATCCAGTGCTGGCGTTAGCCACACAATCGAAACCGTTGTTGGGCGTCCAAAAGACCCCGTTGCACGAAATTTCCTAGGACGAGATGTTTTGTTTGGTGGCGATGCACTCAAGAACAAACTTGCTTGCAACCTTTACCGCCCAATGGCAGCTGGAGTTGCCCAAGATGATGAAGCAAATTTGGCTGCTGCCAAAGCATTCGTTTCTCACCTTCTAGAGACTGTTGACCCTGAAGAATACGATGAAGTGTTCGGAGTCATCTGCTCTCCAAGTCACGTTTCCTTTACCGACAAGTCCAATCTCGTTGCCACACTTCGTGGGCAAGTCAACGCTATCATGGTCGTTACAGAACCCTTTGCTACCGCATTTGGAATCGGTGAAATTGCAAGTTCAATCGTTGTTGATATCGGCGCTGGAACAACTGACATTGCCCGAATTTACGGAACTTTCCCTACTGATGAAGACCAAGTCACCATCGAAGAAGCTGGCGACTGGTTGGATAATCAACTCATGGAACTTATTCGAAAGAAGTACACAGGCGCTCAAGTCACCAAAGACATGGTTCGCAAGTGGAAGGAAGAAGTCTCCTATGTTGGCGGCGATGACCGTGAAGCAATGGTAGAACTCTCTGTTGAAGGTAAGAAACAAGTTGTCGATATCGGCGACCTTGTCAACCAGGCCTGCGAATTAATCGTCCCAAAGATCGGTAATGCAATCAAGCGGATTGTCGCTGGTGCAGACCCGGAATACCAACCAATTCTCCGAAACAACATCATCCTCTCTGGTGGCGGCTCCTTGATTGAAGGAATCGCTGCTCGAATGGCTGATGAAATTTCAGACATTGGCGATGTCAATGTTTGGTGTGTCGATGAGCCAATCAACGCTGTTGCTACAGGCGCTCTTCAACTCGCTGGTGAAATGCCAGACGACATGTTTACTGCAATCAACTGATTGTGGCTCTGTTGCAAGGGGTAGAAAACCAGCCTTCTAAGGCTTGTTTTGATAGCGAAAGTTCAAGTGTAGTTGGGCTTCGATAGTCGACTGTATGACGCTCGACTCATCCGGAACAACTGGCATCAATCGAATTCGTGACGCAACTGGCGACGAGCGAGCTGCGCTTGAGGGGATGCTCAAAGGCTACCCTGTTGACCAATTAGTCGAAGAAGTTCTCATCGCATGGAATGAGTTAGCTGCACGAAACGAGGAAATGGTTTCTGTAAAGCAACGACTTCGTGTTCTAGAGCTTGATTTGGCAGAGCGGGAAGACATGGTCGCCCCCGAGGTTGCTCGCTTGGCTGAGACCGATGCGGCATTACAAGACAGTGAAGCGAAAGTCATTCACCTTGAACGAATATTATCTGACGCTCGAGAGGAACTCGCATCTCAGCAATCCTCTCTTTCCCATGAAGAACGTGAATCCATGGCCACCGAAGTTGGTCAACTCAGAAGCTTAACCTCTCAACAAGACGAGGTCATTGGAGAAATGGAAGGTCGTATTGGACAAATGGTCGAAGCGCTTGAGCGAGCTGCCGATGCAGGATTAACATCGGTAACTGCGGAAGAGGTTCGAAGTTTGAAAGCACAACTTGACACTGCACTTGCCCAGAATGATGCTGAACAAGCCGCCAACAAAGCGCTTGAAGAAGAGCGGCAAAGACTTCGAGACATTGCTGACAGGTTACGAGGTTTGCTCGATGCTCGCGATGGACGACTTGGCGAGTTAGAAGAGCAACTTGAACGGGTTATGCAAGGTCCACGCTCTGTTTCAGCAGAGCACGATTATTTGGTTGAACAAATCGACGAACTCAAACGCCGACTTCTTGAGAGAAACAGGGAGTATGATTCACTACGGCGAAGAGAACGACGTCTTCACAACGATGTATTCGAGCGTGATGAGCGTATTCAACAAATCACTTTGACCCTTACTGATATGGAAGCTGCTTTACAGGATCGAACTGCGGAACTTCGAGAAATTGAAGGCCAACGCGAAACGATGGTTCACGAACTTGATTCCGTCCGTCGGGGCGAACGTACACGAGAAGTCGTTGGAAGAGTCTTTGCCGACTCTCTTTCCTTAGTGAGAACCCATGATTCACGGGAAGCAAAGCGAGAAGCATACAGTAATGCTCCAGATGTGAAACGAACCCTCTCAACTCCCGGGACAGAAGATATGGCAACATTAGCAGATGGTGGTCGCGTCAGTCTTGATGTAAGTGAAAGTGAAATTCAACAAGGAATTGAAGTCGATGAATCTCGGCCGCCATCGCCTGGCGGCTCTGGAGATCCTGTCGTCTTCGAGGACGAAGATTGAGATGGAACTTGGGTTAATTGATTTTGTAATTGCTCTCTCAATCGGCCTTGGGCTTGCTGCTGCCAGCGGGTTTCGAGTCTTTCTTCCCCCAATGATGATGAGTGGGGGAATTAACCTAGGGTGGATCGAACCCCTGGGGGAATTATCAATACTCGATGGGTGGACTGCATTCTCCATACTTGCCGCAGCAGTCGTATTAGAAATTGGAGGGTACATGATTCCATGGGTCGATAACTTGCTCGATATTGTTGCAACGCCTGCAGCAGCAATTGCGGGCGTTTTGATGATGGGTTCGGTTATGGATGATTACGATCCTATGCTTCAGTGGACATTATCGATTGTAGCGGGAGGGAGTGTGGCTGGAACGGTTCAAACTGGGACGGTTGCGATACGAGCGCTTTCATTAGGAACTACGGGTGGCCTGGCAAATCCACTAATCTCTATTCTTGAAGCCATGATGGCTGTCTTTGTAACAATCTTGGTGATACTTGCGCCGTTGCTTGCTCTCCTTGTGGTCGTATTCGGCCTCATCTACGCTGCTCGTGCAATTGAAGAGCGGCGTGAGAAAAAGAAAGTGCGCAACTTGGTTCTTTGAAACTCAAGACAGTGCGGAGACCACTGCTGTGATTCGGTAACGAAGTTCTTCCAGGTCAGCAGCATCTTCCGTAAGCGTTCCAGTCACAATCCAGTCTGCTCCGGCTTTGGCAGCAAGGGCCGCCTGCTCTGGAGTTCTGATACCTCCCCCAACAAGAAGGGTAAGTTCGTTAACGGTGCGAGCGCTTTCGATTAAACTTGGATGTACTTGAGTATCCGCCCCGCTACCTGCTTCCAGATAGAGGAGTTTGAATCCAAACATTCGGGCTGTAAGCGCGTAAGAGTGAACCAATTCTGCTTCGTCTTCCTGAATTAATTCTACCTCTCCGACTTCGCCTACCCTGCCGCCTGGGGCACAAACAAGATATCCGGTAGGTAATGCTTCAACTCCAAACTTCTCGAGATACGGGGCTCCTCGAATTTGCTCACCAACAAGGAATCTCCGAATTGAAGAATTCATCAGCATCATGAAAGTGATTGCATCTGCGGCTGGAGAGAGAGCGTGGGCGCCCCCAGGAAATAAAACAACGGGGATTTGCCACTGTGCTTCGTCGGACTCAGGGTCTTGACTTGCAGCGAAAGTTCGTAATTCAAAGGCTTCTTGAATGGCTTTGCATGTTGCATGAACCACTTCATCAGGCGTATCGGTCGAGCCACCTACAAAGATCATACTGCTTCCGCATTCAACGGCAACCATGGCGCGATTCGCAGCTGTATTCGGGTCTTGTTTCGCGGGGTCGATGAGTGTAATATGTCGCGTGTTTTGCGATCTAGTAGTCACATATTCTAATGTTGTAGAGTCGGCCCTTCGCATGTCATCCCCACCTTCCCGTTTCATGGACACAGCATAGGCGTTGCGCCCAAAGTATGTTGTAAAATGACAGACATAGGGTTCTCATACTTCTTCACAGTGGTCACATTATGTCGGAAGGGGGGCCATTCAAACGTCTGCTCAACTACATGAGTTCTCATCGAAGTACGATTCGACTCGCATCGGCCTGTTCGATAACAAACAAAATCTGGGACCTGGCACCGCCATTACTAATCGGATTAGCGGTAGATGTGGTCGTTTTGAAGGAAGACTCTTTCATTGCCTCATATGGGTTAATTGACCCTTGGCATCAGTTGGTGTTCCTCTCCATACTCACTTTTGCAATTTGGGGGTTGGAATCTTTGTTCGAATATTTTTATGGAATCTTATGGAGGAATCTCGCTCAAACAGTACAGCATGAACTACGACTCGATACATTTGACCATGTTCAGAAACAAGGGATGGGGTGGTTTGATGAACGGCAGAAAGGTGATGTTTTAGCAATTCTTAACGACGATATCAATCAACTCGAACGTTTCTTGGATAAGGGTGCCAATGACTTACTTCAGGTAAGTACCACGGTGTTGGTCGTTGGAGCCGTGTTTTTACTCATATCATGGCAAGTAGCCTTGTTTGCAGTCCTCCCAATTCCAATAATCGTCTGGGGGTCGTTTCGGTACCAGCGAAGTTTGGAGCCACGTTACGCAGAAGTACGTAAATCCGCAGGTGCAATGAATGCTTTACTTGAGAATGATTTGTCTGGGATGTCGACCATTCAATCCTTTACCGCTGAAGCGAGGGAAATGAAGCGTGTTGAGGCGTTAAGTAACGAGTATCGAGAGGCTAATCGAGAGGCTATACGCCTATCCGCAGCGTTTACACCACTTATCCGGATGGCTATATTGTGTGGATTTACTGCAACACTTCTTCTTGGCGGATGGATGACGCTCGAGGGGACATTGGCTATTGGAGCTTATTCGGTTTTAGTTTTCATGACGCAACGGCTCTTATGGCCACTTACTCGTCTCGGGGAAACATTCGATTTGTATCAACGTGCAATGGCGTCGTCCACAAGAGTGCTTGATGTGCTTATGTCACCTACTGAAGTTGAGCAAGGTGGTTTTGTGCCTGAAACCTCTACAATGGAATCTTCTTCTATTCTTTTCTCCAATGTTGACTTTTCCTATCCTGGTAGAGAGCCCGTGTTTTCAAAATTAAATCTCGAATTACGCTCGGGAGAGACTGTAGGTGTCGTGGGGTCTACGGGTGCTGGAAAAACGACGTTGATTCGTTTATTGCTGCGTTTTGCCGAACCCGATAACGGCTCGATACACTGGGCTGGAAAACCACTTCATGAATGGCGATTGGAAAGATTGCGTTCTTCAATGGCTCTGGTAGACCAACACATTACGCTTTTCCCGACAACCATTCTCGAGAATATCCGCTATGGAAATCCACAAGCCACGGATGCGGAGGTCCATGATGCGGCGAAACTCGCTGAGGTGGCTGATTTTGTTGAAGAGTTGCCAGATCAATGGGGGACAATGGTTGGCGAAGGTGGCCACAGGCTTTCTGGCGGCCAAAGACAACGACTTGCTATCGCAAGGGCTGTTCTAAAAAACGCTCCACTCCTTCTCTTAGATGAAGCGACATCTGCCGTTGATAATGAAACGGAAGCTGCCCTTCAGCGTTCAATAAGTAAAATATCTCAAGACCGAACTGCTGTCATCATTGCGCACAGATTGTCTACTGTTCGTAATGCTGATCGGATATTGGTGCTTGACCGAGGTGCTATTGTCGAAGACGGAGCGCATGAAGAATTGGTTGAGATAGGTGGGATTTATTCGCGAATGTGGGCTGTTCAAACAGGGCAAAGCGGCTAATTGCTCTAAGAGGCAATAACGGCTGTTTTTTCTGTGGTTATTTACATTGTATTATAAGTGGTGTGTGGAACAGCCGCTAATGAGTAACATGTTAAGTCAGAAATTCTCAAAAACAACGAGCCTGCTTTTAATCGCAACTTTTGCCCTTGCAATGGCAGGAACGGTCAGTGCCGCTGAACCTCTCCCGACCGGCGACAATGGACTACCTGAATTCATTGAAGGTGACACACTGAAAACAATGACTTTCTTCCTCTTCTTCGTCGGATACATCGCCATGGGCGCTGCTTTCGTCTTCTTCATGAGTGAGCGAGGCAACGTCGCACCTCAATACCGAACAACAATGACCATCTCGGCTCTGATTGTTGGTATTGCTGCATTCCACTACTACTACATGCGCGGAGTTTACGCAGACTTCGGAACTGTTTCCGTCGAATACCGTTACATGGACTGGATTATTACCGTTCCATTGATGGCACTCAAATTCCCGTCGCTTGTTGGAAAGGATGCAATCACAGACAAGAAAGTCGCTGGCCTTGGATTCACTGGAATCTGTTTCACAGGCGCTCTTATCATGATTGGATTCGGATACGCTGGTGAAGCTGGTCTCATGAATGGTGTTGTTGCTCTCATCCTCGGTGGAATGGGATGGGCTATGATTATCGTAGCAACTGGAACTCCATGGACTGACGGCCTCGGTGTCGACAACTCAAAGATCTCTGATGAACTCATGTGGAGCGCAAACGCACTTCGCTGGTTCATTGTCGTAGGCTGGATCATTTACCCTCTCGGCTACCTCTTCAGCCCAGAAGTTGCTCTTATCGAAATGGACAACGGTGCAGAATACATGGCAGTCGCTTACAACATTGCAGACATCATCAACAAGATCGGTTTCGGTGTTGTTGCTTGGATGGGTGCTAAGAAAGCAACCGAAGCACTTGCTGCTTCAGAGTGATTTTCGAATCGCTTTGAGAGTTGCCTCAAGTGTTGCTTTTGGGTACCGCTTCAGCCACTGTGCTGAAAGCGGTATCCAAATCAATGCATAAGCTACAACGGCTATTGATGATGTTGTCAAACTCCATTGATACGTCGACTCATACTCTTGCATCAATGTAAGTGGTATGAAGTGAATGATATACAGTGTTAGTGACATTCGACCTGCGCTGTTGAGCGCGTGTAACTCAAGATTCTGAATTGCGATCCAGATGAGCAGAACTCCAGTAGAGGCTGCTATGATGAAGGCTGGATTCGCTGGGAAGAACGTCAACATTGCTTCGGACGTTGGGTGCGCCCAGAGCACGTCTGTTTTACTCGAAATGTAGAAGGTGATTATGCAAAAGGCAAGCCCCAATACGAGGGATATCTTTATTTTCATAGAATTGGGAATATAAGCTCCGACCTTGTCTCCTTGAGTAGAAATTATAGCACCAAGGGACGCAAATAATATCCAAGGAAAGAGAGGATATGTTCCAGTAACAAAGAGATTTGAGATAAAAATTGGAAGTGATTCCCCACTCACTCTATCATTCCACCCACCAGTGCCTTGGATTTCGGGGAAAAACCATTGTAGCGTGAAAACTGCAATGTATATGAGAACGAGAAACTGCGAACCTGACTTTTTCAATTGTGCCGCAAAGGGCGGCATAAGAAGCGTCAAAAGAGCCATGAGTGAAAGTACACCTGGTGTGAATGGATGAAAGAGATGTGGTGATGTTAAATTCACCATGATTTGAGTTGCAAACAGAAAACCTGATTGAAACAGTCTTTGCTTGAGAGGGAAGGGGTGCCGAACAACCCCCCATCCGAATAACGTCACAAATAACGGTGCTGCAAGGCCGCCAAGGCCTGATATCGTATATGCTAAGATGGAGGGTTGTGGTGTATGAAACGGGTTCCATGTGGCAGCAGCATGAACCATCACCATCAGCAATACAGCAGCGCCTCGAAGTGAATCGATATGAGTGATGCGTGGTGTTTGAGCCATTGTATCAGCGCTTTGAAATGACGTATTCTACAGCGTTTCTGAACATCTGGAGTCCTTCACCCTCCCATTGCCCGAGTGCATCGCTATCAAGTGGGCCAGGGGCAGTATTACGCGTGTGATCTGGGTGAAGCCACTTTGCATAAACAGCTTCAGGGTGTGGCATCAATCCGAATACGAGCCCGGTTGCATCGCAAATGCCTGCAATGTTCCGCATGCTTCCGTTTGGTGAAAGAGGGAAGGGGAGAGGCTCATCGGTGATTCCCTTTCCAACGGGAGTTGTTGAGTCGACATAGCGGACTGTGAGTTGGTGATTCGCCGCAAGCTCATCAAGGTCAGTAGAAGAAGGCATAACGAATTTCCCTTCCCCGTGGCGAACTGGACAATCGATTCGCTGAATTCCTTTTGTCCAAATGCATGGACTCTCTTCATCAAACTCGAGCGTGACCCAACGGTCTTCGTATCTTCCAGAATCATTGAGGGTGAGGCTCGCTCGTTGGATAAAGTCTGGAAGGGTTTTTTCAGCACTTGGACCCGGTAGAAGCCCGGTTTTGACCAATACTTGAAAGCCGTTACAAATACCGATAATTGGCTTGCCTGCCGCCACAAACGCATGCAGTTGTTCACGTAATGCAAAGCGCATTCTGTTCCCCATCAATCGGCCACTACCAAGGTGGTCTCCAAAAGAAAAACCTCCAGGAACTGCAAGAATGTCAAAGTCTTCAAGCGCCCTGTTCCCCGAAACAAAGTGATTGATATGGACCCGTTCCGAATCTCCTCCAACTAAATTAAAAACAGCTGCTGTTTCATGATCGCAGTTAATCCCAAATCCAAACAGAACAGCCACTTTTGGTGCTGACATTATGCAACACCCCCAGTCATATCGAGTGTTTTTTGCCATGCATCAACCATCACTGTAGTATCAGCATCAACCAGGACATCGTAGCCATCGGAAATGGTGAGTTTACCTGAATTGTTAACGGCTCCGAGAATCGTTGTAGGGTGTCCTGCCATCCAAGTGAGGAATTTCGCTTCATTCTCGGGTTGAACGCCGACAATAAATCTTCCAAGCGATTCACCCCAGAGACGCGACCATTCACCCGCATCGCCTGTTCCGTCGATATCGACTTCGGCTCCAAGCCGCCCGCCGATGCACATTTCTGCAACAGCTACTGCCACTCCACCCTCCGAACAATCATGCGCTGTTCGAACTAAACCGGCTTGAATAGCAGTGGAAAGTGCACGATACATTTTGAGGTTGCTTTCAGGGTTTGGAAGAAGAGGGACTTGCCCGCCAATACCATCAGCCTCACCACTCTCATGGAGCATGAATGCAAGTTCTGATGCTCCTAATTCTTCTTTCGAGACGCCAACGAGATAGATTTTTTCTCCTTCGACTTTGAAATCACTTGTTGCAGTGAATCGGACATCGGGTTGGTCTCCGAAAACCGAATAAAGCAGGGTTGGTGGAATAGAAATCTTCTTTTCTCCAGTTCCGTAATCGTTCTTCATCGAGTCTTTTCCTGAAACGCAGGGAAGTTTGTAGGCTCTACAAACCCGTTCAAGTTCCCGATTTGCACGAACTAATTGTGCGAGTTTGAATTTCCCATCGGGTGTTTTCACTGACTCAATGGAATCGGGCCAGCAGAAATTGTCGAGGCCTGCCATTTTGTCGACATTGATGCCAGCACAAACCGCGTTGCGAACTGCTTCGTCAATGGATGCTGCAGCCATAGCGCCGGCGTCTAAATCTGAATACCGCGGAGCTATACCGCAAGAGATGACAAGCCCCTGGGGATTGCCGTGAAGGGGGGCTATGACACCAGCATCCCCGGGCCCATCACGCTGAACGCCGACGAATGGTTTGACTGCTGTTTGAGCAATGACTTCGTGGTCGTATTGGCGAACCCAAGATTCTTTTGAAGCGATATTCGGGCGTCCGAGCATTCGTAGCAAGAGGTTTGAATGCCCTGCATTTTCTGGAAGAACGATTGATTCCGGATTGAAAAGTGCAGGGGTTGGAGTGCTCCACTCAGACTCGAGTTGGAGTTGAGGAACACCATCATGAAGAAAATCAATGGAAAGATAAGCGACTGTTTCTTCTCCATACTTGACATGGAACATACCAGTATTGGTGAATGTGGCAACAGGTGTTGCCTCAACTTCATGTAGTTGCGCCATAGCATCAAAAGCAGCGCAATCTTCTGGTTTAACAGCAATTGTCATTCGCTCTTGGCTTTCAGAAACGAGGATTTCCCATGCGGAGAGGCCCGGTTGTTTAAGTGGAACTTTTTCTAAATCTATTTCGCAGCCGTTGGTGTATTCAGCCATTTCACCAATAGAAGATGAGAGGCCTCCTGCGCCATTATCTGTAATACAAGAAATCAATCCAGCATCACGTGCTTCAAGGACCATGTCGAGCATTTTCTTCTGTGTAATAGGGTCGCCAATCTGAACAGCGCTCGAAGGAGATTCTTCAGTGAGTTCGAGCGATGAAAATGTTGCACCGTGGATGCCGTCATAACCAACTCTACCGCCCACCATGTAGACTATGTCGCCAGCGGTTGGAGTTTTGATGTGGGATTCTCTACCGTCGGGTAGTTTCCTTGGCATGATGCCAACAGTACCGCAGTAAACAAGGGGTTTACCGATGTAACGATCATCGAACACAATAGCGCCGTTGACCGTCGGAATTCCTGACTCATTACCGCCGACTCGAACTCCAGCGTGGACGCCACGGAATACCCTCGATGGGTGAAACAGGTTGTCAGGGAGTTCCCCCTCCCAATTAGGGGGGCCGAAACAAAAGACATCGGTATTTGCAATCGGGCGAGCGCCTAATCCGGTTCCCAAAATATCTCGGTTGACTCCAACAATACCTGTCATAGCACCGCCATAGGGGTCGAGTGCTGAGGGGGAATTGTGTGTTTCGGCCTTCATACAAACGCTCCACTCATCATTCCAGGCGATGACGCCTGAATTATCATGGAAGACTGATAGCAACCAGTCGACTTCATTTTGAAGATCATGTGTTGGCTTCATAATATGGGTTTTAAAAATTGAGTCGATGTAAGTGTCTTCTCCTGTTTCAGGGTCAACATGATGTATCTTTGAAGCAAAAATTTTGTGTTTACAATGCTCACTCCACGTCTGTGCAAGGCACTCGAGTTCGACATCTGTGGGCGCATCTGTAACAATTCCAACTGCCTTTCGAGAATCTCGTACCGCTTCATCACGGTAATGCGCTTGTATTGTCTGCATCTCTTCAAGATTTAATGCAAGGAGGCCTGTTTCAGAAAGTGAAAGAAGTTCGGCATCAGAAATTTCAAGTTCCATTCGCTGAGGGGGGGTGAGGGTTTGGGGGGGCTTCTCGGGATAATCGATAGCGGGCCATTGTCCGCTTGAGCAAGCTGACTTATCGGCAATAACGGCACGCTGGATGAGATTATTGTGGAGTGTAGATGCGAGCCATTCGGTAGTAATTTCATCTGGAAGGCCAAAGAAAGCATAGGTGTGGTATGTAGAAATCGATGCATCAGTGAGATCTGTTTGAGGAAATATCGTTTGAAATCCGTCGTATGCAGCACTACCTGGATTATCTGTAACTCCGGGCTTGAAGCCGATAGTGATTACAGCATCAGGAGTGATTGGGAAATGATCTGATGAAGTCAGAAAGAGAGTGTTGGTGCATGCATCCTCGATGATTGGGTCGGCAAACAGGTCGTCGACACGCGAAGCGATTTCTGATGGCCCGGTGTTGGATTTTATCAAAAAGCCATTGATTGACCTTACATCATGTACATCAAGAGCGTGGTCGGCTTTCAGTTGACGACGGACAACATCGCCACGTACGTCTCGCATTCCTTCGCCTTGTTTTGGAGTTACTTCTATTCGTGTTACAGTCATGAAAGTACACCCGCCCCCTACGGGGGCGTAAAGAAGGCCATCGACTACGCTCTTTGAACAATACGGAAGGTTCAACTGAGAAGTTGTGCCAAATATTGGCCGGTAAAACTCTCTTCATTTGCGGCAATCTCTTCTGGAGTTCCTTGTGCTAGTATCATTCCACCGCGCTCTCCGCCTTCAGGGCCGAGGTCAATAACCCAGTCTGAAGACTTGACTACGTCCAAGTGGTGCTCGATGACAATGACGCTGTGTCCTTTGGATCGAAGTTCTAAAAGAACGTTGATGAGCAATTCAACATCAGCAAATGAGAGTCCTGTCGTTGGCTCATCCAAGATGTAAACCGTGTGCTTATTCGGAGGACGGCGCAGTTCGCTAGCGAGTTTTACTCGTTGAGCTTCTCCACCCGAAAGAGTCGTTGCTGGTTGTCCAAGTCGAACATAAGAAAGGCCAACAGCACGAAGTGTGTCGAGTGTTCTGAATATCTTGCGGTGATTTTCGAAAAAGACGACCGCTTCTCCAATCGGCATTTGAAGAATATCATTGATGTTCTTGCCTTTCCAAGTTACTTCAAGACATTCTCGGGTGTATCGCAGACCTTGGCAGACGTCGCATGTAATCCAAACATCGGGTAAAAAATTCATTTCGAGTTTAATTGAACCTGCGCCTTTGCAAGATTCGCATCGTCCCCCTTTGACGTTGAAACTGAAATGTCCTGGTTTGTAGCCGCGCTCTTTAGCAAGTGTAGTTTTTGAGAATAAAATTCGAATTTCATCGAATACTTTAGTGTATGTCGCTGGATTTGAACGAGGGGTTCTCCCAATTGGAGATTGGTCAATAATAATGGCTTTGTCAACGTGTTCAAGTCCCTTAAGACTCGAATGTTTTCCAGCAATAGAATCTGAGTTGTGAAGGTGGCGTTGTAAAGCTGGCGCCAAAATTCCTGAAACCAGTGAGGATTTTCCTGAGCCTGATACCCCTGTGACTGCTGTCATGCATCCAATAGGGAATTTAGCATGGATGGATTGAAGATTGTTATGTTGGGCGCCCTTAATTGAAATCCACTTCTTACTTGGTTTTCTTCGCTTCTCAGGGGTATTGATTTTTCTCCGACCGCTTAAGAAAGCGCCCGTAACAGATTCTTTGGCTTTCATTGCAACTTCTGGCGGACCGTTAGCAACAATCATTCCACCTTCTAATCCTGCACCGGGGCCCAAATCACACAGCCAGTCGGCCTGACGAAGGGTGTCCTCATCGTGTTCAACCACAATGAGTGTGTTACCCAAATCACTTAACTCCCGAAGGGTAGCAAGTAAACGGGCATTGTCTCTTTGATGCAGTCCAATTGACGGCTCATCAAGAACGTACATCACGCCGGTTAAGCGGCTTCCTATTTGTGTAGCTAAACGGATTCGTTGGCTTTCACCGCCCGAAAGAGTGTTCGCTTTTCTATCAAGAGTGAGATAATCAAGCCCAACACTATCGAGGAAGCCGAGTCTGTTTTCAATTTCTTTGAGAATATCTTTGCCGATGAAGAGACTGCGTTCATCAAGAATTTCAAGAACGTCTGCGAAATTTTCAGGCGCTCCGGCCCCATTTGGTTGCCATGCACGAATCAATGCGAGTGAATCGTGAACCGAACAACGACTGACTTCGGGCAAACGAATGCCGCCTACAGATACGTATCGTGCCGCAGCGTTGAGTTTTTCTCCACCACATTCTGAACAATCAAGATCTGTCATACAACTAATCAAGCGGCTGCGGGTTCGCTCGGAAGTTGTTTCATTGTAGGTCTTCTGTAGTCGAGCAATGATGCCCTCCCAAGGGCGATTCATCTTGTAAACTGAGCCATTGTCAGACTCAAAGTGGAAGTTGATAATCGTCGAACCTGAGCCATTGAGAAGGATATCTCTATCATCATCACTCAGTAACTCAAAAGGTGTGTTTTTCGATATCCCATAATGCCCGCAAACCTGTTCCAAGAGACGTCTATACCATGAAGGGGACATCGATTGACGCCATGGTCGAACGCAGCCATTTGAGACGGTGAGTGTTCCATCAATAATGAGTTCAATATTGAATTGGCGCTCGACCCCAAGCCCTTGACAAACACCGCAAGCGCCCAAAGGAGAATTAAAAGAAAAGACTCGTGGAGAGAGTTCGGGCATGAACGCTCCGTGGTCTGGACAAGCAAAATCTTCAGACCAAGCGACCGTTTCACCAACTTTGGTGAAGTGGGAACGTGTTCCTTCTGAAAGTATTTCATCTTCACTCGGTGCTTCGAGACTTTCGATAGCGACCGTTCCACCACCGATACGGAGTGCCCCTTCTACAGATTCAGTAAGGCGTTGT
Source organism: Candidatus Poseidoniaceae archaeon (assembly GCA_949372875.1). GTDB lineage: Archaea > Thermoplasmatota > Poseidoniia > Poseidoniales > Poseidoniaceae > MGIIa-L1. The sequence goes on from CASIAW010000002.1 coordinate 225,096, forward strand.
CGCCGTTCCTTAGAACAACGCAATCGGTCAATTCGGACATCGATATCGTGGCGGAAATTTTTATCAAGTTCTGGGGGATTTTCAAACTCAGCTTCATGGCCATTGACTTTACCATGGAGGTATCCCTGTTCAACGAGTTGTCGGAAGAGATCTTGATGTGTTCCTTTACGTGCTCGAACTGCTGGAGACCACAGCACGATGGCATGGCCTTCCATGTTCCAAATAATATCGTCAACGATTTCCTGAACGGTTCGACGAGCGACTTCTCGGCCACACTGTGGGCAGTGTGGTTTACCTATTCTCGCCCAAAGTAGACGGAAATAATCTTGAATTTCAGTGACGGTTGCTACGGTTGAACGAGGATTGTGAGAACCCTGTTTTTGGTCAATAGAAATGGCTGGTGATAACCCTTCAATGCCATCACAATCCGCTTTTTTCATCTGTCCAATAAATTGACGAGCGTACGAAGAAAGACTCTCGACATAACGTCGTTGGCCTTCTGCATAAAGAGTATCAAAAGCGAGGCTTGATTTTCCTGACCCAGAAACACCGGAAATTACGACGAATTGTCCTCGTGGTAGACGAACTGTTACGTCTTGGAGATTATGGGTGCGTGCACCCCGAACTTCAATCCAACCTTCATCGCCCGGTTGACTCATGGGTTCCCCTCAAAGATACGTGGCCGTCAACGGTTCTTCAACTCCTGCTTTTTCATTGCTGGGATAATTCGGCATGGTAAGGGATTTGGTGGTTCTTTTTGGTTGAGATGGGGATTGAGACTGGGGGCGTTGCTAGCCTCTAAAAACCGTTTAGGGTAATTTTTCCTAGCCCTCGGCCCTCATTAAGGAAGAAACCCTTTGGGAATAGGTGCTTCAAAACGAACCGGTTCATCGGTCTCGGGATGAAGGAATTCAAGGGCTGAAGCATGTAAGCAAACTCGATTGAGTGGGTTTGTTTCTGCCCCATGTAATTCATCTCCTACAACCGGGCAGCCAAGTGACCTTAGCGCCATTCGAATTTGGTGCCTACGGCCAGTTTCAATGGTTATTTGGAGAAGTGAGATTTGGTTGTTCGTCTCAGCCACTTGCCAATGGGTAATCGCTTCTTTTGACCCATGGAAACTCGATTTTACTTTTTTTACAAAGAGGTTTTTGTCCTCAACCAGCCATTCTCGGGCAACGCCCTGCATTTGCTTAGGCCTGCCTTCTACGAGAGCGTGGTATGTTCGATGCACTTCTCGCTCAGCGAATTGTGTTTGAAGATATTCTTTGTGCCTCTGATGTAGTGCAAACACCATGATGCCTGAGGTGTCGCGGTCGAGTCTATGGACAATATAACACCAGTTTTTTTCATCCTCTAGGCGGATATGATCGACACATCGGGCGTGGAGAGTATCTCTTTCCAGTTTATCCGTAGCAATAGAGAGAAGACCTGCTGGTTTTTCTACAACAAGAATTGCATCGTCTTCCCAGAGTATTGTCAAGTTTGATTTCTTTTGCTTGGAGGCTGGGGGCGGGGTAATCTCAAGGGCTTTCACTCGGCTGAGAACTTCTATTTCAGTTCCTGTAGGAAGTTCTGTTTTCGCTCTATGTTCGACCTCGCCGTTGATTTGAATTCTCCCCTCGGTTAGCATTTTCCGCAATTTACTGCGTGATGTTTTTGGCATAAAATAGGCTAGAGCGTCGAGTAATGGTGTGGTTTTCTCAACTATAAATTTCATCCATATCACCTACAAAAGAAGGGCGTCACACCATGTGCCTTTTTCACCACTATGGCCTGGTTCAAATAAAGTAAGTGCGTCTGCTAAAACTAAACTGTTGAGGTTTCCAGAACCCTGATAGCCGGTTGAATAGGCGAGGAGTTTCTCCGCTGAGGTGTCGATTTTTATTCGCCGCATAATAAGGAAATTATCGTCTGTCTTGAATGATTCTGCAAGACAGACGCGGACTCGCCGCTCGTGAACTCCCCCCCCTCCAGTTGAATGGCGCAAGTAAGGTGCTACGAGCATGCGGAATACCACATGGCTACTTGCTGGATTGCCTGGTAAACCAAACAGAGGGGTTCCTTTCCAATAGCCGAAAAGCGGAGGGGATCCTGGTCGTATCTTAACTCGCCAGAATTTGATGTCACCTTCTTCTTCCATTAATCTACGAACCAAATCCCAATCCCCCATAGAAACGCCACCTGATGTTAAAATTAGATCACACTCTTCAGCGGCTTGATCAAGTTTTTGACGTAGAGCTTCCATTGAATCAAGTACAGAATCATACCGTTGTGCATCATGTCCCGCCCATTTTACAAGTCCTGTAATTCCAAATGAATTCGATTCATAGATTTCAGTATCTGAAAGAGTTTGCCCTGGAGGTCGAAGCTCGTCTCCGGTTGAGATAATAGCTATTTTTGCCTTCGTAAAAACGGGTACTTCTGGATGGCCCATAGTAGCACATAGACCAACGGAAGAAGGGGTTAACACGTCACCTCTGTGTAAAGCTGCATGACCTTTTCGTAAATTTTCACCCTGTTTACGAATGAAATGTTTCTTTCCCTCTTGTAAGAGAAGAACAGTTGAACCATCATCAGTAACCTCGCACTGTTCTATTGGGAGGATTGCGTCAGCACCGTGCGGTATCGGGGCACCCGTCATTATTCGAGCTGCCTGATTTTCTTCGATTGGAAATGGTTTGTCATTAAATCCTGCTTGAATAACCTGGCTAATTTGAAGTCGGTTTGGGGGTTTAACAGAGTCTTTGTAACGAAAAGCAAATCCATCCATAGCCGAATTATCAAAGCGCGGGTCGTCAACTTTAGACGCTAAATCTGTGGAAAGAATTCTGTTGAAGGCCTGGTCAAGTCGGATATGTTCAGTAGGAAGGGAAAGAGGGTGGGTTGTGAGTATCTCCAGCGCTTCAGAGTATGAAACGAAGTAAGGAGTCTCGGACATGGTTACACCATTGGTTCGATTGGTTTGAGGTTCGCGGTCGTGGACTTAGAAAAAGAGATCAGTAATTCGTTTGAATGAAGCAATAAAGAGAACGGCAACGAGGAGATTTCGAACTGTGGTTTGTTGTGCATGCATTGAACCGTAACGTGAGCCAATGAGGCCTCCAAAGAGTACGGCTGCAATAAAGGGCAAAAGTGTGTCGAATTCTAACACAAGTTGGCTCGAGGCTGTTGCGCCTAAGAGCCCTGCTGCAGAATTGACCCAAATGAAAAGAGCTGCGGTTGCTGCTGCGGCTTTGGGCGTAGCCCATTTTTTCAGAAGAAGAAGAGGAGAGAGGAATATGCCGCCACCCACCCCTATAATTCCACTGAACAATCCAATACCAGCGCCAAATGCATAAGCCTGACCTTTTTCGGGCTCAGATGTTACATTCGTTTGAGTATTATCAGAGAGTAATAACAAGCGAATTGCTGCATAGAGAAGTGTTAGTGAAAGGAGGGTGTCATATACTGCTCCGTCAACTCGGAGATAACCGCCCATGAATGCAAACGGTATACTTGTAAGAATGAAAGGCGTGGTTTTTGAAAAATTATGATGTCCAGCTTTCGAATAATGTAGGAATGCTAATCCTGCAACAATGAGGTTGAGAACCCAGACGTGTTGCTTGAGCCAAGAACTTTGCATCTCGCCGTATGCTGTAAGTGAGAGTAGAGCGAGGTAGCCTGAAGCCCCTCCATGACCAACACTTGAGTAAAGTATTGAAATGAAAAACAATCCAAAACATATCGCAAGAAGGGTAAAACCCTGATCCATGCTGACGCCTCAGATAATTCAATCGAATTTCATGAGGTGATCGCATCCGGGGTACGAGCAACTTACGGTGTATCGAGCCTTTTTCGGCTTTGGAATCTTGAGCATACATCCACACATATCACATTGGATTTTCAATGTCTCTGGAGCCGCAGCAACGGGCGCATCTCCGAGAGTGCGTCCAACGTCGGTCGACCAACCAAGATTATCTGTATACGAATCTGCTTTCACATTCAGTTTCTTCTGTTTCAAAGAAAGACGCATCTTTCGCTTTCTTTTCTTTGGTCGGGAGCCTTTTGGTGCTTTTGCCGCCATGGGTATCGTTTAGCGCTTGGCGTTGTTGTATTCAATTACTTCGGCTAAATTCTTCACCAAGATACTCGGAAATTCCGTTTACAGGATTGTGAACGACATGTCCATTTTTCTCAAGCGCTTCAACCAATGGGGGGCGGGCATTCTTCGGATCTGTATGGTAAACAATGACTTCTTCGGCTTCACATGCTGCTGCAAAATCGACAATCTCTTTATGGCCGGCATGTGTTGAAAAAGAATAGGATTTCCATTCAAGAGGAATGTCGGTTTCATTTCCAAAAATATTGATCTTTCCTTCTGTCTGAAGTTTTCTACCTCCTGTATTGGAGGCTTGATACCCAGTGAAAAGAATTGCGTTTGCAGTATCATGTCGAAGGCGATTGAGATACCAAATGGATGGACCGCCCTGGAGCATTCCTGATGTTGAAACGATAACGTCTGCTTCAAGGGCTTTTTTACGGTCTGATTTACTCGAAACACGTCGACTCCATGACCAGGCATCCTTGAAAGCATGAACATCTCGAAGGGTTTCGGGATGGTTCATTTGCATTTTAGCGATTCTTTTTCCCATTCCATCAACATGAACATCAAGGTGGGGGAGATATTTGTGGAGGCGCATAACAACGTCCTGTGTTCTTCCGTTTGCAAAGGCTGGAATGAGAACTTTTCCTCCTCGGTCAACAATTCGCTGAACATGATTGATGAATTTTTGTTCTTCTTCCTGAAGGGGTGGGTGTTCTCTGCCGCCGTATGTACCTTCAACGAAGAGTGTATCTGTTTTTACCGGTTGGGCACCTTTAGTAAGAGGAGAATCTCGAGTATCGAAATCGCCCGAAAGAAGAATCTTACGTTGGGGGGTTTCGATATTCAACATGGCTGCACCGGGAATGTGGCCTGCTCGGTGGAGTTCAAGATTCCAATCTTCATGTTTCCAAGCCTCATTGAAGTTGTGTATGTTCCACGAATCAAGTGCCGTATCGATGTCGCGCTTATCCCAAGCAAGTGGATATTTTTCAATTGAGCTTACTTTGTGACAATCATACCACATGAGTTCTGAAATTTCTGCAGTGAGTGCAGTACCATGAAGCCGTGTTCGGTGATTTGCGCATAGCCAAGGCGCCATTCCAAGATGATCTACATGTGAATGTGTAATGACTGCGTCACGAACCTCGGGTGCTTCAGAGGGATAACGTGGAGGCGTGGTTGGAGCGAGACCATAATCCAAGAGTAGTCGAGTTTCATTTTTATCCTCGAGAACAATTCCCACGTTACCTACTTCATCTCCACCGCCAAGGCAATGGTATCGGATACCTTTCTTTGGTGGCTCTTCTGGGTAAGAAGTTGTTCTGCCGGGAGAATAGAAAACCATGTGGACCAATCTTTGCTAGTAGCGATGTCTATTGAAGTTGATTCTTTTTCTTGCACACACCCCTTTGTTTCCTATGGAGATGATTTCATGCTATAGTGAATGATTTTCATTGGTAATAGTGTGGTTAAGTTAAGTGCTAGTCGCGACCATAATCTTCGGGGCATACTCACGTTTTCTTCTATCCCCTTCTTCGACATACTCACGTGAATAATATAATATTGTTCCATGAGAAATAAGGGGGTGTTCATACCTCACCTCTTTTCAAGACCAAATTCTTCTTCTTGTTTTCCCATAGACTCGTTTGTGATAGGTTCAAGTTTGTTGCTCTTCATGTATTGAAATCGCAATTTAATCCACCGACCAACCTGATGACCACTCGAACAACCCACCTTTGACGATTTATAGCGAAGGAGACTTGAACCCCATCCACATGGACAATACATGGCACGACAGGATAATCATGTATTTCTTGTCGATGATGATCGTTGTTTTGGGTGTGGTGCTTGCATCGCTCTTTGCCCAGTTAACGTTCTAACTTTGGTTGATCGACTTGCTATTGTCGATGAGGAAAATTGTACACACTGTGAACTATGTATTCCCTCATGCCCAGTTTTCGCACTTGACATTTTACCCGAAAAAGGTGATTGAATGGAACGAATCGTTTTCATTGGTGGAACATACGCGAATCTTACTGCAGCTCTCGAATTAGCGGAATTTTACGATATTAAACTGATTGAACTCAACGCAGAGATAGGCCTTCCTTCAATATCCCCAGGTCATTTACGAGAGGAAAGTAATCTTTCAAAATACCTCACTCAGGAACAAATGGAATTCCTTCAACTCCAGTCATTCGATGATGGCTTTACGCTACGTTCAGAATGGGGTTTGAAACATCTTGCGGTACAAGCTGCAAAGAACGGTGTAGAAATCTTCACCCGCACCAGAATAACGAAAAGTTTTGAGTCATCAGACGGTTTTACTATCGAATATCAAGGCGGTGGCCCAAACAGTAATGGACAAATAATCTGTCAGCACCTCATTAACGATGTTCAGTGGACATACCAAGCACCGGGGTCGAAGCAGCATACATTAATTGATACGGACAAAATACAAGTGCCCCATTTTGGAGAATTCATCGAAATGCACGGAGGCACTGCCCTTAGCAAAGATTGTACGGAAATTCCCTCCAAAATTCATACCTTTCCCCGAGCGGAAGGGCTTACCGAGGTTTGGCAAACTGAAGAATCGTGGATTCCCAAACATGGATGGATTGAAACAATTTCCTGCTCACTACCTCTTGATAAGAATAAAAGGTGCATAGATGCGCAAATTTCTGAAGGGCGAAGAATATCAAGTGCGTTGAAATAAAGAAAAGCGGTGTCGCCAGACACACCACCTTAAAACACTCGACGGTCGGGCATTGGATGAAGACAACTCTTCAGGGGGCCTAAAAATGGCGGAACATCCACTCGCAAACCTACGTATGAAACTGAAGGAGGCAAACCTTCTTGAGAAACCAACAAGTAAATCTTGGACCAAAGTTGTAATTCTCTTGGTTGTTGTTTGTGCACTGTATATTGCCCACATCTACCTTCCACTCAAGTTTGGACTTCTTCTTATTCCAATCACTGCACTTTTCTCTACTACACTGGCAATGGCTGGGCATGAAGGTGTCCACTCCTCTGCATGCAAATCGAAGGCTGGCAACACATCACTTGCAGCTATCATCTTCCCTCTTTTCGCCGGGTTTTCTATGGAATATTGGCGAGAAAAACACAACATAGGACACCATGCTCACCCGAATGTTGTCAACGTAGATCCAGATATTCACTCCTGGCCCTTTACTTTCAGCCAAGAAGAATACAAAACAAGCGGACCAATTCGACGATTTTTCCAACGCCATCTTCAAGGATGGACATTTTGGCCAATTTCTCTTCTCGTCGGCCACCTCATGCGTTTTGATGGATTGAAATACATCGCTACCAAACCCTTCAAATCCAAGAAAAAGCGAATTACGAAAATCTGGCTCTTTGATACTTCTCTCATACTTGTTCATTTCATGTTATGGCTTGCATTACCAATATTGCTCGGCCTGTCTTGGCAAGCCACCTTCGGATTTTATGTCCTTTTGTGGAGTTTAGTGGGCACTTGCCTTACAGCAATTTTCATTGTGGGTCACGCTGGCCGACCGATCATTACAGAGTATGACCAAAACTGGCGTTTACAAATCGAGACAGCGCGTAGAATTAAACTTGGACCAATTGGTTCGTTCTTCTTTGTTGGTCTTGATTATCAAATTGAACACCATCTTTTCCCGGCTATGTCCCATTTCAACCTACCAAAAGCAGCGCCGCTTGTCAAAGAATATGCTGAAGAGCGTGGATGGAAATATCAGGAACTCGGTTTCTTCAGAGCTATATGGGAGTCAACAATTGCCCTCCATCGTGCCTGGAAAACTCCGTCGCTTGTATTGGATTCAAGTGGAGAATTGAACGACCCATCACTTCTCGAGAATTCGAAAGTGTGAAAACCTCTTCTAAGGAGACTTCTACGCACATCCATGGCAACCGAACAACTCTACCTCAGAAGCATCGAATCAGGGTATTATACTGATTTTCATGCAACTGTGACCTCTGTAGAAGATGGTAAAGTTGGCCTCAATAGAACGCTGTTTTACCCGTTAGGAGGCGGCCAAAACTGGGATACGGGGTCTCTTGTAGGGCCAAACGGAAGCCTCACCGTTAACGAAGTACGGGGTCGCGGAACAATTCTCCATAGCGTTGGAGAAAACCACCAACTCGAAATCGGAGATGAAGTGAAAGGCTCTATTGATTGGGAAAGAAGACACGCGCACATGCGTATGCATACAGCACAACACCTTGTTTCAGGGGTTGTCTATGAGGCTTTTAACGGCGCTCGAACCGTGGGAAATCAAATCCATGACGACCGCTCCCGCATCGATTTTAATCCTATTTCCTTGACCGAAGAAATGCTTGAACAAATCGCTTTTGAAACAAACCTGCTTATCGATGCTGATCACAAAGTAACCGATTCAACAATGACAAGAACAGAGGTTAACGCAGAGATGCCGCCTGAACGAACAAATATGGATTTACTCCCTGCATCAATTTCACAGTTGAGGGTTGTTAAAATTGGAGATAATTTGGATTTGTGCCCCTGTGCGGGCACACACGTCCAACGCCTCGCGGAAATTGGCCACATCCAAATAATCGGAAAGAAATCAAAAGGCAAGGGCACTCAACGAATAACCTATGAATTGGAGATACCTCAAATCATTCCAAATCCAAAGAAGGAGATACTTTGAGTTAGAAAAACACAGAAAACATTGAATCAATAAACAAGAAGAGTATAATTTAACTATCATTCACACAGCAAATAATCAATCTTCATTATTTTCTGTATCTTTGAGTAAATCATCCACTTCAGAGAGCACACTTTTCCAATCCTCTCTGTGCTTTTGTAATGCTTCAAAACTTTCTTTTGCACCCTCTTCTCTTTCCCTATCAGGCAATTCTTCTGCATTTACTGCAGCCTGTAATCGGTCTGTTAAGGCAGCATCTTCACCAATTCTCTCACTTCGATCTACAGGTTTAATCTCTCTTGAGGGAATCGTTCTTGCACCATACTGCGAATGATCTTGCTGTTCAAACATACCGATCATTTCTTTTTGAACTTGTTTTGATGGCGCCTCATCTTTCCACTGATTCTGGTTCGCTATATCGTGTATAACATTGTCTTTTTTCTTGCTTTTTTGCTGTTTAAACAAAGCCTCAACTTCTTCTATCGTTGACTCAGGGACTGGCTCTGAAAGCCCAGCAGCTAACCTCTGTTGCTCAACAAGAATTGGGCCGTGAATCTCATCGTGATCGTGCCGATGTGGTGCAGCAGCCATCATCAACATCTCTTTGGCTAATTGGGTGAAAGGGTCATCGTGTGAAACAGCAGCAATTTTGTCACGTATATCGGTGTGACGAGATATGCACCGCTTACACCTCGATGTTGCAGCGATATCTTCCGCATCACAACGAAGGCAACAGGCCTGAAATCCCATTTCTTTCATTGCACGCCTCGGCATTGACATGGTTGGCCCCAACTATTCTGTTGCAGCCCCAACGCATCAAACTTCGGATGCGAGGCTTCAAATCAAACGCAGATAAACACAGTTCATGGCAGGGAGGGACCCACGGGCAGACATTCTCGACGATGACCCCTTCCGAAACCAGAAACCGAGAATTCATCGTGTTCATGCCCGCCAATCGTCAGATGGAACGATTCATTTCGACACAGGAGCGAGTGCGAAAATGAACCCTCTCTTCGCTCAAATGATGGGTCTTGCTCAACAACAACCCGCTCAAATGCATAAAGGTAATATTTGGCATTTCAGCTCTGAAGAGAAGAAACATCTTCGACTTGCTACAGCAGCATTCACTGTCGCACTTGGCTTCATGGCAGTTGGCGGTATATGGGGGATTGAACCTCGTGGTTTGGGCCCTTGGTTCACTCAGTTTTTCCTTTCGATGCCAGTCCTCTTGCTCGCTGTTGGGCCGGCTTTTTTACTCCATGAAATAGGGCATAAAATCGTCGCCAAAAAGAATGGTTGTTGGGCGGAATTTCGTGCAGACCCAGGGGGTTTACGTTTCGGAATATTCCTCTCTTTCTTCATCGGTATTTTGTTCATGGCGCCAGGGGCAGTCATGGTTGCTGGCCTTGTAACTCGTCGTCAGAATGGCCATATTGCAATCGCTGGGCCGCTGGTTAACTTCTCTCTCTTTCTCATTGGAATCCCGCTATGGGGTATAATTCTCGGCCTTACTGGCGCATTTGACGCAGCAGCTATGGATACCTCCTATCTTGTAGGGTCTCAACTCAACTGGGGCCTCATGCTTGTCGATGCAGGTATTTATTGGGTATATGCAAACCTCATTCTTGGTTTGTTTAACATGCTTCCATTCGGACCTTTAGATGGAAACAAAGTCAAGGATTGGGATGAGAACGCCTTTTACGTTACCATTTCCGTTTTTGCAATACTCGCTGTCTCAATCTTCTTGGGTTTTTGGTCGCCTTACGAAGTTCTCCAACTCATCGCAAATTTCTTCTAGGAAATTTAACTTGATAATCACAAGTAAGCGTTACGAACTGGTGTTTCATCAAGGTGGAAGAACGAGTACGTAGCCCACCACGTAATGGTGTCAAGTGCGTCTACAAGATTACTTGTGCCGGACTGTTCATCACCGTAATCTTTGCCAGTGGTGTCCATCCAATCAACCATTTCATCGACAGTATCACATGTTTGGTGGTAGCACCAGTATCCGTCTACAAGCCCCCCAAAGCCCATTGTTACTGTTCCGAGGTTATCTTGGAATGTAGCATGGTCAGAACGAGCTGTTGTGTCTTCATAAACGATTATTTCTGGCCGGTCCTTGGCCATCCAATCGTCAACCTTCCACGTTGCAGCATCATACCCTTCACCAAGGAGTGGAGCCATCTGCTCTTCAACTCCAATAGCATCAGAACCAATCCACATAGCAAGTCCAACCATACCTGGTTGGTTCATGACATCATGATCTAAACTCGGGCCAATATAGACACGCATTGGCCAAACTTCCGAATCCTTTGGATATCCCTCAGGGTCGACTTCAGGTTCAGGGTCACACCCTGCAGCACCGCCACCATGGCCGTTACCACATGGAGCACCGCCGCCACCAGGCCAGTTAACACCAGCCATGTCTAAATTAACATAATTTGTAACCTCAACATTTGGATTTTCTTCTTTAACCCAATAGTCAGTCCAGAAATCACTTCCGCGCTTTCCACCTTCTTCACCAGACCATAAACAGAACACCATTGTGTTGCGTGTACTGTATCCTGCCATTGACTCAGCGACGGTCAGAACCATACTAGTTCCAGCCGTATTGTCATATGCCCCGACACGAGTTCCATACGTCCGGCCAAAAATATGGGGATCTAACATACCACCATTGACAGGCGGTGCGATATCGAAGTGTGCTCCAAACACCATCCATTTGTCAGGATCAACATCACCAAAACGGTAGCCACATATGTTGTATGCCTCAGGATTTTGAGCACCAGTCATTAACGAATCATAGGTAAACCTCTGGGTAATGACTTCAAGACCAAAACCTTCGAGTGTTTGAATAAGGTATTGTGCAGCATCTTCGTATGCCACGTTTCCTTGCCCAGCCCATCGATCGAGGTATCCGACAGCCCCATCACCAAGGTCCGAGGGGTCAGGAGTTTCATCTGACATTACGTTGATGTAATTGAAAACGGTTCTTCCATCGACAACACCCATCGAATGCCGACCACCATCAGCCTCACTGTATGCAGCAGCCATTTGCCTCTTGACTTGAATTTTAATCGCAATGGTCGAGTCTGCACTACCATTGAGGAAGTCAACAGTATCAAGAGAACCATTGATGCCAGCCACTCTGATTATGCCGGAATTATCATCCGATTGATGGCCACCGCGTTCATACCATGTTTTCCACGACTCGTCAATCGATCGAATAGGCCACGAATCGCGACCATAATCTCCAATCATAACGAGCGCTGTGTCAGTTCTCGGCGGAGCGAGAACATTCAATAAAACAGAATCCCCAGCCCTCAAATCCACGACTGTTGAATTTTGAACGTAACCAGTATCATCATTCAAAATAAGGTAAGGAACGAATGCTGACAAATCTTTTTCAGCAGCTATTGTGAGTCCTTGGAACACACCTCCCGAAAGGATTTGAGGAGTGACGACCACATCACTCTCTGAACTCACTCGGTTACTCATATTTTCACCAAAACATCCTGATAAAGGTGCTAAAACCATTACCGTCACAAGCAAGAATGCTTGCATGCCTTTTGAGCCGACCATGAACCTCCCTCCCGCCATACCTTTCTCAAACCTGCGCTTGAATGTGAAACAGAAACAAAACCTTCTGTGTCAGTTTTCATACTCACTTAACTTTACAGATGCGCTAAAAAACCGATTTTCTTACATTTTATTCCGTTTTACGGAAAAATACACTCAAAAACCAGTAATTATAGGCGATTGTTTGATATAGGTACCATGACTATAGTAAAATGATAACATGATAGGA
>CASIAW010000003.1 GCA_949372875.1 Candidatus Poseidoniaceae archaeon
GAATTATGACGCTTGATCTCTTGGATGGTGGAGCCTATGAACGTCTGGAGACGCTCGGCCAATTGCTTGATGAATGTGTTGAGCCGGTTTTAGAGAAACATGGCTATCCTATGCGCCTCATGCGTCGAGGAAGTTTGTTCTGGTTTTCTCCAAGTTCAGCCCAACCGCCTGCGAGAGCCGACTTGATTCCAAGTGATGCAGGCAAGTTATATTCTGATGTCCACAAGGGATTACTCGAGAGAGGATACATGTTGGCACCATCGGCCTATGAAATTGGATTTATCGCTACCATACATGAGGAGCATCATATCCTTGGTATGGCCGATGCACTGGACGAAGTGCTTGATGAATTGGAGTGGTAATATGAACGGAAAGCAACGAATTGTTTCGGCTTTGAATCTTCAGCCAGTCGATCGGACACCCGTGTGGTTCATGCGTCAGGCTGGTAGACACCTGCCCGAGTATCGAAAGATTGCTGCTGAGCATTCTTTTTGGGAGCGATGCATGGATGTTGACTTGTGTACCGATATTACTCTTCAACCACTGAACAGGTACAAAGGCATCGATGCAGCCATCATCTTCAGCGATATTCTTACGCCACTCCCAAGCCTTGGCTACGATGTGGAATATGGTGGCGGCATTCGAATCAGTGATTTTGATTTGTCGCACGTTGACGACTGGACTGATTTCAGTGCTCGAAAGCATGCTCCTTGGGCTGCGGATGGGCTCAAGGCAGTTGGCGAAGAAATCGGAGATACAAAGGCTCGACTCGGGTTTGTTGGCTCGCCATGGACCATTTGCATGTATTTGTTGTCTGGTGGAACTGGCGACAAAGACTTCCACAACGCTCGTGCCAAAATCTATTCGAATCCAGAAGAGGCAGAGAATCTTCTTTTGAAGATGGGAGAGATAGTTGGAGGTCTTTTGGCTGACCAAGTCAACCATGGAGGTGCAGATGCAGTCCAAGTCTTCGATACTTGGGCTGGACTTCTTTCACCTGAAACATACCGCAAGTTTGCTATGCCTGCAACACGAAAAACGATAGAAGTATTCCGTGAAAAAGTAGGTTCAGAAGTGCCTTTGATTCACTATGCCAAAGGTTCAGGTCATCTTCATTCGGCTATTCGAGAACTCGATGTTAATGCAATCTCCTTGGATTGGAGAGATGATTTAGCCCAAAACCGTGCCCAATTTGGTGACAAACTTGCATTCCAAGGTAACCTTGACCCTTCTCTTCTCCATGGCTCGACAGATATGGCACGAGTCGCAACCCAGGATGTTCTTAGAGCAGCTGGGGATAAACCCGGACATATCTTCAATTTAGGTCACGGTTTTGCTCCGTCTGCAAGAATAGATTGTGTAGAAACCGTTCTGCGTGAGATTACGGGTGAGTAACCATGCGTCAGTCGATGATCGACATGGTGTATGAGATTCAAGATGAAATCTGTGAAGCACTTCGAAGTATTGACGGGGTTGATTTCCGTCAAGATGAATGGACTCGTGAAGAGGGCGGAGGCGGTCGAAGCAGAGTTTTTTCAGGCGGAAAGGTCTTTGAAAAAGCCGGCGTCAATGTGAGTGTTGTTCACGGAACCTTGAGTCCTCAAGCAGCACAATCGATGGGCGGCGGTCATGAACTCAAAGGCAAAGACTTAGATTTCTTTGCCACAGGAGTGAGTCTTGTTTTACATCCACATAATCCAATGGCACCTACAGTTCACGCGAATTATCGATATTTCGAACGAGGCGAGGGTGAGAAAGAGGGAAGTTGGTGGTTTGGTGGAGGAGCAGACCTAACGCCGAGTTATCTCTTTGAAGACGATGCTCGACATTTTCATCAAGTTCTGAAAAATGCTTGTGATAACCACCAAGTTGGCGACTATCCTGCTTACAAAAAGTGGTGTGATGATTACTTTTACATCAAGCACAGAGGTGAACGCAGAGGCCTTGGGGGGATTTTCTTTGATGATTTGAACAGCGGCAGTAAAGAAGAATGCTTCCAATTCGTATCCGAATGTGCGCAATCATTCTTGCCTGCTTATCTTCCTCTTCTGGAGAAGAGAAAGGACCTCCCTTTTACCGATGAGCAAAAACAATGGCAGCAACTACGGCGAGGTCGCTATGTCGAATTTAATTTGGTCTATGACCGAGGAACAAAGTTTGGCCTCACGACAAATGGACGTATTGAGAGTATTCTCATGTCACTTCCACTCACTTCCCGTTGGGAATACTGTCACGAAGTAGCACCAGGTAGTGAAGAAGACCTTCTCTTACAGGTGCTCAAAGAGCCACGAGATTGGCTGAATGATTGAAGAAGGATGTTAGCATGTCGGACGTTGAACATTGGATTCGTCACGGCGTTGAAATGCGACGTCCGCTGTTAGTGAAACAATCACTTTCGCAATCTGAGAAAGTAATCATCGTCGGGGGTGGCCTTTCAGGAATGAGTTGTGCATATCGAATCGCACAAAAAAGACCGAGTGCTGAAGTTATTTTGATTGAAAAATCCGAACATCTTGGTGGAGTTATATCGACATGGACTGAAGAGGAATGGGTCTGTGACCTTGCAGTGAATGCAACTCGAGCCCACCCTGCATTTTGGCGACTCGTCAAAGACCTCAATCTTTCAAAACAGTTCCAACCCTCTCGTCCCCGGGCGAAATCCCGATGGGTTTTACTTGGTGAGAAAAGGCATCGTTTGTCGCCCTTCACACTGTTTAAAATCGGACCTCTTCGCCTACTTAGAGCAATACGAGGTGGCAGAAAGGGAGGCGTTTCTGTAGCCCAATTACTTCCACATAAACAGATTGCAGATGCCTTGACTTTGGGTATCGTCAACACGACTTCTGAACATGTCGATGCTGATTTTCTCATGCCTTCTATGACTCGTTTTGGGCCGATTCCCCCTCTCAAAAATTCTCGATTGAAAAAGCAAATCAAGGCTACTTATCCACTTTTCACGCCAAAGAAAGGCGCAGTTGCTTCCTTTGAAGGTGGAATGTATTCGCTTATCGATGCATTACAGAACCAACTTGAGTCAATGGAGAACGTGACGGTGATCACTGGCCAGAGTGCAGAGTCTCCCCAATCTGTGGCAAGCCAATTTGATGTATCCTTAGATTCGATACTGTGGACTGCTCCGGTTTTGGAAACTGACCGGGAACTCACAAAATTGAGCGTATTTGCAGTGGGATATCGCAACGAAGATGTGGCACACATTGACTATGGCTATGGAACCTTGATTCCTGATGCTTCAATCCCAATCAGTGGTATCCTTCATGAAAGTGACCTTCACCATTCTCAGCGTGCACCCGAAGGTCATCGGTTGTTTCGAATTATGGCGCCTCACGCCCGCTGGGATGGAGATGAAAGCAAGATTGAAGAATCTATAGAACGGCTCTTAAGCGGCAAGAAGCCTGTGATTTTCCGAAATCTTGGTGTTCAAACCATACCGACTTATCCACCAGGATATATGCAAGGTCTATCTCAAAAATCAATTGATTGCAGTTATGCGGGATGGGGAGTAAGTGGCGTTTCAATAACTCACGTGGTCGATGAAGCCGAGCGTGTTGCAGAGCTATTCTAAGCCGCAATAGGTGAACTGAACTTGTTGTGAATCATCTTCTCAAGTCCTTCAATCCAATCTTCGTTATCATTGAGGCACTTTATGACAGTCAATTCTTCCCCGCCAAGTTCTTCAAAGTGTTCACGAATACCGATGTCGAGTTCTTCAAGAGTCTCCAGTCCGTCGGCTAAGAATGCAGGTGCTACAATCGCCAACTTTTTGATACCTTTTTTGGCTAATTCCTCGACTTTATTCATCGTTGAGGGTTCTAGCCATTTCACTGGCCCAAGCCGGCTTTGGAAACTGATTGACCATTGTTCTGGTTTGAGGCCAAGTAGACCGACCACGGTGTGGGTTGTCTCAAAACATTGATGGCCGTAACACATCTTGTTTGCATCGGTTTTAATCGAACAACAGTTGTTTGTTTTTTGGCAATGTTTTTTGCTTTCATCAATTCTTTTGACATGTGAAACTGGAAGTCCATGATATGAGAAAAGCAAGTGCGTATCTTCATCAATGTGCTCTTGAATGGAATTTGCTAGAGGGACAACATAGTGTTCATCGGTTTCAAAGTGTCCCATTTCAATGATTTTAGGATTCCAGTCGATTTGTTTCAGTTGTTTGTATGTATGCTTGAGGGAGGATTCGGTCGTAGCTTGTGCAAAGTGTGGGAACATGGGTAGGAGAAGAAGTTCCTCTACCCCTCTGTCACGTAAGTTCTCGAGACCGCTTTGGATGCTTGGTTCTCCATACCTCATTGCAAAATCGAATTCGATTTCTTCTGATTTTTGAGCGAGAGACTTGGTTATTCGATCTGAATACACACGGAGAGGTGAGCCTTCATCCATCCATATTTTTTGATAAAGAGGAGCGGTTTTTTTCGGCCGAACTCTCAAAATAATTCCTCGCACGAGGAGATGACGAAGTGGTGCAGGGATGTCGATTACATCTGGGTCGAGGAGAAACTCTCTGAGATATTTTCGAACTGATTCAACAGTCGGTTCAGTTGGAGTCCCTACATTGATGAGGAGAACTCCTTTCTTACCCATGGTTAAATCAAGGGACTCATGCACTTAATGATTTGTTCTTTACCTTCATCCTTCAACAACGCTTTCGTTTGTAGAAAAATCTACGCAAATGGTGTACGTGCCGAGCCAATGAAGAAAGCAAATGAAAACAGATTCTTCATGGCGCAAGTCCACCATGGATTCGATGATAACTGCTCAAATGGTGGACGTGCCGAGCCAACAAAAGAAGCGTTTGTTGGCATCTCTTTTGTGGCTGAACGGCCAACTGAACTGTATTTATTTATTTCTGGTGGACGTGCCGAGCCAATGAAGAAAGCAAATGAAAACAGATTCTTCATGGCGCAAGTCCACCATGGATTCGATGATAACTGCTCAAATGGTGGACGTGCCGAGATTTGAACTCGGGGCCTCTACCATGCCAAGGTAGCGATCTTCCAACTGATCTACACGCCCAAATGGGTGCTTTCGCAGTCATCCCACTTGAACGCCCATCATAAGCATTGCCAACTCGTCATGCTTGTTTTGAAATTGCTTTCTTATCCTTCAGTGACTTGTTTCATGCCTCCTTTAAGTACTGTAGACTGATTACTTTTATGGTACGTAAAATGAGGCGAAAAGACATCGAAAAGGACCTCCAAAATGCACTTGATAATGGGCATAATGTCTGGGCCATTGGTGATGTTCATGGCTTCTCTATGACACTGGAAGCCTTGCTTGACCAGTGTGAATTATCGATGGATGACCGGGTGGTTTTACTCGGCGATTTAATTGACCGTGGGCCTGATAGTTTTGATGTTGTTCGTATCGCTCGTAGCGACCCTCGTATTCAGTGTGTGAAAGGCAACCATGAAGACATGATGGTGAATGGATTTAACCTAGAATCCCTCAATAAACCGAACAGTGATATGATGACTTGGCTGCAAAATGGTGGATATGCTACAGTTGCGTCCTATATCCGGGATTACACCGATGATTTTGGACAAGAAGATTCAGAGCGCTTACTCGCACAAGTCGAAGATGATAAAGAATGGATGGAACGCTTGCCCTCTCATCTTATTCTGGACCAGTGGCGTTTAGTTCATGCAGGTTATGACCCGAGATTAGAACTTGAAGACCAAGAAGAAAGTGTACATCTATGGATTCGAAGACCCTTTCACTCAGCTACCAAACCAATTGACAAAAACCGTACTGTGCTGTTTGGACATACTCCTACAATGTCTCTGAACCATTCAATGGGCCCAGAGGGATGGGGTAAACCATGGTTTTCAAAAATAGCAACAATTGACGGCCGCTCGGCAAGTATAGGCTTGGATACCTGTGTTTTTCATGATGAAAACAAACCTGCGCTGCTCACCGCTTTCAATCTCCAAACGCTCGAAGTGCGGCAAATCCAACGTGTTGAACCTTGGGATTTAGAAGACAGAGAACGAGCGAAGCAATACTAAACTGCCTTTTTTTACCATGTAATCAATATATACCGCAACCTACTGGCATAGGTGTATGAACAAGATTGCTGTCTACCTTTGCATAGCCATTTTACTTGGTCAAGTGATGTTATTTTCAGGTGAAATGAATGCTTTTCACTCGACTTCGGATTCCGAATTCGATGCTGAAAATACAGCACTGACATCTGGGCGTAATCATACTGAAGATGCAGGTTGGGTAATCGAAACTGTAGAAATATCCAGCTTACAAGCGAGTTGGGCCGACGATCATGGCATTTACAATTCCTTGGCAGTTGATTCAAATGGTATGCCTCACATATCTTATCTTTCAGCAGTTGCAAATGGTTTTGTCATAAATCACACATCCTTCGATGGCCAAACATGGAATTTTAACACTGCAGCGACATCATCTGGTAGCCCATGTTTAGCCCTTGACTCTTCAGACAGCCCCCATGTTGGCATATACACTTATCATTCTTCATCAAGCACTGCTGATCTCAGATTAGCGACACCTACAGGGCAAGGCTCAAGTTCATGGACTCTTGAAATGATAGATAATTCTTCATCAAATGTCGGTAGTAATTGTGATCTAAAAGTTGGTCCAAATGGGGACATCTATGCTGTATATTGGGACTACCACGAAACCAATATCTCAAATGATTCTCTAAAATTTGCTCACTATGACGGTAATTCATGGACGACCTCTGTGATTGACAGCGATGGCGGCAGTGACTCTTCTTTGCAAATAGATGATTTAGGAAATCTTCATGTTTCTTATCGAGATATAACAAATGAGGGATTGAAATATGGTATAAATAATGGCCAAGGATGGGTTTTATCGACGATTGAAGGCAATGGCCAAGGTAAAGGCAATTCGTTAGTTCTTGACAGTAACAACAACCCTCATGTATCTTATTTTGATGGTAATAATAATCGTTTGAAATATGCAAGTTTGACTGGAACAAGTTGGTCGATTTCAACTGTTGAAACAGGTCTCTCTTGGGGGAACAGTTCAAGTGCTTCTCAAACAGATACTTCAATTGGAATCGATTCATCCGATAATGTGCACATTTCATACTTTAACGCCGGCCTTAAGTATGCGTCTTATGATGGCACTTCTTGGAATTTCACACTGATTGACACTGTAGAAAATATCCAGGGTAATACAAACTTAATTATTGATAACGGTCAACGAATACACATTTCTTATCACGATAACGCAAATAAAAGTTTGAAATATGCTACTTATCAAGATTCTCAAGATCCTCAAGATATCTGGGATTTGTCGATTGTTGATTCTCAAGCGGATGTAGGAGAATATTCCTCCATCGTTCTTGATTCCAATGATGATACTCACATTTCCTATTTTGATGCATCCACAAAGGACTTGAAGTATGCAACTGATGTTTCCGGCCAGTGGACTACATACACCATTGACTCTGAGGGGGATGTTGGTTACGGCTCTTCCATTGCTATTGATTCGAATGATGCGCTTCACATCTCGTATGATGATTCGACTAATGGTGACCTCAAATACGCTACCAATGCCAACGGGTCTTGGGTGATCTCAACTATCGAAAGTCAGGGCAATGTAGGTGCTTATTCATCGATTGGCGTTGATTCATACAATGGGATACACATCTCCTACTATGATGCAACAAACGGTGATCTTCGTTATGCAAACAACCAATACTCAAACAGTCAATGGGTAGCGGCTTCAGTTGCCACTTCGGGTAATGTAGGCCACCACACCTCACTCGCCATTGATTCCGACGATACCGTTCACATTTCGTATATCGATTATGATAATGAGTCACTTCATTACGCCAAAAACACTTGGGGGCCTTCGGGTTGGGTGACCAGCGTTATTGATTCAGATTCACATTCAATCGGGACCTCTACCTCAATTGCCGTCGATGACTCGAACAAGGTCCACATTTCTTACCAAGATGTCACCAATTCTAATCTAAAATATGCAACAGATGAATCTGGTTCATGGACGACTGCGACTGTTGATGCCTTAGGGGATGTAGGTGATACTTCCAGTATCACTACGGACTCTGAAGGCGTCGTACACATCTCTTATTTTGATGATACAAACGAAAACCTGAAACATGCTACAAATTACAATTCCACACAAACTCCTCCGAATTGGATGATTATGACCGTTGATTCATCGGGTGCTGTAGGCGAATATTCTTCAATAGCGTTCGACTCTGAAGACAGAGCACATATCTCTTATCATGATTTAACAAACTCTGATTTGAAGTATGCTACTTCTGAAGGTCCTCAAGATGGCGAAGGCATAACCGATCCATCTGATGCGACTGTCTGGTTTGACAATGAAGGCTATGCCTCTATGTCACCCGGTGAAATTTCAATTACTTTTGACATCTATACTGATTGTGAATGCAGCCTCAAGGCTTGGGCCTATTTGGACGTGTACCTCAACGGGACAAAAATCGACACTCCTTTTGGAACCGCTTATACGGTATCGAAGGATTCGAGCGTTTCCAAAACTGTAGTTTGGACAGCTCCGAATACTGGGACATATGACTTCTATCTGGCTCTTTTCACCGGCGAACAATCTCCATCGACGAAGGTCGACGAAGCATGGATACAATCGATTTCATTGACGGGGAGTGATTGGCAAACTTCCACCCTTGATTCAAATGGCGACTTTGGAGTACACACATCAATGGCTGTTGATTCAAACGGAGACCTTCACATTGTCTATTATGACGGCACGAATGAAGCAATAAAGTACGCTACTGATGAAAGTGGTTCATGGGTCTATTCTCCACTCGATATTGTAGGCACAGCAACGGATACATCAATCGCCGTTGACTCTAATGATATCGTATCCATTGCCTATTATGAGGGCACTAATGGCTACCTCAAATATGCGACGCAGGTTGATGGTTCATGGGCATTCACAACGCTCGATTCATCAGGTGACGCTGGCGCTTACCCCTCGTTAGCGTTTGATTCCAATGACAATGCGCACATTTCATACTGGGACTCCACCAATTTTGAACTCATGTATGTCACTGATGTGAGCGGCTCCTGGGTCATTGATACTCTCGACTCTACAGATGATGTTGGTAAATGGACTTCAATAGGAATAGATTCTGAGGATAAAGTGCACATTTCATACTATGACTCCACGAATGGCGACCTCAAATACGCTACCGATGTCAGCGGTACTTGGGAATATTCACCTGTTGATTCATCTGGTACCTTAGGCACTTACTCTTCATTGATTATAGATTCAAGCGACGATATTCACATCTCCTATTATGACGGTATGGTCGGCGACCTCAAGTATGCAAATGATGAAACCGGCTTTTGGACAATAACGACTGTTGACTCTGTTGGAAATGTTGGTATGCACAATTCCATAGCCTTAGATTCAAACGATGATGTTCACATCTCTTACTACGACTATGCTCCAAATTATGACTTTAAATATGCAACGCATAGTTCTGGTAGCTGGGACAGAACAATCGTTGATTCGGATGGTAATGTTGGAGGATTTGGTTCAATGGTCATCAGTTCGAGTGATGATATTTTCATTGCATACCGAGATGTCACCAACCAAGATTTGAAGATTGCAATCAATCTTGACTTTACCGCAAACTCATCCGATGGTAGCGACAACAATGGCGGGGATGATGGTGGCGACAACCCGTCGACTGACACCGATGGTGATGGTGTTCCTGACGAGGACGACCATTGTTATGATGGTAGAACGAATTGGGATTCAACGACTGCTTCAGATTATGATTCAGACGGATGTCAAGACTCAACTGAAGATTGGGATGATGACAACGACGGTATTGATGATCAAGAAGACATGTGTCCTACCGGTTCACTCGATTGGTATGCTTTTGATTCTTCAAATCCAGATAACGATTATGACGGTTGCCGGGATTCTGATGAGGATTTCGATGATGACGATGATGGTTATCTCGATACAGAAGATACCTGCCCACTCAGCCGACGTGGTGCGGTTGTTGATGAGACTGGCTGTGAAACATCATTCCCTGATGATGACGGTGATGGTGTTGCTAATGACTACGACCATTGTGACGATACGGATGTCGGTCAGGAAGTCGACTGGCACGGATGTGACATCTGGGAAGACCAAGACAATGACGGCGTCCATGATCATGATGATGATTGTCCAGACACATTAGAAGGCAGCACTGTTGACCAGACTGGTTGTGTTGAAGGCACATCCGGTGGCGATTCAACCGGTAATTTGACCGACAATTCATCAGGAACTGGAAATCAAACAGATAATCAAACCGGCAACAATACCGGAAATCAAACTGGAAACAATACCGGGAATCAGACGGATGCAGGAAACCAAACCGATGACATCGATGATATAATTGAAGATGAAGACGACGAAATTGTCGATCTCTTGGATGAGGATTGGTATCAAGATATTCCCGTTTTCGGTTCGCTCATAGAACAGGCACAAACTAAGTATGGACAGTATGCTGGTATCGGCGTTCTCTCTGTTACAATTCTCGGCTATCTTTATCGAGGAGTGACGATGCGTTCAGAATACAAAATGAATAAGAGAGTCAAGAGGTTCAAGAAGCAAATAGGTAAGGCACAAAGCGCCAAAGAATTGCGTCGTATTCAAACTGAGATAGAGGATGCCGATGACAAAAGATTGCTTCCTAGAGGTTCTCTTGGCGACTTACTTTCTCTCATCGAATTACGAGCGGAAGATTTGGGATTGACCGATTTCATTACGCAGGACTCTTTGGTTGAAGCAGGTATTACTCGGGGTGAGTTACTCGATGGTGTTGATGCATTAAATCAGGCGCGTGAAGATCTCGCTTCTGCACAATTTGATGCTGATAACTCGTCTCAAGGACGTGGACCGCCCGGCATCTCACTTCCAGCAAGAGGGCCGCCAAAGCAAGCGGCTACGGCTACTTTGAAGGGTGCTGCTAAAGGCGGTGGAGTTAAGCGTCCATCGTATCATCCAAAGGACCTCAACCGTGACGGTTCAGTCGATGAGGATGATGAGGAAATTTGGGCGAGTATGTCGCAGAGTGAACGCGATGCAAAACGAAATGCTTCTGCTCGGATAAATACGAACATAGCTGCCCAAGTTGTGGCCTTCTCCAAATTACCTCCGAGCCTGAAGTCTCGTTGCCATTGCGGCAAAAAGAAGGCTTATGGCAAGTGTTGTTTCAAGAAAGACAAGTGCCCTTGTGGGAACGGTAAGAGATTCTATCAGTGTTGTGCGAAAGAACGAGGCTATTGATTTCACAACGTCTCTTCGGAAGATTACTTCGTGCATTTCTTGAGGGTGATGCCTCACCCTTGCCCATGGGCGACGCTCAAGGGTCCGATTCCGTTGCTCTTGCTGATACGCCGATACCTTCTCACGAACCACATTTGCCAGTTGAATTGATTCATTCAGCCTTACACGTCTTATCGGGGGTCACCGACGCTGTTTTTCGCCCTTGGATCAGTGATAGAATTACTCTTGTCTGGCTTGAAAACGAATCGAAACGTTTGGGAATGACTCGGTTTGAGGAAGGGCCGAATGAATTAACTCGCCGCCGGCGCCTACGAATCGACCCAGGTGAAGTTACCATTGGATTGCATCCTGCTCTGCTTGAAGATGAGCGACTTTACAACCATACTTTTGTCCACGAGTTCCTTCATGCTGCAGGTCTGACCGCTCATTCGGCTCAACATGATGCATTAACGCAATCCGTCGCTCCGTCTCCTTCGATGAAAGATTCAACTCTGCTTCAGCGAATTCGAGATTCAGTTCTCGGAGATGCGCGAGTTCAAGAATGGAAATGCAAGTCATGCGGCTATGAATGGAAGCGAACCACGGTTCGCCGTCCCACACGCTGTCACAAATGTGCAAGACCACTTTGAGCACGATTTCAATGGTTAACCTTCATCAAGTGTGAACCCCGCGCTCACAATAAGGACGTATAGTGTAGTTGGATATCACTTTGGCCTTCTAAGCCGAAAACCCGGGTTCGAATCCTGGTACGTCCGCCTTCAATTTATTCAGAAACGGATGACTGATGTCTTTGTAGCATCAATTTTCCGAACAGTGGCGGTAAGAGCGCCAGCCAAAACATGCCATAGTAACCTGCGGGGAGTTGTGGTGATTCATTGTGAACAGTCAATCGTTCATATGAGGTGCTGGAACGAAGGTGGTGAGATGGGTGCAGAGGTAGTTCCAAGAGCGTCCAACGAGAGAGGCGGCGACGACTTTCCCAAGCATGGGTTGCATTGGGTCGTTCATCCATTGAACGCTGTAAGCCGTGGTGTTGAATATAGTTGACAAATTCCAGTAAGTAAATGGCTACTGCGGCTTGTCCGATGAAGGCTGCAAGGTATGGCCAACCTGCGAAACCGAGCACTATCAATAACAGAAGTTCAACAATCAACGAGTTTCTTGTGTCTCTTGGACGGGCTTTGAACGCTCCTTTGACTTGTCGTGGTAACGTTTGCAGAACATGATAGTAAATGCCTCGGCCCCATGGAGAGGATGTTGGGTCTACATCACGAGCCCAGTGCTTGTGATGGGTATGGTTGTGTTCTGTGGTGAAATGGAGATAAAGCACGCAAAATAATGACAATCGGGCGCATTTCCAACTGAATGACTTTGGCCGCCTGTGGCCTAATTCATGTGCAGCCACGATTCCCGATGCACCATTCGAAAGCCCTGCTGAAAGGAACCCCATCGTCGTAAATACTGTCAAACCGTCGAGTGAAATCCGCCAAAAAAGGGCAATGAGTACAATTGGGACGAACCAAGCATGGAGGTGAGCGATGATGTTGTGGGCTTTCCCTTCTTGTAGAGGGTCAGTTGAGGATGATTCACCAAGAATCAATTCAAGAAATGGATAGATTCCAAGAAGAAGGATCAAAGTAGAGGCCATCCATACTCCACCAAGCCAAAATGATGCGAGCGTTACAGCCGGAGTGAGCAGTCCCCACAAGTGCGGAACCCATCTTTGGTTCATAAAATCACCATAAAGTCGAATCATGTAAAGGCTGGCATCATCCGAGCAATACCTCCTTCCTCCAGATGTACTTTAGAAAAGGAACTTTTCTGAACTAAAATCTACGGATTTTTGCGCATTTGATTCAGTGGTTTAACCCGATGCTATCATATATGGATGGTTGGTGGCATGCTCGTTCACCATGAAGCGAGGCTCACGTGCTTGGAAAAAAACCGGTAACCAACGGTGGAAATGGCGTAAGAAGAAGTTGCGCCGTCGAAAGCGTGCCCGAAAGCAAGCTAAGTCTTGATTTTCGTAGTGAATCACCCACTGGGGGTATAGTATAGCTTGGTAGTATCGCTGGCTCCAAACCAGCTGGGGGGGGTTCAAATCCCTCTGCCCCCACTTTCCAGCGCTCTATTCTACAATGCTATTTACAACCAAGGCATATGTTCTTGACACATGCCACTACCGTAACTCTGAGGGAAGTCTATGCGCCGTCTACTTGCTCTGTTTCTTTTTGCCATTATGATGGGTCCTGTGACTGGTTCGCTTGCCGTTGGAGATTTCGACGGCCGTAGTGAATGGTCGAGTGTTGATTCTGAAGGAATACAATGGATCTCATCGAGTCAAACTTTTGATGTCCCTACACAGACTCAACCTCAATGGGTCGATGATGACACACCTTGGTGGGAGAGGACAAATCTTGACCAAGACCGAAATGAAATCCACGATTCTCTTGAATCCATGGTTGGCGTTACTGGAGTCGGATTGGTCTATGATACTGACGTGACGGAAACTCACTTGAATGCTCTTCAACAACTTGGTTTGAATGTGGTCGATGTCATCGAAGCGGTTGACGGTGTTCTTCTCGGTCAAATCAATACGACTCTTGCTCCAACCCTAGCAGCTCTTGAAAATGTGGTCATGGTTGAAAGATATGGCAATGTCATTTTTTACGGCGACGTTCAAACCCCGGCTGTCAAAGCAAGTAACTCGAGTTTCTATCCCATTGGTGCGTGGGACCTTGGCGTCTCCGGTGCCGGTGTGAACATTGCCATGGTTGATACTGGAGTCGATAACGAACATCCTGGGCTCAGTGAGAAATTCGTTGCTGGCTACGATGCTGTTTGTTACACTCCTTCAGACCCCATATGCATCGCCGCAGGTGGAGGGTTCCGTGAAACCGATGGAACCTTTGACCCTGATGATGGTAACCAACATGGAACCGCCTGTATGGGCATGGCGGCTGCTACCGGAATTGATGCGAGTGGTGCACAAACTGAATTTTATGGTTCTGCTCCCGACGCTGCACTGGTTGATGTCCGAATTGGAACAGATGCAGGTGCTGGGCCGTTTGAAAATTATGTTCTTGAGCAAGAGTTCTATGAATCTGCAATGAATGGCATTCAATGGATTATCGACAATAAGGACACTGCGTGGCAAGATGCAGATGGCACCAATTATGGTATCGATATCCTCTCACTTTCTTGGGGCATTACTTCTCACGAAACAGGAGGTTCTGATGGTGGAGATATGCACAGCGAAATTCTCAACGTCGCTATGGAAGCGGGAATTGTCGTAAGTGTCGCTGCTGGAAACGACGGCCCGAGTAATGATGGCCTCTCAGGCATGGGGTCTTCTTCTCTTTCTGTTACCGTCGGAGCAACAGATGATTTGAACACCGTTAACCGTGCTGATGATACCATTGCTGGATATTCATCTCGAGGACCACGTGCAGATAACGGTGACGGGAATCCACTCAACGAACTCAAACCAGAACTTTCAGCACCAGGTTCCAACATCATTCAAGCAGAAGGATGTGTGACAAGTGGAACATGCAACAACTTCCTGGGTGGCGATGCTGCTGATAACGGCTACACGAGCCGTGGTTCAGGTACTTCCTATGCTACACCAGCAGTTTCCGGAATTATGGCTTTAATGCTTGAAGCGAATCCAGAACTTTCTCCTGCTGAAATAAAAGAAATCCTCAAACTTACAGCAGAACGTCGAGGCGAAGCAACTCAACCTGATGTAGATCCGTTCTGGAACCGTGACTTCGGATGGGGTATGGCCGATGCCTATGAGGCTACGAAAATGGCTTTCTTGCTCAAAGAACAGAACTTAACCGGCGCTGTAGACGTCTTTACTCAAGTCCACATCGTCAATGCATCTGTAAACTCTACAAGTGACTTGTTTGTCATTGAAGGAATGGCTTGGAGTCAAGCAAGTTCAGTTAGTGCAGTCGAATATAGAATTGGCAATGGAGCTTGGAAAAGCGCCTCTTTTGAGGAAACAAGTGGTCAACTCGCAGCATTACAACGCTTTTCATGGACCATCGCATTGGACCTTGACGCTCTGGACAAAGGAAACCAGTCCATTGAAATCCGAGGATTCAACGACGCAGGTGTTCAATCACTTCCTCTCTCGACAATGGTAATGGGAACAGGTGAAGGAAGTGCATCGGCGGCTGATGGCTTCACACTGACCTTTGCTATGGGTGCACTCATTGCGGTCATCGTTCTCGTGGGGTCGTTATGGGTTGCTCGAACCGATACTCCTCTCGGGCTTTTACCACTCGATTCTGAATCTTCAATTGAGGCTGCTATTGAAGCAGATACAGAGATGGCTGATGCCATTGATGCGATTCTCGTAGAGAATACGCCTGTGGATAAAAAGCGTGGATGACGCTTCTTCATTGCCTTGACTTGAAAAGGTCCACTTGATTCGGTGATAGTATGCGAACGTTCAGTGACAGGGCTTTGAGTATCCAACCTACCGGCGTTCGTAAGATGTTTGACTTGGCTGGTGACGATGTTATTTCCTTCGGACTTGGCGAACCGGACTTCCAGCCACCACCAGTGGCCATTGAGGCTTTTCATCAAGCCATGCTTGATGGTCGAAACAAGTACACAACTACAGCAGGACTTCCAGCACTGCGTAAGAAAATAGCAGAATCATGGGAGTCGTACCAAACTGGAATGGATGAACAGAATATCTGCATCACCATGTCCGGAACCAATGCTTTACTCAATCTGTTTTTGACGCTGGTCAATCCCGGAGAAAATGTGTTGTTACCAGAACCTTACTTCCCCTTGTATGGGCCTGATGTTTCTATTGCAGGTGGTGAAGCTCGATTCTATCCATGTCTGTTTGAAAACCAATTCATTCCTCGAACTGAAGACCTCGAAGAACTCATTGATGAGAACACAGTCGCTATTTTGTATAACTTCCCGAGCAATCCTACTGGTGGGACTCTGGATGAGCAACAACGAGATGAATTGCTTGAATTTGCTCAGAAACATGACCTCTGGTTAATTTCCGATGAAGTGTATGACCGAATCGTTTTCGATACGCCACATGTCTCCTTTATGGGGACTGGATATGAACGAGTCCTCCTTGTCAATTCGTTTTCCAAAACCTTTGCTATGACTGGTTGGAGAATGGGATACATTGCATCGACAAACCTCGAGGCAATGCAACAAATTATCAAGATGCAATACTACATTACGGCGTGCTCAAATGATGCTATGCAATATGCTATTCTCGCAGCGATGGAGCATGCAAGTGATTATCCAGACATACTCTCTGCCGAGTTCCAACAACGTTGTGATCTCATCGTTGAAAGGTTGAGAGCAATGCCAGGCGTTGAATGCCACAAACCCAAAGGAGCAATCTATGT
This sequence comes from Candidatus Poseidoniaceae archaeon, assembly GCA_949372875.1. Lineage (GTDB taxonomy): Archaea > Thermoplasmatota > Poseidoniia > Poseidoniales > Poseidoniaceae > MGIIa-L1. Next base: position 16,719 of record CASIAW010000003.1, read on the forward strand.
ATTCCCCAAGGTTGATGTCCCAAATATGAGTTCTGAAGAAGTGGCTTTAGAATTGCTCAAAGACGGTGTATTGTGTTCACCGGGTTCGGCTTTTGGACCCTCGGGAGAAGGTCATCTCCGGTTTGCTTTCACGATTAGCCAAGAAGATATTTCACGAGGAATGGACAAGGTCGAGAAGACACTTCAACGGTTGCAAGCCTCATCCAGGTGATTCTATGAGTTTGATTGCAGGAGTTGGTTTTTTCACTCTTGGTGGTTGTATGGGTTACGCCCTTCCACGGTTCCCTTTTCTTCTGATGTCTCGGACAAGAGGATTCAACACCCATTTTCCACCCCATCCTGAAGCAATTCCTCTTTCACCGCATTTGACCCAACGCGTGTTACACATGCGGATGTTTTACTGGTGGGGTATGTTGGTTGTATTCCTCCCCTTGACAGTCGGTATTTTGTCAGTTCAATGGGGGAATGCAGCCTTTGGATTTGGCCTTTGGATTTCAGGTGGTTGGTTTCTTTTGAACCGTTTGCAATCTCTTTTTGGAGGTCAAACTCCGCCATGGACAAAGGACATGGCCCTTGAACTACAGATTATTGCAAACAAAGCCGAACAAGGTGGAGGTTGCTGTAACTGGGCATCTCCCCACTGGCAAGTCGCTGGTATCGTTTGTGTCAATTGTAACTCTAAACTTTCGAATATGCCCCGCCCTGACCTCGGTAGAAAGCGAAAGGACCGTCGCTTTGTCGGTTTCTTACGGCTCATGCTGAGTGACGGTTATCCTTTGGTTTCAGTCGAAGATGAAGAAGAGTAATGGCGTCAAACCTTTTCTTGAAAACCAGCGTTTCGGTATTGAACTCAAGGGCAATCTTTGAGGTAGGTATGAATCTGCCACAACTATGGGGAGGTATGCGAGACGAAAAAAACTCATACCTCGTATATGGCTCACCTTTGTCGCGTTCTGTCAGGTTTTTTTGACTCCAATGGTCGCTTTTTCGATTACGTATCTCATCCAATTGTCGTATGCGAATGAACAAGCATCGATCACTTTCGATAAAGAAATGATTCCTTGGATCACTGCTGCCTCGTTGATGTATGGGATGATTGCACTCTTGTTGGCATTGATGCTCGGTGGATTCCGCCCGCTTCGCGTTATAGAGAAAGGTGGATGGATTCGGTTTTTGGGATTGAGCCGCGAGAAAGGCGACGCATCATCTCGACGAATCGCTCGACAGAATTACGCGAACTCACCACATGGACGATTAACTGTCCTGGCTCATGAACGCTGGGTGGATGGACATACAATTCTTTCAACACATGGTGGATTGATTCTTTTGGCGGTTCCCTTCCAAGTGATGCTTGCTACGGTTCCGCTGTTCTTGGTTCTCATCATCCCTGATACAATTATGCATTCAAACCGGCGTTTGGAACTTGCGCTCTTGGTCTACATCTTCGGGCTCATGACCGTCATGCGTTGGTATCCGAAAATCGCTGAGAAATACATCGGAGTTGCATCATTCACTCGAAAGTGGTTAATTTCGATGACGAAACTTTCGTGGCTTGCTCCCGTACTTGTTCTGTGGCTTCTTGGCCGGGTTGCCAGTGTCGCTGTAATTGGATGGATGGGCCCTGACCTTAATCTCAGTATTAACTTAGAAAAAGAATTGTTCGAAACTTCTCTTTCTATAGGTTCGATTCCCGAAACTTCTTTTTTGGATTTGTTAACAGCACTTGCGGTCATGCCTCTTGCTGCGTTTACAACAATTGCCGTACTCGGTGCAGGTTCCTCGGACCCGCCAGAGTGGATGTATGATTATCGTCCGGCTCCATTGGAGAAAAAGCCACAATCGACCGCTTCAAAAATTATTGGTAAAGGAGCCGGTGTTGCAGTTTCTACTGCGACAACTGCAGCAGTGCTCGCTTCGACTGCTGTTGCAACCAAGGCTACTTCTGCGATGCACGCTGCAAGTGTGGTCGTTTCTGGCTCTTCAGCTGTCACACAAGCACCCGGTGCTGTGCAATCACTTTCAGAGGGAGTGTCCCACATCGGGCAAATTCATGACGTCACGGATGCAGTGCCTTCCAGCGATACAGATTTGGAGTTCGAAGGTATTAGTGATTTGTTTGACCAAGCGTCTACCTCGGAAGAGGTTCTTTCGCTTGATACGGAGTCAATTTCTATCCCAGACTTCCAGCAACCATCGATTAAAGGATTAAGAAAATCCAAAGAACTCTAGTCCTTTTCTACTGACCCCTACGGGGTCATAAAAAGGCCATCTCTATATGCCACTTGAAACTGGGAGGTGCTGTTGGTCTTATGCGTCGTATCACTCCTTTGACTCTTGCCGCCCTCATGCTCATCCAAACTCTCACGTTGGGTATCGCTGCTCCAGTCAGTGCTACCGAGGCACGTGGCGGCTCAAACGATGATTGGCTTGTCTCGCAATTGACGATTGGAAACGCCAGTTCGAGTGCTGAAGTGTGGACACAATCCGATGGGACAACTGTCGAATATTTGTTTGAAGGCGACACGATTGAAATCGAAATGGAGATTCAACGCGGTGGTAGTTCATTCTCAGGAAAGACTTCGGTTGCAATGATACAAATTTACCATCCAATCGGTTATGTTATGGATACATTCACTTGGACTTCTGGCGCCCTCATTGGAGGTCAAAAAGATTCAGGAACCTTTGCTTGGACGCCAAGCGCAGCACATTCAATTCTCAACACGACTACCAACGACCTTTCCGGAGGACTCATTATACGAGCCATGCTCGATAAGGATTCGAACGGTGATGATCGGAATGAAAACGATATGTTGGAAAAGACGGTTCCTATCGCAATCATGAAGGACATTTTTGATGGTTCTACTTTGTCTTCTTCCACTTTCATCTCTGCGCGCTATCCTGCCAACGGAGGAAATGCAGAAGGACAAGGCTCCTGGGAAGATTTGACCGGTGGAGCAATTGGATCCAAACACTGGGGAAATGCGGCTTCAGGCAATAATTACCCTTCGAATGCCCACGACCGTTTAGTCCATTCCTTCATTTCTCAAAACGGTCAAAATTGTGGAACGAATGCTCAACTTGATGCTGGAATGTCCAATACTTACGGGACTGCTATTTGTCGAAATGTGTTCTATGCATCCAACTATATTTCTTCTCAAATCCATGTCCAAGCGTGGGGCAGTGTCGCAGCTGGCGACAGTGTTTCCCTGGAAATGTGGAGAGGCTCTGGTTCACAAAACATCAACGAATCCATCGTTTACGATATCAGTGCAGGCAATCCAAGTCAAGCACCAGACCAGTGGACTCGCATCAGTTGGGACCCACAAGTCACCTACTTGCAAAACCCATACGTGACAAATCAAAATGTGTTCCTTGGCGGAAACTCGTATACTATGGGATTAGTACTACGAAGCGATAGCAGCGATGCATCGGAAGGATTCCATGTCGATGATTGGATTCAATTTGGTGTCCGTAAAGTACAGGAATATACTTTGGATGTTGTCTGCGATGCACCTGAAAACGGTTATTCTGCCCCTCCAAGTGCTATCCTCTCACTGTATTGCGTTGTAACCAATAACGGATACTCGCCTGCAACCATTCGCTCTGACTCGAACATTTCGAACTTGACATGGATGGACCCAGCCAATCCAATGATTCGCCAAGATGCAGTATACATGAGTGCAGCAGGTTATCCAACACTTGTTGGCGACCACGACACAAGCATTCTCATCCCACCGATTCAAGGCGGTGCTTCAGTCGACCTTTGGGTCAACTTGAGTATTCCTGCTGGTGCAGATGTTCAACAATTGACATGGCAACTCTGGTTGACTGATGCATCAGGTCAAAACTCTGGTGAAAAAGCGAGGGTATCCGCTCCTGTTGGCGTAACTGAACAATACGGTGTTTCTCTTTCTTCAACGTTAGGGCTACAAGCAGGTTCCATGGGTCCAGGCGAATCTGGATTGGTCCCGTTCCGCTTGCAAAACTCCGGTAACAGAGATGCTTCGTTTAATCTCGCCACAACCTTTTCCGAAGATGATTGGAATGCACTGCTGGTTAACGAAACAGGCGCTCCAGTATCAAACCCCGTCTACGTTGGTCGCGGACAGAGCATTAATCTCCAACTCAACATCACAGCTGCATCTGAATCAAACCCTGGAACTGTTTCGTTTACGTTGCGTGCAACATGCCCTTCATGTGGCGCATTGTTTGGTATCGATGTCTTGGTTCGGAACATCAATGTCCCAATCTACAGAGAGGTCTCACTTGATACCGACCAAACCGATTTCTCAGGTGCGGCAAACGGTATCGCCAAGAAAGTCTACATCTCTATTTCCAACACTGGTAATGACGATGAACAATATGATATTTCTCTCACCCAGCAAAACTGGCAACTTGGCGCAAACCTTGCTGCAAGCCAAACTGCTGTAATGGACGCTTGGGATGGCACTTCAATCATTCAACTGAACCTCCCTATGCCAATCGGACTTAGCCCTGGCTTGTATGGTTTGACGGTCACTGTGACAAGCGTTGAAGATTCAAGTGTGTCTGCTTCAATTGGAATGACGGTAGACATCCTTGATACCGCTGCAGTTCATGTTTCAGACGAAGATGCAGATCAATCTTACATTCCTGGTGAATCACCTCAAACCATGGCTTTTGAAGTGCGAAACGACGGTAACAGTGTTGACCGCTTCGCAATGTCCTTTGAGCTCCCAACTGGAATGGTTGCTGAATATACAAACCTCTATGATGGAAAAACACCCGAAATTATGACTGGTGCAAGTTACAATGTATCTGTTCGTTTCTCGTTCCTTGACGGAACAGAAGGCCAACTAACACTTGGTGTCATCGCCACGAGTGTGAATGATGCAAATATCAGTGCTACCGGCTCCTCGACATATCTTGTTGGGTCGCAGAACTGGCTCAAAATCATTCCAACAGAAATGTTGGTTATCGATGAGGCTGAACCTTTCGAAGATTGGTCGATGACGGTCACAGTCCGAAATCAATACACGACAGCACAATCGGTTTCCATGAATTTGGACAACGGTGATTCGTCAAACTGGATTCAATCACGAATCGCAAACAGTGACCGAACCTTTTCCTTGGCTGTCGAAGAAGAACGTCAAGTCACTGTCATCTTCACTGTTTCACAAGTTACATTGGATAACCTTGGCCAACCTTCGCTTTTCACCAACCTTACTTTATGGGCTCAATCTCAGACGGTGAGTGATGCAGCTAGCACCACATTGCAATTGCAGTTGATTGAAACAGGAGCCTCCTCTGATGATGGTGCAGACTCTGATTCCAGTGGAATCGACGTTGTCTCAATTCTTATGTGGCTTGGATTCATCAGTATTTTCCTTGTTGGTATTGGTGTGATTTTCCGAATCCTCACAGAGGAGGATGAAGAAGACGATTACGGCGGATGGGGTGCGGAAGGTTACGAAGGTAGCGTTGAAGCAACTTACGGCGCAGTCGCTGCCGCACCGACCGTTCCAGTCGCTGGTGCATCTTACCAAGCTCCATCGAGTATGCCTCCAGCTGCTGCACCCGCAGCAATGCCACCTGCTCCAGCACCGGCTGCACCGGTAGCGCCAACACCGGCTCTTGGTACAGCAGAAACTGCCCCGCCAGTTCCTGCTTCTGGGTTGCCAGATGGCTGGACAATGGACCAATGGAATGTCTACGGACAGATGTGGCTTGAGCAAAACGGACAGGCTTGAATCGTCAGTTCACCTCAAGCGTAGGGTTCAAGGCTGACTCGCCCTCGGCAAAGTTGCAACGGAGACGTTATCATGTATGGAAATGGACAAGCACCAATCTTCATTTTGAAGGATGGAACACAACGAACACGTGGACGAACTGCTCAATCGAACAACATTGCAGCTGCAAAAGCGGTCGCAGATGCAGTTCGCTCGACACTTGGTCCCAAAGGTATGGATAAGATGTTGGTCGATTCAATGGGCGATGTTGTCATCACCAATGACGGCGCAACCATTCTCAAAGAAATGGATATTGACCATCCTGCTGCAAAGATGATTATCGAAGTGGCGAAGACCCAAGAACAACACTGCTATGATGGAACGACCTCTGCTGTAGTGCTCTCTGGGGAACTCCTCAAGCGTAGCGAAGACCTCATTGAACAGAATGTTCATCCAACTGTAATTTGTGAAGGATTCCGTTTGGCAGCAGAAAAGGCTGTTGAACTTCTCGAAGCACATGGTATCTCTACCGAAAACCAAGATTCAGTTCTCATGGAAGTCGCTAAGACTGCACTGACCGGCAAGTCTGCAGGAGCAGTCAAGAGTTTCATGGCTGATATTTGTGTGCGAGCAGTTAACGCAGTTGGCATTATTGAAAACGATGAGCGAATCGTGGATCTTTCGGATATCAAAGTCGAAAAGCGACAAGGTGGTTCAATTAAAGATTCATCACTCATCGATGGTATTCTCTTGGACAAAGAGCGCGTTCATGCTGGAATGCCTCGTACCATGGCCGATGCGAAAATCGCCCTTATCAATTCTGCAATCGAGGTGAAGAAGACAGAGGTCGACGCTAAAATCCAGATTACTGACCCGAATCAACTCTCACTCTTCCTTGAAGAAGAAGAAAACTACATCCGTGGGCTTGTTCATAAGATTCAAGCCTCTGGTGCTACCGTTCTTATCTGTCAGAAAGGCATCGATGAATTAGCTCAGCACTACATGTCCAAAGCTGGAATCTTTGCGATCCGTCGAGCAAAGAAATCAGACATGGAAGCACTCTCAAAAGCGACTGCAGGTCGAATTGTGACAAATCTTGACGACCTTACGCCAGAAGACCTCGGTCATGCTGCTAAAGTCGAAGAGCGAAAAATCGGAGAATCTGATATGACGTTCATCACAGGCTGTCCAGAAGCAAAGTCCGTTTCGGTTCTCCTTCGTGGTGGAACCGAGCACGTAGTCGATGAAATCCGCCGAGCGTTTGACGATGCAGTTGGCGTTGTGTCAGTGGCTTGGGAAGACGGAGCAGTTCTCACCGGTGGCGGCAGTGTATTGGCCGCCCTCTCACGAGACCTTCGAACCTATGCGGAAACCATCGGTGGCCGAGAACAAATGGCAATCGAGGCTTTTGCATCTGCTTTGGAAATCATTCCCCGAACACTTGCTGAAAATGCAGGTCTTGACCCCGTTACCACTCTCATTGAACTTCGTAAAGCGCATGCTGATGGTCAATCACATGCAGGTATCAATGTCTATGAAGGTGGCGTTGTCGATATGAAAGAAGCCAACGTCGTTGAACCAATGCGCGTTGTTGAACAAGCAATCCAATCTGCAACAGAAACTGCTATCATGATTCTGCGAATTGATGACGTCATTTCATCGAAGGGTGTTTCGATGGACGGCGGCATGGGTGACATGGGTGGCATGGGCGACTTCCAGATGTGAAGTTGAACCTCAGTTCCTGCGTATTACGGCACAGAAATTTTGCTGAAAGGTGGCCCTTCTGTCACACGGTTATATGCGAACCTTGAAAGGCCCCTGCATGGTGGGAAACTTTGCTTACGACGACGTAAGTGTGGGTGATTTACATGGCCATTGTAGCAAAGGTATGGATTGAAGAAGATTGCATAACATGCGACGCTTGTCAAGACATATGTCCTGAAGTGTTTCTCGTTTCAGAAGATACATCGGAAATTATAGCCGCAGTCCGCCTTGATGGTCAACTTGATCGTAACGTCGGTGGCGCAGGTATGTCTGGCTCTACCGGTGCAGATTACGGTGATATGATTCTCGAGGCTGCGGAAGCGTGTCCTGTTGAAATCATCAAATATGAAATTCAAGGTGAAGTCGCCGCTGAAGCAGTTGTAGAAGCCGCTCCAGCAGCAGCTGTCGCAGCGGCACCTCCAGCAGCGGCTGCCGCAGTAGCAACAGGCGGTAGTGACGCTCTGCAAGCACTCATGGGCGGTGGCGACCGTTCTCTTTCTATCTTCTTCGGTTCTCAAACCGGAAACGCAGCAGGACTGGCTGAAAAGACGGCAAAACTCGCATCAAATTACGGTTTAGTTCCAACAGTCTACGACATGGATGGATTTGACCCAGCAGCGCTTGGTAACCACAAGCGGACGCTCATCATTACCTCTACATGGGGTGAGGGAGAAATGCCTGATAATGCTGAAACACTCTGGCAATCGGTGAGTTCACAATCTCCTTCGCTCAATGGAGTCTCTTTCAGTATCTGTGCTATAGGTGATACTGCATACGATGAATTCTGTAAAGCAGGAACCGATTGGGATGAAAAATACGTCGCACTTGGTGCGAACCGAGTCCATTCCATACAACTCTGTGATGTTGATTTTGACACACCTTGGAGTCAATGGGTCGAAGAAGCCCTTCCAATGATTGCTTGTGTCGATGAATCCGGCACTCTCCAAGAAGTTCTTCTCGATGAAATGAAAGAATACGGCTCCGGCTCTGGAGAAGAAGTCGTCTCTGGTGATTTCACTCCTGCCTCAATTATCCAACAGGACTTATCAATCACCCTTTCTTTATTCCGTTACTGTCCTGCAGCATCTGACACTGGATGGGATACCATCGCTTGTGCAGTTCCAGGGCACGCAACCGTTGAAGACCTCCTCGTTGCCGTTCAACACGATGTTGACGGCAGTTTGGCATTCCGCCGAGGTAATGGAAACGGAAGTCCAACCACAGGTCTACGGGTAAACGGTCGAATTGTCCTTGCTGACTTGATTCAAATCAGCGAACTGGTCAATGACGGTGGCGTTTTGAAGATTGAACCACTTCCTGGTTATCCAGTAATTCGTGATTTGATTGTTGATTATTCCTCTTTTGAGACGAATCGTGTTGCCGCCAAACCATGGTTGCGAGCCGATCCTCGAGACGGGCACACGCTCCTCAACGGAAACGCAATGGGTACTATGGAGATTGCAACTGCAGCGACACTTCACTCAATGACTGACGTTGTTTCTTATCAATTGCTTCAATCAATGTCCGACACCTTTGCGTATGACTCGGAATACAAGGGTCCTGGAATCCTTCTTCAGCAATGGTCTCGAAGTATCGACCCTCGAACTGGGGAATCTCAACAAAATGATTTGATGCACTCTCTTGGAAGCGAACACGGTGTTTGGTCTGAGGCTGATTTCTCATCCGTCGCCCGCTACGGCTCTGATGGACGAACAGCCTCGAAAGCACTCAACACAGCACGAGGAAAAATTCTGAACTCAACGAATTACACCGGCCCTCATGGCCGTCTTGTCAAATGGTATGGGCGCAGTGTGAAGTGGAGCGGAAACGTCAATGAAACGACCCTTTACCGCCAAGTCCTCGGACCTGTCGGCCTCTTAAGTAACATCTTTGATGGCGTATCTGCACGAATGTTCCTTGGTTTCACCCGAACCGGTGCGCCGCCATTCCGTAGCCTACAAGCACTTCTGGCTCCACCTGCTGGAATCGGCAAGATTCCGAACATGATTAACAGCAAAGTGGCTTCTCACCATGAAGTTGTAAATCTGTTCAACGAAATTGATCAGAGGTTCTGAGGCGATTCTATGGCGGCTAAAAAGATTGCATACTATGCCGGGAATACTGCCCGAGCGGCATCTTCGGAAGTAGAAGACTGTATCCAACCACTGTGTAAAACTCTCGGCATCTCATTAATCGAGATTCCAAAAGCCAGCAGCGATGGTGCGAACATCATCAAACAATCATCGCCTAAGCTTCAACACGCTTTAGTTGCTAGAAATCTCGCTTTGGCCGAATCAAAGGGCCTTGATATTTTGACATCATGCGCCACCAGTCACGGCATCATGTGCGATACGATTGATGAATTCAAAGAGGACATCGGTTTTGCAAACCACGTCAATAACATCGTTGCACGAACTTCCAGTGTGGAATATATGGGCGAATCACAATCACGGCATTTGTTGCATTACTTGGTCGAGGAAATTGGTCTTGACAAAATCAACGATGCAGTTGTCAATCCACTTCGATTGAACGTTGCGGCATACTATGGCCCAAATATGCAACGCCAAGGAGCCTGTGGGGATGATGACCCATTCATGCCAACATACATGGAACAACTGATTACCGCTTTGGGTGGAACTCCTGTTGAATATGATTTGAAGTGCCAAAGCGTCGGTGCTCCTGCTTTGCTCACCATTAACAAACCCGTTATGCGAATGACAGCAGCCGTTCTTTCAGATGCAAAAAGCAGCGGAGCAGATGTGATTGTTTCTGCTTGCACGATATCTCATTCCAACCTTGACTCTTACCAATCCAAGGCCGGTAAAATTGCTCGCAAAGACACCACAATGCCGATTCTTCATCTGGCAGAATTAGTCGCCTTTGCCTTGGGTCATTACCCTGATCGGTTTGCACAACTCCGAACACGTGCACTGGTCATCGGTGGTTAATCACCCGTGAAGCATCTCAAACACAGCAAGTGCGCTTGCAGTACCGATACCGTCACAAGCACTGAGTTCTTCAGCACTGGCTGCAAACACGCCAGAAATAGTGGAAAAGGTCGTAATGAGGGATTCCGCCTTCTTTCTACCGATTCCAGGTATTGCTGAGAGAACATCCATTGATTCCGATTGCTGGAATGCTGTCCATCGATTAGCAAGCGGTGTTTCGAAGTCCTCTCCGAGTTCAAGTGCTTTGATCTCCGCCAAAGCAGCAGATATTGCTCGCTCGAGACTTCTTTCATCTTCAAAACGCTCTGATCTACGAAGAGCAGAAGTGGCCATACGTTCAATCAAATCATGCTCTCGTTTTGCGGCAGCAGCGAGGAAGTGTGCAGATTCTTCAGGGCTCTTCGTCATCATAATCGGTATTCCAAGGTCGAGACCGACATGGGCAAGAGCTCCATGTACCGCATTTGGGTGGACAAATTGGCCATGGCCTTGTCCAATTTCAATCAACAGCATCGGTCTTGATGCGACGGCTGAAAGCCTTCGACATTGCTGCAAAAGGCGGCCATCTGTTAATGATTGAACTAAATCACGTGCAGTTTTCCTCTCAATGAGAATTCTATCTGAGATTCGTATGTCTCCATGTAGAAGGTGACTGAACTGTATCGTAACGCCTAAACTTCGCAAATAAGGCCCCAGTGTTGAAGATGCTTCACGATGGTCAAGTGTTATTGCAACGCCTTCGTGTTCGGTTGTTTTCATATCTTCAACCACTGCCGAAGCAGCTGCAGAGGCTAAGTTTTCCTGTTGGCGATGGGACTGTCCATCGAGGATTGGTGCAGGATAGTCCGTGCGAAGATTTTCTGACTTTTGTTTCGGCCTTTCAACGGTCTTTACGGCCTCCGCAAACTGTTCCAAACCCATCTGTTGACTGTGTCGGCGTTCAGATGGTGCAATGACCGGTGGACCTCGCTCCTGCTTCTTCTCGGTTGGGTTCACTTGAGGCTCTGGTTCTTTGCGTACGTATTTGAGAGCAATCTCTCTTTGCTGCTGTTCGATGAATTCAGAGACGCTTATTTCACCTTCATCACTTCGAATGGAGAAGAACTCAAACACTTCATCAGTTGGGGGTGGCCGAGATGGAAGTAAACCACGGCTTTTAATTCTCTTTAACAAGCGGTACATGCGCAGTTCCCGCTTTTCTGCAGCAAGTTGAACATACTCATCACGTGTCCCCTCTGCAAGTAGTGTGTGAACTGTTCCGGCTTGTTGACGAGCAGTACGGCCTCGACGTTGAATCGCTCGTATTGCACTCGGGACCGGTTCATACAGAATGACGAGTTCCGCAGCAGGAACGTCTAATCCTTCTTCACCTACTGAGGTCGCTACCAAGACATTGATCTGGCCGTCTCTGAATCGCTGTAATTGTTTCAGTTGTTGCTTTTGGGTCATGCCTTTTCTCTTTCCTTTCCCTGACTGGCCAATGAATCTGTCTGCTACCACTGATTCTATAGAGTCGAGGAGAGATACAATATTTTCCACTGTATCTCGGTATTCAGTGAACACAATGATTTTGCTTTCTGGATGTTCTTTGATTTGCTGTTGGACTAAGTCGTAAACGTATTTTGGTTTTGGATGGAGTTCAGGAATATCTTTTGAAGCTATGCGAAATTGGTGAACAGCAGGTTTTGCCACAAACCGATTTGTCGTTCGTTCTCCACTTCGCCCATCCTCTTCTGCTCGATTGAGAAAAGACAATGCAGCCTTCATACCTTGAGTTTGAATAAGGTCGAGAAGGATGTGAGTGCGCCGTAAGTCGCCAATTCTGCGTGCAGCGTCGTATCCACGAACGTCTCGACGTTGAATGGCTTGACTCGCGCGTCGTTGCGCCTCATCAATCATTTTTCCAGAGATGTATGTTGTCGGTGAAAGGAAACCAAGTTCTTGGAGATGTTTTGCCTCTTGGTCAAAGTGTTCTTTGAGGGGGTGGAGGAGGGTTTTCAGTGTATCTGGTAGCGGTAATCGGTGAGGAATCGTACTCATGTCTACAGCATAAGGTTGTAGAAGAGCGTCTTCTTTACGAGAAACATCCAAGCAATCAAAACCGTAAGTTCGGATAACTTCCATGATATTCTGTTCAGATGAACCTGGGCTTGCAGTAGCGCCCAATACCAACGGTGGATGTATATGGGCCTCTCGATACAAATTCCCGACTTGCGCATAGGCGTGTTTCCCGGTACCATGGTGCGCTTCATCAACAATCAGTAAACTGACCTCTGCCAGGTCTATCGAACCGTTAACGGCATCATTTCGAATGACCTGAGAGGTCGCCATGATGATTTGTGCTGCCTTCCAAACCGGTGGTCGCTTTGCTGGAGCAATATCGCCTGTGAAGGTTTGAATTAATTCGGGATCGAGGTTCAGCATCTCTCGAGCCATGCGTTGTTGTTGTTCGACCAATCCCGTAGTTGGGGCCAAAAGGAGGATTTTACCATTGTTCAATCGTAATGCTTCAGCCATTGCCATCCACTCGACGGCCGTTTTTCCAAAACCCGTGGGCATGACCATCAACGTTGAAGCAGCTAAGGCATTACGTAGGGTCATCATTTGATAGGCACGTGCGTTCACACCGTCCTTCAAATAAGGATGAACAACCACTGCCATGTGAAGTGTTTCGAGTCGAGGGTTCAAAAGGATACTGTGGACTCCCTCATGTGAAAGTGATTACGGTTTGATTAAAGAGGAGGAAATTCTACCTCTTTTCGAGGGCCGTTCACGCTACTCCTCCTCTTTTGCTGACCGAACCACTCATATACGGGAGGTAAGTCGGTTGGTTGCTCAAAGGTGAGCAGCCAGACACAATGGGCCATCCCCCGAGGACCCCTACTGTCTCGTCCCCCACTCGTGGGGATGGGGCGCAGTGTCACGGCTGTTCCTTTCTGGAGAGCCCTCGTATGCCCCCCCACGGTGGGGCCAATGCGCTGTATAAAACACAGGAGGAATCCACATGGCAAAGAAAAGTCACCCACGAAGAGGATCGATGGCGTTTAGTCCGCGAAAGCGTGCTAGCCGTACATTTGGTTTGGTTAAATCGTGGCCTACAACCGATGCGAGCGAAGTGAGAATGCAAGGATTTGCCGGCTGGAAAGCAGGCATGACCCACATACTTGCTCGCGATTTAAACCCAAGAAGCCTTTCAGCTGGACAAGAAGTTCGTGTCCCAGTTACTGTTGTAGAATGCCCACGAATGCGTATTCTCGGCGTCCGTGGATATACCATGAACGCATATGGTAAGCAAGCAGCAGGTGAAGCATGGGCAGATGCAAGTCAAATCAGCGAAGCATTCCCTGATCTTTTCAAGCGCCTACCAGAGCGCAAAGAACACGACTCAGAAAAGCACTTCGAGAATCTCGATAAAGCTGACTTGGTCGAAGTTCGTCTTATTGTCGCAACTCAACCTGCATCCGTCTCCAGCCTTCCCTCAAAGACTCCAGACATCATGGAAATCGGTCTTGATGGTGGTACCATTGGAGAGAAGCTCGCTTACGCTAAGGAAAAGTTGGGCGAAGAATACTCTTTCGCAGACGCTTTCGATGAAGGTGGCCTCACAGATATCGTAGCAGTTACCAAGGGATACGGATGGCAAGGTGTCATCAAGCGTTTCGGTGGTAAATTGCAATCACACAAGAACTCCAAGAAACGCCGACAGCACGGTAACATGGGTGCTTTCGGTGACGGGTATGTTCGAAAGTCAATTCGTCAAGGTGGTCAAACAGGATATCACCAACGTACAGAATACAACAAGCGTATTCTTCGTGTCGCATCTCCTGAAGACCATGCTATTTCTCCGGCTGGTGGTTTCCTCCATTACGGTGAAGTCAATTCCGATTATATTCTCGTTAAGGGAAGTGTCCCAGGACCAGCAAAGCGTTTGATTCGTTTCCGAGACGCTACACGTGGTTCCGACAAGGACCTACCACCTTACGAAATTACCTATGTAAGTACATCATCCAAGCAGGGGGTCTGAAGTTGAAGGTCAATGTTCTCGATATTACAAACACAGTCAGTCAAGACGAAGTTGATGCAGGTCGACTCCAAGAGAATTTCGAAATTTCCGTTGAAAACGGAAAGAAAGTCACGCTCTCGGAAGCCTTCTCTACCGAACTCCGAACTGATCTTATCAAGTTGGCAGTTGCTTCAAGCCGTGCTAACCGCCGCCAAGCATACGGTTCACGTGCTCACGTTGGAAAGCGTGCACCAATGGCCGGTATGAAGCACTCCGTCGAATGGTGGGGCAAGGGTCGTGGTGTTTCACGAATTATGCGCCGAACCGGTCAAAGCCGTGCAGCACAAAATCCACACACTAAGGGTGGTCGCCGTGCTCACGGACCAAAGGTCGAAAAGAACTGGGGTCGAAAACTCAATCTCAAGGAACGACGTATCGCTCGAGACTCTGCACTGTCTGCAACAACTTCTGTTGAGACCGTCAGTTCCCGTGGTCACCGATTCTCTGAAGAAATCTCCAGTCTACCTCTTGTTCTGGGCAATTATTCCGAAGTCCGAGATGGAAAGACAGAGGAGTTCAACATCGAGACATTCAATCATGGCTCGGCAACTCGTAAAGTCATTGCAATCTTCAACGAAATTGGTCTTGGTGACGATTTGAACCGAGCCCGTGACGGACGAAACATCCGTGCTGGTAAAGCTACCATGCGTGGGCGTGTTCACAAAACTCCAAAGTCCATCCTCCTAGTAGTCAAGGAGAAGTCTGGATTGGCACAAGCTGCTCGAAACCTTCCAGGTGTCGATGTAGTGGCTGCTCGAGACCTGTGTGCTGAAGATTTGGCACCTGGTGGCGATATTGGTCGTTTGACCGTCTTTACAAAAGATGCCGTGGAGGCACTCAACTGAGGTGAACATCATGAATGCATACGACATTATTATTCAACCATGGTTGACTGAAAAATCGATGGAAGCTCGTACAACCGAGGACCGTCTCGAATTTATCGTTCGACGCAGCGCAACTAAAGATCAAATCGCACGTGCAGTTGAAACCATCTTCGAAGTCGAAGTGGCAAAAGTCAACGTTCGAAACTCCAAACACGGCAAGCACGCTTCCGTAAAGCTTGCCGAAGGTTATGACGCAGAAGACGCAGCAATGCGCTTGGGAGCATTCTGAGGTGATTTATCATGGGTAAGAGAATACGTGCACAACGAAAAGGTTCCTCTCCACGATACCGTGTTGCAAGCCATCGGTTCCCAGGTGCGAACCGCATGCCTCGCGTTGATGGTGTTGTTGGTGAGATTACAGAATTACTCCACAGCCCTGTTCATTCAGCACCCCTTGCTCGAATGAAGTTGCCTGACGGTGAGTCCACACTCGTTGTGGCTACTGAAGGATTGTCTGTTGGTGCGAGTGTTGCAATTGGAGACAATGCAGCCCTCCGACCTGGTAACATTACCTCTCTGGCAAACATCCCAGAAGGTACCGCAATCAACAATCTTGAACTTCGTCCTGGTGACGGTGGCAAGGTTGCTCGTGCTGCTGGAAACTCGTGTTACATCGAAGCACGAATTGGCGACAAAGTTCGAGTTCGAATGCCATCAGGATCTCTCCGTGAACTTCCTGCAAACTGCCGTGCAACAATCGGCGTTCTTGCTGGACACGGCCGAGATGAAATGCCTCTGCGAACTGCTGGTGCTGCTTACTACAAGGCCAAGGCCCGTGGTAAGCTCTTCCCACACGTAAGCGGTGTTGCAATGAATCCAGTCGACCACCCTCACGGTGGTGGAAACCACCAAGCTGTTCACGGTCCAAACTCAGTCGCTCGTGGCACCCCTCCAGGTGCTAAGGTCGGTCTGATTGCACCAAGCCGAACTGGTCGAGGCCGAGGTAAGAAAATTTGAGGTGATGAATTATGGCACGTAAGAAGAAGAAGTCCTTTATGACCCCTAAAGCCAGCCGACGTAAGGCACGTAAGCGCCTTTCGACGACCACTGGCCGTGTAAAGAAAGAGTTCACCTATCGTGGATACTCTGTCGAGGAATTGTCTCAATTCCCACTCTTCCCTCCGGAAGATGACCCATCTGCAAACTCGATTGCTACTGTTCTTTCAGCCCGAGCTCGTCGTTCGATGGTTCGAGGATTCTCTGAAGAGAATGAACACTTCCTCAACCGAGTTCGCCGTTCAAACGGCAAGACCGTTCGAACACACCGCCGTGATATGCCAATCCTTCCAGAATTTGTTGGAAAGACCATCTCTGTTTACAGCGGACAAACATTCGTTCCAGTTGAAATTAAGCCAGAAATGATTGGTCATTATCTTGGTGAATTCGCAATTACCCGAAGAGGCGTCGCTCACAGCGGACCTGGTGTCGGAGCAACACGTTCGTCGAAGCACGTGGCCCTAAAGTGAGGTGTGATGTATGGTAAAGACACAATTAGACCGCCGTTCAAAGCGCCGTGAGAATCCTCAAAAGGGTTACACGCAATTACTCCAAGGTAGCCGACTTGCAACTGCTCGCGCAGTTAACATGGACATGCACGTTAAGCACTGTTTCGAAATATGCCGATATGTCAAGAACATGAAGGCAGGTGAAGCAATCGCTTTCCTTAATGAAGTTCTCAAGATTGATTCAGACCGTGCAGACATTCGTCGAAAGGCAGCTGCAGTTCCATTCCGTCTTGGAAGCGGCAACAAGAAAAAGAAGCGAACTGGACCTTCCATGGTCGGTCACCGCAAAGGAAAAATCGGTCCAGGCCGTTACCCAGTCAAGGGCTCCCGTGCTATTATCAAGTTGATTCAGAGTGCAATGGAAAATGCTCGACATCAATATGAAGATGTAGATCCTGAAGAAATGCAAATTACACACATTGCAGCACACCGTGGACAAATCCGCAAAGGATTCATTCCTCGTGCTCGTGGCCGTGCTACTCCTTCGAATCACTACCAAGTGAATCTCGAAATTTTCCTTGAAGACTTTACTGTTCAAGATGATGAGTTGGAGGACGACTTCTGAGGTGATTGATTATGGCAGGAAAACAAAGTACACTCCGAACAATCGTTAACCGTAACGTCGAACGCCTTCTGGTCAAGGAATTCTTGATGAAGAACACCAAGAACTCTGGTTTTGGTGACTTGGTTATTCGACGAACTCCTCAAGGAACTGAAGTTACTGTTCATGCTGAACGCCCAGGTATGGTTATTGGCCGTAAGGGTAAAATCATCAATGAACTTCAAAAGCGCCTCAATGAAGAATTCGCTATCGAAAATCCAAAACTCAAAGTTGAGGAAATCGACCGAAAGGCTGCAACATTGAATGCTCAAGTTATGGCTGAAAAAATCTCATCTGCTCTCGAGCGTGGCTGGTATTACCGTCGTGCTGGTGCTAGCGCAGCACAGAACATCATGGAATCTGGTGCTCGTGGCGTTATTGTCACCGTTGCTGGTAAATTGACAGGTTCTCGAAACCGAACTCAGAAGTTTATTCTTGGGCACGTCAAGTATTGCGGTGAAACTGCTCTACAGCACATGGACAAGGGCTACTCAGTCGCCGTTAAGAAACTTGGAACCATTGGTGTCACTGTGGAAATCATGCGACCAGGAACACGTCTACCTCACGAAATCAGTATCTTCTCCGATGAAGAACTTCGAATTCGTGAAGAGCAAGCAGCAGCAGAAGCTGCAGCAGCACCTGCGGAGGCGAGTCAATGAGTCACGTATCAAACCGTGAAATCGCTTCGATGAGCCAAGAAGCTCGCGAATCTCGCCTTCTTGAACTTCAAGAAGAGTTGCTTCAACTTCGTGCTGAAAAAGCACTTGGTGGAACACCCTCGAATATCGGAGCATACAAGGCTACACGCCGAAGTATCGCTCGACTCAAAACACATTTGAATAACAACTGATGAAAAAAGGAGAAGAAAACAATGGCGGCTATCTGTAACACTTGTGGACTCCCAAACGAACTCTGCATTTGCCAAGAAATAGCCAAAGAACAACAAAAAGCCATCATATCAACCGACCGAAGACGCTATGGAAAAATCGTAACAAAAGTGGAAGGTATCGAAGACTCAGCTATTGACATTAATCAACTCGCAAAATTACTCAAAAACAAATGTGCAGCAGGCGGAACAGTAAAAGGACGAACAATAGAACTTCAAGGCGATCACAAAAAGAAAGCAGCAGGCGTACTCAAGAATAACGGATTTAATGTGGAGGTGCGATGATATGGAAATCTACAATACAACATGGATTGGAACGACATTGAACGTCGTTGAATCCACAGACCCGACTCTTGTTGGTCGCTCCGGAATCGTTCTTGACGAAACCAAAAACACCCTGGTTCTTATCGAAGGTGACGCTGAAGTCACTCTTGGCAAGGCCGCAATCACATTCACTATTGACAACAGCGATGTTGTCATTCGAGGCGCCCTCGTGGGTCAGCGCCCAGAAGATAGGACCCAACGAAAATACAGGAAGGCCTGATACCATGCGAGATATTGGAATTGATGTAAAAAACCCCGCCGGTGAGTGGGATGGAGACGAAAACTGCCCGTTTTATGGGTCCCTTCGCTTGCGCGGTCAAGTGCTTGAAGGAACCGTATCGAACGTTGGTATGCAGAAAACGATTACCATCAAGCGTCACAATGTTCGTTATATGGACAAGTATGAACGATACGAAAAGCGAACAAGTGCTGTTTCCGCACACTTGCCAACATGTATCGGCGAAGTCAGCGTCGGCGATTCAGTCAAAATCATGGAATGCCGTCCTCTTTCGAAGACGATTTCTTTCTGTGTCATTGAAAACTCTGGAGGTGAGGCTTAATGCGTGGAATTGCAGGTAAGCAAACCCGTGGTCTACCTACCGCAGCACGTCTTCACGTCGCTGATAATACCGGTGCTAAGGTTGTTCAAATTATCAACATTCTCCGACTTGGAAACACCATCCGCCGATACCCGGCTGGTGGCGTTGGCGATCTTGCCAAGGTTTCTGTCAAGAAGGGAACACCTGAAACACGCCGACAAATGTTCGATGCTGTCATTATTCGTCAGCGCCGCCCATTCCGCCGTGTCGATGGAACCTGGGTTCAATTCGAAGACAATGCTTGTGTCATCACCAATGAAAAAGGTGACGTCCAAGGGTCGGACATCAAGGGACCAGTTTCCCGTGAGGCAGCAGAACGCTGGCCTCGTATTGCGGCAAACGCAAAGCAAATTATTTGAGGTGAGATTATGGTAAAAAGTATGAAACCAAACAAACAACGCAAGGCACACTTCAACGCTCCTCTTCACGAGAAGCGTCAGCGTATCTCTGCTCGTCTACAACTTGACAAACCCGATGCACGATTCGATGCTGTTCGCACCGTTACCGTTCGTGTCGGAGATACTGTGCGTGTAACCCGTGGCGATCTCGCTAACGGCGGAAAGCGACACGGTGGAAAGCGCGGAACAGACCCTTTGACGGGTCCTGTCATCCGAATAGATTCAGAAAAGGGTCGCCTTTACATTGAAGGTGCCAAGGCCAGCAAGGCCGATAACAAAGAAGAGGCGGTCCCGGTCCACTCTTCCAATGTCGTTGTCGTCAAACTTGACGAAACAGACAAGTTGCGTGTTCAGCAACTTACCGGTAACAGGAGTTGAAAAAGATGGGAAGCAGTAACCACTTGAAGCGATTGGCCATGCCCCGTAGCTGGCCTCTTCCACGTAAGACCAGTATTTGGGTAACACGCCCAACTCCTGGTGCACATTCACTTGAATTGTGCATGCCGATTAGTTTAGTCATTCGAGATGTTCTCGGATACGCTCGCTCCACTCGTGAAGTTCGACACATCTTGCACAATGGTCACGCTCTTATCGACGGCCGAGTTTGTAAAGATGTTCGCCGCGGTGTTGGCCTCATGGATGTCCTCACTCTTGGTGAAGACAACTTCCGATGTGTCCTTGACCACAATGGCCGACTTCGTTACCGACCTATTTCTGCTGATGAAGCAGGATGGAAGGTTTGCCGTATTGAAGGAAAGTCAACCATCAAGGGGAACAAAACTCAATTGAACCTTCACGATGGACGTAACCTCATCGTTGATGATGCTTCAGAATACTCGACTGGTAGTTCGCTCAAACTTGCTTTGCCAAGTCAAGAGATTATCGAACACATCAAGTTCGTTGAAGGCGTTCGCTGCTACCTTATCGGTGGTGCTCACGTTGGCGGATTTGCAAACATGAAGGCATACGATGTTAAGCGCTCAAGCATGCCGAATGAAGTTGAATTTGACGACTTCGGAACTATTGCTTCAAATGTGTTCACCGTTGGTGACGCTCCTCTCCCACACACTGAGGTGGTTGAATGAGTGACGCAGTAAATGCAATGACCAAGCCTCGTATCACGAAAGTGAGCGTTAACATTGGTGTTGGAGAAGGTGGAGAACGCCTGGTCAACGCCGAGAACGTTCTCGAACTTGTGACTGGTGTTAAGCCACAACGCACACTTGGCCGCATTCAAAACCGTGACTTGAAGGTCCGTGAAGGCGCACCAATTGGTTGTAAGGCAACCATGAGGAACAAGGAAGCCATCACCAAATTCTTGACCGATGCTTTTTGGGTTCGAGAAAACATGATTCCATCATGGAACTTCGATCGTGAAGGTAACCTTTCTTTCGGTATTCGTGACTACACAGATTTCCCGGGCCAGAAGTATGACCCAGATATTGGAATTTATGGAATGGACATTACCGTTGTTCTTGAACGACCTGGCCACCGTGTCAGCCGTCGTCGCCGAGCAAAGGCGAAGGTCGGAATGGGTCATCGCTTAGACGCAGACGAATCACGTGCCTGGTTTACAGAAACCTTTGGCATCACTATCATGGAGGAATGAATATGGCAAGAGATCACGGAGAAAGAATTGGACGAACCATTGGTTGCCGACGCTGTGGACGACGCCGGGGAATGATACGCCGTCACGGGCTACGCCTGTGCCGACAGTGTTTCCGAGATGTCGCTCCAGAAATTGGCTTTAAGAAAATGAATTAAGGAGGAGAAAGATATGCAATTTGATCCACTCAACGACGCACTCATCAAGATGTACAATGCAGAGCAAGCAGGTAAGTTCAATGTTGAACTTGCACCAGCTTCAAAACTGCTTGGTAATGTTCTTGAAATTATGCAAAAATCAGGCTATGTTGGCTCCATTGACCGAACAGAAAACGGTCGTGGCGGCACTTACTTAGTCGAATTACGCGGCGCAATCAACCGTTGTGGCACCGTTAAGCCACGACACAGCATTCGCCGACAAGAATACGACCAATGGGAGACACGCTACTTGCCTGCTCAAGACTTTGGTCTTCTCATTCTAACAACGAACTCCGGTATCATGCATCACTATGATGCAAAAGATGCCCGCATAGGTGGTAAGCTACTCGCTTACGTATATTGAGGTGAATAATATGGTAAAACTCGACAGAATCGAACACATCGTAACCATCCCTGAAGGCGTTAATGCCTCAATCAGCGAAGATGGCGTCGTCACTATCCAAGGTCCGAAAGGCTCCTTGTCACGAGAATTCGTTAGCACCTTTATCGATCTAATGCAAGATGGCAGTGGAGTGATTATTCGTGTTGACATGCCTCGCCGCAAGCAACGTGCTCTTGCGGGAACATGGAATGCTCACTTGAACAACATGGTCAAGGGAGTTACAGACGGTTTCACTTACCATTTGAAAGCCTTCTATTCTCACTTCCCTATGACTATGGCTGTCAAAGGCAACATCTTTGTGGTCAACAACTACTTTGGCGAAAAAGTCCCTCGAAATGCGGACATTCTTTCCGGTGTTGTTGTCAAAGTCAACAACAAGGTAGAAGTTGTGGTTTCCGGTATCGACAAGGAACTTGTCGGCCAAACCGCCGCAAACATCGAAAAGTGCGCTACGGTCAAAAACCGAGATCGCCGTGTATTCCAAGATGGAATATACCTCATCAACAAGGAGTGATATGAATGGCAGAAGATTATGATACAATGACTGTTGCAGAACTCAAGGAACTTCTCAAGGAAGCGGGCTTGCCTGTTTCTGGTAAGAAAGCAGACCTCATCGCACGCTTGGCTGAAACCAGTGCTGCAGAAGAAGCCGCTTCTTCCGATTCCGAAGAAGATTGGGACGATGATGGAGATTGGGACGAAGAGGCTGTTGAAGGCCACGTCGCAAAACAAAAGCCGGTTCTCGACGAAGAGACAAAGGCTGCACTCGCACTTCGCTCTGAACAAAAGAAGAAGACACCTTCATTCCGCCGAACTGAATGGTTCCGTTACAAGCGTCTTTCACGCTCTGGATGGAGAGCCCCTCACGGAATGGACAGCAAACAACGAAGAAATTATCGATACCGCAGTTCCCTAGTTCGTGTTGGTCACGGCAAGGTTTCAGCAGCACGAGGACTTCACTCGTCTGGATTCCGTGAAATCATGGTTCAAAACACCACTGATTTGGAAATCATAGATCCTGAAACCGAAGCAGCTCGCGTCGGTCGCAGTGTTGGTGGTCGAAAGAGAGAACAAATTTATTCACGTGCCGATGAACTCGGTATTCGTGTCCTTAACCGAAGGAGGGATATTTGATGCAAATTACCAACCAAAAGCGTCTTGCTGCTAAGTTACTCAAGTGCGGTGTTCACCGTGTCTGGATTAATCCAGCATATTTGGACCAAGTCTCTTCAGCTGTTCAAACAGATGATATTCGTGAATTCATCGAAGAAGGCTGGATTAAAGCAAAGCCAATCAAGGGAACCTCCCGTGTCCGTGCTCGTGCTCGTATCGAACAAAAGCGTAAGGGACGACGTAAGGGTCAAGGTAAGCGTGCTGGTACTGCCAATGCACGTAATCCTCGAAAGCACCGTTGGATGCGAACCATTCGCTCTCAACGACGTGTTCTCAAAGAAATGCGAGAAGACGAGACAATCAAACCATCTCAATACCGCCGATACTATCTCAAAGCCAAGGGTGGATCTTACCGTTCCATCGCTCACATGCGCTCTCAGATGACCATTGAAGGTGTTGAATTCAAAGGAGGTGAACAGTGATGCGAGGAACTCGCCGTCGCTCAGTTTTCCGTCGTCGTAAGGCTGGTCTAACCGACTACCGTCGCCGATTGAAACTCCTTCGTGGACGCAAGCCTCGTGCTGTAGTCCGTGTCTCGAACACTCGTACGACCTGTCAACTTGTGACTTGGGCTGCTTCTGGCGACCTTGTGACAATCTCCGTTACAGGTTCTGACCTTTCCAAGAAATACGGCTGGCCTCAAGATTTCTCTAAGAAATCTGTTCCAGCATCCTACTTGGTTGGCTTTGCAATGGGTAAGGCTGCTATGGCACAAGGTGCTGAAGAAGCAGTTCTTGACATTGGATTGGCTGCAAACACTCCAGGTAACCGTGTCTTCTCTGCCCTCAAGGGTATGGTCGATGCAGGACTTGAGATTCCTCACGGCGAAAACGTCTTGCCTGATGAAGACCGAATCAACGGTTCTCACATCAGTGACGATGTCGCAGCCGCAGTTGAATCAACTAAAACCAAGATCGAGGGGGCATACTGATGACAGAAGAAGAAATCGTACAAATGGCACCAGGGCTTATGCAAGCTCTTGCACCTGAAGAAGTTGAAGAGTCTCCAAGCGGTCGTCCACGACGCCGTAAGCAAGACGACCCAATGTCTGGTCTGCGAAAGTGGGTTCCAAAGACGCGATTGGGTCAAATGGTTATGGCTGGTAAAGTTTTGACCTATGAACAAGCATTGGCAACAGGACTTCCTATCCGGGAAGTCGAAATTATCGACGCATTGATTCCAAATCTCGAAGACGACGTTATCAAGGTGAACATGGTTCAACGAATGACTGACAGTGGACGACGTGTTCGCTTCAACGTCATGGCCTGTGTTGGAAACCGAGATGGCTATGTTGGTCTAGGAATGGCTAAGGCAAAAGAAGTAGCAGCTGCAATCCGTAAGGCAATCATCGCTGCCAAACTCAACCTTATTGCAGTTCAACGTGGAAACGGTTCTTGGGAATCATCCGCAGGACCTGGAACTTCTATTCCATTCAAGACCCATGGCCGTGCTGCTTCAACACGAGTTACATTGATGCCTGCTGCTAAGGGTAAGGGCTTGGTTATCGGAGAAACCGGTAAGCGTGTTCTGGATCTTGCAGGAGTTTCTGACGTTCTTTCACGAACGAAAGGTCAGACACGAACCACAATCAACTATGCTGGTGCAACATTCAACGCTCTTCAAAACATGAATACAACCCGTATTTCAGAAGAATCGAAAGAGCGATTGTTTATCCATAAAGGGAGGCTACTTGAATGAGTTGGATTGTCGTACGAGCACGAAGTAACGTTGGTGTAGAACGCCGTATCAAAGATACGATGTTGCACATGAACTTGACAAAAGTAAACCACGCAGTTATCATTCCAGAGAATGAGCAATACCGTGGAATGCTTCAGAAGGCGAAGGATTACATCACTTGGGGAGAAGCAACTCCAGAACTTGTTGAAATGATGCTCGCTGGCCGTGGCCGCATGGTTGGAGACTCACCATTGACAGATGCGCTTGTCGCTGAACACACTGACTATGAGGACATTAGTGCATTCGCTAAGGCGATTGCATCTGACGAAACAACGGTCAAAGCAATCCCTGACTTGAAGCGAGTCTTCCGACTACACCCACCTCGAGGCCCTAAGGGCTGGGGTGGAATTAAGCGTTCCTTCGTCGTAGGAGGAGCACTCGGGTCCCGAGGAAATGAAATTGGTGCGCTCGTCGAGCGTATGATTTGAGGTGATTATTATGGGTACAAAAGCAAATAAACATCGTGGAAGAAACCGATACCATGGACGTGGCAAGAAAGCTGGCCGTGGTGCTGGTAAGCGTGGTGGACGTGGTAATGCTGGAATTAACAAGCACCGTGTCATGACTCGAATCAAGTATATGCCAAACCATTGGGGTATGCATGGTTTCAACCGTCATCCAACACTTCGCACAGTTTACGTCACCGTCAACGTCAGTCAACTTGAAGACATGGCAAAAGGCGAGGACACAATCAACTTGACCGAAATGGGAATCGACAAGATTCTCGGCAGTGGTCGAATTAATTCTGCTCTCAAAGTAATTGTTCAAGAAGCAAGTGCCCGAGCAGTTGAAAAAATTGAAGCCGCAGGTGGAAGCATCGAAGGCGGCGACGATGACGAATGGGAAGACGAGTGATTCCCAAACTGATTAAGGAGGAATAACGATGAAACACAAGCCAATGCCATTAGCAGTAGCCCTCTCTGGACTCCTCTATTGGGGACTTCTCGTGTATTGGGTCTCTGACGATCTGCAAGCAGGATTTGATACTGTTGGCGGGGAAGCAGCAATGTTTGGTCTCGTCTTTTCTCTTGTCTATGTTGGCTACTTGATTGCGTGTCTCAAGATTGACATGCCAGAAGGTCTCAAATCAATGCCTGTTGTTGGACGATACGGTAAGTTACTCGGCTGGCTTGCAATGCTTGGTCTTGCTGCTTGGTATGTGCGCCCATCCGCTTGGGGTGGATATGATGAAGGCGTTGGATTCTTCCTTGTCGGTATCTGTCTGCTCGGATTCGGTGCCGCAGCTATCCTTACATGTTTCATGTGGAGTGGGGATGACAGCAGTCGTCTTTACGCTCTTCGCCGATTCGTCGACGTTTATCCAACCATCACAAAGCCCGAGCGTCACGTCCGCTTCAACGAAAAGATGTGGACGACAACCTTCGTTCTCATCATCTACTTCGCTATGACAAACGTCATGCTGTATGGTCTGTCCGGACAAGCACTGGATTTGTTCAGTGGATTCCGTTCCATTATGGCAGGTGCTTCAGGAACCATCATGCACTTGGGTATTGGACCGATTGTTACTGGTTCCATTATTATGCAATTGTTTGCAGGTGCTAAAATTATTCGACTTGACCTCAGTAATTCTGATGACAAAGCAATGTATCAGGGTGTTCAGAAACTTTTGGTTCTCATTATGATTCCAATTGAATCGATTCCTCAAACATACGGTTTCCTCGACCCTCAAGAATTCCTTATCGATACATATGGTTTAGGTTGGGCAAACTTCGTCATTGTAGCTCAACTCTTTGCAGGTTCTTACCTTGTATTCTTACTGGACGAACTCGTGAGTAAGTGGGGTATTGGTTCCGGTATTTCGTTGTTCATTGCTGCAGGTGTTGCACAATCAACCTTCGTTGGAACTCTTTCACCTCTCCCAGCAACTTCTGGAGTTCCTTACTCTCTCCAAAACCCACCATCCGGAACCTTACCGATGATTTTCTATATGTTCCGTGAAGCGACGAACGCTGAAATGATCTCAAACAACGGGTTTGAACAGATCTTACTGACGCACGTCAATCCTGTTGCTGCACTGTTCTCATCGGTTGTTGTATTCCTCGTGGTTGCCTATGCTGAGTCGAGTAAACTCGAATTGCCATTGACCCACGGAAAGGTTCGTGGACACCGTGGTAAATACCCGATTCGACTTGTTTATGCATCGAACATTCCGGTTATTTTGATGGCAGCATTGCTTGCAAACATCAACATGTTCTCTCTCCTCTTCTGGAGCCATCCTACACTGTCTCAAACACCGATTCTTGGTCGACAAGGTTGGCTGAGTGCCTCGCAGTATATTGGAACCTATGAAGCGGGACAGACGACTGCTTCAGGTGGTTTTGCCTGGTATGCGAGTATGGTGAATGGTGTGAATGATTGGCTGGTACCGCTGTTAAATCAACAGGGTGACGTCTTTGGACACAGTTTGACGCAAATGATGGTACACGTCATCTTTTATGTCGCTCTTATGACCGTCGGTTCGATGGTCTTCGCGAAGTTTTGGATTGATACCACGAATATGGGTACGAAAGACGTAGCAAAGCAAATTGAACGAACTGGAATGCAAATTCCTGGTTTCCGAAAGAACCCGAAAATCTTGGAAAAGATTCTCGAAAATTATATTCCCCCAGTCACCTACTTTTCGGGTGCATTCGTCGGTCTCCTTGCCGCAGGTGCGGACTTGCTTGGTACTGTAGGTAATGCGTCAGGAACGGGTCTGTTGCTTGCTGTAGGTATCATTTTGAGAACCTATGAGCAAATCCAGAAAGAACAGGCAATGGAAATGCATCCAATGATTCGTCAGTTCTTCGGTGCTGATTGAAACTGATACGTTTCACTACTGTTGTTTCACTCGCACGAGTGACACTTTTATTCACTTGTAGGTCACTCAAGTGCTGATTGAAACTGATACGTTTCACTACTGTTGTTTCATTCGCTTGCTGAACAGTAACGATTTATTTTGAGTTCATCAATGCTGATTGAAACTGATACGTTTCACTACTGTTGTTTCACTCGCACGAGTGACACTTTTATTCACTTGTAGGTCACTCAAGTACTGATTGAAACTGATACGTTTCACAAGAGTGATTGCTTTTCGCGTGATTTGTACTTTGTCCGGTGGAGATTTTATAGGGTTCAAACCGTAATTTTCGTTCATGGCAGGGACTCAATCACCGAATCCATGGGAGGATGTGCAAGTAAAAGCGCCTCCACCCACTCAGTTGGTCTTCGAATTACCTTCAAAAGGCGTTTCTCTCGGAATCTTTGCATTTGCTACTGTTGTTGTTTTTGTTGTTCTTGGTCTACTCTTTGCAACAACGTTTTCTACCGAATCAATTGCTTCGACTTTGGATACCGATGGGGATGGAATCATCGATCGTGAAGATACCTTTCCAGGTGATGTCAATGAGTGGAAAGATTCCGATTTTGATGGTAAAGGCGACAATATGGACCTTGATGACGACGGAGATGGTTATTCTGACTTTGATGAGTCCGAACGCTGCCTGCCTCATACAGACCCTCTTGACCACACAGATTTCCCACTCGATACCGATGGTGATGGGGAATGCAATACCGTTGACTTCGATGACGATGGGGATGGATTTTCTGATGACATAGACGTCTATCCCCTTGATGGTACGGAATGGTATGATACGGATGGAGATGGCATTGGAAATACTCTTGATACCGATGATGATAATGACGGATATCCTGATGCATTTGATGATTTGCCGCTTGATCCTACGGATTGGTCCGACCTTGATGGTGACGGAATTGGCGACATAGCTGATTTTGATGATGATGGTGATTCATATAACGATTCAATAGATCAGTTCCCCCGAGATGCTACAGAATGGATGGATTTTGACGGCGATGGACAAGGCGACAACAGCGACTTGGATGACGACGATGACGGTGTTCCGGATGATGTAGACGTAAACGATAACTCCGATTCTGCCCTTTCTTTGACCTTGCATTCCTTTGAATTGTTAGATGATTTAGATTACTTCGATGATTATTCAGAAATCTATTTTTGCATAGAGGTAAATGAACAGAATATTGGATGTTCTCCAACAGGTGAAAATCAAAATTATATCACTATGGATACCAACAATCCAGTTGCTTTAGATTTTGAGTTCTTCTATGATTTACCAGAGCAAACATCACACCATGATATACAGATTTCAGTGTGGGATTCTGACCCGTTTTTGGATGACGCAGTCGACATAAATATCGCCGATGACGTTGAGGCATATGTCTTTTCTATCAACAGCAGCATCGCTTCTGTATTGGAATATCATGAGCTGACTGTATCGGGGGTTGGTGACAATGATGGCTATGATGGAATTCTCGAATTCTCCTACGCATTCAAGGACTTAAGAGTCATGAATTCACCTCAGTTTAATTGGGTTTTTGACTATCAAGCCTACAGTCTTCTCTTGGATTTTGATTACTCCTTGTATCGTAATTTCAAGCTCTACGACCACTCGACAAATTCTTGGGATGACTACCAACGTTTCGTCACACCAAATGAGAGTTATGTGTATGACCTTGCAGTAGAATTACGTGATTTAGCTATTACTAACGGCTATGATACAGACCTTGAAATTGCAAACTTCATTCTTGCGTTTGTCGGTGGGATTCCATATCAATATGACATCGATGGCATGGGCGTAAATGAATATCCAAAATACCCCATAGAAATGCTCTGGGAGCACGCTGGAGATTGCGAAGACGCAGCCTCGTTGTATGTCTCGCTGGTCGAATCAATTGGTTTTGATGCGATTCTCATTTTACTCTTGGTTAAGCCGAATGGCAATGAGGACTGGGGTGGGCATGCCATGCCAGCAATTCATATTCCAAATTATAGCGATGGCGAAAGTGTCGAATTGGAAGACCCCAGTAAAGCGGGTATGAAGTATCTTCTTCGCTGAAGCAACCGCTTGGTACGACGGTTATACGGGTGTAGGCGTCAATGTTTGGTATGATATGGACAATCTCCACCTCTATGATATTGAGTGAGGTTTAGGGGCGGACAAACATTGTCGGCTCGTCATTTTAGTCTCCAAGTTCTATTTCACATCTCAATTGCGGCTCAGTCCGCCTTTTTCACTACCCTTGTCGAGAGGGTACGTTGATATATGGGAGGTAAGTGGCAAGGTTGCTTGCGTAGTCGAGAACGGCGTTGGCGGCTGAGTCTTCGGACGATGACTGTCGCCATCCTCTTGACACGTGAAGCCGAAGCTATTGCGATCTTGAGAAACCTTCCCCCCACGGAAGCTCGCTCTTGGTCAGGTAGGTGATCGAGATTATGACGTATTTTTGTGTAAGAAGCATTAGTGCATTATACTCTCGCCAATTTTTTTAGGACAGTAATTCAATTTCAATAAATGAATTTGCGACAAGTAGCCTAAGGATCATAACAAGAGAAATCTGGTTGATCCTGCCAGAGGCGACCGCTTTTGGAGTTCGATTAAGCCATGCGAGTAGAATGAATTAGATTCATTGCGAACTGCTCAGTAACACGTGGATAACCTGCCCTATGCTCTGGGATAACCTTGGGAAACTGAGAATAATACCGGATAGATCACAACGCCTGGAACGGTGTGTGGTTGAAAGGTCACGGCATAGGATGGGTCTGCGGCGTATCAGGTCGTAGGGGGTGTAATGGACCTCCTAGCCATCGACGCGTACGGGTTGTGGGAGCAATAGCCCGGAGATGGATTCTGAGACACGAATCCAGACCCTACGGGGTGCAGCAGGCGCGAAAACTTCACACTGCAGGAAACTGTGATGAGGGAACTCCAAGTGACTACACATTTGTGTAGCTCTTTTCTTAACTATTAATCGGTTTGGGAATAAGGGCTGGGAAAGACCGGTGCCAGCCGCCGCGGTAATACCGGCAGCTCGAGTGGTCGTCGCTTTTATTGGGCCTAAAACGTCCGTAGCCTGTTTGGTAAATCTGTGGGTAAATCAACCAGCTTAACTGGTTGAATTCTGCAGAGACTGCCAGACTAGGGACCGGGAGAGGTGTGGGGTACTCTAGGGGTAGGGGTAAAATCCTGTCATCCTTAGAGGACCACCAGTTGCGAAGGCGCCACACTAGAACGGATCCGACGGTCAGGGACGAAGCCTAGGGGCACGAACCGGATTAGATACCCGGGTAGTCCTAGGTGTAAACGCTGTGAACTTGGTGTCGGGAGTCCGCAATGGGCCCCCGGTGCCGGAGTGAAGATGTTAAGTTCACTGCCTGGGGAGTACGGTCGCAAGGCTGAAACTTAAAGGAATTGGCGGGGGAGCACTGCAACGGGAGGAGCGTGCGGTTTAATTGGATTCAACGCCGGAAAACTCACCAGGGCCGACTGTTAGATGAAGACCAGCGTGATGAGCTTGTCGGATTTTCAGAGAGGTGGTGCATGGCCGTCGTCAGTTCGTACTGTAAAGCGTTCTGTTAAGTCAGATAACGAACGAGACCCTCATCTCTATTTGCTACCCGTCTCTCCGGAGGCGGCGCACTATAGAGAGACCGCTGGTGTTAAACCAGAGGAAGGCGAGGGCAACGACAGGTCAGTATGCCCCGAATGTCCTGGGCTACACGCGCGCTACAAAGGACGGGACAATGGGAAGCCAGGCCGAGAGGCCGAGCTAACCCGAAACCCGTTCATAGTTCGGATCGAGGGCTGTAACTCGCCCTCGTGAAGCTGGATTCCGTAGTAATCGTGTTTCAATATAGCACGGTGAATATGCCCCTGCTCCTTGCACACACCGCCCGTCAAACCATCTTAGTTGGGGGTGGGTGAGGCTGCGCTTTATGGCGTATTCGAGCCTGCCTTCGACAAGGAGGGTTAAGTCGTAACAAGGTATCTGTAGGGGAACCTGCAGATGGATCACCTCCTAAGAAAACCGGAGGCTGGAACTCTTTGTCGAGTTCCAGTCTCCACCCTTTTTTTACGCCCCTACCACTTTACTTTTTACACCGCATGAATAGCATTATTTAGCGTAGCATTCAGCAATTGTCGAGGAAGCATCATGCAACCAGGTCCAGACCAGCCAACCAACGTTCAAGACAGCGTTGTAGGAAGGGACATGCATACGGGTAATGTCATTCATAATCACTATCACTTGCCACCAACCCCTCAACCGGCACCACCCCCTCAGACAATCATCATTCAACAACAATCAGGGCAACAAACGCCTTTTTCAGGTTCGAATGTGATCCCTATTCATCCTTTCAAAAAAATTAACAGTCTCGACTGGCTTATTTTTGGCGTACTTTCGATTTTTTGTTCTTTTATTCCAGGCCTGAATTTGTGTTGCAGTATGGTGAGCATTGTGGGTATTCTTTCTATGCTACCGCATTTGAACCTCAAGCAAATGCAACCACATCATCCAGAGGCTAAAAAAGTGGTTCCTGCACTTGTTCTCAACGGAATAGCACTGTTCTTGTGTATATTCTCGATTATCCTCATTTATTCTTGAGGGACATTTGAAGGCTTACAGCTTTAATGACTCTTTCAATCTCCAGCAATAAACTGGTCTAAACGTGCAGTCATTGAGCGTCGGAATGTGAGCAGACGTAATTGTGGAGCCTCAGCGTTCACTGTGATTGTCGCTCCCCTATTGAAATGAACTTCATTCCAACCGTCGGGGACCACGTAGCCTCTGTGCATGTCTGATGTGATTGTCGTTGATTCTTCAGTCCAGTCCATCCACGACCAAGGCATGCCTTCACGTTCTGCAGGTGAAATATCACGGGCGAGTACAAAGTAGTGCGATGACTTGTGCTCATTCTTCACACGCTTAAACAACTGCTCGAGATCACCTTTCCCAGCGGCATTACTGAGCCAAGCGCCCTGTCCAAGCCACGTAGAAAAGAGTAGACCACTGCTCTGTTGGTGGCATTTATTCTCACCTCTTCGCAGGTGGTATTTACTTGGTGCATATTGGTGCGTATTTGCAATCAGTATGTCGTTCATAGCAGGATCAGTGGTAAATCGATTGCCGGATGTTGTATCGATAATGGCCTGTAAGCGAGGTAATTCGTTGACAATAGCATCTCCATTGAGTGCAGTCTCTAAATCTTCGGTGAATGTATCGATATTGGAGTCCATGTAGAATCCGAAACTTCCGTTGGGATCTTCACTTCGCGGGTGGGAATTTATTCCCATGACAGGCGTTGCCGCATCGATATTGTGAGATATGCTCGTCAATGTCCCATCTCCACCGAGAACCAGAACCAAATCTCGTCCGATAAAGTCGGCACGCCGAACATGTTCTCTTGCTCGAATATCAATGCGTAAGTTTCCACGTCGTTGACTGGCTTCATCCAGTGCTTTGGTAACCAAGCCTAGACTGTGGTCGTGAACCGCCTCGAAGTTTTTTTTGTAGACCAGCAAAATGTCAGTCATAACGCCCCTCCTCGTTTCTCCCAATCGTTCCTCCCTCTTCAACTCCACCGTATCTCACGAACATCGTGAAGAAGGATTGATATGAGAGGGAGACCGACTTAATTCCATGCAACCAAATCCTTGGGATGATGGCGAGATTATCTCAAATCAAGTTGATGGAGTTTCTCTTCAAGACAGCATAGTTTCAGGAGACATTCATACGAGTGATGCAGTGCATAATCAAGTGTATGACCCCCAACAAAATTATCAGCAACCCTCTCCTTTCGAGTCGGAAAGGCCTGATTCTCTTATCGTTGGTTCTGTTCAAAACTTCAACAATCCAATGGGCCAACAGGTCATCTACATGCAAACAACATCGTCTTCACCGAAAGTCATCGGAATTTTCGTAATCATATGGGGTGCAATTTCGCTTCTGGGTTCATTGCTGAACCTTGTACCTGTGACTGACCCAATTACTGGTGAAGAAGTGATTGTCCCTCAAATTGCCGTGATCATTAATGTTGTCAATGCTATTTTTGTTGGAATCACCTGTCTTCTCGCTGGTTTTTGGATGACCCAGTATAAGCGAAAAGGTATCCATCTTGCCTTTGTGTCTCTTTTCTTCTCGTATTTCTTTGGTCTTGCCGCTGTTTATTTTGGAGGAGATGGGGGGTTGGGAGATTTGCTCGAAAATGATTCCGCAGTTCTAACTCTGGTAGCAGTATTTCAAGGAATTTGCTCAATCATTTGCGGATTAATTGTCGCTATACCTCTCATTGGTTCTGCTTATGGATTGGATGATTCTTCGTTGTTCAATCCACTGAAATAATCAACAACCCCCTGCCACTTGGTCGGTATATGGGTACCTTGATTACAGGCCAAGCAGCAACATACGTCGAAGAATTGTGGATTCACACCGATGAACGGTATGAAATACGCTGCATCACCGCTGATGTTCAGCGCGTTGTCAAGGAAAGTGGCATTGTCGATGGTTTAGTTTTAGTCAATCCCATGCACATCACTGCATCATGCTACGTGAATGATTTGGAGTATGGTTTGCATCATGATATCATGAAATGGTTGGAAAAAGTGGCTCCATTTTACGGTCGTGACGGAAAAGAAGGCGAGGAATATCATCATCATCGAACGGGTGAAGATAATGGAGATGCACATTTGAAACGTCAATTACTCGGTCAGCAAGTCACCATGCCCGTGAGAGAGGGAGGTCTTCATCTGGGGACTTGGGAGCAAATACACTACGCAGAATTTGATGGATGCAGAGACAAAAGAATACTCGTCAAAGTGTTCGGAATACTTGCTTCGTAAAGTGTTTACAAATGCCTTTTTGACTCCCAAGGGTTTTACACCCTCTTGATTTGGAAGATTTATGTCACTCGATGGAGTTAATCTCAACAGGGGCTTTTTTCATTTTACAACACCTTACCATTGGGTGAGTTGGATTTTTTGGGTTATTGGCTTATTGATGGTTGTTGCCGGGCTGGTAACGTTCAGGGTGGGTGGAGGACTTGCTTGTGCCCTTGGATTTTTGATCATAGCCGCTCTTTCACCAGCTTCTCTTCAAACGGATTTGCATAATGTTCGAAAGAATGCACCACAGCCTGATGACCTTGAGACCGACGCGCTCAAGAATGGATATGAACTTGAATCATGGTTTTTTGGACGCTCTTCATACAGCCCAACCAACGACCCGAATGATTGGATTCTTCCAGCTCCAGGCCCCTCTACTTGGAATCAAGAGGACCGATATGCTGCTGATGGAGATGGGACTCCACTTGCTGAGCATCCGACCAAAGTGGGAACTCCAATTCCGGCTACCTTTGCCACTTTTGGCCTCAGCATGGTGTTGTTCATTCTTTTCCTCTCCATCTCATTAGGAATGATTGTCCTTGATGAGAAAGCAATGGTTGACAGTGGGGAAATGCTGGCTGAAGACGCTAACATGAAATACACGCCCATCATCATGAGTATAGTCGGTTTAATTTGGCTGTTACTCGGATTCTTCCAGCACAAGAGGCAACAACAAATGATTGACACACCGACTTCATTGGTTCGTTCTGTTCCTGCGGGTTCAGCAGAACTCGTTGGTCAGGTCCGACCTGCTCCTGAGCAATGGATTAACGTTGTCGTTGATGGAAACTCCGACCGAATGATTCCTGGCTGTGTTGATTTCAGGTGGCTCTATGAAGTCTATGTGTGCCGCAAAGTTACCTCAACTGACTCAGAAGGAAACACTACGACCAGAGAAGAATGTAATTGGCAAAGGGTGCGCTCAGACAGCGGCTATGTTCCTTTCATGCTTCATGATGGCACCGGAGGAATACGTGTAGAATCAGGTAGTTTCAAGAATAAAGATCTTGGAAACTATGTCAAGAGGTGGACTTCAAGCCATGCAGACACACTTCGCGACCATTTTCAAACCGAATTTGCAGCACGATTATTCCGTAATGGAGATGTTCGTAAGCACCGCTGGACTGCACATGCACTTCGAATTGGAAACCCAGTGTATCTTATGGGAATGGTCAAACCTCGGTCAAATGAGGAAATGGCCCAAGAGAATCTTGATGGCAAAGTTGGCCACACCGCAATCTCAGTTCATGGTGAGAATACTCCTGGTATGAAAGCAAATATTCAGCGCGGCACTGAACTTGCGAATCTCGGAAAAATACGTTCTTCTGCTGAACTGCTGATTATGCCTATCGTTTGCATCTTATGTGGCATAACCATGTTCACGCTCATTTGATTTTTCCACAGAGTTCAAGTCCTTGGGCGTGAACCGTTCTCTATGGATGGCAAGGCGCCAGAAGTTGACGGTCGATTTTTCATCGCTACTCTTCCGTATACGCAAAATACTCAGATTGGGTGGTTTTGTGGAGTGCTGCTCTACATGTATGGCTTCTTCTTTAGCCCTTTTTGGGCACTTGCAGGTCTTGTTTTACTTTTTCTTACGACACCTCACCCCTTTGCCCAAGAATTGTCACTTTTCAAGGAGAAGGTGACAACACAGTCATACCTCGAAAGCTATGCTGAGGAGCGTGGCTTCACCTCAGAGAAGTATTGGATGAAGCAAAGTTTAGAGGAATCCAACGATGATGCTGGTGATTGGAACTTTCCAGCTCCAAGTAAGAATGTTTGGAATAAAGAAAATCCCTATGACGAAGACTACGAAGGCTCTCTGCTTCTCGAGCACCCCTACATGATTGGTGCACCAAAGCCACCATTACTGACCCTTCGAGCTGTCTATTTTACCCTCGGTCTGATCATGCTCCAATATTGGGGTGTTCTAGCTGCACTCAAACATAACCTCGAAACTTTTGGCTTCTTCTTTGGCTTCCTTCTTGATGATAATTCAAATGAGGGATTGCTCTTTGCAGTTCTTCTTGTCATCGTGTTTGGATACATTGCATTGTATCTTCTTCTGCTCATGTCATCAATGCTCAACAAGTTGATTGCCAACATGAACATGATTGATTTGCCTACAACGCTCGTTTCTGAAGCCTCTGAGGGTGAAGTTGAGTTCATCGGTCAAGTCCGACCTGGTCCACACGGCTCAGTCAAAGTATTCGTCGATGATAATCCAGAGATGGCCTGTCCAAACCTTGTTTGTTTTGAATGGGTGCGTGAAGATTTTTCCGATGAAGTCGATGCACAAGGTCGGTCTTCTGATAGTTTTTTCAGTGAGCAAATGCGAGTCGTTAATCGGCTTTTGAAGAATTTTGCTGATTGGCTTTTCATTCGAGACACCATGCACTCTGAAGAATCTGCACGACAACGTGGTGGCATACCATTCATTCTTCACGATGGTAGCGGTGGTATACGTGTTGAACCATCGATGTTTAGTCAAATAAGTTACCGCGATCCATTGAAAGTTTGGAATGTTGGTAAGACCCGCTGGACTCTCTACGGACTACAACTTGGCGACCCGATTTACATACGTGGAGGTCTCATCTCTCGTTCGAAAAAGGAACTTGCAGAGGAGAAACTCGTAGATGCACCTAGCAACTCAAAGATCAAGGTCATTGGAAAGAATGTCACTCCAGAACAAGAATTTGTTCTGGCCCAAGGTTCTGAACACAGTATACTTGCTTACACTTATTCAGTGTTTGAGACTTTTTATCTCCCGGTGATTTACCTGCTGCTGTTTTTGATAATGGCAATAGCATGAAGTTATGACCCAATACTCATTGGTCGTAACATGGCAGAAGATGTAGTCATTATAGGCGGAGCAAGAACCCCATTTTGTGAATGGGTTGGCGGAAAGCGCGGCGATGGAAAGCAAGGCGGGTTGTTAAAATCTGTAAGTGCACAAGACCTTGGAGGTCTTGCTATCAAAGGAGCTCTTGAGAAAACGGGCACAGACCCTTCATCCGTCGATCATGTGGTCATGGGTTATGCTTTACAGACCTGCGCTCAATCGATTTACGGTTCACGTCATGCTGGACTAAAGGGCGGCATTCCGCAAGAAGTACCCATGCTTACTCTTTCACGTATTTGTGGTTCAGGTGTTCAATCAATTGTAACTGGTGCTCAAATGATTATGCTTGGAGAAGCATCTACCGTCGTATCAGGTGGTATGGAAAACCTAAGCCAAGCACCGCACGTCATGCGTGGTGGGCGAGAAGGCTGGAAACTTGGTCGGTCTCCCAAAGTCGAAGATTACATGATGACCAATCTCCAAGATACCACTTGTGGAATGTTCATGGCTCAAACTTCGGATGAAATCTGTAACAGAAAAGGAGTAACTCGTGAAGAGATTGATGCTTATGCAGCACGTTCACACGCTTTAACAACTGCTTCTATAGAAAATGATGTCTTTGAACAAGAAATTGTTCCTGTGACCATTAAGAGTCGCCGTGGTGATACAGTTGTTACCCACAAAGACGAAGACCACGTTGTCAAGAACACAACTGCAGAATCACTTGCTCAACTTCCGACTGCATTTGGTCCTGAATCCTTTGTAACTGCTGGAAACGCTTCTGGCGTCGTTGATGGTGCAGCAGCAGTTGTCATCAAATCGGCATCTCAAGCCGCCTCAGACGGTGATAAGCCACTTGCTCGTATTGTCTCTTGGGGCATTGTCGGACTTGAACCTGCAATCATGGCCTACGGGCCGGTTCCATCCTCTCGTAAGGCTCTGGAAAAGGCTGGATTAACAACTTCCGACATTGACCGGTGGGAAATTAACGAGGCCTTTGCCGGTCAAGCAGTTGCTTGCATCAAAGATCTCGAAATTGATGTTGAGAAAGTCAATGTCAATGGCGGTGCTGTTGGTCTCGGTCATCCATTAGCTGCTACTGGCACTCGTTTAGTTCTCACACTTGCTTACGAACTGAAGCGATGTGGTGGGAAGTATGGTGTTGCTACTGCTTGTATCGGTGGTGGCCAAGGCATTGCTATGGTCATTGAATCGCTTTGATGGCTTTTTTCTCCGGCCTGATTAAACTCGCTTTCCCGAGTTTTCAAAACAGGCTTCTATAAGTGAAACATGTTGTTGTATGGGTATGGACTCACTTGCTGTCGCTACATTTTGGATTTCTTCAATACTCATTCTTCCGATCTGGAGCCTTATGTGGTTCATGCCAAAGCACGAACTTACCAAGAAATTCGTAGGTGATATTCGTTGGTCTATTTTCCCTCTACTGATTCCTTACACGATTCTTGCTCTACCAAATGCAGTGGATGTATTGTCAACCTTCCTTACTCAAATGCCAACACCAGAACTTGTTGTTGACTTGTTTGAAGACGATGAAGTGATTGCTTTGGCTTGGCTTCACATGCTGGCTTTTGATGTGTTTGTAGGCCGCTATGTTTGGTTGCGAATGCTTGCAGCTGACCGCCCAATGTATGTCTCAACGCCGATTTTGATTCTCTGCACAATGATGGCTCCTCTTGGATTCCTTCTTGGTTTGCTGGCGACTTGGAATCAGCGCGACCTAGGCGACATGAAATTCAATACTCATGTTGAGACTCCTTCAGAATCTTAAGAGGTTCATTCAATACCAAACGCCCCCACCGATGAGCATGGCTGCCCAACATAACTTGGATTGTAGTCACATTCCTTTTGAGATGCCGTCACGGAAATGCACTTTGTATCAGAATTGGAAACAACTCACCTTCATGCACTGGAAAGTTGATGCGGATATGCTGCAGAAATACATTCCTGAAGGTCTGGAAATCGACTTGCATGAAGGGCATACCTACATCGGAGCCATCCCTTTCACTATGGAGAAAGTTCGTCCACGTGGTCTTCCTTGGGTCCCCTTCATCTCCACATTTGGAGAATTTAACATCCGAGTATATGTTACGAAGGATGGCGTTCCTGGTGTTTTGTTCCTTACGCTCGATGCTCAGAGTAGGGTCACTTGCTTTCATGCTCCACGTTCTTACGGTCTACCTTACCGTTATGCAAAATCCAAGGTTCACGTCGAAAGTGACGATCGGTATGTTTGGTCTTCCCGTCGGAAAAATGGCGGTCAATCTTTGATTGGTTCAACTCAAAAGACCGGCCCAATGCAGCGTGCAAAGAAAGGTTCACTCGAGTATTTTCTTTTCGAACGATACAGTTTGTACACTTCACATAATGGTGTATTGAAACGGGCTTATACGCATCATCTCCCTTGGGAGTATTACGCTGCTGAAGTGGATGTTCAAAGCAATACCTTACTGGAATCTTTCGACCTTGGAATTGATAATCCTCTGCGCCCCGAACATATTCATATGAGTCCGGGCGTCAATGTTCAAACTTGGAATATTGAACCGATTGAGGTGGGACAATGACGCAGAAAGATACCCTCTTGATGGATGGCGATTGTGGACTCTGCACGCATACTGCGGTGTTTATGAATCCCCGATTAAAACAGCAGAACTCCATTCGTTTTCTTGCCATTGAAAGCGAAGAGGGTCAAGACCTCATCTCGACCTTTCCAGAAAATTTTCAAGCAGCAGACACGGTTTACTTGATTCGCAGTGGTAAGCCATACATGCGCTCAGCAGCGGGAATACGCTGCCTTCTTTACATGAAATGGTATTATTCGATATGGTTCCCTCTCTTTTGGATTGTTCCTTTACCGCTGCGCAATATAGCGTATCGCATCGTTGCGCGAAATCGTCATCGGGTGTTTAAACGACCAGCAACATGTATCTTCCCGAGTTTCAATATCGAGTGAAACCTCATCACCTTCCGACTGTAGGGAGAATCATGACGCAGACATGGGTGGTCGACTCCAATTGTTTCATTCATCTTGGTTCAATGGCTCCAGATTCCTTTGTCAAAGACACATCAAAGATTCTAAAAAAGAACCACCAGGACCTCATTGTGACTCCTGGAGTCCATGATGAAATTCGGAATGTCCGTTTTCAGAAGTGGTCTAATAAGCCGAAAGTACTTGATGAATTCAATGATATTTTGACAACCATTGCAGTAGAAGACAGTCAAATCCGAGGTCTTGCGCAAAAAATTGGCGAGAAAGCATCACCGCAAGATGTGGATCTGTCTTTGATGGTACTCGCAACCCAACTCCATCGTGAAGGTCGAGAAGTCATTTTAGTGACGGACGATTTCAAAATGACGACATCAGGAGAGAAAGCAAACCTCGGCTACGCAACATGTCCTCCGTCGACGTTTATTCAACGCCTCGCTGCACAGAGTCCATCGAAGAAAAAAGGGCGCATGAAAAGTCTCTCTCGCCGAGTAAGAGCTGCTGAGATGCGCTATGCAATCAGTCGTGTTCACCAATATGACATTCAGGCAAAATTGACCTGGATGGTTGATTCTTTAATCGAAGACCGTCCTCAATCCCAGAAAACCTCAACTTCTTCATCAGAAATCAATCTTAAACGAGCTTTACAGCGTACATTAGCAGGTGAGCAAATCAAAGGAAGCCATATGAAAAAATTAGGCTCTCTCCCTGAAATTTGTAAACCTATTCTTTCTCTCGATTCTCACTTGTCGAAATTGACTTCAAACAACACTTCAGAGAATCTCCTTGAAGCCTATGGTGAAACGCTTCTCTTATTGAGTGAGGTACTTGAAGCGATTGGGCTTGATTTGGCGCCGCTGGACGAATCATCTGCAGAACTCGTACATGGAGCGTTGAGTGGTTACTTGTATCGTACTGAAACGGCTCTTGGTTTGATGGCGAAGATGTCAGGAAAAAGGGAAACTGCACGCCTACACCTTTCTCGAGCGCTTCATTCTGCTACGCTCATCGATGATTCTTTTGCTGAAATGCACGCTGTGTTTCAACTCGGCCTGTTGGCTATCGCTTCGGAAAAGTGGGACAGGTCTGCTCGTCTTTTTGAGACTGCAGACCGTCAAGCACAACTCATTTCTGCACCAAGGTTACCTTACTTGGTATGTGCCGGAATCTGCCGTCACTTGCTGAACGATACTCAATCTGCTCACCAGCATATCCTTTCGGCAAACAACATCATTTTAGAAAATAAAAAGATTGCATCGCAGCAATTGATGGACCTCGGAGAGGCTTTGCTTGCTCTTGATCAACCCGGTTTGGCGTTGGAAGTACTCGATGAAGCCATGGAGTGTGCATTGCCACATTGTTCACAGAAACAACTCGAACTTCTTTCTGAACACTTATTGATGGCGAACGCAGCGATGACGCAAGCAGACATGCTTCATCATGAAGGCCTGCGTTCACTTCTCGATGGTTTGAATCAGTTAACGGATGAAGAAGCCGAAGAATTTGCGAAGAAGATCAAAGTGATTGAACAGCGAGCTGATGAGCATAATCAGCCCTTTGAAGAAACATGGAAAAACTGGCAACCTTCAAACCAACTCATTCCAGTCAATGCTACGCTCCGAGTTGTGCGTGCCGAAGTTGATGAGAACCAAGATACGCTCGTTGTTGTTCATCATCCTGAACTCGGTTCTATTGGCTTGTGGCTTCCTGAAGGGGAATGGAACGTCTCTTCAGGTCACTTACTTTCAATTGGTACGACTCGAGTCAAACTCGCTCTGCCAACTGCTGAATTACAAGAGAATCACAGTATACGTGGTATTGTGGCAGTTGAGGACACAACTCAATTGCTGTTCAGTGCACCAGCGGATGATTTTATCATCGAGGATATGGATTAAAATCCAGACAAGTCGGTGATATATTTCAAAGCCACAACCACTATGACTGCTAAAAATATCTTCATCAGTTGTTGTTCTGTTAAATATTTCATACCATATCTTGCCCCGCTTCGAGATCCGAGTAGCGTGAGTGCCATGAATATGAGAATCAATAGAAACTCTTCACCGAGTTTTGAATACATATCTGAAGGCAGTGTAAGCAAATGGGCAAAGATTGCAACCGGGACAACAACCATCATGAAATGAAGACTTGTTCCAATTGCTTTTCGGGGTTCCAGTTGTGCAAATGTTCGCATCACTGGGACGTAAATTACGCCAGCCCCAATCGCTAATACGCTTGACAAAACACCACCGATGCCTGTTCCAATTTGCAGAGGTATTGGCTGGATTTCACCACTTGAGGCCCCATCTTGGTCTTGATTTTGAGATTCCTCTTTCATTTTCATTGATGTTTTGTAAATCGCCCATGAAATCATTATCAAACTCAAGACTTTGAACACTAAATCCATTTTATCTCCAATAAGTACGACCAAAACCACTCCCAAAATGGCTCCAGGAATTGCGCCGCGTAATCCAAGTTTGAGTGAGGCATCATCATAATGCTCCTCTTTTCTGTGAGCAAGCCCACTTCCCCAACTTACAACGGCTGTGAGTGAAAGAGAAACTGCAAACAGTGCTCCGTTTATTTCCCAACCTAGGCCATAGTGCAAGAGAGGAACGAAAATCATTCCTCCTCCCATGCCGAGGGGTGCGAATAAAAAAGCGACAATGAAGACTCCAAGTGAGATGACCAGAGTTTCGATAATCATGTGCTTCCCTCTGAAATGAGTTCTTTTGAGTGCCGGTTTGGC
Organism: Candidatus Poseidoniaceae archaeon; assembly: GCA_949372875.1. Taxonomy (GTDB): domain Archaea; phylum Thermoplasmatota; class Poseidoniia; order Poseidoniales; family Poseidoniaceae; genus MGIIa-L1. The sequence goes on from CASIAW010000003.1 coordinate 59,865, forward strand.
AATCCAGATAGTTCTTGCAACAGTTCTTGCTTCAAGACCTTGCCTACTTAGAAGAGCGTGAACCAATGGTTTGAAAGCCTAGCCGCCTGCCCTAGTTTCATGTCTGCTGTGCTTTATGTCGCTGGAGGGATTGTCGCTTTTCTCCTCCTTGTAGTTTCAATTTGGTTTTTCTCGGCGTGGAATCGACTCATTAACCTCGAAGAAAACATCGAAAACTCATGGGCTCAAATATCAGTTATGCTCAAACAACGTTACGACATGATTCCGAACCTTGTCAGCATTGCAAAAGGTATGGCACAACAAGAAATCAAGTTCTTCGACAAATTGTTTGAAGCTCGTGCATTGGCAGCAGGTGCCTTGCAAAGAGGAGACATGAACGGCGTCAGTCAAGCAGAATCTGCGTTCTCTGCAATGATTCCTCGAATCAACATGGTTGCTGAGCAATACCCCGAACTTAAATCCGATTCAGGATTCGTGAACATCCAAAACGAATTGGTCATAATGGAGAATACCATTGCAGACCGCCGAGAAATGTATAACTCAACAGTTACCTCGTTTAACAAGACCATTCAAATGATTCCAACAGTCTTTGTTGCGAACATGAAAGGCTGCAAGCGTCGGGACCTGTTTGAAATCTTCGATCATGAACGTGAAAATGTCGTCATTGAATTTTGAGTCGATTCTACTCACCCTCGTGCGTAACTTCAAACCGCAAGAAGAGTAAGGACAGATTGGTGGAGTTATGTTTATCATTATTGGTTCAGGTCAACTCGCCATTCGTTTGAGTCAATGGTGTGCTGAACGACGTCGAAGTATTTTGATTGGTTTGGCTGCCCATCTCCCTCTTGACGGGCCGCTTGAAGGCTGTGAAATTATGGCGCTTCCAAGCCCGACCTTACTCAACTCCTTACCTCTTGATGCGCACAAGCCTACCGCTGTACTCTTGCTTGACCCTGAAGCACTTGCAGATGAAGACCCCGTTACAGCAATTCAGAATCGCTGGTCAGATATTCCAATTCTCACGACTTTACCACTCGAAGGGGATGGCGTTGACCTCATCAGTGTTGATGATGTATCGATTGCTGCTATGCAAGATAGAATCCGTTCATGGGAGCGCAAAGATGGGGCAGGCGTGGTTTTACATTACCTCCAATCAATTCCTCCACAGTCAAAGGTAGCCATCTTCTGTCATGATAATCCAGATCCTGATGCATTAGGTGCAGGATTAGCCATGTATGATTTGGTTCAGAAAATGGGACTGGTTCCTGAATTGTTGCATGGTGGGTTGATTGAGCATCAGCAGAATCGGGCCATGGTTCGCCTGCTTGACATACCAGTTCGTCGATTGATACTTGATTGGGAAGTCCAAGATGTCCTAAGGGATGCTGCTGTGGTCATGACCGTTGACTTTCACCGACCGGGTGCAAATAACATTCTTCCTGATGATTGCGTACCGCACATTGTTCTGGACCATCACTCTCTGGAGAAATCGGTTGCAGCAGATATTTCTCTTGTTCGACCAGAATTCTCAGCAACTTCTTCACTTGTTTCCAGCCTTTTGATGAGCTTGAATCACCCTATCGATTCACGTATTGCAACGGCCCTTGCTTTTGGTATACGAACCGATACACTTGGCTTTACTCGAAACTTCAACCCAGTAGATATCCGAGCACTTTCATGGTTGAATGCCTTTGTCGACAAGGACATGCTTCGTTCTATAGAAGAGCCTCCGCGTTCACAAGAAACGCTTGAATCCTTTGCCGAAGCCTTGAGGTCCCGTATTCTGTTCAATTCCACTCTTCTCGCACCTCTTACTTCGATGCCAAACCGCGATTCACTCGCCCAAATTGCAGATTTCCTGCTCCCGACAGAAGGCATTGATACAGTGGTCGTATTCGGTCCACGCCGAGGTAAAATTATTCTTTCAGCACGTTCTAAAGATGAGTCACTCCATCTTGGCCGACTGCTCTCTGAGAAGTGGAGCGGTGGATTATCCGGAGGTCACAAAGCCCTCGCTGGTGGTCAGATACCCTTTGACGTTCTTCTTTCAGAAGTGCCTTCAGATCCCGAAGAAGCGAAAGAACACGCCGTTCAAGCGATGAGTTTAGCGCTCAAAGATTTATTTCCAAGAGAGGTTTTGTGATGGCTGAAACACCTTTTATTGACGTCTCCCCCACTTTACGAATATTGGGCACTGCACACGTTTCAACTGCAAGTGTTGAAGCAGTGCGTGAACAAATCTCAACCTATCAGCCCGATGTTGTTGCTGTTGAATTATGCTCTTCCCGTCATGAAGCACTTACCAGCGACCGCCGATTGGATAAAGAAGGTTTACTGAAGGTCGTTAAAGAAGGAAAAGCCCCGCTGGTTCTTCTTCAATCACTCTTGGCTGCGGAACAGCGTAAGATGGGGATGGATGAAGGTCAGCAACCCGGAGCAGAACTTCTGGTTGCTGTTCAAGAAGCAGAAGCCGCCAATCTGGAAGTCTCTCTTATCGACCGAGATATACAAACGACTCTACGTCGAGCATGGAAAGAGATGCGCTTTAGAGAAAAGTTTCGAATTCTTTGGTCATTACTCGGGGAAGATGACGATGAAGATGGTCCGGATGTGAGTGAATTACTCGAGAACCAAGATTTGTTGTCCTCCCTCATGGAAGAACTTCGTACCTTCTCTCCTGGCGCAGGTGTCGTTCTCATTGATGAGCGAGACGCCTTTTTGGCAGGAAAAATCTCTTCACTCCAAACCTCGGAAAAGAAGATTTTAGCAGTGGTTGGTGCAGGTCATCTCAAGGGTATAGAGAAGCATTTACTGGAGAAAACCTCTCCTGCTGAAGATGGACTAAAAGAATTGGAAACACTGCCTGTCAGAGGACGCTTCTCGAAAAGTATTCCTTGGCTCATTCCTCTTTTCGTCATGAGCCTCATGGTTTACTTCATTGCCAACGGTGAAGGTGTAAGTTTGATTGAAATGTTCACCGTTTGGACTGCTGCAAACGCTGTATTCGCTGCACTTGGATGCGCACTTGCTCGTGGCCACCCCTTAGCGATTCTCACCGCCGCAGCAGCGTCGCCAATCACATCGCTCAATCCAACACTCGCAGCAGGTTGGTTTGCTGGCTATGTCCAATTAAAGTTGAGAGAACCAACGGCCGAGGATTTGCAACAATTTCTGAAACTCGAGAGTCTTGGTTCTTTTTGGACGAATAAAGCAGGAAGGGTTTTGCTTGTAACATCGCTTTCGAATCTCGGAAGTATGGCTGGAGCATGGTTTGCTGCAGCAGGATTATTGGGCAGCATTGGAATTTAGTCAACTGCCTTGAGCACTCGGAACAAGTCCAGATGCTCCTGCACATCATGGACTCGCACAACATCAATCTGCTCCGAATGAGCGTATGAAGCGATTGCGAGCGTACCACTCAATCGATTTTCTGGGTCAGCATGACCGGTTAGTTGGCCGATAAGCGATTTCCGAGAGACGCCCCAGAGAACAGCAAACCCTTCAATACCCCTAAACAGTTCATGCCGTTGTAACAATTCGAGATTGTGGTCGAGCGTTTTTCCAAAACCAATCCCGGGGTCCAGTATGATGCACTCCGCGGGGTGTCCAGCAGCAACCAAGGCACGAGCTGTTTCAAGTAATTGGGAACTGACTTCTTTGGCACAGTCTTGGTAGGTTGGTTCCTCTTGCATTGTTTGGGGTGTTCCTTGCATGTGCATGATGCAGACGCCACATCCACTCTCGAGTACAATCTTCACCATTTCAGGATCCCTTAGCCCCGATACATCATTCACTAAATCAGCTCCTGCATAGAGTGCTGCCTGCGCGACTTGTGGCCGGCGTGTATCGATTGAAATCAAGCCTTCAGAATTCTCACTTCGCAAAGCGGTAATCACTGGAATTACACGACTCATTTCTTCTTCGGCAGAAACAAAGTCCGCGTTAGGTCGAGTAGATTCACCACCAATATCGATCCAAGTTGCACCTTGGCTCCACATGATTTTTCCAGCCTCAACTGCTGATTCATATGTCGTTTTCCTGCTCTCTTGATGAAATGAATCTGGTGTGACATTAAGAATCCCCATCACGTGACATGAATCGTTTTCATGACGATGAAGACCGGATGAAATACGCCTTCGGAGAATACTCTGGGGTGTTAAGTCGGCGCCCATGAACCCCCCGTGTTCGGCAGATTTGATAAGATGTGAGTGTCAAGGGACAATATGTCCGGTGAAACTATGGAGAGTTCTTTAGAGGAATCCAGGCCAAATGAGGACATGTATGACGCTCATGGACCGAGCGAACATCGCCGTGAATTAGCTGACCGTTTGATTCGTCGTCTTGAAGTCAAAGACCACAACTCGATTTTTGAAATGATTTCAGGAAAGGCTTACTATGGAGGTAGTCTTCTCATGATTTTAGTGTTTTTTTACTGGATTTTCATTCATTCTGCAAATGATAACCCAGATATTGGCGTCTCGATTCTGATGAGTTTAGAATTCCCGAATGTGGCTATTGCCGTCATGCTTTTCGGACTCCTTTCCGCTTTCTTCCGAGATTACAGCAGAGAGTTGGGTCAACTATTGCCTTCACTTGTATCTGGTGCCTTGATTATTGTCTGCGGTTTTTACTTTCTTGAACCGCTTGTCTATGGACTTGTTACCAACGACCTCGAAATACAGACAGCAGTTTGGCGCAGTGTTCGGCTCGGTTTGTTATGGGGTGGAGTGACGTATTGCGCCCACTTCCTGGTCGATGCGTCCTTGCTCTTATGGCTGAAACAATTCTGTGCAAACCATGACATCGATATATCACCAATGGCCGAAGAACCCGTTCATTCACCTCAAGACGAATCGATCGCTTGAGACTGAACCTTTCTTGTAGGATTGGCAACTCGAAGCATCATGACAGGTGAGCGTGTCGATGTTCTTCGGTTGGGCTATCGACTTGGTCGCGACCCTCGAATTACAACCCACTTGGCGTTAGTTGGCCGTGCTCTTGGAGCCGACCGTTTTCTTTTGGCAGGTGACGAAGATTCGAAAATGTTCGAGAATTTAGAATCAGTAGCGAGTCGCTTTGGAGGCGGAATGGACTGTGAGCATGTCAAAAGTCCCATGGGATGGTTACGGCGTTTTGTAGAGGAGGATGCTGGAGATGGTATGCCCGGAGTGGCCGTTCATCTCACGATGTATGGGGAGCCATTTCGTGAGGCAATTCCACGCATTCGCAGAGACCGGCCGATGGTCATTGTTGTCGGTGGTGCAAAAGTACCTGGGGATGTCTACAAACATTGCCAATACAACGTCGCCGTTGGTAACCAGCCTCATTCCGAAGTAGCCGCTTTAGCCTTGTTTTTGGATGCCTGGTATGGAGAGGCAGGTAGCCATCGAACTTTCGACGATGCTCGGCTCATTATTGAGCCAACGGCGAATGGAAAGAAAGTACGGGATTTAGACCGCGAAGAAGAAGAGTGATACTTCTTGGGATGGCTTGCAGGGGCCCGATTAGGATTCCATTTCATTTCTCTGTAAATCCGATATTTCCGCATCTGCCTCATGGCAATCATTATGGGGGTTCGTTTTCGACCCAAATTGATGTCGGGATTGGGTGTACAAACCGGCACATTCAGCCCGGGGCAAAATCAACGGGGAGTTTCCGGCGCTCCAGTCTTTACCGACGCCGCTGATGGCCTTCTCTATGGCGTTGATTTACCGCCTTCTGCTGAAGGCCCAGGGATTCTTCTTACAGCCGACGGTGGGCGCTATTTCGGGACCTTGTTCGGTGCTCAAGGTCATGGAGAGGGCGAGTTGGTGTTTACGACTGGAATGATGGGTTACCAAGAGTCACTTACCGACCCTTCTTTTGCTGGACAAGTCCTGACCTTTACCTATCCATTGATTGGAAATTATGGCGTCCATTCGGGTGCGTCTGAGTCAGCTGGTGTTTGGCCAAGAGGCGTTGTTGTTCGCCATGCAATGCGCCAACCAGACCACCGCCATTCAATCGCTCCTGTTGGAGATTTACTGCGTTTACACAATGTCCCAGGTATCGAAGGCATCGATACACGTTCGATTACTCGGAGAGTTCGAGAGCTTGGAACAGTTCTTTGCGTCTTTGGACCTGAAGGTGAAGAAGAACTTCTTCAACATCGTCTCAATCAATTAACTTCTCCAGACCTTGAAGATCTAGTCGACCAAGTTTCTTTGTCGGCTCCAGTTGTTCTTAATCCGGGTGCATTGGATGCTCTTGACCAACCTTTACCCCGACTTGGTGCTCTTGATTGTGGCATCAAATACAACATTCTGCGAAATCTCTGCTTGCATTTTGAAGTTGTTTGGTGTCCTCCTGAAACACCCTTTGATGTGCTCGTTCACGATTACCACATCGATGCACTGTTTTGCTCCAATGGCCCGGGCGACCCAGCACATCCTGGAAAAGCGACAATGGCACGCAATACCCTTGCACAAGCCGTTCAGGCTCGTATGCCAGTTATGGGGATTTGTCTCGGCCACCAATTGATGGGTTTAGCATCAGGCTTGCAAACCTACAAAATGCGCTATGGACATCGTGGCGCGAACCAACCGGTTGTTGATTTGAAGACCGGTTTAGTTTCAATTACCAGTCAAAATCATGGTTTTGCAGTAGCAGATCCTGAGGCCGGTATGCTTGCAGCCCATCCGAGCGGAGCCTGCTCGCCTCCAGGTGTGAATCAGCACGGCGCTGAAGTTGTCGTTCGTTTTATCAATGCGAACGACAGGACTGTGGAAGGTTTGGACCTTGTTGGCCATCCCTCGTTTACGGTTCAATTCCATCCAGAATCTTGCCCTGGTCCCCACGATGCTGCACCTTTGTTCAAGCAATTCAGAGATATTGTTGATGACGCTTTAGGAGGTGTGAACTGATGCCAAGAAGAGACGACTTGAAGACAATCCTCGTACTTGGAAGCGGTCCTATTAAAATTGGACAAGCAGCAGAGTTCGACTTTTCAGGAAGTCAAGCAGTTCGTGCATTGAGGGAAGATGGGTACGAAGTCATCCTCGTCAATTCAAATCCGGCAACCATTCAAAATGACCCGGAAATGGCGGATAAAGTCTACATTGAGCCTTTACTCCCAGACACTGTTCGCCGAATCTTGGAAATTGAAAAGCCCTGTGCATTGCTTGCAGGTATGGGCGGTCAAACTGCTCTGAACATCGCCAGTGAACTTGCTCATGATGGTTCATTGGAGCGCTTAGGAGTGGAATTAATTGGTTCTGATTTAGATGCTATTGATAAAGCGGAAGACAGAGAGTTGTTCAATCAAGTTTGCAGTTCAATCAATCTCCCCATCTCCAACGCTCTTGCTTGTAATACCATGGATGCAGTCATTGCAGCAGCAGATTCTATAGGCTCTTGGCCTATTCTCATTCGGCCAGCTTTTACCCTTGGCGGATTGGGTGGTGGAACTGCATGGGACATGGGCCAATTGGTAGAAATCGCTACACTTGGATTACGCAATTCTCGTATCAATCAAGTTCTGATTGAAGAGTCGATTCTCGGATGGCAAGAATTAGAATATGAAGTGATGAGAGACGGAGCAGATAATGCGACCATCGTTTGTACTATGGAGAACATCGATCCGATGGGTGTTCATACCGGTGAATCAACAGTTGTCGCTCCTCTGCAATCTTTTTCGGATGCCGACCATCAAATTTTGAGAGACCAAGCATTGGCTCTCATTCGAGAACTAAACATAAAGGGCGGCTGTAATGTCCAATTTGCATTTAACCAATCCACTGGTGAGACACGAGTGATTGAAGTCAATCCTCGAGTTTCTCGCTCGTCTGCACTTGCCAGCAAAGCGACGGGATACCCTATCGCTCGAATGGCAGCGAAAATTGCGGTTGGATACACGCTTGATGAGTTGCCTAACCCAATTACCGGTGAAGGTACAACTGCTGCATTTGAACCCACACTTGACTACTGTGTTGTCAAAATCCCTCGGTGGCCTTTTGATAAATTCCGAACTGCTGACAGAACGCTTGGGACATCCATGAAATCAACTGGCGAAGTGATGGCTATTGGTCGGAACTTCGAAGAAGCATTCCTCAAGGCTTGGGCATCACTCGAGCAAGGTTGTGCACATCCTCGACCGTTGACACGTGCTGATGAATCCGAAGGAGAAGGAATGGCAGAGCGAGCCTTAACAGCCTTGCCAGACTCTACTCTTGTCGAATGGTGTAGGGTTGCTACCGACCGTAGAATGGGGGCTTTGATTGAAGCATTCCGAAGAGGATGGAGTGTTGAGAAAGTTCATGAAATCACTCGAATTACTCGTTGGTTCCTCTATCGTTTTGAGAACATCGCACAGATGGAAAAAGAAATCACGTCCACTTCCGCTCTTCCAAACGAATTGACTCGAGAGCAATTGCGAACATGGAAGAGTCATGGTTTCTCTGATGCGCACATTGCAGATGCTCTGTCTGATTTCCCTTCTACAGGACCTCGTTCTTTGCCATCTGGCCGTGATGAAGATGCGGTAATGCGTCGCCGGCATGCGGTTAGATTGCATCCTCGTTTCCGCATGGTTGATTCATGTGCTGCGGAATTTGCTGCGAAAACTCCGTACTATTATTCGACCTATGAGATGGATGATGCCAAGGGTATTGACTTGCTGCCTGATCTTGAAAACAGGACGAAAGAACGCCTTGTGACCGTCGGTAGTGGACCAATTCGAATAGGCCAAGGTATTGAGTTTGATTACGGCTGTGTCCACGCTGTCAAAGCCATTCGTGCTGCTGGTAAGGATGCCATCATCATCAACAATAACCCCGAAACAGTATCGACCGACTTTGACACATCGGACCGGTTGTATTTCGACCCTTTGACGCTTGAATGCGTTTCTGAAATTCTGTTGCGTGAACAGGCTCATGGAATCCTTTTGCAATTCGGTGGCCAAACTGCGATTAACTTAGCACTGCCTTTGAATGAGCGATTACCATTATTGCAACCGCTTGGACTTGACCTTTCGATTAAGGGGACTTCCTGTGATGCTGTTGATGAAGCAAGTGACCGCGAACGGTTTGAAGCGTTTGCAAAGCGTGTGGGGCTTCGTATGCCAAACGGTACAACCGGAACCAGTGCAGAGGACCTTCGAAATGCTGCAATGGATATCGGGTTCCCAGTCTTGATTCGTCCTTCATATGTCCTCGGTGGTCGAGGAATGGAGATTCTTTCCAATGAGCAGCAACTTGAAGCCTATCTCAATGAGGCTTATCTTGCTCCTGACAAACCGCTCTTAATCGATGACTATCTTGGACATGCCACAGAAATTGATGTCGACGCTGCTTGTGATGGTGAAGATGTACTGGTCGGTGCTATCATGGAGCATTTGGAAGAAGCAGGGATTCATTCTGGTGATTCAACCTGCTTTATTCCAGCTCAAAACATCTCTGAAAAGATGCTTGAAAAGATTGCCGAGCAAACCAAGATTATTGGCTTGGGTCTCAATATTATAGGCTGCTATAATATTCAATTTGCCATACAGGGTGATGATTTGTATGTGCTGGAAGTCAATCCACGCTCTTCACGAACAGTTCCTTTCGTAGCCAAAGCAACTGGACTGCCAATGGCACGTATTGCAGCCAATATCACGATTGGAATACCACTCTCACAGCAAGATATTCCCCGTCGAACTTCCGGACAAGTATGTGTTAAGGCTCCGGTTTTCCCCTTCATCAAATTACGAGGCCTCGACCCTGCGCCAGGTCCAGAAATGAAATCAACAGGCGAAGTGTATGGTTCAGACGTTTCCGCAGACCTTGCATATCTCAAAGCGAGATTGGCAACTGAAGTTCCCGTTGCGACTTCTGGTGGTGCTTACTTGACTGTAAGAAATGAAGACAAGAGTTCTCTCATACCGATTGCTCAAGAACTGGCAAACCTCGGATTTACGCTTTATGCAACTCCCGGAACCTGTGATGCTCTTCGAGATGCTGGTGTTCCCGTGACTGTTGCATATCGAATTGCTGACAAAAACCACCCCGATGCATTGGACTTGATGCGCCAGGGAGAAGTTTCGTTTATCGTCAACGTTCCAACGGTTTCAGGAGGAGCAGTTCGTGATGGAAACATGATGCGACGTCTTGCCGTTGAATTGAACATACCTTTCGTTACGACACTACGAGGTGCAAAGATGGAAGTCGCTGCAAGTAAAGCGAAATTAAGTGGGCCACTGGAACCTCGAAGGTTAACTGTGCACTACTGATTAACAAGCAGAATATGCTTCGATGATGTATTTGGTAAGTGGACTTGTCCAGGCGAGTTCACTGATGCCTTCTTCGCCTTCAACGTCAAAGATACGAACAACATCTCGCACTCTTACATTGCCTTGGGAGGAACGTGCAAGGATTGTAGCAGGCTTGATTGCTTTTCCAGTGCCGTGGGGGTCATAGACAGTATCCAGTGCTTCGCTAAGGAACCAGTCTGCCTTTCCACCTGCTTCTCCGTCATACTTCTTGACGATTTTCTTAGCGCCGAACATACCGCTTGACTTCTTCTTTTGAGTTCCTGCAGCAGCCTTAGTTGCAGCGACTTTGGTGGAGGTTCCAGAACTCTTTGCCTTGGTTTCCTTGGCTTTTGATTTAGCAGGGGTGCCAGCGACTGAACGGCCTTTGAATTCTTCTTCTAATTCCGCACGAATCTCCTTTTCCATATCGCTTCGAATACTCTTCTCAAGTTGAGAGCGAAGTTTATCTTCGATAGCTGCTGGATCGCCTTTGGAAAGTTTGGTGAGTGCATCGTCACGCTCATCTTGCATTGCTTGCATGACGTTGATGTAATGAGCTGCAACTTGAATAAGTGACGTTTCCATCGATGCTTCTAATTGCATCGAAACAACTTCGCTTGATGAATCTCGCCACTTTCTCCATTGGAGCATGGTATTGGCATGTATGTCTGAACCACATTTGGGGCAGAAACTACGTTTTGGAGGCTTGAGGACTGGAATTGCACGCATTGATTCTGGGTCAATACCTTCGTGTTCTCCACTTGCAACATCGTGAATGTGTGTTGATGCTTCCATTCCATTGTCCATTGCTTCACGGAACATGCCTTCTTTTAGGTCTAATTTTCCGGCTTGAATTAAATCCCAACCGTTAGTCCCTCGGACAACAGCACGAACTGCTGCATTTGCCGCTGGAGATTGCCCCCATTCGTGATTCGAGAAAATAGAACTCGCAGAAACGTCGGTAACATCCATTGAAAATGCATCCGACAGGTCGACATCTTCACCATCAGCTGGAGCAGCAATTCCGAGGACAATTGGATTCGCACCATCTTCGATTTTGGCAATCATGTCAAATTTCTCAGCCATTGAGAGGTCATCACGTATCCGAATAACTTCTTTGAGTTGGTTCAAATCGTGGCCTGTTGCTGTGATTGGGCCTTGAACAGTCAGGTCATGTCCACAAGAGAGACAAAACTTGGCAGCAGCCTCAACACCTGCTTCACAAGTTGGACAGTATACCCCCGCCATACTTACCAATGGTTACCGACTACTTTTCAAGTGTGACGGTCATAAGTACCAAAAAAAGGTCGAATTAACTCGAAATCGAAAGAACCCACTACGCTTCAAGAAGTTCAACTGAAGCCTCGAGTAACTTAATTATTTTTTGCTGACCAATCTCAACTAGGATTGGTGCGAGTCGAGGCCCTTTTTCCATTCCCATTAAGCATAGGTAAGCCACTTTGTATGCGAGCCATTTGTGCGCTACAGGCACGGACTCAATACTTCGTGGAATTGCAGCATTGATTTCCCTTTTATTCCATTCACAAGTAGATAATTCATGCGATATTGAACGGAGAATAGCAGCTTCTTCTTTACTGAAACCTTGAATAGCAGCCTTATTTGGTTGCGTGAGAATGTTGACGCGCATTTCCACTGGGAAATGAGTGGACTGAATCCAATACCGCATTCGATTGAGTCGGTCTTGCAATTGAGGCGTTACACTCTCGATCACACCAGATGATTGGAGACTTGACCAAACGGCTTCATCACTGCTCTTGGTTTGAGCGAGTAAGGCAAGATGGCGGAATGTAACGGCGGTTGCTTCAATGTTCTGGCCTGAAACGACTGTTGCCATTTTCATAGCACCAGCAGCGTCTTCAATTTGCACTTTTTGACGTCGACTAAGGTCTTCATTGGATAGTTCTTGTTCGAAATTACGTGCTGCAAGTCGCTCAAATTCATCTGCCAAGGTGACAAGACCCATTCCTGTATCAAATTCAATTGCTTTGTTCGGCTTTGATTTTGCAATCAAGAGGCGCAATATTTGAGGAGGAACCAATCGGAGTGCCTCAATTGGACCAATTGTGTTTCCAGCAGAAGAAGACATTGCACCTTTACCTCTGAGGCTAATCCATTCATACACCAAAGGTTGGGGTGGTTCATGACCGAGAATTTTGACTATTTCTCGGCCAGTCGAATACGAACCACCTGCAGCGCCATGGTCCTTTCCAAATGCTTCACAGGTGACTCCGACCCAGCCCCATTTTGCCGGCCAGTCTATTCTCCACGGTAACTTCCCTTCACCTTTCGTAAGGTCTGATGAACCAGATTCTCCATACTCATCTTCCCAATGAACGAGAGGATATTCGTATCCAGTGACTCGAACTTTATCGAGCCCCCCTCGTGAATTCAAAGGGCTCCAGGGGAACCATCCATCGGGTAATTCACGCCCTGAGACTCGTTCGATAGTCTCACGAATCTCATCCGCTCGGTCACATGCAATTTTAGAAAGTTCAGCGAAGCGACCGCTTCTATAGGAATCAAGATTGTCGATAAGACGCGGTTCGACGCCTATTTCTTTGAGTGCCTTGAGAAATGGTTCCAAGAAATGGTTTGCGTATGTCCAATTTTCATTCTTGAATCGATCCCAATCAGGATTACCATCTTCTTTAGGAGCAGGTATTGCTCCTAATTGATTTCCAACAAATTGTTCGTATTCTGGGCCGAGAAAGTCATACACTTTTCGAAGTGGGTCAGCACTGTCGATAATGAATACAAAATCTACCTTGAGTCCAGCGTTTTCAGCAGCTCGGGCAATCATGTCTCCAGTGAGAATCTCTCGTAGATGGCCGATATGGAATTCACCGCTTGGTGTTATTCCTGTTGAAACAACATGCGTATCACTCTTGTGAGCGAGCGCTTGTGCTGTGACATCTGCCCAGTGCATTGGTTCACCTCAGACTGGAACAGCGCGAATGATACCGCGCAATGGAACGCCGTCGATTTCGTTTCGGTCGGTTTTATTGACCAATACAATTGCTAGGCCAACTTCTCCACCCGCTGCACGAATGGCTCCAATGGTTTTTCCCATCGTGGTGCCTGATGACAATACATCGTCAATGATAACGACTTTTTTACCGGAAACTTGACCGTATTTACTTGACAGAACTCCATGACCGTCATCGCCTTCGACGTTCCGGTAGATGGTGACTTCAGAGCCTAGGCAACGAGCCACTTCGTGAGCGAAACTGATTCCGTTGATTGAAATTCCAACAATGGTATCGATATCTGGAGCGCCGAGTTCTTCATCGGCGATATCTGCCATGATGGTTCCTATTGCAGCGATTCGCTCCGGGCGAACCCCGATACTTCTCCATCCAATGAGGACATCAGTAGGCCGCTCATCGGTTGCTCCTTCGGTTAAAAGCCAAGAAATGGTGTCTTGAGAAAGAGATAACTCATCGGCTATTTGCTGAGAATTCAATCCCTCTTTTCGCAATCCAAATGCTTGTGCACGCATTTCTTCAATACTCGATACCATTGTGCTCATTGGGGGGTAAGGTCACTAACTCATCAACCCTTTGCACATTCGCTATCTTGGGGGCCCAACATGCCTTGTCTCCAAAGGCTTCAAGAAAGAGCGGCACAGGCCATTGACTATGAGCGACTTTGATTATGAGACCTTACTCGACAGAGCACGCGACAATATCCCTGAAGAAATTTCTTCGAGATCTCGATGGCGACTGCCTGAGCCGCAGATTCTTATCGAAGGTCAAAACACAATTTTCCGAAACTTTAACGAAGTTGTTTCAATGATGGATAGAGACGATAATCACGTGTATCAGTATATCTTGAATGAACTTGGGACTTCAGGCTCTCGCGACGGCCCTCGTGCTCGATTTAAGGGACGTATCCCTCCAAAAAGAATCAAGAAGACCATTGTCAACTACGTAAATTCCTACATCAAATGCACACAGTGTGGTGCTCCAGATACCCACTTTATCAAACAAGATCGAACGACATTGCTCAAATGTCAGGCTTGCGGTGCTAATCGGCCAGTGAAACTTTGATTCAGTTTGAATCAGATTCGATAACCAGTCGATACTTTTCGGCAACAGTTCCTGAACGTAGATGTTCAAGAATCTCAGGAATTGCTTCTTCTCCGGGTATTGAATACCATATACCTTCAGGATAAACAACACATGTCGTTCCGAATTCACAAAAATCGAGACATCCTGCTTTCTGGACACGAACATTTCTCAAACCTTCTTTTTTAGCAGAAGTCTTCAGTAAACGCATCAAGTCAAGACTTCCTCTGTTCGAGCAAGAAGGGCGACTTGCACCTTCGGGCCGCTCATGACCGCAGATGAACACATGCCGCTCGTAACCGGGCGTTGTGCGTCCTTTTGGGTCAGTAGGCATTCAATCACTCCATTGGGATTTGACTGATTTTAACGGCTAAGTCATAATCTTTCTGAGTGATGGAATCAGAGGAATGTGTAAATATTTCAACAACAACATAGCCCCAACCAAAATGAAGTTCAGGGTGATGGTCTTCTTGCTCAGATAGAGTTGCTATAGAGTCAATGAAAAGTTTCGCCTGGGCAAAATTCTCGAACTCATATTCGGACATGAGCCTGCCGTCTACGATCTCCCAGCCTTCGGGAGCTTCCATTCAATCATCCCCAAAGATGAGCGTCGTCACTGCCTTGGCTTTCTTTCTCGACCTTCTCATGGAGTTTTGAGCGTCGCTTCATATCGGCACGCTCGAAGGCGAGAAGTTTCTTGTCATCGATGTAAGCAGGTCGTGTGTGTGCGACCAATACAATTCGAGCAATAATATCTCGAGCAATGAAATGTGTTTGACCGTCCTCAGTCAACAGTTCGATACTGGATTTACCTGAGGAGAGGAGTCGGCCACAGAGCCATGATTCGTCATCAGAAACAATCGAACGAGCATCCAATAAGATTTGAACTAAATCATCCCGTCGTAGGCCATGGCGGCGTTTGAGTAATTCTCCATTGTGCACGTCAACAAATTCCGAAAGGTCTGGAGACCCCATGCCTTCCCAAAGCGATGTAGCCCAGTCTGGTAGTTCAATTCCTTGCTTCTTCTTACTCGCCATGTACCGTTCAAGAGTCAAGGCTACTTGAACCTCGCTCTATGAATTCCATGAAACGAACATTGGCCCCTCCTTCAACGGATGTCTTCATGAAGGGTGTGCGACCGGCTATGAACGGGGAGTAGTGTATGAAAGTCTCATGGCGAAAACTCCCAACCATACTTCTCGAAGAAGAAATACTCGATAAAGCCTTTTCTCGTGCGAAGAAAGCCGCAGATAGAGTTGATGATTCCGACCGTATTTTTCGAGTTCGAAAGCAGATGAATCGGATGGTCCAAACTGCAGCTGACATCATTGCAACGACCTTTCAGGACACCGTTAACACGTGGCCATCCTTGGACCAATCTCCACAATTTGACATTTCAATGATTGACGCCTGTGTCGGATGTGATGACTATCGTCACCACCTTTCGATGCTTCAATGGGGCGGAAAACAAGTTCTCAACATCGCTGGTCAGAACAGCAAGAAAATTGTTCGAACAGCACGAACTGAACTCATGCACGATGCTCGTAGAGAAGCCTATGGTCGAATCTCATCCATCTTGCGCCGTGTCGGGCCTTCATTGATGTGGCTAAGTAAAGCCAGAGAAACCCTCAAACGTCTTCCGACAATCGACCAACTCCTTCCTTGTATCGTGATTTGCGGTGCTCCCAATGTAGGTAAATCAGCATTTATTTCGGCTTTAAGTTCAGGAAACATGGAAGTGAACCATTACCCCTTCACTACCAAACAAATCCACGTTGGACATTTTGTTCATCGCCGTCTTCAGTATCAGTTAGTCGATACACCAGGCCTTCTTGACCGCCCACTTGAGATGCGTAATGCAATTGAATTACAAGCCATCGCAGCTTTGGAAAACATCGGTTCACTGGTTCTCTTCTTAATGGATGAAAGTGAGGCATGTGGAACATCACTCGAAGAACAGCAACATCTGCTTGAAGATGTTCAAAAATTGCTCCCAGGGACTGATTTGATGGTTGTCACCTCAAAGGCAGACCTTTTGAAACCGCTTCCTGAAGACTGGGATGAAGTCCTGGCAGCAGAACAAGAATGGCGCGATGAAGGCTCGGAGGGAGAGCCAGAATTGCCATTGCTGTATGACCTCAAGGGTAGAGTCACAATGTCGGCAACTGAATTTGTAGGGATGGATTCAATGCGACTGGAAATCGTTCGAAGAGTTAAGATTGCTCGGCCTGTCAACCCAATGGAACTGCCAGATGGTTGGTATCGACGAGACCAGTAATCACATTTGTTCGATTGGAACAATGCCGAGGCCTTCCATACTTGTTCGCATTAAGTTTCGTGCAATTTCAGATAATTGTAAATTGAAAACATTGAGTTCTCCGTCTTGCAGAATCATGCAATCACGATAGAAACTGTTGAACGAAGTGGCGAGTTGCAATAATTGGTTTGCAAAGAGATGTGGCCTGCGATCATTCACTGCCTTTGACAAGACGTCGGAATGCACACAAATGGTTCGCAGCAACTCGACCATACCTTTTGGCATTTGATCAGGAACTGGGACATTTGTTTTCGCCAGGTTTGCCTCAACATCAATTCCCGCACCAACGCATTTTCTCGCTATAGAACATGCTCTTGCATGGCTATACATGACGAATGGTGCCGAACCGCCTTCAAACGCCAATGCTTCTTCCCAACGGAATGTGAACCCTTTGTCGGGACTGACCTTGATGATGTTAAACCGTACTGCTGAGGTTCCAGCTGCTTCGGAGATAGAGTTGACTAATTCATCTGGGTAGTCTGGATGAAGTTCGCGAACGACTGCTGATGCTTGTGCTTGAGCCTCTTCCAGTAAGTCATCCATGTAGACGACGTTTCCCTTTCGAGTGGACATTTTACCTTCTGGTAATTTGATGAAGGAATAGAACAACACATCAGGCACTTTCTCTCCGAGTTCTGCTAAGGTCATGCCTACTTGTTTTGCCTGAAGTTTGTGGTCCTCACCAAGAACATTGATCAATTGATTGGATTGCTTCCATTTCCAAATATGGTATGCAATGTCCCTTGTAGCGTACAGTGATGAGCCATCTCCTCGTCGGAAAAAGAACTCGGTTTTCCCCTTCAAACCTCGTGCTCCCAAGTCCAAGTATTCGGCACCATTTTCGGCAACACCATGAATCTCAAATGTCTTGAATTTCTCCATGAGGTTCGATACGTCACCATTGGTCACGAAAATTGATTCTTTTGTGAAGGTGTCAAATGAGATGCCAAGCCGTTCCAACGTGGATAGCATCCCATCTAAAACAGGCTGGTATGCATCTTGGAACGATTGCAGGACCGCTTCATCACCGTGTTCACTTGCGTGAACCATACGACCTATTTCCTCCTCGATTTCTTCTTTATCAGAACGGTCTTGCCGTATGGCTTGGGCTGCTTGATACCATCTCACCCGCTCGTGGTCGGCTTTTCCCGACCACTTTGGATTGACTGTATCTTTTTGATCAAGCGTCTTTTCGACTTCTTCACTCGAGAGGTTTTCTAAAGCCCATGCCAACACTGCAACTTGCTTACCCATGTCATCAACATAGTATTCTGCGCGGACATTATTTCCATGAAGTCGATGTAATCGAACCAGTGTGTCACCCAAAATAGCGTTCCTGGCGCGCCCTACGTGGAAGGGGCCGTTTGGATTTGCAGAGGTGTGTTCAATCAAGATTTGTTGGTCATTGGCTGGTTTCTTACCGAAAGCGTCACCGATTCGAACGCCATTGTTCATGACTTGAGAGGCCAGCCATTCTGGGTTGGCTTTGATGTTGAGGTAGCCGGCTACTGCACTGACTTGGCCTAAAGCAGAATTATTTGGTAGAGCTTGTGCAAGGGTTTCTGCAATTTCAATTGGCGATTTGCCGAGTTCTTTGGCAAAAGGGAAACATGGGAGTGAAAGGTCTCCTTGGTCGTGTTCTCTGGAACGAACGAGCATACTACGCCAGTGCTGGGAGTTAACACCTATGTCTTGCAGCACCGCTTCGAGGAGCGGTTCAAGAACGTCTCTAAGCATCTGCATGGTAGCACCTCACATCATTGGGTAGCGGCAAATTCCTGCAAGTCCACCAAATCCAAGGTGCAGTTGAGCACCTTCTTCTGTATCGACTGATATATAGACGATTTCAGTATTGCTTTTTGCTGCTAAGTCACCCAACTCTTCGATGATTGAAATGTTTTTCAGTTCCTTGGCGCCATCACTTGATGCATTGCACGAAGGGCACTTTGGAGTGGGGTCCATTCTGCCAACACTCTCTGTCCATTCGTGGCTACAAGAGCCACATGAATAGGTAATTGTATTCTTTCGCAATGCTTCTGAGACTAACAAACGACCAACTGCACCTTGCTCAAGTGCTTGACGTACCATCTTTTCACCGTAAGCAGCCTTTGGATGTGGCTTTACCAGTTCGCTTAGGAAAGCATTCATCACTTGGCGTTCAGCATCAAGTTCAATTTCACCCATCATCTTTCCAGCATTCTCGACAAGTTCGCGTACGCCACTGTCGTTTGAATAACCAACGTCAAAAGTAGTCGTGGCTATTTTTTTACCAATCTCATGGTGGAAATAATCATTCTTTACTACGAAATCCTTTGTCGCTCCAGGGCCTCCGATGATGATTGCCTGAATGTTCTCCAAGTTTGGTAGCCAGTAAGAGCAAGCGTGCTCTGTTGCTCTTTTGAAGAAATTATGAGCAGCTTCTTCGATCAATCTTTCGAAACGTTGGGCGGACTGACCACCTTGGCGGTGCTTACCCATGATGTTGGATACCAAGTGCTCTTGAACGTGAATTCTTTTTCCTGAGGCGATACCAAAGGCTGCTTCTGAACGGTCAATAACAAATAATCCGTATGACTTCTTATCGACAAGCATGTCTTCCAGTTGGGTGAGTTCAAACACGGAATCACACCGGTATCGGAATGAAATGAGGGGCTGAGGTGGCTCTTGGACGACAATATTTACCATCTTGTTCTTGTTGTTTCCAATGATGATCGAACCGACAAAGAGTGCAATGCCATTCTCTCCAGCATTCTTGTATTTGGAAAGGGTAGAAAGTGCTGATTCAATTGCACCTTGGACATTTTTACGTGTTCCCTTTGATTTGATGTTTGCAGCTTGCCCATGTTCATTTTGAAGCAGTGAGCGTGCGTCTGAAACCTGTCGGTCTGGAGGAATAATAATCGTGACTAATTCTGTTCCAAATCCCTTCATTTCTCTCAAGTCTTCAAGAGCAATCTTGAGACGAAGTCGTCGCGTAGCGAGAACTGCATCATCGGACATAGGAGTTGGCCTCAATTCAATGGCATGGTTGAGGGGTCTTCAACTCTCTCATACTGAACAATCGTTTCACTCATGGTTTCCGGTCGATTGATGAGCATGAATCGCCTCTCCAAGGGGGATATCCTCAAAGTATGGAGTCTTGACGGGTGTTTGATGACCCGTCGGCAAGTTGTTGCTCTTGGAGGTAGTCTCCTCCGTCCTGAAGAGTCGGAGCAACGTACTGCATGGTTCGGGCAAATCCGTCAACTTGCCGTCCATATCGAAGGCAATGCTCGACATTTGGGAATTGTCGTTGGTGGAGGTCTTCCTGCACGAGAAGGTATTGAACTTGCCAAGACCATGGTCAGTGATTCCCATCGCCTTGATGAAGTTGGTATTGCAGCAACCCGGCTCAATGCAACCATTATTCAGCAAGTTCTTCTCGACATCGGAATCGATGTTGCACCAATAATTCCAACTACGACAGAACAAGCAGCGGAACTTCTCGACAAACATCACTTGGTCATTATGGGTGGGACAACGCCAGGCCATACGACTGATGCAGTGGCAGTTGCTTTTGCCCGAGATGCTGGTGCAGGCCATTGCATCATTGCGACGAATGTGAGTCACGTGTTTGACAAAGACCCACGGGAGCATGATGATGCTCAATCCTTTTCTTCGATGACCTTTGACCAGTTGGCTGAAATTACTGGCATCGATGAGCCGCTTGCCCCAGGGCAATCTGCAGTCATTGACCCAATCGCAGTCGGTTGGGCAAAAAAGGCGGCCATCACACTTGCAGTTCTCGATGGGCGTCAGATTCATTTGCTTGAACAAGCCTTGGATGGGGAACCATTCGAAGGAACATTAATCCAATGAGGTGTAGATATGGTAGACGCAGCAAAAGTGAAGCAGAACATCGCTAAGATGACCAATAAGGCACGTGGTTCGCTTGGCTCAGGTAAGATTCAGCCTCACAAGCACTGCCGTGTCTGTTTCACACCGATTAAACTGTCTGCCGAACCAAGAGTTTGCGGTGACCAAGCCTGTATTGACAAAAATGTTCGAGATGAACGTAACCAAAAGCAGATGCGAATCTGGATGTTTGTTTTCCTTGGATTATTTGCATTCAGTTTTGTTGGTCCAATCGTTCTCAGGTCATTCCTTTGAGTCGGTTGCTCCGAGGGCAGATTTTTTCCTCCATTCCTCAAGCATTTCTTGCGGCTCTTTGTCGCCGAGTTTACTCACTTTTGTTACTGCCCTCATTTTGTCACCAATCTTGAATAATTCACTGAATGCTTCATCGATATCTTTGGCTTGCTTGAGGAACCGAATCGGTGGCCATCCACAATCGATGACTCCTGGTTCTAACGTACTTTCCTCAACCCAAGCCGCACATGCATCTCCATGACACAGTGCTGAAAAGTTATCTAAATCCATCCAGAACGTTCGTCGGCCGCAGACTGGGCAATCTTTGCATTCCATTGTTGAAAGAACAGTAACACCATCTTCTCCGATGACATCAATATCCCAAACGACTACACTGGATGAGGTAAGAAGCATCTGGTCACTCTTTTTGAGAAATGTCCTCAAGACTTGCCAGGCCGTTTCTTCTGTCGAAAAACATCCGAGTGCCAAGGAGTTCCCGTCTTCTTCTACCACAGAAGCGACATAGACCCGTTGGACTTCATCCGCCATACTGCATCGTGGCTGTTGTTTGGTTTCAAGGCTCGCTCAGTTTCGAGCCCATTCCAGTTCAACTACGGCTAAACCACCGGGGTGCGGTAATGGGGCTTCTGGTTTTTCGATACGAACATGCAACGCTGCGACATTTTGTATTTCGCAGAGAATGTCAACAACTTTTTGTGCCATTGTCTCCATGAGCAGTATTGGATTCTTGGATTCGAACATCACGTGATCAATTGCAATTTGAATATCAGCATAGTTCAAAGTCTGGTCGAGTTTCTCATTCACTTCTTGGTTGCTAATGGTGGCCCAAACACTGAATATGAATGGTTGGTCGTTTTCGTGCTCATGCGTATAGTAGCCATGCTTAGCCATCACGGTATAGGCTTCTAAAGCAACACGAATGGTCATTATCCTCACCTACTCGTCTCGTTCATGAACCCAAATCAAATGATATCCGAATTGAGTTTTCACAGGCTCAGAGACGGATGCAACAGGAATACTCCAAACTGCATCATCAAATTCCCGAACCATTTGACCCTTACGAAACCATCCAAGGTCTCCACCTTTTTGGCTTGAAGGGCAGGTGCTTTTTTTACGAGCGAGTTTCTGAAAATCTTTCAGTTTACTTACCTTGTCTTTGATTTGAACAGCCTCGGATTTCGAGGTCACAAGAATGTGAGATGCCCATGCACTTGCAGCGACCATGTTACCACCCACTGACTTCAGTTATTGAAACTCTTGCTATCAAGCGTCCAAGTCGTATGCAAGCAATCTCATGTAAGTACCATAGATTGTTGTTGATATGGCGAGTGATTCTTCATTGAATCGATCCATAGTATCCAGATACGTATGGTATTCCCAACTTCCGCTACCATAACACACGGCAGCTCGTCCATTTTTACCGCCTAAGTCGTAGACAAAGGGGCAGTGGTCTGAATTGCAAGGCATTTGATTCTCCTCGCCTTGGGCGCCGTTCAGTAAGTTGAATCGAATGTCATACTTGTCTGCTAATTCACTTCGCTCTTGTTTATAGAGGTCAGTGATGCGAACGATGTGGTCGTAATCATCTTGATTATTTGTAAACAGTGTCAATGAATTTCCACGGTTCGCAAAGTCAGCGTCAACGTGGTTCATATCTAAGTTAATGTATAATCGTAAATTGTCTCTCAAACTGCTTTGCATTTGGGCTACATATGCTCGACTACCCCACAACCCCTCTTCTTCACCGCCCCATGTGCAGAAGCGAATGGTGCGTTCAGGAGTTCCAGTTTCATTGACGACTTCGGAAATCTGCCGAGCCATTTCAAGAATACTGGCAGTTCCAGATGTATCATCAACAGCGCCTTGAGCCTGATAGACAGTATCATGGTGAGCCCCCGCAATGACGACTTCTGAAGTTCGACCTTGTATTGTTCCACATGGGACATAGATGGTTCGTTCTTGGTCATTAATAACATCGATAATTAATTCTATAGAGGCAGGTTCTGTTGCGTTAATAACCATCGTTTCAAAGATTTCGCCCGCATCTTTGGACATTGAAATGAACGGGATGTCTGTAGGTATATTTCCGCCGTTTGCTGCGACCAATGAATCATAGTTTGTACCTTTGAAAATTGGGACACAGTCGTTGCCTTCAATTGTACCGCACTGGTAGTTTTTGTTGACGCTGATGAGTCCTGCAAGGTCGTTTATTGCTGCATTGCTATACAGTTCAGTATTGCCAATCTTAGAACTGTCTCCTCGGACATAACCAATGGTTCCTGTTGCTGATTGCCACAATGCTTCATCGCTTCCATTTCCAAGGTCAGTAACGAGGATCTCTTCATTAAACATGTATTCTGATTGCCCTGAAAAACCTTGAATAACGTAATCCGAACGGTGTTGGAATATCGTTACTTGGGAACCAATTGCGCCAAATCCTTCGCATGGTGATAAGCCTCCAAGTCCTTGAACACATAATTTGAAACTCGGTTCTGAGTTGACGTAGTGCATCGGTACTTGGAATTCATTAATTTCAGCAACATATCCCATTTCTTGGAATTTCTGACTGAGGTATTGTGAGGTATTTGTCTCTTCAACTGTTCCACTCATTCTCCCTTCCCATTCTGGATGGCCGAGATCGACGAGTTCTTGCGCAAAGTTCCGGGTTACCGTTTGGTCAAAATCAATCAATTCGTAATCATAATCTCTCTCAAAACCAAGCCAAGCCGGTTGTATAACAAGAATGGTTGCAGTGAGCATGAGAAAAGCCAAACCAATGGCAATAACGGCACCGAGGTTAAGTGGGCCGTAGACTGTTGTTGACATACGTTGTTTGAATGTCATTGGAGCCTCAATGTCTTCTTCAAGGCTTAAGTTTGCGATATTGCCCTGGTCACTCGATGTTGTAACATCGCTGAGTTCATCCCAGATCCCATTTTTACCATTTGAATTTACCAAACGCTCGATGAGTGCCGATTTGTTACCACTAACAGGTAGTCCATTGGCGCGAAGCATTTCTTTGAGCTCAGCAACAGAGTTCTTCGACAAAGTAGACTCGTCCATGCGCCAACTAAGGGCTTACAGTTCAAGAAGTCGGCGGTCAAGAGTTCACTCGATTTCTTCACCGGTCCATCGTTGACCAAGTGTGTGTTCTATGCCGATATGGTCGAGAATTCGAGCAACGACAAAGTCAACCATGTCCTCAATTGTCTTGGGATGGTTGTAGAATCCAGGAGATGCAGGAATAACGATTGCACCCCACTGTGAAAGCTTGTGCATGTTCTCAAGGTGAACGGTTGCATACGGTGCTTCACGTGGAACGATGATGAGTTTTCTTCGCTCTTTGAGAGCAACGATTGCAGAACGGGTAATGAGATTGTCACCGATTCCTGCTCCGAGTTTACCCAGGGTTGTTCCTGAACATGGACACAGGACAACTGCATCGATATTTGCTGAGCCTGATGCAGACTTTGCTCCGATATTTTTGTCATTTTCCAGCAATGCGCCTGTTGATTCCGCCAGTTCTTCTTTGGTGGTATTGCATTCGTGCTTGAGTGTAATTTCCCCAGCATTGGTGACGACCAATCGGACGGGAATATCCTTGGAACTCAAGAACTGTACGAGACGCACGCCATAGGCAGCACCGGATGCTCCTGAGATGCCAACGACAACTTCGCCCATGGGATGTGGTCAAGGTTCTGCCTTTTATGTACTTGTTTTTGAAACGAAGAGTTTCCGAAAGTAGTTCTCTATAGAGCACCGCACTAAAGTAGACGGGTTCTGTTTACCGCTTCGGGCATGGAATCGAGTAGAGCATCGAGTAACTGTTTTCGCTCAATGGCATGGCCAACGCCGGCTAAGGATGTGGTGGTATCCATGCCTAAGCCGCAGCCAGCAAGCATCTCAACTCTGCCTTCTGGAGTGTCATAATTGATGGTAACTCCGTGACGTGAAGTCCATCTCAAAAACGAAAGCCCAATGCTTGAAATTTTCTTACCGTTGACCCACACACCCTGCATACGCTCATCTCGAACACCTTCAATCCCACAAACTGCCAGCGTTTTGAGAATCCATTCTTCCAATACATGAATAATGGCTGCTACCGATACTTCACCTTCTAAGTCCCATTTGAATACGGGATAGACGACCAATTGCCCCGGTCCGTGCCAGGTTAATCCGCCTCCTCGGTCAACTGGATGAGTAGCATAATCCTCAGGCGGTTGAATGCCGTCGTTACGAGCTCTTGGTCCGACGGTGACAACTTCAGGATGTTCCATGATGAGAAGTGTGTCTGGAATTTCATCATCAATTCGTCGTTTTTGCAATTCCTTCATGAGTTGAAGTGCATCGGTGTAGTCGGTCAATCCTTCATGGCGGACATTGACTTCTCTCATTCCGCTCACAGCCTTGCTAAAGCATCGTTATCCATCAACTCATGCCTTGTTAAAATTGGCCAGTTGAACCAAATCCACCCTCGCCACGTTCGGTTTTACCGAGGTTTTCTACCGAAGTTTCTACGATGGTCACTTTTGGAACTGGAGCAAACAGAAGTTGTGCTACTCGTTCACCTTTAGCGACGGTGAATGAATCTCCTTCACCAATCCAGGTAGCGAGAACCATCAGTTCTCCTCGGTAATCCGAATCGATTGTACCCACGCCGTTTGGCATGATCATTCCTTTTTTTCCGAGTGAAGAGCGGCAACGGATTTGCCCTTCCCATCCGTCTGGAATGGCTACTGCTAAGCCGGTACGAATCATTGAACTGCTTTGTCGAACCACTTTGGTTTCTTCAAGTGCATACAAATCCCAACCTGCTGCTTGTGACGAACCCTGTGTCGGTAATCGTGCCTCTTGTTCAATGCGAGCAAATTCTACGGTAAGTTCAATTCGTTGCATGATTCATGTTGGTGGGTGAAGGTTCTTGACAATTTGGTTGAATCTGCCTATCAATCGATACTATCATGAATGGGTCACCTTTCATGAAAGGTAAGGGGAGGGGACGCTGTGTCACAATTCGACGATGCCATAGAAACGCTCAACGGGCTGGATACGTGGATGCAGTGGTCTGTTGGTTTTGCTGCAACCTTGCTTACCGTTGCTATCGTACGATTCTTGATGCGAAAAGTTCTTTTGGATTTCGTGAGGAAAACTTCATTTGAATGGGATGACAAACTTTACTCCCCTGTTACCAAGCGACTCTATTTGTTTATGTTCATCGCAGGTATTCTGCTAACCATGACTTGGGTACTTGGCAATGATCATTCCCTGGTTGAATCATCTGACCCTTTCTTCCAGGCCATTTTTATCCTGCTTTCGACCTCTCTGGTAAGCGCTTCGTTTAAGGTCATGATTCCAGTGATTATGGACCGATTCTCAGAGCCTTCAAGTGTCACGGTATCAGGGAGTAATTCTCTCATTATCTTCTTGGCACGTGCAGCCGTTTGGTTTGGTGGATTATACCTTGCTTTCTCTGAATTGGGAATTGAATTGTTCGGTGTTCTTGCTTCCTTGGCCGTGTTCTCTCTTATCATCGGCTTAGCTATGCAACAGACTTTAGGAAACATTGTGAACTCTTTCATGCTGGCTTTAGATCAACCGTTCGAAGTTGGTGACCGGATTGAAGTTGAAGGTAAAGTGGGTTCAGTTGTTTCTGTCGGTATTCTCTCAACGAAGATTCTTACCCATGAAGAAAACTTAGTCGTCGTTCCGAATAACAGCCTTGTAAATTCTACAATTATCAATCACGCACGTGGTGGCGGAGATGGAGCAGGGCGTCGGATCTCACTGGTTCAAGACATCGGTGTCAATTATGAAGAAGACATCGACCACGTCAAGTTTACAATTCTTACACTGATGCGTGAATGTCCATTCATTATCGATAAACCAGAACCTCGCGTTTTGCTCATTGAACTTGGTGACTTTGCCAAAATATTCCGAATGTTTGGTTGGGTTGGAGACTATTCCGATGAATTTGTAGCCCGTGATTGGTTACTCAAGAATCTTGATGAAAATTTCAGACGGGAAGGGATTGATATTCCATATCCAACAGCAGTTGAAATTGCAGCTCAGAGTGCACCTTCTGTGAACACACATCGTAAGAAAACCAGTGTGCGAACGGCCCGTATGAAGATGATCAAAGAGGACAAACAATTAGCCAAAGAACGTGCCTCTGCGAAGATAGAAATCGAAAACATCACTGAACGATTGAAGGGTTCAGATTTAGGTAAAAAGGAACGTGTCATGCTCGAAGAAGACCTTCGTGAACTCAACAGTGTTCTCAGTATGTTTGAAGCCGGTGGCGACGATTAAGGACGGTGAGAGCATGGACATGAAGAGCAATCAAAGTGTCAACTCCGTTGATTTGCGATACATGCAAGTTGAAGTTTCTCTCGAAGACGGCGCTCTCTTGCCAGGAGTTGACACCGTTGAATCATTCCGTATGTGTGAATATATTTCACTCATCGAACGGACTCCTCAAGGCCTCATTTGTTATCTTCGATTAGAATATGACCATCCTCAAGTTCTTAAGATGAAGCACGGAGCTTTCGAGATTTTGGAGATTAAATCCCAGAACGAACACACTGCATTGGTCAAGGCCTTCGCCTCCGGCCCATTGACTCGAATTTTCTGTAAAGATGAAGAAGCATGGTGGGTCAATCCAACAACACTTTCCAGTACGGGCATGAAGATGACGATTCGTGGGACAATGAAAGGCATGCGAAGAGTTCGAACAGAATTAGAGGAATTAGTCGGAAATGGTTTCACGGTCAAACTCGGTTCTGAAACATTACAAGAACCTGAATTCATGGATATGCTCCCTCAAAAACAACGGCTCGTTCTCGATAAGGCGATTAAAATGGGGTATTACAGCAGACCGAGAGGTTGTACGCAACGAGATATCGCACAAGTCTTGGACATTAAACAAGCAACGGTGAGTGAACATCTTCAATCTGCTGAAGCCACGATTATTCATTCGATCAGCAACTGATTTCAAGCACCCTATCATGAAAGGTTGAATGACTATCCGCCCACTCTTCGTCCACGCATTATGCGCAGCGTAAGTAATGGCCAACTCTCAAAAGCCGTCATTCTCTCTTTCCTGATGATATTGATGACCCAAGCGGGTTTTCTCGATACACTGAACACATGGACAAACGACGAAGAAACGCTCGACTCGGACGAAGTGATTTCACATACGTCTGCTGCAACGTCCGTGATGTATGGGAACAATTCAACATGGACACCACGAGGTCCGATGCTTACGAGCGGATACCATAGTGGTTCTGCAATTCTTGCTATTAGTGACGAAGTGGTTTTGTTCATCTACCAGGAAGGCTACAATGGCGATTACTGCTTGGCCGCTTACAATCGCTACAATGAAACCTCGTGGACGCCAACGTTTGACACGCCAAGTGGAGATGATTGTTCCGTCGGTAACACCCCTTATTTCTTCGGAATGATCGGCGATACTGTGTTGTTTTATTATGATGAAAGTACCACCCAATACGTAGGTGATTCGATTTATGCTTACTCGATTGCAAACGATACGGTGTACAGAGCGTACCGGTCTCCAATCATCTCGTACCCTAAAGAATCCTCTTTCAGCGGGTATGCGGTTATGATTGGAAAGAATGTGTACATGAAGGAGTATCACACCGGCATAGCTAACCAAAATATACCGTCGAGCTACAAAATAGGTGTCTTCAACTGGGACAACCAAACACATTGGACCTACGATTCCACCCTTCCGTCGAATTGCACCGATGATATGGAACGTCTTCTCGTCGTCAGCGAGAGTAAGCTATTGACACATTGTGATACTGCAGTACAATATACCACAGACCCCTATATTTTCAACATTCAAAACGAAACAATGTACAAGGTAAACGGTTTGGACGGAGTCACAGTTCCATCATTTCAATCAGCGACATCCGCATTGGTAGGTACGCAGTTGTTGTTTAGGGCTAACGGAAACACTGGGAGTGGTTCCGAGCCGTGGATTTACGATTCAACGAACGATACTGCTTGGCAGGTCGAAGATCTTAATCCAGGGAGTGGCAGTAGCGCACTCAACAACATGATTCGTTCTGGAACGAGGGTCCTGTTCAATCCTGGCTACCCTGTAGCGAACCTCTATTGGTATGAGTCATCGAACAACACCATTTGGCAAGCAACAACATTCACTGGTACGGGAACGTTCGGCGAACCGGCTGAATTGGCGAACGGAATAATCGTGTTTACTGCTGGTTCTAAGACGTATTTCTACAATCCAGCGAATGGTTCAGTTTGGGAAGAACCTGGCTTATGCCACGACACATATAGTCCTGCTTCGGCTCCGTGTGGATCATTTAAGTTGAAAGAGGTCAGCGGAAATACGATTTTTGGTATCGCTAAAATGAATCAGACGGGAACAACGTTCAGATACAGAATGATTGCGTTCGATTTCTCAAATAAATCGATGCAGGTTTCGTGGAATCTAGCGAATGCCCCAATTCCAGAAGCAAATTACGTTTATACACGGGCATTTGCTTTAGGTGACCAACTGATGTACCCCTACAGAGCTTCTCCAGGGATGGTTTCACAGGCAGGCGCTCGAGTAAACAATGGTACAACGGGAAGCGCACTTGCGACGATGATTTGGTCGCCACCAGCCATCAGCGTAAGCGATGCTTGGAACCTCAGCAAAGGTGACCTTATTTCCGCCGGCGATCCAATCACAGGAGGCGTAGGGACTCGCTACAGTTCAGGTGTAGGCGTTCAAAATCTAACTGCCAGTGCCGAAGGTGCAGATCTCATCATCGATGAGGCCATGACCAACATCACCTTCCAGTACAATGCCAGTGCGCAGCGGCTCAGGCAGCGGCTCAGGCACCACAACCAACGGCAACGGAACAACATGGCAGGTGGCTGATATCCGCAGCGGTGGTAGCAGTAACCCCGGACTATACATGGAGATACTCGTCGGTGATACGCTCTACTTCAGTGCGGATGATGCAAGCAGCGGCAAAGAACTGTGGGCTCATGATACCTCAAACGCCTCAACTTGGCAGGTGGCTGATATCTACAGCGGCACTGGCGGCAGTGACCCCGGACAATACATGGAGATACTCGTCGGTGATACGCTCTACTTCAGTGCGGATGATGGAAGCAGCGGCGACGAACTGTGGGCTCATGATACCTCAAACGCCTCAACTTGGCAGGTGGCTGATATCAGACAGCGGGACTGGCAGCAGTAACCCCGGACAATACATGGAGATACTCGTCGGTGATACGCTCTACTTCAGTGCGAATGATGGAAGCAGCGGCCACGAACTGTGGGCTCATGATACCTCAAACGCCTCAACTTGGCGGGTGGCTGATATCACAGCGGGACTGGCCACAGTACCCCCGGAGCATACATGGCGATACTCGTCGGTGATACGCTCTACTTCAGTGCGTATGATGGAAGCAGCGGCACAGAACTGTGGGCTCATGATACCTCAAACGCCTCAACTTGGCAGGTGGCTGATATCCACAGCGGCGACTTGGCAGCAGTAACCCCGGACAATACATGTCGATACTCGTCGGTGATACGCTCTACTTCGATGCGAATGATGGAAGCAGCGGCGACGAACTGTGGGCTCATGATACCTCAAACGCCTCAACTTGGCGGGTGGCTGATATCTACAGCGGGAGTGGCAGCAGTAACCCCGGATATTACGGATGGAGATATCGGTCGGTGATACGCTCTACTTCAGTGCGAATGATGGAAGCAGCGGCCACGAACTGTGGGCTCATGATACCTCAAACGCCTCAACTTGGCGGGTGGCTGATATCGACAGCGGAACTGGCGACAGTTACCCCGGACATTACATGGAGATACTCGTCGGTGATACGCTCTACTTCAGTGCGTATGATGGAAGCAGCGGCCACGAACTGTGGGCTCATGATACCTCAAACGCCTCAACTTGGCGGGTGGCTGATATCAACAGCGGAAGTGGCCACAGTTACCCCGGACAATACATGGAGATACTCGTCGGTGATACGCTCTACTTCAGTGCGGATGATGGAAGCAGCGGCTACGAACTGTGGGCTCATGATACCTCAAACGCCTCAACTTGGCGGGTGGCTGATATCCACAGCGGAGCTGGCAACAGTAACCCCGGACAATACATGGCAGATACTCGTCGGTGATACGCTCTACTTCAGTGCGTATGATGGAAGCAGCGGCTACGAACTGTGGGCTCTTCAACCAAGTGAAATCACCTCACTGAGCAGCGGCTCAGGCAGCGGCGGCTCAGGCAGCGGCTCAGGCAGCGGCATGACCAACGTCACCGGTGCAACAAGTTGTGTTGCTTCTCCAAGTCTACCAAACGGCTTGAACATCGACAGCAGTACGTGCACCATCAGTGGTACACCAATAGTCACGACAAGCAATGCAACCTACACGGTTACGGCGGTCATCAATTCAACAACATTCCAGACGACCGTATGGCTCTCCACCTCACCGTTCGCAACCATCACCTCAACGGTGGAAGGTGCGCATCTCAATCTTGGTGAAGCTATGGGCCCGATCACGCTCAACTACACTTCACAAGCGGGTAACGGAACCCTGTACAACGGCAACGGAACAACATGGCAGGTGGCTGATTATCGTGGCGAATCTGGCAGCAGTGTCCCCGGAGTATACATGGAGATACTCGTCGGTGATACGCTCTACTTCAGTGCGAATGATGGAAGCAGCGGCAGAGAACTGTGGGCTCATGATGCCTCAAACTCCTCAACTTGGCAGGTGGCTGATATCGAAAGCGGAACTGGCAGCAGTAACCCCGGACAATACATGGAGATCTTAGTCGGTGATACGCTCTACTTCGGTGCGACTGATGGAAGCAGCGGCCACGAACTGTGGGCACATGATACCTCAAACGCCTCAACTTGGCAGGTGGCTGATATCAACAGCGGGACTGGCAGCAGTAACCCCGGATATTGCTACCCCGGACAAGACATGTCGATACTCGTCGGTGATACGCTCTACTTCAGTGCGACTGATGGAAGCAGCGGCTACGAACTGTGGGCTCATGATACCTCAAACGCCTCAACTTGGCGGGTGACTGATATCCGCAGCGGTGGTGACAGTAACCCCGGACAATACATGTCGATACTCGTCGGTGATACGCTCTACTTCAGTGCGGAGGATGGAAGCTACGACAGCGAACTGTGGGCTCATGATACCTCAAACGCCTCAACTTGGCAGGTGGCTGATATCCGCAGCGGATCTATCGGCAGTAGCCCCGGGCTTTACATGTCGATGCTCGTCGGTGATACGCTCTACTTCGATGCGGCTGATGGAAGCAGCGGCCACGAAGTATGGGCACATGATACCTCAAACGCCTCAACTTGGCAGGTGGCTGATATCGACAGCGGAATTAGCGGCAGTAGCCCCGGACAATCCATGTCGATATTCGTCGGTGATACGCTCTACTTCAGTGCGACTGATGGAAGCAGCGGCAAGGAACTGTGGGCTCATGATACCTCAAACGCCTCAACTTGGCAGGTGGCTGATATCAACAGCGGGACTGGCAACAGTAACCCCGGAGATGACATGACGATACTCGTCGGTGATACGCTCTACTTCGATGCGTCTTCGCCAGGCAGCGGCTACGAACTGTGGGCTCATGATACCTCAAACTCTTCAACTTGGCGGGTGACTGATATCAACAGCGTAACTGGAATCCAACATGGCAGTAACCCCGGACAATACATGTCGATACTCGTCGGTGATACGCTCTACTTCAGTGCGACTGATGGAAGCAGCGGCCACGAACTATGGGCACATGATACCTCAAACGCCTCAACTTGGCAGGTGGCTGATATCGACAGCGGAACTGGCGGCAGTAACCCCGGATCTTACATGGCGATACTCGTCGGTGATACGCTCTACTTCAGTGCAAATGATGGAAGCAGCGGCCACGAACTGTGGGCTTTAGACCCTACCAAAATCATCCTCAACACCCCACCACCCGTTTCATGGGAAACCGACCCTGCATTACCTGCAGGAATGAGCATCTCGAACGGCGTCATCAGTGGAACACCATCGGTTTATGCCAACAATCAGACCTACACGATTTACGCCAATCAGAGCAATTATTCAACAACGCACCAGTTGTACTTCAGTGTCGATACCGACAATGCACACACGGTCGTTGAGAACCAAGCCATCGATGCCATTGGCTTCCATCCACCGTTCAACAACGGTACCACTACGTGGACGGCTTCGGCAAACTTGCCAGGAAACCTCACGATTGATGCTTCGACTGGTGAAATTACTGGAACGGTCAACGGAACCTTTGCGAATGCTACCATTACGGTAACAGCAACCCATAACGGCAGTGCTACCGAGACCTTCACGTTCAACCTACAAAGCCTCGCAGATTACGACGGCGATGGACTAGCCAAACGATCTGCCAGCAGATTACGATGCAGCCGACCAACCAACGCCAGGTCTTGTTGCTGACGATGATGACGACGCTGACGGCTTGGCCGATTCTGTCGAGACTGACACTGGAACCTACATTGATGCAACAAATACGGGTACTGACCCATTGAATCCAGACACCGACGGTGATGGGATTTGCGACGGCCCAAATGCAGTACCTCCAATCTGTGT
Organism: Candidatus Poseidoniaceae archaeon; assembly: GCA_949372875.1. Classification (GTDB taxonomy): domain Archaea; phylum Thermoplasmatota; class Poseidoniia; order Poseidoniales; family Poseidoniaceae; genus MGIIa-L1. Next base: position 93,333 of record CASIAW010000003.1, read on the forward strand.
CGCAGGTCCAGACAGCGATCCGAACGGTGAGAGTTTCCCGCCAACCTTAGTTGCCGTGAACAACACCGTCATCTCAACGCTTGCTCCATACATGGCAGTGAGCGGTGGAACATACGAGATTGCACCTGACTTGCCAGCAACCCTGTCACTTGACCCCGCAACCGGTGAAATCACCGGTACAGCTACCGAAACCATCACCAACACCACCTATACCATGTGGTCGAACAACTCCAACGGCGATTCTCTGTCGTGGAACTTCACGATTGAAATCTTGGAAGACAGCGATGGCGACGGTTTGCCAAACGAACTGCCGGACGATTATGATCCAACCAACCCAGATGCACCAGGTCTCATCGAAGATACTGATGACGATGCTGACGGTACACCGGACATCGAAGAAGACGGAGACGGTACAGATTCAGCCAATCCAGATACCGATGGTGATGGAATGTGCGATGGTCCAAACGCAGTCGACCCGATTTGCGTTGCTGGTCCTGATGCATTCCCGCTTGACCCTTCAGGAGATACCGATACCGATGGTGACGGTAAGCCCGACACTCTCAATCCACCTTCAAACAGTGTTCCTGCTTTGGAAGAAGACTTTGATGATGATGGTGACGGCCTCGAAGACGTCAATGAAACCAACACGGGTATTGCCAACGGTGACACCGACACAGGAACCGACCCGCTCAACCCAGATACCGACAACGACGGAATTTGCGATGGACCAATCGATGTCTATGACCCGCAAGGCAACCTCATCTGCGTTGCAGGACCTGACGAAACTCCATTTGGCGAAGAAGCCTCAGGCATGGTGTACGGACTGAACAATACCCAATTCGCAAGCCTCGTGCCACCGTATCAATTACCTGATGCTACATGGGAGATTTCTCCTGACCTTCCTCTTGGATTGAGCATTGACCCGGTAAGTGGAATCATCAGTGGAACACCGACTGAAGTGATGGAAAACACAACATTCATCATTTACGGTAACGCTTCTGTTACGAACACCATTACCTTTGGTTTCAATCTGGAAATTCTCGAAGATACAGACCGAGACGGCCTGCCCAATGTCCTCCCAGATGATTATCCGGAAGACGGAGAACTCATCGAAGACTTGGACGATGACGGTGACGGTGCTTCTGACTTGAGCGAAACCGGTACTGGAATCTACAACGGAACTGGAGACATGGGGACTGACCCGCTTGACCCTGACACCGATGACGATGGAATCTGTGACGGTCCAAACGATGTCTTGCCGCAATGTATTGGCGGTCCTGACTCCAATCCGTTTGGAACCGGTCCACTTGGTCCGACTGTTTTGGTCAACAATTCAATAACCACTCCACTGCCACCTGCGAACCCAGTTCCTGGTGCAGTTTGGGAAGTCTCACCTGACTTGCCTGACGGTTTGGTTTTGGACTCTGCAACGGGAATCATCACTGGAACGCCAACCCAAACAATAGACAACACGACGTTCACCATGTGGGCAAACACAACCACGCCAAGCATGTCGATTCTCTCGACGTTCTGGCTTGAAGTGCTCGAAGATTCAGACGGTGACGGCATGCCGGACACACTGCCTGATGATTATCCAGACACCAATCCACCGTACGATCTCGTTGAAGATTTGGACGATGATAACGACGGCATGTCGGATGAAGATGAAGCAATCATTGGAACCGACCCAACAAATCCGGATACCGATGGCGATGGATTCTGTGACGGTAATGGAACCGGCGATGGCGACTGCTATGCTGGACCTGATTCAGCACCGCTCGACCCACTTCAACCGGTCAATACCGACGGCGATGCCTATCCAGATAACGACCCAGACGGTGAAGGTGGATTAACCGCTGACGATGATGACGATAACGATGGATTCCTCGACACCCGTGAATTGGAGTGCGAAAGCGACCCATTGAATGCAACGGACATTCCTCAAGATTTGGACCTCGATGGTGAATGTGATGCATTGGATGACGATATTGATGGTGATGGATTGCTCAACGTGATTGAAACTGATTCAGGTGTGTACAATTCAACGCTTGATACTGGTACTGACCCGCGAAACCCTGACTCCGATGGTGACGGCGTTTGTGACGGTCCAACATCTCCTCTGACAAGTAACTGTACGGCTGGACCAGATGCCTTCCCGCTTGATCCTGCAGCTCATACTGATACAGACGGAGACAGATTGCCAGACGAATTGTTTGGAAATTCAACCAGCATTCCTCCACTTGAACTTGACATGGATGACGATAACGATGCTTGGAGTGACCTCGATGAAGTTGCATGTGGAACCGATACGCTCGATGACACAAGTACTCCTGTTGACACCGATGGCGATGGAATCTGTGACGCACTTGATGATTTACTGGACTTACCGTTTACCTTGACCTATCCAAGTCAAACACTCCAACTCAATGTTGATGAAGAAATGACGGCATTTATGCCAAACATCACTGGACTTGGCGAAGTTGCTACATGGGAAATCAGTGGCGAATTACCTGAAGGTTTGACCTTTGGATGGAGTCCTGCCCGAGATGCAATGCTTGACGGAAGCATCCGTGGAACACCAACCGCTGCAATGAATATGACGAACTTTACGATTTGGGCTAACAATTCTGCCTACAGTCAATCGTTTGATGTCTCTTTGACCGTGAGCGAAGAAATCGCTCAGGAAGTCGAAGAAGACGACGATGACGACGATGCGGCGAGGGTTCGGTTGGATGTGGTGTTTCCCATGTTTGATTATCCTCTTGCTTCTGTTGCTCATTCCACTTCTCTTTGGAAGTGACAAAATCCTCTTGATGTTGGCAGATGGTCCTGAACCAGAGAACACAACCTCCTCTCCTTCCTTCTTATCTGGAAGTGGAACAGTTGACGATCCGTTTGTTTTGAAGCCAATTACCGGTCTTCAACCGGGTGAATCTGCAAGCAGTGTTGAAGTCATCACCATCGATAAGATGTCTGATATTAAGGTCGATATGATTGACTTGAATCAGGAATCGAATGGAGATAAGTTCTGCATGTATGAAGCCGAATTCGGCGATACTGGTACTCGAATCATCGGAATTGGCAAGGATGGAGAAATCGTTATCAACATGAAATTCGATGACAGTATCGATACACCAACCTTTGAGGGCGGTGAATATTCTGGACTTTTGAAACTTGGTCGAGCAAGTGTCTATCTCTCATGGTCAGTCACTGTGAAGAAGAACATGGGCAAGAAGAAAAAGTACGAAAAAGAGTTGTCGAAGAAATCTGAAGAATCCAATGATTCCGAAAACACTGTTTCTGAAGACGATGAACCAGAAGGAACAGTTGATGTTGTCAAGGACAAGATCCATTCTACACTCGACCGTGATGGTGATGGAGAACTCTCAATCAAAGATGTCAAAGCAGGTGCTTCTCAAGTCGGTGAATCCGTCAAGAAGGGTGCTGGAAGTCTCAAAAAGACGGTTGTTCTTGTGAAGGATAAAACACATGAATTCCTTGACAGAGATGGCGATGGAAAATTGACCAGAGAAGACCTCAAAATTGCTACGGGACGAACCGATGAAAAGGTTGCAGCAGCAAAGGCTGCCAAAGAAGCAAAGGCTGCTGCAAAGAAAGCCAAGAAAGATGCTGTGGCTGCCGAAAAAGTTGCGGTTGCTGAAAGGGCTGAGCAAGAAGTACTCGCTCAATTTGAAGCCGAAAAGCAAGCCGACCAAAAGGCTGCGAAGGAAATAGCTGCCCTTGAAGCAAAAGTACAAGAGGAAGCCGATTCAAAGGCTTTGGAAGAATCAAAAGCCAAGGTTGCTGCTGAAGAGATGAAAATTGAACAAGAAAAAGCAGGCCTCGAAAGGGCAGCAAAGGCTGCTGAAGAGATGTCTGCTGAGATCTCTATGACCAAAGCTCAGAAGGCTGCAAAAGCAAAGGCAGACGCTGAAGCCAAGGCTGCCGCTGCCAAGAAGAAGGCAGACGCTGAAGCCAAGGCTGCCGCTGCCAAGAAGAAGGCAGACGCTGAAGCTAAGGCTGCTAAGGAAGCGGAAGCCAAGGCTGCTAAGGATGCGGAAGCCAAGGCTGCCGCTGCCAAGGAGAAGGCAGACGCTGAAGCGAAGGCTGCTAAGGATGCCAAGGCTGCTAAGGAAGCGGAAGCCAAAGCAAAGGCTGTCGCAAAACCAGTTTCGAAGGAAGTCAAGAAGGAGCAAGAAATCAAGCGTGTTCAACAACGTGCGAAGACCATTGACTTCAAGATACTCGGAACTGCCAAAGCCAGCGATAAAGACGACCTTCAAGTCATCAAGGGCATTGGACCATTCATTGAAGAGAAACTCAATGCTTTGGGGATTTACACTTATCTGCAAATCTCGAAGATGACCTCCAACCTTGAAACTGATGTCAATGAAGCTATCGAGTTCTTCCCTGGCCGTGTGAAGCGAGACCAGTGGGTGAACCAAGCAAAGATATTGTTGGGTGAAGATGTCAAACTTGATGAAAAGGCACTGAAGCAAGCCGAAGACTTGGAACGAATTTCCAAGAAATCAGAGTCAATTGACTTCGCCACACTTGGAATTGCCTCAGCCTCAGACAAAGATGTTCTTCAAACCATCAAAGGTATTGGACCGTTCATTGAAGAGAAACTCTACGCACTGGGAATCTTTACCTTTGAACAAGTTGGCAACATGACGCCTGAAATCGAAACACAAGTCAATCTTGCCATCGAGTTTTTCCCTGGAAGAGTCAAGCGAGACCAGTGGGCAAAGCAAGCAAGGAAGTTGCACAACGACAACTGAGGCTTAGACAACGGGACCTCGGATGAGGAATGCCACCCAAAGCAGCGAAAGCAATGTCCCACATATTTTGAAGACACGAGGACCTTTCACAGGGTCGGTGAACAGATTGGACGCTTTATCGCCAAAGAAAGTCCAGACCATCATAGCCAAGATACAGATTGTGATTGTGATGCTTGCAATCAAGAGAATCGCCTTTAAGCCACCTCCAAATGGAGTGATAAATTGACTCATGATAATGATGATGAAAGCCCATTCCTTCCCATTGGCAAATTGCATTGCAACACCCGTTTTGAAACCAATCCTTTGGTGGTTTTCTGAGATGCCCAGGGTACTCGGATTTATGCGAAATATCGTCAACGCCATAGCTGCTAAAAACGTCATTCCAATCCAATGAAGTGCGACGAGTGCAGTTTCATTCTCCTTCAAGGACTCGATGGTCAACCCGATGATCAATTCCATCATGAAAATTCCAACTGCCATACCGGCAATTAAACCAACATTACTTTTCTTCCCGAAGACACCACTGTGAGTGAATGCAGCGATTGGATTTGGGCCAGGAGTCGCCAAACCAATCCCGATAAGGATCAAGAGTTCGAGTAGGGCTGTGGTGAAATCCATTCTACGGGGTCAGCGACTTATCTTAATCAAACTTGGCTTTTTGAAAATCCAAATCAGCATTTAGACGAAATAGAAATACAACGGGGTAATAGAAAATACACCGATATAAAGCAAGGCCTTGAGGGGTCGAACCCACCATTTGTTTTCTTCAGCATCCATAAAGTCGCCAACTACTTCGATCACTGGCTCAACCAATTCAATCATAGTTTAACGTTCGAATCATTGCATATGAAACTTGAGCCGGATATCCTCATTTACCCGAAAAATTAGAGTTAGGACTCTTTAATCCTCAGAGTAAAAGGTAAACTGCTGCTCCACAAATGAAGGTTGTGAGTAAGGCAATGATGCCAATTTTCATTCCATTCGATGTGCTTGCTTCTGGTTCAAGTGCAACCGGTTCTGTTGGAATTGCATTTTGTGCATCCCAATACGCTTGCTTTTCTGCAGCACCAGCATCTAATTCTGCCTCTTCTTTCATTTCTTTAGCGAGACGTGCTTCTTCAGCCAATCGTGCTTCTTCGGCCAATCGTGCTTCTTCAGGCCAACCGTGCTTCCTCGGCTAATCGTGCTTCTTCAGCCAACCTTGCTTCTTCAGAGAGTCGTGCCTCTTCAGCCAATCTTTCTTGTTCTGCCTGGTGTGCTTCTCTGGCCAACCGAACTCCTTCCGCAACCCGTGCTTCAGTAGCAATCCGATTTTCTTCAGCGAGCCGTGCCTCTTCGATGAGTCGTGCCTCTTCAGCCAATCGCGCTGCTTCAGCAAGCCGTGCTTCTTCGATAAGTCGTGCTTCTTCATTCAATCGAGCTTCCTCAGCCAATCGTGCTTCTTCCACCTGTCGTTCGGCTTCAGTTGCAGCCTGATTCGCCGCTTGTTCCGCTGCAAGGAGACGAATACGTTCGCTTACAGCATCAGTGTTATCGTTACGATATCGGTTCAGAACAGCCTCAGCCATTTGGATGAAATCTTCATGCGGGATTCCATCAATGACTTTACCCGTTTCAAATAATATCCGTTCAACGTTTTCAATCTGGAATTCTCCTTCAAAGGAATTCAAATTGTCTCGAAACGCTTTGTAAAATTCAGTCTGCTTAGCAGAAAGAGCACCGTCTTTCGTCATGTAATCTTGCAAGGAATACAAGACTTCAGACAATTTGAGCGGAGTTGTCACGGTATTTCACCTCCGAATAAGCAAGGAATTTCACTTTAAACCGTGCTTCTTTCGTGATTCATCGTTGGCCCAATGGTAAGCGAGTTTCAACAGACGCAGATAGTGGGCATAGACCATCTTTCTCCATTCTCTGGTGAAGGATTTTATTGTTGATGAAAATATCGCCCCAAAGATTGGCTGCTGTACCTTTTGTACCCTTTGGCAAGTCGAAAACTTCCGTTATTGTAGGTTCAAGCAAGGCTCGCCAAACTCGTGCAGGATTAACGGCCATGGTGACTTCGACGATGATCTCGTTTTCATTCAAACCAGTACCAGTTTGCCACGAGTCTTCACCCATGTCGGCAAGGAACGGCAAACAAACATCTTGGATAGAGAGACTTGTCATTGGGTCTGCATTGGTGAGCGAAGCATATGCTTCACGCATACGTCCACGGTCTGCTCCACGAGAGCCAGTAATCGAGCGTAGCTTGTCGATTGATGTTGGTACCAAGAAACGGATATCTGTATAGTAAACCAATGGGTTGTTGTCACGAGCTCCAAAGATATGGTCGTATGGAGCAGGGTCACCGGATTCTCCAAGGTCTGTAATCGGATAAATTGTCTTCAAGGCGTTTGTAGCAATCGATTGTATGCAACGGCGCATCAATCGGTCAGGTGCTGCGGAGATGTCGTTGAAGGTCTGGAGGTATTCATCCATACTCATGACATCGTATCCTCGAACGGAGAGAATCGAGTGAACGTTTGGTCCAATCTGTTTCTTATCTCCTTTCTTTTCATGGAAATCGGCTTGTGTGATCCATCGGGAACCTTGAGCAACTTCGCTTGCAGTTACCAAATCAGCGTAAGCCTTGAATCGGCGAGTGACACGGTTCATGAAATCAGCTTGGTCGAGTTTTGTAAACACAGTCGCTTCGTAATTGGACTTCAATGCATGGTCAGCAACTTGGCTGGCGTTTACACAGGTCAACAAGTTTCCTTGGTCACGAGGGTAAATGATGAGGCGACGACGCTTTGCACCACCACCAAGACTACCAATTCCAGGGTCAGTGAGCATGTATCCCAATGAAGCACAGACTTCGAATAAACGAGCATACTTGTCTTCATCGGTGGCACTTGCAATCCATTCATCCAATCCAGGTTCAATGCAGTGGAATTCGAGCGGAACCATTTCTGAACCTGCGCCGAACATCTGACGAACTGTTGTTGAACTCATCATGCCCATCAAACAGTAAAGAGATGTCTTACCAGTGGTCATGTAAATATCAGTAATACCTTCTTCACCGAATGAAAGACGACGGTCGGGCAAATTGACGAGGAGGTTGAAGGCAGTTGGTGATTCACGGTTACCGTTAACAGCAGGCCAAATCCAGGTGCTTGGTCGTGTCATCACGTATCCGCTTGCGTCCTTTCCAAAACCTGCAGGTGAGAATCGTGTCCAACCTAGACGGTTGTTGAACGAAACACCTCTGTGCATAAGAGAAGGGTAGTAACATTGGTCCAACGGATCAGAGTCAGGAACGATTCCACGGTGGCCAAGGCCCCAAAGAATAGTTTCCCATTCAGGTACTTCTCCTTCGGGTGCCCCAAGGAATGGGTGAGTACTGCTTGGGCCGTCTCCTGTTAGGAAGGAACCGCCCATGCGCTCTTCGTCTCCAGCGGAACAAATAAACAGAGTTTGAGTTGTTGACAATTGCTTTGGAGTCCACATGTTCGCATTGAGAATGGTTTTCTGCTTGAGGAATTCAGCGACATTGGCGATTCGGCGTTCGAACTTGAATCGCTCGGATTCAATCCAACTCGATCCGAGAATCAAATTGGTGTTCAGCAAACGTGCTCGTGCTGGACCGATGTAGCGTGTACGTGGGTCAGGCTTCGAGATGTCAGAGGCAGGATTTTCTTCCCAAGGTCCTGTCTGAGGAATGTATTTCAAGAATTCAACATGGTCGAATTCTCCGACTTGAGCTTTTGATACGGCTTCTTCGACAATGTCCATTAAGCGAACATAAGATTCGCTCGGACGCATTATTTTGTTTTCAGTATAGACTTTATTTGATACAGTTCGATGTTCCCACATAATTTCACCTCAGAATTTCTTTTTTGGCCCGTTTTCAACCTGTTCTTCGGTTTCGGTGCTGGCATCACCGTCTTCTTCCGCTGCTTCTTCAGTTGCTGCTGCTGTTTCCACTGCTTCTTCTTTCGCTGCTTCTTCCGCTTCTACTTCTTCAGTTGCTGCTGCGATAGCCTCAGTTTCCGCCGCTTCGACTTTCGCCGCTTCGACTTTCGCCGCTACCTTGGCATCCACTTTCGCTTTCTTTGCAGCCGCTTTTACTTCCTTCACAGCCGCTTTAGCAGCCGCTTCCGCCGCTGCTACTTCTTCAGCTTCAGCTTCTTCCTCCGCTGCTGCAACAATTTCGTCAGCGATCTTTTCCGCTGTTTCTTGGATTTGCTCTTCCTTTACCGCAGTAATGATGAGTGCAGCTGTTGCTTGCATTGAAGCGTCAACATAAGGTGCTGCTCGATAGAAATATTGAATCATGGTACCGACGGTGCCAAAGACTGCACCTGTGCCAATAACCCAGCCGTTGTTGATGTTTTGAACTCGGTCAGGGTCGCCAAAAATCTCTGAGGCAGGAATACCTGTTTCTGGCGCCCACCATGTGGCACCTGTAGCGTTTGTGATTACCTCAATAGTGGCCCAAACGGCATAAATGAGCATCAAAATGGACATATAATTTACAAATGTTCTGTTTTCGAGGAGGAATCGTATCAATGCGCGGTCATGCGTTTGATTACCTTTCGAGACGTTGGACATGGGGTGAGGTTGAAACCATTATACCTTAACTTAGGCCCTTTCATAATAGGTTGATGGCGAGATGTTTGGCTTTCGGCTTCCGACTTCAATTCAGTCCCCGTGGTGTCATACCTTTTTCGCAAAAAAACGTGTGAAGTCTCTTCAAGCATCACTTTGAGCAATGAGGTCTTTGCGATTGAGTGTTTTGGTGCTCTTTCGAGATGGTTGTGGCGTTCTTTCACCTGAATCCATTTGTTCCTTGAACCACGCAAGTTGTTCTGATTTCGAAAACAAATCTTGAGACGTTTTTTTGTACGGTATTGTAGAATGCCAAGGTAGGCGACAGGAACAAGGAACAAAGCCCCGAGGAAAAATCGAGCACGAACGCCCCACTTCTCCGCATTCTCATCCGGTGGGGAATAGGGTTCGTCTCCTTCATCGATTAGGGTGTAGCTCGAGGACAATGAATAGGTGAGACTTGGGACATCTTGACCCCAATCGTGCTGCGTCATTGGTATCATCTCGTTACCGACGAACATGAATTGTTATTGGTGTTGTATGAGTCACAGGAATCATTGGAGAATAGAAGGAGAATCATAAAACTCATATCCAAATTCGCAGAAGTTGCCAATGTAAAGATTCTTAGATGAATTACTGGATGAATCGAAGGAAATCGACTCGGATTAGTCATAAGGGGTTATCCGAAACCCCTCTGCATTTTCTTTCCCGATACAAAGGGGATTCAGTGGGTCGATGCAAACGCTATGCAAGCGATATCATGCACGTGTAGGCATGACTGGTAGACTCTGCAGTAATCCTATTCCATTATTTGGCCTTCATGTAGATGCAGTTTCAGCCCGATGAAAAAATTAGAGTCGATTGAAACTTCCATCGCCCATCATTTGCCAGCGGACACCATCTGCCTGGATGTAGATTGTTTGTCCGGTTGACTGGTCGTAGGAACCACCTGGTGGCAAACCAGTGTAATCAGCGACGGTCGTAGGCTGTGCTGGCGGAGGTGGCGCAGTAGCAACTGGGGCTGGTGTCGGAACCGCTGTAGGCTGAACTGGTGCAACTGGAGAAGCAACTTGCAGTGGTTGGACTTCCTGAACTTGTTGGACGTGCTGAACTGGTTGCATGTGTTGAACTGGCTGTTGCACTGTTGCATAGTCTGGCATGGGCGCCATATCTGCTTGGACAGGCATTGATTGTGCAGATGGTTGATTCCATTGTGGTTGGTTGAAATTTTGGCCAGTACCATCGTCACGCCGGCGCATAAGAACAACCGCAACACCAACAACGATGCCAAGGATACCAATGGTCGAACCAACAACCAATGCTGTGTTTGACGACTGCGTATCACTGCTGCTATCATCTTTGGTATCTCCATCCGTTGTTTGATCTTCTTGCTCGACTTCTTCACCATTCGCAATCGCTTGAGCGGCATCTTCGCTACCGTCGTGCTGGCTTGTGTTACCAGTCACAACTGCGGAAGCATCTGCTGCAACTGCTGTGCCGTCGAGGGTTGAGGATTCGGTAACAAAGGCAACAGATGCCATGTGAGTCACGCCGCCATCGAGGGCAACCACGTTGAGGTTCACGGTGTACTCGTTTCGGTCTGTGGTGTCATTCACGGTGAAGATGACTGTGAACGGTAAATTCCCATTTTGGGTCATGGTGCCGAATTCGATAACTGCTGAGTCCAGCAACGCTTGGTTGTATGGCTCAATGAAAATATCAAGTGCGCCTCCAAGTGCTAGATTGAGTCCATTGTGCGCGTTGATGACGCCACTGATGGTCATGGCACCGTTGGTGATAATTTGTTCTCGCTCTTCTATTTCCAAGGAGAACTCAGGCAACGAAGTCAGTGTAAAGGTGATTTCATCTGAATGCACATTGTTTCCTGCTGTGCCAGTCACAATTACGGTGTAATCGCCAGCAGTAAAGTTCGCTGGTATGGTGAGGGTCAAAACCGACATGAATGGAGCAGAACCTCGGGCAAAGTCAAGTTGAGCCGTCATGCCATCAGGCACAGTTACACTGACGCTGACATCAGCGCCAAAACCATTGACTGGTTCGATGAAAATAGGCGTAGGTACAACCCATTCAACACCTTGTGGTAAGACAATCCAGGGGTCAAAACTCAAGATTTCGAAGTCCGGATCGTTGTCAACGGTAAATGGAATCGTGATTGAACGCTCTGCACCTCCATTCGAAGAACCAGTCACAGTGAGAAGGTATTCACCACTGGAGAGATTCATTGTATCAACAACGACAGTACCTGCATTATCGACGGTCAATTGGTCTCCATCAAACATAATTGGTGCGTTCTCGGCATTGATACTAGCGCTCATGTTAACCGTGGTATTGAATTCGTTGAAGCCAACGACATTCACCCAAGCTGCGAATGGTAAACCCATCTTGGCTACGTTATCTGGAACGCTTTGCAAGAGGGTGAAATCAGGAGTTGCCCAGTCATTGTTGCCTTCCCTTCCAGCAAATACTTGGATTCCGTTGGCTGTTACTGAATCATTGCCTACGGTGAAATCCTTCGTCGAGAGGTGACGGTAATTCAAGGGAAGCGCATCCGATACAGGGACTTCTATAGAAAACAATTCACAACCACCCATCTCTGATGACATTGATATCGAACCATCACCAACGGCAGATTCACTCCACACGGTGCCTTCTTCAATCGGGAAGTGGAAGTGATCTATTCCTTGAGCATAAATGAGGTTTGACCGGACTTCAGTAGTGCTGGTCAAGTCACTCATATCGGGTATGCAACCGAAACCGGGGTCAATACCGTCAGAACCATCGTCCCCTCGCCACCGTTTCCAGAACCATCGCCCCTCGTCCACCGTTTCCAGAACCATCGTCTCCACCGTTATTGCCGCCGCCATTTTGAGCATTAGAACATCCCATCATATCGACAGATGCTCCTGCCATAGTATCAGGGCACATGTCGTCATCATCGCTAACACCATCACCGTCGGCATCAGTCGCATCACTACCACCGTTTCCAGAGCCATCGTCTCCGCCGTCATCATTGCCATTTCCGCCGCCATTTTGAGCATCTGAACAACCCCAGAAGTCAACTTCAGCACCAGTGGTGGTACCAGGACAATCGTCGAAAAAGTCCTCCACGTCGTCGCAATCTTCGTCCGGTTCGCCATCTGAAGTCGTGCAACTTCGCCCAGAAGTTTCATCGCTACTCATGGCGCCAAAGCCGCCAGATGTTTCGATTTTAGAGGTGAACGTGAGGTTTTCATGCATGAGCGAGAGGTCGGAGGTCGCGTAACATGCAACCCCGGTTTCTTCTTCGGTGGTTGTCGTCGTCATGCCAAAGAAACTCATGGAGAAAGTCATTTTTCCTTCCAGTGAGACTCTGTAGCATTCGTTTCCAGAAACTGTTTCTGTTCCAGTCACCGTCATTTGGTGGTATTCATTGTAATCAACACCCATCATGCTCGGCATGGTGACTGAAAAATTCCAGAAATCACCGGCTGTCCATGTTGGTGCAGAAGATGCGGTAGATGAGGTCGATTCTGCGAACTGATAGGAGGAAAGTGATTCGGTGTAGAGAAGGTTGCCCTTTGCATCAAACATTTCTGTCGCTGCGTTCCAGCCAATTTGTGGTGCATACCAGTGGACGAGGTATCCCGCATCGATCTCCAGAACATAGGCACCTCCACCTGCTTCGGTCATGGTTGCGTTCACTGAGACAATGTAGAGCCCACCGTAGTCGGTTTCATCTTCCCCGAGGAACAGTGTGTCTCTCGTCTTTCCGGGATTGCTTGCGCTAAGGTGAGTGCCTTCTTCGTCCCAAACGGACATTGATACGCCATCACCCGCAGCATGTGAAAGGGTCAAGAGGAGTGTTTGGCCAGGCTCCAGCCAGACGCCAAAGTAATCCAATTCATCACTCCACATGTCCACTGAGCCACGTATTACGTCGCCAGGATAGACTTCCTGACCAGTGGTGTTGAGGTTGTTTGGCTCGGTTTCCTGGATGACATCAACTTTTCCATCTGCTGTGAAGTAGGGCTTTTCCTCATCATCCAACGATGTTTGAGTCAGCAGGGGGTGCATCGAAGCAAGTATGAGTATCGCTAGAACAGTAAAACGCATAGTGGGGGGTTTGAATGGATACATATAATCGTTAAGTTACATTTATGTTACTCTTTGGTATACATTCAAGAATAAACCTTTAGAAAATCCTAATGTTATCACTTCACTTGGAGGTATCATGACTCGAGCAGCGAATCCACTGTTCGCAGCATTCGTTTTGACGCTCTTTGTCATGCAGGAGGTCATAACCTGTATGGGACAGATCTGTGCTCGCCAGATGTCGTGTGGAACTGCCTTGGAAATCAAGGCCTCTATGATACAAACCAGTTGCAATGGGATTTCCTCAGTAGATTTCCCAAGGCCGTAACTGAAGAATTCTAACATAGATGAATGTGACTGCATAAAAAAAGTTCAAACGCTTTGAACCGAGAAGCTCGATATGTTTGTTTGAGTATTTTTCTATTTTGATACACCTGTTTTCACAAGAAAGAAGCGGTCCTACAAACAGACTTTGATAAGTCAACCCGCTCAATACGCATCATGAAGTATTCAGTTTCCGTAGCAACTCTTGTTCTTTTGGTCCTGCTCGGTGCTGCTTCTGGCGCAGCACTCAGTTCGATTGTCGCCTCTCCATCATCGTCTAACAGCCCTTTTACCATTGACGCACCGGTTGTTTATGGCATCAATGAATTCACCCTCCTTGAAGTTGATGATGGTGATAACAATGAAGAAGATGTCATTACAGAAATTCTGCATGAATTTGTGTTCGAAAGCAAGAATGCTGGCGATGTGGTTACCTGGGATTTCGGCGATGGAATGATTTCAACTGGTCCAAACGCTCTGCATTCCTATGCTTTACCAGGTCATTACATTGTCACAGCAACATCGACTTCTGTCGATTCCATACAAGTCTCTTCGGTTGAAATAACAGTGGAGCTTCAATCATCGGTCGAATCCGATAACATGGAATGCGTCTGTGCACCTACGGCAAAGTCAACCGTCATTGACTTGAGACTGACACCAGGAATGGTTTCCCTCGAAGGCATCGTAACGGTTGAGCATGATGGAAGCAGTGAATCCTGTTCTATGCGTAACCCGCTACAAGAATGTCATGTTCGTGTGATTCTTGAACATACAGTCGATGGAGCGGTTGTGGAACAAGAGGTTCTGTTTGATGATACATTTCGGAGTAATGAATTGAGTATTCCCTTTGAAATGTTGGACCTCGAAATTGAACCAGGCGAAGGAATGCAATTCCGCCTTGAAACAGACCAAGTCCGTGACTGGCACAAGCCTAACACCGAGTGGAGCATGACTGCTCCAGCATGATTTGCTGCACCTCTGGTTGCTTAGATGAAATAAAAGTAGACCGGGATTACTGAAAATACACCCACGTAGATCAGAAACTTGAGCGGGCGTACCCACCATTTGTTTTCTTCAGCATCCATGAATTCACCCAACGCTTCAACTGCGGGTCCGAGGAGTTCGGCTGCCATGCTCACGTTTTTCCTTCTCTCTTGAAGAAGATTGTGCCAGTTTCAGCATGAAGATGACGATATTGAGTGGTTTCCCTTTCATTCAAGTCGCCCACTCGGTGCTATGAGCCAACGTATCGGTGTCAGTCTCCCCAAAGGGTTCTCGGTGAAGGTGCAGTCGTCGATAACAGCCGTAAAATAATCAAAACTTACCTCTTAGATAATATACCATTAGTAAAAGCACGCCTCGTGGCACAAGGTACAGTCAAGTGGTTTAACCAAACAAAAGGATTCGGATTTATTGAACAAGAAGGTGGAAAAGACCTCTTCGTTCACATCTCAGAAGTAGAAGGCGAAATTCAGGACGGAGACACCGTCGAATTCGAAGTCGGCGAAGGCCCGAAAGGCCCGAATGCTGTTGGCGTTCGTAAAGTCGAGTGAAGTTTCACCGCATACTTTCTTGAGCGGTAACGCTCTGCGAGGTTCATGAACGAACCTGTTTTCATTATTCAAACGACTCTCCCACGTAGTTGGGATGAGTTTGAGATTGGTAATTTCTCTCAACAGTTGATTGAATCTGGCGCAGCTTGCGTCCAATACTCAGCGATCAATTCGATGTATCGCTGGAAGGGCAATCTTGAATCGAGTTTAGAATGGTCTTTAGAAATTAAAGTAAGTAC
The DNA here is from genome assembly GCA_949372875.1 of Candidatus Poseidoniaceae archaeon. Classification (GTDB taxonomy): domain Archaea; phylum Thermoplasmatota; class Poseidoniia; order Poseidoniales; family Poseidoniaceae; genus MGIIa-L1. Next base: position 108,915 of record CASIAW010000003.1, read on the forward strand.
CTCTCACAAAGATGCTGTTCTTTCTAAGATTGAATCGCTTCATCCCTATGAGGTTCCACAACTTGTTCACTGGCAGGTTACGAGTTCTCGGGCCTATGGTGAATGGATTCGTACAAGTTCTGAGTAAACCAAAGGTGTATTCCATATTTGGCGATTCTCAACCTCTGTGAAAAACAATTCCGGTTCGAGTGGAAACGAACCTTGAGATAGTGTTTTTTTTACAGTGGAAAACCGGCCTTTATAGTCTGTGGAGAATTATTGAGTATAAGGCCCACTGAACCACTTTTTAGGAAATAGTTTACACTCGGCAAAACGCCTTGCTACATGGCGTCATGAGGGTGAACATTATACACTACCTCGGAGGGCAAATAAATTCCAGCAATAGAAATATACGAGGGGGATGACAAATGGTAATCGATCACGACAAAAAATCAGGCAGTTCAGATGGATTTGAAATTGACCTTTCGCAAGAACACATTGAACCTATGCTGCAAGAAAATCTTGACCGATTTGTTCTTTTCCCGATCCAACAAGCTGAAATTTGGGAAATGTACAAACTTCACGCCGCCTCCTTTTGGACTGCTGAAGAAATCGATTTGGCTGAAGACGCTAAAGACTGGAAGACATTAAGTGATAATGAGCGCCATTTCCTCAAACACGTTCTCGCATTCTTTGCAGCAAGCGATGGTATTGTGAACGAGAACCTTGTTACCAATTTCGCAGATGAAGTCCAATGGGCAGAAGCCCGCTGTTTCTATGGTTTCCAAATTATGATGGAAAACATCCATGCAGAAACATACTCTCTCCTTATCGACACATATATTACAGATGCAAATGAAAAAGACCACTTGTTTAACGCCTTAGAAACTGTCCCATCTGTGAAGAAGAAGGGGAATTGGGCCTTGCGCTGGTTGTCCCGTAAGAAGGGCTCTTTTGCTCAACGTCTTGTCGCCTTTGCTGCTGTAGAAGGAATTTTCTTTTCCGGATCTTTTTGTGCAATCTTTTGGCTCAAAAAGCGTGGCCTCATGCCTGGCCTCACGTTCTCGAATGAACTCATCTCAAGAGATGAAGGTCTTCACTGTGACTTTGCTTGTCTCCTTCACAATAAATTGAACCGAGGCGCTGGAGAAAATATGATTCACCGAATCATTTCTGAGGCAGTTGATATTGAAATTGAATTCGTTACCTCTGCACTCCCAGTCTCACTGATTGGAATGAATGCTGAACTCATGCAAGAATACATTCGCTTTGTTGCGGACAGATTAATGGTTTCTCTTGGAGCAAGTAAATTGTATAACGCTACAAATCCATTCCCTTGGATGGAAATGATTTCAATGCAAGGTAAAACCAACTTCTTCGAGAAGAGAGTTGGCGAATATCAGAAAGCCGGTGTCAAAGACGGCGGAAACCTCGGAAGCGTCCAACAGCGTTTCTCAGTAGACGAAGACTTTTGAACCGTACCCAATCAAACGAAGATGTTGCGCAAACACATATGAACAAATGGAGGAAGAAAAATGACAATGCAAGTAGTTAACAGAGAAGGCGAGCGAGAGGATGTTCGCTTTGATGCAATACACGATAAACTCAAAACTTTGACCTATGGTCTTGATCCAACATGGATTGACCCAGGTCATGTCACAAAACTCACCATCGAAGGGTTGTATGACGGTGTTACTACTCGTGAACTGGACCAACTTGCTGCTGAAACCGCAGCATCTCTTGCATCCCAGCATCCTGACTACAGCCGACTTGCAGCTCGTATTTGTGTAGACGACCTCCATCGTTCAACCAAGACCACCTTCACCGATGTTGTTACTGATTTGCGCGAATACATCGACCCAGAATCGGGATTGCATGCACCTCTCATTTCAGAAGAGGTCTTTGCTATCGTTATGGAAAACGCTGAGACATTGAACAATCATATCGACTACACTCGTGATCATAATTACGATTATTTTGGATTTAAAACTCTTGAACGTTCGTACCTTCTTCGCTTGAACGGTGAAATTGCTGAACGCCCTCAACACATGTTGATGCGCGTTGCAGTTGGTATTCACCACTCAAACATCAGCAAAGCATTGGAGACATATGACTTGATGAGCCAAGGTTACTTTACCCACGCTACACCAACGCTGTTCAACTCTGGAACACCAACACCTCAAATGTCATCCTGTTTCTTACTCACTATGCAAGATGACTCTCTTGACGGAATTTATGATACACTCAAACAATGTGCTTTGATTTCGAAATCTGCGGGTGGAATTGGTTTGTCTATTCACCACATTCGCTCGAAAGGCTCCTACATCAAGGGCACAAACGGCCAAAGTAACGGTATTGTTCCAATGCTCCGTGTCTTCAATGATACAGCCCGTTATGTCGATCAAGGCGGCGGCAAGCGAAAGGGCTCCATCGCTATCTATCTTGAACCATGGCACCCAGATATCCTTGCGTTCCTCGACTTGAGAAAGAACCACGGTAAGGAAGAACTACGTGCACGCGACCTTTTCTATGCACTTTGGACACCTGACTTGTTCATGCAACGTGTTGAGCAAAATGCTGACTGGTCCTTCTTCTGTCCGAATGAATGCCCTGGGCTTCAAGACTCCTATGGAGCAGAATTCAAGGAACTCTTTGAATCCTATGAGGCTCAAGGACTGGCTCGTGAAACCATGCCAGCTCGTGTCGTCTGGGACAAACTCGTTGAATCTCAAATTGAAACTGGAACACCTTACATGTTGTATAAGGACGCAGCGAACGAAAAGTCGAACCAAAAGAACCTCGGGACAATCCGCTCTTCGAATCTCTGCACCGAGATTATGGAATACACTGCCAAAGACGAAGTTGCAGTATGCAATCTTGCATCTATTGCTCTCAACAAGTATGTCGATGTCGAGAACCAATCGTTCAACCACCAACTTTTGTATGATGTAACCTATCACGCTACTGGAAATTTGAACCGAGTTATTGACGTCAATTACTATCCGGTCGAAGAAGCTCGTAACTCGAACATGCGCCACCGTCCAATCGGTCTTGGTGTCCAAGGCCTTGCAGATACTTTCGCTCTTCTCAAGTTGCCATTCGAGAGCCCTGAAGCCCGAAAACTCAACAAAGAGATTTTTGAAACAATTTACTTTGCTGCTTGCACTGCATCCAAAGATGCAGCGATTGCAGAAGGGCCTTACTCGACTTTCAAAGGTTCTCCAGCAAGCCGAGGCGAACTCCAATTCGACCTTTGGGGAATGAACGATCACAGCGGTCGCTGGGACTGGACTTCTTTGAAGACTGAAATCATTGAGAACGGAATGCGAAACTCACTCTTAGTTGCTCCAATGCCAACCGCTTCGACTTCACAGATTCTTGGAAACAATGAGTGCTTTGAAGCATTCACATCCAACCTCTACGTTCGTAGAACACTTTCTGGCGAATTTATTGTCTTGAACAAGCACCTTGTTCGGGATCTTATTGAGATGGGCCTATGGGGACTTGAAATGAAAGACGAAATCCTTCGTCACAAAGGTTCAATCCAAAACATTTCAGGAATTCCCGATGCCGTCAAAGAATTGTATAAGACCACTTGGGAAATCAAGCAACGCCATGTCCTTGACATGTCAGCCGATCGTGGAGCATATGTCGACCAAAGCCAATCACTTAACATTCACATGGTGGATGCAAATCCGGCAAAGGTTACTTCAATGCACTTTTATGGCTGGAAGCAGGGTCTGAAAACCGGAATGTATTATCTCCGAACAAAGGCTGCTGCGGATGCGATTCAATTCACTGTGGAAGCCAAGAAGTCTGACGACCAAACAGTTGGCGGGCTAGCAGAACGTGCTGAAGACATCTCGAGTCTTGAAGCAATTGCTTGTTCCCTCGATACGCCTGATGACTGTCTCAGTTGCGGCTCGTGAGCCTCATTGGTTGAAGTTTATACACACTCGACCAGTTTTGTTCTTGCTCGGGGACACTCAAGTCCTGCGGGCAAGGCCCTGAGTGCGTTGTTATCATCACGCTTCTTTTCCTTGCCCGTAGGCCCTTCTTCATTCAGGTTGCATGAATCCTTTCAGGTCAAACTTGGCATAGAATATACACAAACAGGTAGATTACGAAGACCCACGTTTATGAAACCGATTCACCGGTCTGAAAGTCGAAGAAATGTAACAAGAAACCAATGTTTCAACATTGGATTGAAATTTCTGGTTTCATGCGCTGTGAATAGCATGGCCCAACGTTGCTAAGACTGCTTCATGTGTCATTTCAGTCATGGTTGGGTGTGCATGGATTGTTCCTGCAATATCTTCCAGTAATGCGCCCATCTCAAGAGCGAGTGTCCATTCTCCGACCAGTTCACTAATGTGCGTTCCAACACCTTGGATTCCAAGGATACGGTGATCGTCTTCCCGAGCACAGACTCGAATGAATCCTGCAGTCTTTTCAGCTTCTTGCGTAAGTGCTCGACCGTTTGCGCCTAGAGGGAACTTACCAACAATCACTGGGTGTCCAGCAGCCTTGGCTTCTTCAGGTGAAAGTCCAACTGATACGATTTCAGGTTCTGTGAACACGATGGCAGGGACGGCAACTGGGTCGTATGCTCGCTTGTGGCCAGCAATAATTTCAGCAACCATTTCACCTTGGAAAGAAGCAACGTGTGCGAGCATTTCTCCAGAATCACAAACATCTCCAATTGCATACACACCTCGCATATTTGTTTCACATCGGTCATTGACCTTGACGAACCCGCGTTCATCCAGAGCAACTCCAGTCGGAGACAATGAAGCAGAGTTCGGCTTTCGTCCAACGGTGACCAGAACCTTATCGACAACAATATTCTGCATTTTGGATTCATCTTTTTCATTCTTATCGATGAAATTGAGTTGAGTACGCCCGCCCTTCGTTGCTTCAACACCTTTGGCAAACACACCAAGATGGGTCTTGATTTTCTGTTTCTTGATTGCGATTTCAAGAGGCCTGCGGATTTCTTTGTCAAAGATTGGAAGCACGCTGTCCATGGCTTCAACAACAGTGACTTCTGAGCCAAGCATTCGGAATGTGATTCCTAATTCAAGGCCAATGTATCCTCCACCGACAACAGCTACATGCTTTGGTAACTCTTCAAGGGATAAAGCCTCTCGAGAAGAGATGACATTGTCACCGTAAGGCATGAATGGAAGTTCGATAGGAACTGAACCATTTGCAAGAATGACGTTCTCGGCTTGAATGATGATTGCATCTTTGCCTTCCCCAACCTTGACCGTTTTTGCATCTTGGAACTCAGCCCATCCGTTGATGAGTTCAGCGCCAGCATTCTTGAGAAGATGTTCAACTCCCTTGTTAAGTCGGGTGACGATTCCTTCTTTCCATTCGACCAGATTCCCCATGTTGAGTTCTGCTGGTCCTGGAATTGAGATGCCCATATGGCCATCGTTTGAAGCGTGTTTTGCCAACTTATGGAATTGATGAGCAGCGTGAATCAGGGCTTTTGATGGAATACATCCACGAATGAGACAGGTTCCACCAGCTTTTTCACCTTCAACAATAATGGTTGAGAGTCCGAGTTGACCTGCACGAATAGCGGAGACATAGCCTCCAGGTCCGGCACCTATGACGAGAACTTGACATTTTTTGGTTTGCATTCCTCGCACCTCACATGAAAATTGTTGCTGGATGTTCAAGGTAAGATTTCACCAGTTGAACAAGACTTGCGCCATCGTGACCATCGACAACTCGGTGATCCCAAGATGACGAGAGGTTCATGATTCGGCGGATGACAATATTGCCATCCTTGACCACAGCACGGTCTTTTGCATTGTGAACACCAAGAATGCCAACTTCGGGTTTATTGATGATTGGGGTTGCACCCAATCCACCAAGTCGACCAAGGCTGGTAATCGTGAATGTTGAGCCTGCGAGGTCTTCAGCAGTTGCTTTTCCATCTCTGGTTGCGCTGGTGACCCGCATCATTTCTTCCGCAGATTGCCAAATATCCATTGCTTCAACATGTTGAACAACAGGAACGAACAATCCACGGTCGGTTTGCGTTGCAATTCCAAGATTAACTGCCTCGTGTCGAGTAACGACATTTGAATCATCATCATACAGAGCGTTGCATTCAGGACGTTCCCCGAGTGCCTTGACGAGTGCTTGCATTATGAACGGTAAGTATGTCAATTTTGGAGCCCCTTCTGGGCGAGTTGCATTGAGGTGTTGGCGTAGTTCTTCCAACGCAGTGACATCAACTTCTTCAAAGTAGGAGAAGTGAGGGATTGTGGAATACGACGAAATCATACCTTCTGCAATCTTTCTTCGCAGACCGATTACCTTGATTTCTTCCGTTCCATTGAGTTCAGTACGGGCAGAGGCACCCATAGGGCGAGAGCGGCTTGCACCACTTGCTCCACCAGCGATATGAGCATCAAGGTCAGCATGACTGATACGGCCCGCAGGTCCTGAGCCAGCGACCATATTCAAGTCGATATTCGCTTGGCGAGCACGTTGTCGAACGGCAGGACTTGACAGTGCTTTGGTTCCTGGTGCACGTTGAACGGCAGGAGCAGCCACAGGTTCTGGTTTTGGAGCAGGTGCGGGTTCTGCTTTAGGAGCAGGTGCAGGTTCAGCTTTCGGTTCAGGTTTTGCTTCTGGTTCTGCGGCAGGTGCTTCTGCAGCAGCCGATGCATTTCCATCTCCCTCTACTTCAAATTCAATACAAACCACACCAACAGGGAGTGTGTCTCCTGCTTCACCAACAATTGAAAGGACCTTCCCATCAACAGGTGAAGGTATTTCCACAGTTGCTTTGTCGGTCATTACCGAGAGAATCGGGTCATCTTCTTTGACCGTGTCACCAACAGCGACCATCCATTCTACAACTTCGCCTTCGACGACTCCTTCTCCGATATCTGGCATCTTAAATGCAAATGTTCCCATATTCATTCCTCCTGTGTTTTCTTTATTGCTTCAGCAATTCGTGCTGGACTTGGGATGTAATCCCATTCTGTAGTGTGAGGGAAGGGTGTATCCCATCCGGTCACTCGAGTAATTGGTGCTTCTAAGTGGTAAAAACAGCGTTCTTGAATCGATGCACTCATTTCAGCACCGAAACCACTGGTCTTTGGTGCTTCGTGAACAATAACGCATCGGCCTGTTTTCTTGATTGAATTAACGACCGTGTCTCTGTCCCAAGGAACCAGTGTCTGCAAATCAATCAGTTCACAGTCGATTCCAGAATCTTTGATTGCTTGCTCACACATGTGAACCATGGTACCCCAAGCAATGACGGTGCAAGCACTGCCTTCACGAACAATTCGGGCTTCTTCCAAAGGTACGATGTAATGGCCTTCAGGAACTTCAGCATCTGGATGGTCGTTCCATGTCGGGACATTGTGTGGGTCGCCGTAAAAGGGCCCTCGGTAACATCGTTTTGGTTCAAAGAAAATAACCGGGTCATTGCATTCGATTGAAGCAGTGAGCAATCCTTTCGCATTGTAAGGGTTTGAACAATACACCACTTTCAGACCTGGCGTGTGAGTAAATTGTGCTTCAGGAGATTGGGAATGGTGGTGTCCACCTTTGATACCTCCACCTGCCGGCGTGCGGAATGTGAGTGGAGCGGTAAACTCGCCACCAGAGCGGTGGCGAACTTTCGCAATTTCGTTGACTATTTGGTCATAGGCTGGGAATATGTAATCAGCGAATTGAATTTCTGCAACCGGGCGAAGGCCGTTCAAGCCCATCCCCATTGCAATAGCCGCTATTCCACCTTCCGCAAGAGGTGAATCGAAGACTCTGTGCTCACCGAACTTCTTTTGTAAACCATCAGTGACTCTGAATACACCACCGAAAAATCCTACATCTTCTCCGAAGATGACAACGTTCTTGTCTTTCTCGAGTTGGACTTCAAGAGCTGAGTTGAGTGCTTTAATCATGTTCATTTTTGTCATAATATCACCTCACTTCCCGAGTTCCTCTCGCTGTTCTTGAACGTGCCATGGCACTGTTTCATAGACTTCTGTGAAGATCGTTGACGCAGGTGGATAAGGGCCACTTGCTAAATCTCCAAACTCACATGCTGCCTTGTAAGAGGCCATCACTTCATCGTCGATTTTCTGTGCTAGAGCAGTATGGCGAGTTTCATTCCACATCTCAGCCTTGATGAGATGTTCTTTGAGTCGCAGGATTGGATCTCCACCTGGCCAATACCGGAATTCATCATCCGGGCGATAAACAGACGGGTCATCCGAAGAAGAATGCCCACCGGCTCGATAGGTGTAGACTTCGATGTGTGTAGCGCCAAGGCCAGCAGCAGCACGTTCTCGTGCCCATTTTGTGACGCTGTAAAGAGCGAGGAAATCATTTCCGTCAACTCGCATTGAAGGGATGTCGTAAGCCAATCCTCGTTCAGCAAAAGTTCGTCCACCGGTGGCAAGATTAGCGTGCGTCGAAATAGCCCACTGGTTGTTCACGACATTGAGAATCACTGGCGGCTTGAATGTTGAAGCAAAATTCAGTGCATAGTGGTAGTCGCCTTGAGCGGAGGTTCCGTCACCGAGCCATGAGATACAGACTTCATCATCACCCTTGTAAGCACTGGCCATTGCAACGCCAACTGCTTGGGAGAATTGAGTTCCAACCGGTGAAGAGATTGAAATGAATCGTCCTTCTTTCCACGTATAGTGAACTGGCATTTGGCGACCTTTGACGTTGTCTTCAGTGTTTCCAATACAATGACAAATCATACTCACCATGTCACGCCCTCGGACAAATTGGGCCCCTGGTTGGCGGTATGATGGAAAAATCCAGTCTTGGGTTTCAAGGGCCATCGTTTGAGCAATTGCAATTGCTTCTTCGCCGAATGACCGCATGTAGAATGAGAGTTTCCCAGTGCGTTGCATTTTGATCATTCTGTCGTCAAATATACGAAGCCTCATCATGTATTCAAGACCTTGAATCATTGTTTCAGCATCCAACTGGGGGTTCCATTGTCCGGAAGCGACTCCTTCATCATCAAGCACACGAATCAAACCGGAGGCATGAGCCACCGTATCTTGTGCGGAACATGTTGCAGGGTCTGGTCGACCTAAATCGCCAGGTTGCTCAGAGAATTTACCGCCGAAATCCGCATCTTCACCGGGTCGAAATGGCGGCCGACCGATCGTGTACGGCTTGGTTGTGGCTGTCACTCTCTCGGTCATTGTATCACCTCAGTATACCCCGCCATTAAGTGGTGTCGGTGTGTCGTTTTCATGACGAGCAACATAGACATACGCACCCGGCATTGTTTCAGAGTTCTCTCCATCTCGCGTTTTACGTAGTAAGAGGCCTGCTTTGAAGGAAGAGCGGACAAGAGGGCCGCTTGCAATACCTGAGAATCCCATAGCAATGGCTTCTTGCGCCCAGACATCATACATTTCTGGCTCAGGGAATCGGTCCACTGCGAGATGTTTTGCAGATGGGGCAAGGTATTGCCCTATGGTGACGAGGTCAACACCAGCATCACGCAAGAGGTGCAGTGCCTCTGTAATTTCTTCATCGCGTTCTCCTACGCCGACCATTAAAGATGACTTGGTAATGATATCGGGGCGGAGAACTTTCGCTTGTCGGAGGATTTCTAGAGATTGAGAAAAAGAGGCTCGATGGTCTCGGACCGTTTTATCCAGTCGAGGGACACATTCGACATTGTGTGCAAAAACGGAAAGTGGACTTCCTTCGAGCAAATGGGCAAGTGCTTCGTGATCGCCTGCTAAATCACTGCATAATAATTCAAGGGTTACGTCTGGTTTTCGTTCGTGGACTGCTGTGATGCATTTTTTGTAATGGTCGGCGCCACTGTCAGCGAGGTCGTCACGATTGACGACGGTAATGACGGCGTGTCGTAGATTCATCGATTCCACAGCAGTTGCCAGATGTGATGGCTCTTCAGGGTCAAGAGGTGGTGCAGCTTTGATTGTCCCGACTGCACAAAAGCGACAACCTCGAGTGCATTCTTTACCTGCAATCATGAATGTAGCATCACCGCTAGCCCAGCAATCATGAATATTTGGACATCGTGCCTCTTGGCAAACAGTGTGCAAGGTATTGTCCTTCACCGCCGCTTTAGTGCTGTTGAAAATCGCTTGCTGCTCTCCAGATGGGAGTGTTGTTCGAAACCAACTTGGCAGCCTTTCACGCTTGGGTTTTGGTCGAAGGGCAGGTGGAGTTTTACTCGCCATCGGTAGTTGTTTACCCGACATACTTGCTCCCCCTCGATTCACCCCACGCTTTGCCTATCAAAAAGGTGTGCTGTAGGCTTTATTCACAGTGTGAAGTCCAAACATCGATTTCGAACCCCTTTCCGATTGGAATTTTCGAGAGCATTGATGAAGGGCGAATGCTTCGAGAAGATTATGGCACAACGTATTGCACTGATTACAGGTGCTGGCAAGCGCATCGGTGCAGCAACTGCCTCTTTACTCATGGAAAACGGTTGGTTTGTCTTTATTCATGTTCGGAATTCGATTGCTGAGGCTGGACAGTTATGTTCTGATTTTGAACATAAAAACGGTTCCAAAGCACCCGCTGAAATCATTCAAGCTGACTTGAACAATGATGCGGATATCGACGCACTACTCCATGCCGTTTCTCAGCATGAAATGGTTGTAAAAAACGGCGGTTTACACGCCCTCATCCACAATGCTTCAATCTATAGTTCCGAAGGCTATGAGTCTGTTTCCCTTGAAACACTTCGCCTTAACAATCGAGTTCATCTGGAAGTTCCATTCCTGTTGACACAGGGTCTTTTACCCCAATTAAAATCTGCAAAAGGCTGCGTAATTGGGATGGTGGATACATCATTGGGCCGTGCTTGGAAAGGTCTTTCTCACTACACGGCAAGTAAAGCCGGTTTGAGGCAATTGATGCTGAACCTAGCTGGTGAGCTTGCTCCTGATGTTCGTGTCAATTGTGTTGCGCCCGGGGCTATTATCGCTGCCGAATGGGAAAGCGAACATTTTGCATCGGTGGTGGAAAAAATCCCCTTGGGGCGTGCTGGAGAACCTCTTGACGTTGCCAGAGCAATCCAGTTTTTACTCGAATCGAACTATATTTCAGGTCAAACCATCAATGTTGATGGTGGCTGGTCGGTTTCGCCTTGAAGCACTGTGCCGAGGGGTTTTCTTCAAATCCTGTGTGTTGTTCGGATGGATTGCAGGGATGGCTGAGGTGGTCAAAGGCGCCGGGCTTAAGATCCGGTCCCGTATGGGTTCGTGGGTTCGTATCCCACTCCCTGCACCAAACTCTCTGTTCTGAATCTCCCCCTCGTAGAGGGGGGTTTTCTTGAACATTCAATGCAAAACCGTTTAACCCTTGGTGGACAGGCCACATCGGTGAACAGGGTGTCCTCTATGCAAGCAACTTCCGTCAACCGCATCTTACCGGTCCTTTTGGTCGTCTTACTTTTCGGCTCAGTTATGCCGATTTCGGCACCCTCGATACCTGTCTCCGATGTTGAGCAAGAACTTGCCGACCAGTCCTCAGTCATGCCTTCTGGCAGTGATTGCTCCTCGTGCCAATCCTATGATTTGTATTTGGATGAATCGACTACTGAAACCGGTGGAGATGGTGCAATTACCACGGAAGAGCCATCAGGAACTCACCAAGAAGCCAGTGCATTGGGCGGGATTCAATTCCGTAGCAATGAGATGATCTCCGATCTTGCGGTCTATGGGAGAGACAACACCGATAAAGTCACACTCACAGTGTTCATGCAATTCAAAGGGACAGAAGGTTCCACTGCTGACGTTACCTATTCACTCGAGTCTGGTGGCTCCGAAATTGACTCTGTCTCTGAGACGCGAGAAGATCCTTGCACCGGCAACATCGTTGGAACAGCCAGTTGTCCATGGGTGACCACGACAATCGACTTTGAGATTCCATCAAGTGGATTCATGGTTGAAACTGGGGATCAACTCGAGTTGAACATTGATGCTCAAGCAACATGCGAGAGTAGCAGTGGCGGATTTGGCGGTGGCAGTTGCGAAGTGAATGTAGCATTCGGAGATGTTGAAGATACATCCGGAACCTCCAAACTGGAATTGAAAGCGAATGCACTTGCTGATTCGTCTGTCCGAGTTCACCGCCCAGGTGCGAGTTTCCTCGACCAAGAAGTTACCGAATGGTCTCCAAATCACCGACCCGAGTTTAGAACAATGCAGTTTACTGTCGATGTCCGAGACGCATTTGGTCGTGACGATATTCAGGGCGTTGACTTGGTAATGACGACTCCGAATGGAGCGAATTCCGTTTTTGACAAAAACTTCGAAGACAATGACTTGAAACTCGATAATCAAGGCCTTATCGGAAATTACACGTGGACCTACGACCCGGGTATCTCTGCTGGAGAGTATCCCGTTCAACTGGAAATTAGCGATGTGCAAGGTCATACTCTTGTCTTCGAACATTCGGGAATTACTTTCATCGAACATGACCTCTATCTTTCACTCCCATCTTCTCAGCCCGATACAGTTCTTATCGCTCCGGGGCAAACTTCCAGTATTGAGTTCTTAGTCGAGCATACGGGCTCAACCTCTTCAGCAATGAATGTCAAATTCGACTTAGTTGGTTCTCCATTCCCATCTTCATGGTCTGCCCCTATTTGGGATCAACCAAACGGTGTTGACCTTAATGGAGGTGGCACTTTTGCACGTCCTATCCTTTCGTTCGATGTTGTCGATGGAGATTTGACTGGTGCTCCGAGCAGCATAGAAATTGAAGCTCGTGCTTATGCCGACATTGATGGCGTTCAGCGAGAAGTGGCCCTCACCACCATTGTTATGTCACTGGAAGAGTCAGATGTTTTGTCTCCTCCCCGTATTGCTGTATTCGAGGACTTTGAGCATCAAATACAGATTGCAGATTCTACACGGCCTGATGCCTACGATGAGACACTTTCACACTATGTAGATGCAGGAGATACCAAAGGCGAGTTCTTCATCGATGTATTCAATGCTGGGTTCATTACTGATTCATTCCGATTACGAGTGACCGATTTGCCTGATGCATGGCAGTTCAAGTTCTACGACAACGATACCGGTATGGAACTTTCAGAAGAAGGGATTTATTCACTTACGCCAGACATTGGTTCGAACCAAATCCTCACTGTAAAGATGGAAATATTCCCTCCAAGCGAGCGCGATGCTCAGGATATCGGGATGATTGAGTTTACAGTTTCCAGCACCAGTGATTCCGACCTCAGTACAAAAGTTGCCTTTACAGTCCACCGGACTTTTGGCATCCTCGTTGAAGTCATTGCTGATTCAGACGGGGGCACACTCGGAACTGTTGGACCTGTTTCACCCGGTTCAAGCATGTATTACAACATGAGAATTAGTGATTCAAGTGAAACGCTCGGTCAAACCACATGGAGGATTCAAAACCCGGCAGACCTTGACCGTAATCTCGAAACATCCGATGGGGCCGATACGGGATATGGGGCGTGGGATTACGTCCTTTCAAACGGAACTGAAACCAATCTTGTAGTTGTTTACCTCGACCGCGACCTGCACGTTGACGTCAAACTCGACCTCACACTTCGCTCGAAGGTAGAGGCAGGATTCCACACTGTTTATGTCCGTGTTATCGAAGAAGGTGTTGATTCTGAAGAAGCCCGATACTTCGATTTACCAATCACTGTTGAAGTTCGGGATGATGTTCAGCCGGGTCAACTAGAAATCACTGATTCAAGCAGCGAAATCATCCGGTTTGAATCCAGTTTGCAACGAAATATTAACTTCCAAATCGATAATCAGAATAACATCCCATTGGATGTCGTCATTACATTAGAGGAACCAGAAGGATGGGACGGCCTCATCAAAGCCTCATCGGACCAACTTGGTGGCAGCTTCCTTTTACTGACATTGCCTGCTTACACAAGCAAAGACTTCTCGATTGCAGTTACACCACCTGCTAATCTGAAAGATGGCACCGAAGTCACCTTTGTGCTCACCGTTACACCGATGGATGAAGAAGTCCCTTACGACAGTGATTACACACAAATTACCTCATTCATGTATACGACGGAATGTTCTGGTTTAGCGTGTCTCATGAATGAAATCTTGAGCCCTGAACCTCAAACGATTGCTCTCGGACTTGGCCTTGCATTCGTTCTTGTCTTCGCCGTTTATCGACGTGGCCAGAACGCTGGAATTAGCAATGAATTTGAGCAGAATTGGATTGAAGAAGAGCCTGAAGTCGGACTTCCCCTTGAAGAAATCTTTGAAGAAATAGCCGTTGAACAAGATGACGATTTGGAACTTTTAGACGAACTTGAAGATCTTTGAGATTCTCGTGAGTCTCTCTCCCGCCAATCGCTCTACTGCGTAATACTTTACTCTGTGAGTGAGTGCGTTCATCACCTTGGCAAATGAAGTATTGTATGAACATCGCACCATTTCCCTTATGAGGCATCAAACAAGCCCGTCATTAGTGAATGCTATGCGCACGTCTGTTTCCCCCTCCGAGCCGCGCTTCCAATTGAAGATTTTACAGCATCGTAATGTCTTCAAATCTATCTCTTTAGCAGCTTTGATGATTCTCTCAACATTTGCTGCAATTCCATATATTTCGATGGATGCGCTTGCCGCTTCTGATCAAGATGGAGATGGGTTGACCTATGGACTGGAATACCTCATGAACACCGCTCCAAATGACCCTGATTCCGATAACGATGGCCTACCTGATGGATGGGAATGGCAATACGGACTTGACCCACTTTCAAGCACTGGCGGTGACGGTGCTGTAGGTGACCCTGATGGAGATGGAATGTCGAATTTGCAAGAGTATTCATACCTCCAACCCCAAAACTGGGACAGTTCTTCTACGCCTGGCGTTCTCGACCAGGGTGTTTGGTGGAACGGTACAGTTCCAGTCAATGATTGGAATGAAGAAGATGCATTACAATACAATCGACCTGCATGTGGTGACAGCGGTTCTGACGGGACAGGTAGCGTGATTCTTTGTGATGAGGACCCCGTCGGTAATATTTGTACAAATGGTTTTGATGACGATAAAGACGGCCTTGTGGATTCTGCAGACCCTGACTTTGACGGTGATGCTGATTGTTCATCTGACGATGACGATGGTGATGGAATCGCTGACGAAGACGTAGCCGGATGGGATACTGATGGTGATGGAATGGATGACGGTTGGGAGGCTGCAAACGGCCTCAATGCAACCTCTGCCTCGAATGCTGATGGCCCGAATGGAGACCCAGATGGCGATGGACTCAACAACCTCATGGAATACGTCAATCCAACGTGGACAACCATGTGTGGCGCATCACCTTGTTTCCGTAATGGACCTGATGGTGTCCTCACTGAAACGACCTCTCCTTGTGACCCAGTTGCTGGGATTGGCCCAGGTGGCTGTGCAACCTTCACTGCTGAAGTTGATGGAATCACCAGTACCAATCCGCAACGAGCAGATACCGATGGAGATGGACTTAACGATTCATATGAAGCATTGACTTTACTCACAGACCCAACATCTTCTGATACCGATAACGATGGTATTAGTGACGGCGTTGAAGTCAACGGTGCCTATGGAACTCCTCCTCAAGCGAGCAATCCACGTGACAACAACACCGATGGAGATGCTTTTGACGATGGCGAAGAAGATACGAATTTCAATGGCGTTATTGATGCCGGAGAAACAGACCCTACTCGCATGGAAGATTCCGGTGATGAAGACAACGATGGTATACAGAACTGGGAAGAAAACCTTTCATGCACTTCTTGGGACATTGCAGACACTGATTTTGGAGGCATTAATGACGGAGATGAGCGGAATGTATCTCACGGTACTGACCCTTGTGATTCACTCATCAATTTTGAAACGACCATCGTTCTCTGGAATGCAGGGACAAGTCGGCTGGAAGTTGCTGATGGTTCTGGCTTCAACCCAAGCGGCGGTGTTGGATGGTACAATACCTCTGGGACGTGGATATCCTTTGCTTATGCAGGTACGGTCAACAATGCGCTTCAAGGAGTTTCAACAGCTCCAAATGCCGGCGTGACTCAAGTTGCAAACCGAAACGGCTCCTTCTGCCACACCGACGCTACCAGTGGGGGCACAATCGGAACGACTCAACAATACTGTGATGACGACTATTCCGATTCCGATGGAGACGGTCTGGCTGACTGGCAAGAATTACTCGGGACCTTTGGATGGTTTTCCAACCCGACCCTTGCCGACACGGATGCCGATGGTGTGAGTGATTTTGATGAAGTGTTTGACAACACAGATCCAAACCAACCATGTACGAATCTCTTAGACGACGATTTGGATGGACTGAACAACTACTTTGAAACTTCAACTGGATGTGACCTTTCATGGATTGGCGTCTTGAATGGCTCCACCGACGTCTGGATTACTGATGATTCAGTCCCAGATACCGATGCCGGAGGCGTAGGTGACCGAGACGAATATTTTGACGGAACAAATCCTGAAAACGACCCTTCTGATGACTTGTTGCCTGAAGATTTTGACGGTGATGGCATTCCAGATGCTGTAGAGAACCTTACCGGTACTGATTGGACCAATCCAGATACCGATGGCGGTGGTATGATCGATGGACTGGAATGTCCACAGCAATTTTGGATCATTGGATGCGCAGGCTCTCCATTCGATCCGTTTGATCCGACAGACGACTTGATTTCCTCTGAAATTGTATTTTGGGCGAACAACACCTCTGGTGTCGTCGATGTCGATTCAGTTCACCGATGGCGACAGTACACCAATGATTTCTACACAGGCACAACCTATGCGCATTTAGAGGCAGTCCACCCATTTGAGCCAGTTGTTCTTCCTTCTTCTAACTTGACTCATCTTGCCGATGTCGCCTTTTCAAACGGCACCATTGACTGGCTCATGACATACAATAATCCGCAAAACGGAGGGAATCTTCCGGTTCCGCATTCTCTCTCGAACCTTTCCTTTTATTCTGACATTGCTGGAGAGCTTCAACGCTCGAATGATTCACACAACATTGAAATTATTGCTGGACCAATCCAAGAAGCATTTGTTCAACAACCGGAATATTACTTTGATTGGGCTACACTCGCATCCACTTCAGTTCCGGGTTCGAACTCAAACTATGAATTGATTTTACCATCGACCTTTACCGACCAGACACACCCTCATTCCTATCTGCTCAATGTGACCACCGCAGTTCTTTCCGAGGCGGGAGCCACAAATGCATATGACAGCGCTCTGGCTTTGCAAACATTCCTTACCGAAGGAAATGCTTCGACGGAGTTCAAGCGTAATTACAACGGTTCAGGGATTCCTTCGTCGGAAGATTTGAGCGTAACTCTGGTTCAAGCCGCCCAAGAAGGAACATGTTCCGAATTTACCACTACCTTTGTCACTATGGCTCGTCTAGCGGGCTTACCTGCTCGAATGGTAACTGGCTTTTCCGGCGGTCTTTGGAACGGTGATGGCTATGCTGTTTACCCCACAGACTTGACGACATGGGGCGAAGTCCGATTACAACAAAATGCTGCGAATAGCAATACAGATTTCGGATGGGTTTCATTCGACGCTTGTCCCGCTCCTGAGGAAATAGAAATCGTTGATCAAACAATTTCGGCAATGACCTTTGACCGTGATTCAAGTTCGACATTGACCATTACTGGACAATTAATTTACACAGAAAACAGCAGTTCGATATCGGAACACCCTCTCTTTGGATATCTTGTTCCGATGGCATTGGAAAATGAAGTTCCAGGGCTAGGTGCAGTTCCAAACTTTGAGATTGGTACCGCAATCACGCTTCCTGATGGAACTTTTACCTTCAACGGAACACCGCCAGAACTCGATGGTCCCGGAATGTATCGAGTTGTCGTCAAACTCAATCAAGCCGGATATGTTTCGGAAAGCGGAATCATCTATGATGGCTACGTCAATGTAACCGATGATTCGGTCATTAACCACACAGCACCAAATGCCATCAATGCACCAATTGCAGGTGCGGGAGCACTCACGATAATTGAAGGAATTCTTTCTCTTGAGAATGCACCAACGAATAAACTCGATAACATCGGGGTCAATGATCCGACTCCTCCATCCGTATGGCTTACTTTCACATCATCTGTGAACGGCTTGACGAATCTGAGTACATTCCTCAACTTCGATGGTTCATGGAGTTTTGACCTTGAGTTAGATCCTCTGGAAACCAAAACGAATCTTTCTGCTACGCTCGGATTCTCTGGTTGGCAGGACACACAAGCTTCTGGAATTACTCCATCACAATTCCATCTGCGGCCATCAACCACTTCCATTGTTATCGATGTTCGAGATGCACCAAACCTTACAGCGACTCTTGAAGGACCTCTTGCGAACAAAAGTATTCTATTGATTAACAACAACATTTGGGTTAACGGTTCCTCTTTGACGACTGGAGCAACACCTGTTGCTATGGCTGGTAGCCTTTCTCTTTCGATTCGAGAAAACGGCTCTTCTCGAGAATGGCTTCAAGTGTTTAATCGCAGCGTGAACGGTCCTTTCAGCATTCAACATTTCCTCACCACGACTGATGCACAAGTTATGGCAGGTATTCTTGAAATCCAATTGCGCTTCTTCCCGAATGCGATTGAGGCTACGGATGATGCCAATGTTTCAACGGGTGGACCTTATCTCTTGCAAGGATTCCTTGAATTCGAAGTACTCTCTTCTGCACAGTTGCGTGGGACTGAAGCGATAGTTTTGGTCACTGCAGTAGACCACAGAGGTATTTCTACCGACCTCCTGTTATCCGGAAACTTTGATTATTCGTTCAATGGTAACTGGGTGAATACCACCGTAGATCCAATGACTGAAACGATGACCATCAATTGGTTGATTGATTCAACTCTGTTTGCTTCAGACTACATCTTTGACATTTCATTCAATGGCTCTGACCTTTACCAGCCTTCAACAGGTCGTCAAGAGATTCGTGTAGCTGCTGAAGTGGCTTGGAATCTGAGCCTAAGTCAGGACTGGACTCACCTAGGAAATACCAGTTATCTCTTTGGTGACATCTTTGATGCACAGTATTCCAACATCAGTGTTCTTGGTGATAACATTACGATGCTTTCGATTCTTATGCTGACTCCTGACGGAATGCCAATCGATTTATCGCAAGGATTCCTTAACAATACAACAGGAAGTTTCCTTCTTAATTTCACAGTACCAACAACAAGTCCTTCCGATTCATATGAATTCATTTTGAACATGGACTTTGATACAATGGCACCTGAAGGCGGCGCTTATTTCCGATTCGTTGACACATCAGTTCCACCATCACCTCCGGCACTTCCTTCAACTCTTGTAGGTATTGAATCTGAATTTGTCGTGGAGCCAGAACGTGATGCACTCATTGTCGAAGTGAATCAATCACTCGACCTTAATGCCAAGATTCTCGATGTGGCAGACATGTCCAATGTATCCGGTGCTACTGTCGAATACATCTTTGATTATGGGCGTACAAATATTTCATTGGGAACAAGTGTTTCCGATGCAGAAGGTAATTCGACATTTCAGTGGAATGCTGCAAGTACTGCACCAGGTTTCTACGATGTGCAAATCATTGTCTATGATGATTTGACGGCAGGACTCGCTCAAGGGAATTCCCGTCGGACAGGTAACTCCTCGATTGTCAATATTACCGTTCAAGTTCCAAGTGATATTCGAATTGATTCAATACCATCAGTAACAACAGCAGGATTGAATTTCAACGTTCTCGGGCAAGTTCTTGATGCTGCTGACCCGTCTCGACCACTCACGACTTCTGTTGATATGTCTGCCTTTTGGCTTAATAACCCGAACGAGACACTCGTGGTCTCATACCGGACTTCTTCGAATGGAACATTCAACATGAGTATCCCAACCGACACATCCGGTAACGGAACCATACGAGGCAACAAGATTCTTGTTCTCAGCGTCAATGAAGACTCCTCGCCGTTTTACCTCACTTCGAGTTCCCAAAATGGAATGCTCGTAATGGGTGTGAGCCAATTCGATAATCTTCAACCGTTGAACCCGATTACCGTGAATCGTGGAGATACTGTAAATATCACCAGTCGCTTGCTCGAATCTTCAAACTTGTTCTTGCCACTCTCTGGGTTTGATGTTGATATTCAATTCCATGAAACGTGGCTAGCAGGTACGCAAACCGACGGTGAAGGATATGCGAACTTTAGTCATCAAATTCCGATGTCACACCCTCTCGGATTGATTGTAGTCTCACTTGTCTTCAATGGTTCTTCTGACCTACTGAACACACAGGTGAACCTTTCAACCATAACCATTCGTTCAACAACGGTCATGGTGATTGACCCAATCGCTGCGAACCCTGTTGCAGGAACTTCATTCAACATCACTGGAAGCGTTAACAGCGATAACGGCAGTGGTTTGGAACAACGTGATGGCAGTGACTTGCCTTCGAACATCTTGTTTAGTATCAATGGTCAGCCAACTGGGTTTACAGTTACTGGTGGCGCTGTAGTTACTGGCGGCGTTTGGTCTGCGACCATCCTTCTTGGAGAAGGATTTGAAGCAGGAAACAACTCGATTGCGGCATCCTATGTGCCGAATGTCAACTATTACATTGGCTCGACAAGTAACACCTCTTTTGATAGCCGTGGGTTTACGACACTTCTCTTTGTCAAACCGTCTGTTGATGGTCTTGGTTCACCATCATTGAATGATCGTACTGAGCGTGGTGACGGTCTTGATGTTCAGGTGTTGCTTCGCGATAACACATTAGCACCCGTTATCTCTCAACAGGTTGTCGTAACTCTCGTAGGCACCGATGTCAGTATTGTGTTGACAACCTTTGCGAATGGGACCGCTGCAGGAGTTCTTTCGATTCCGAACAACCAATCTGTTGGCTTCAATGACCTTGAAGTAACCTTTGCTGGAACTCCAGGGACAACTGGGCTCATCGGTTCGAACGCTTCGACACAATTCGTTGTTCTTGCACAGACGAACATCATCATATCTGCATCACCTTCTACCCTTGTAGCCGGTGACTCATTTACCGTTGAAGGGACCCTCTTGGATGACTTGAACCAAACGCTTTCAATCAACGGAGTTTCCTCGGTTGCCATTGTTCACCTACTTGTTGACGGTGTTCCGGTCTCCAGCGTCGAAACGGATGCATTGACTGGAAACTATTCCATTGGCTGGACCTTGCCAGATGAAACCTCAGCTGGAGCGCACTTGATCGAAGTTCGCTTCCTTGGTGGCCGGGACTGGGTCGACCCAATTGGCGTTGGTGACCCAGGTAACCCTGAGTTCTATCAGCCAAGCAGTGCCGAAGTCAGTTTCAATGTGAGTGTTCCAACAAAAATTATTCTCTTGACTCCAAGCGGAACCGTGGACAGAGAAGCATCCATGACCATCGAAGGTCGTCTACTGGATTTAGTTGATGCACCATTGAATAACCTCACCGTCGAAGTATGGCTTGATGGACAATGGATGACGAACGTTACAACAGACGAGACCGGTCTTTTCATCGCCATATATCCAGTTCCTTCTGACGCTGCATTAGGACCGCTTACTCTTGAGACCCGGTTTACCGGGACAACCTTCTATCTGCCAAGCAATGCTTCGGGTATTTGGGATGTATACAGCCAGGTTCTGGTTCAAGTGTCGATGGATAGCCCGGTTGCAGTTGGTCAAAACTCAACGGTTACTGGCACAGTTGTTGATAACCAGTTGATTGGAATTGCAGGTCACTCAGTGGACCTTGAAGTTGAAGGACTCATCATCGCCACCATCGTTACAGACACGAATGGCCAATTCACCTTTACTTGGAATGTCCCTGATACCTTTAGTTTCGGAAACCACACCTTGTTTGCGAACGTTGATGCTCAAGGATATTACCGTTCGAATTCAGGAAACACCACTTTCTTCTTGGCACATCGTTCTGATGTAACACTCATCTTTGATGACGGAAAGGACGCTACTCGAGGAAATCTTTGGACACTCTCAGGTCGCTTATTCGACATTGACACAGTCAACAACGATGGCTTGAGTGGCATGGACCTCAGTTTGCGTCTCGACGATGTTGAAATCGCAACACTGGTTACCGAAGCGGATGGCAGCTGGTCGGCACTTGTTCCAGCAACCTCGGATTTATCACGTGGTGACCATCTCTTCACCGTCTTCTTTGAAGGAACCGATGCACACATTGGATCACAAGCCACAGGCTCTGCTACGGTTTGGGCAAATGCGCTCATCACCATAGATGTCACTTCTGCCAACATCGTTGTTCGTTCTGATTCAACGTTCTCCCCAATCATTCTAACCGGCTCTGTTTCAGAAGTTGGTGGACTTGGGGAAGTCTTTGACAATGTGACCTTGTACCTTGGCAACGGTTCAAACTGCTTGACTCAAAAAGACGGTGCCCGTTGTCTTGAAGACCTTGTTATCGAATGGTCAAACGGAAACTTCTCCTTGACAACGACTGCTCCATCGTTCCTACGGGCTGGTTCTCAATACTTGCATTTGGAGACGCCTCGTAACAATGAGTTCTACCTCAATACTGCAAGCGTTAGTCACCCAATATTTGTCAAGATTAATGCAGATATTACCGTTTCACTTGATGATATTATTGAAAATGAACAAGAAGACGTCGGTGGCTCTATTCTTATTACTGCCCAAGATACACTGCAGGGTGTTGACGGAATTACAGTGACTGTTTACTTGTATTCAGAGAACGGAACTCAATTGTCGAATCCTCTTCAGCCACTTACCGATGCAGACGGTGTTGCAGAGTTTGACTTTAATTCTGACCCACCGTTCGGAAATTTCGAAGAATGGGGCAGACTCTCTCTTGAGATCTTCATCAATGACCCACGACTTTCGCAACAAACATTAGATGAGTTTGCATTAAATTCTGCAGAAGCCTCAACTCTTTCCTATGAATTCCAAGAAGAAGCGACTCAAGTCCCAACTTGGGCTTACATCCTCACTCTGCTCCTTATCGGTCTTGCCGGTGCTGGTGTTGTTCTTTACCGACGTCGCCAATCCTCGGAATTGATGCAAGAGGCTGCTGAAATCTTTGCTTACACTGCCGAATTACTTGCTGCAGGAGATTCCATCCGCGAATCGATCTTCACATGTTACCAGAATCTCTGTGCAACCTTCCAAGAACACGGGTTCTTACGACGTGATTTCGAAACTGTCCGTGAGTTCGAAATGGCGATTCGTCAAGCAATGCCGCAGATTTCAGAGGAAGCACTCCTCGCTCTTGACAACATGTTTGAGCAAGCACGATACAGTCGTGAAGAAATGGGAGAGCAACACAAGGCTGCAGCACAGCAAGCATTGGAGCGAATGGGTCAAGAAATCTCAACACTTTCAGCGATTCCTTCTCGTTAAGGAATCACCATCGTAGATGAAGTCGTCCGTTGATGAAATGAGCTTGGATTTCGCCTGCTTCTGCAGGTATGGGGAGTATGCGATGCAAGTCATCATGACCTGCTTCTTTGACAACAATTCGTAATTGACGTTGTGCTTCATCATTGAGTGTTGAAACTTCGATATCCGTATTATCTGCGCCGTGGAGCGGAATCGTAAGTCCGTCGGGGTTGACGGTTCCATGCAATTGGTCAACCATCCATGCTAAACGGCGTTCAGGTTCAACTTCTGCGAGGTGTGATTCAGGGATCATTCCAGAGGCAACAAGAACACGTTGGTGATTTAATTGAACTTCAGACAAGTGGTCCGCGTGAATATGGAATTCCGAGTGAAGTTGTTGTGGTTCAGCCTCAAGGCCTAATGTCTTTGCATACATCGGTTTCTCGTTCAAATCTTCAGTGAGACTCGTCTGTAGATGAAGGGGTTCCCATGTCGACATGGTGTCTCGGTTGTGTGCGGCCTCCATGAACCTTCGTCCTCCATTGTTTGTATTTCCTTCACACTTCTTCAAGTGTGTGTACTTTCGAAAAGAACCGACGTGCAAAACTCGATGTCGTTTGTGGGTCATTGGTTGAATTCATCCGTAAATCAGTTGGATAGCAACTGATGTAGGTTCGGTCGGTATGACGCTGGTCAAGAAGCAGAATGAGTGCTCTGTCTCCGACTGAACGTATTGGGCGACCCATTGCTTGTAGGATGGCATTAATTGCTGGCTGTGTGACTGTGTAACGCCAAGCATTGTTTTGTCCAAATCTATCTGCAGCGTATGTTTTCAGGGAATCTGAAAGAACGGATGGCGGCGGATTTGGGATTCCAATACAAGCAACAGCATCTAAGATTCCACCGTTGTAATCAATACCTTCTGACAGCCGAGCTCCGTGGACGCCACAGAGTAAGATTCGCTGTCCCGATTCTTTTTCACTCCGGAGCGTTTCCACAATGGAATCAATATCATTCTTTGACCAATCTCGACTTTCGACAACTTTTCGTATTCCTTTGAAGGATGATTCGCCCAGTATCTCTTCCATCATCCGATAAGATGGTGAGAATACAGCGATGTGCCCAGGTGTTCCGTCAATGAGTGCCTGAATGTGGTTCCGTATTTTTGCCCACATCATCGGAGTTCGTTGGCTGTATTTTGTTGTGACATCTTTCGCCACCAGTACAGGTCGCCGTTCACCAGCAAAGGGTGAGGAGTAAGCAGTTTTCGTTGTTTTACCTGCTGGAAGGTCGAGCATGTCGGCATACATCTTCGGAGGATACAATGTACCCGACATCAAAATGGCCCCATGTACGGATGAAAATACGGGCCCTGAAACCAAACCAGGGTCCAAGAGGTGAGAGGTGATTTTTCCTTCTTTTCCTTTGGAATTGAACACCAAACTGAGAGCAGTCGTAGCACCAAAGGCTTCGATGCATTTGAGAATATGGCCCATGCGGTGAGCATCAGGTTCCATGGTGTCTTCATCTTCACCAGTTTCAAGGTCGACTTCGACACGTAGTAGGACATCCGCTAAACGAGGTAATCGGTGACTTCTTTCAACAGACAGATCCGCCAATTCAGGAGAATCTGCTAAGGTCTTTTGTCCAGTCAATCCTTCATATTCGTCACATGAACGGTGAATGACTTCCAAGAACCGTTCAACTTCCACTCTTGATTCATTTGAATCGTTGGACAAGTCTGAATGGAGTTGGCGGAACAAGTCGGCGAATTTAGTCCGAGCAATTTTCATGATTTCAAAAGCCCAAGTTGCGACGTCTAACTCCAATGCTGCCGAGACATTATTTGATTGGAGATAGGTTTTCGTAAGTTCTTGGACGTATTCTTCCAACTCCATTGTCGTGTTTCGAGCGATGGTAGGTGTGATGACTTTTTCCATTGTCATACGAATGCGATTTGGAAGGTTGTGTGCTTCATCAACAACGACAATGATGTCTTCAAGAGCAATTCCCATTGCTTCTAAACTGGATTTACGAACACCCTCATCAAAAATGTGGTTATAGTCACCAACAAAGACATCAGCACTTCCAGCTGCTTCACGTGCTGCCTTCCATGGACATGTCTGGGTGATTTCACCACCAACGCGATGAATTTTGGTAAGTTCGACCAGTTCATCAACATGCATTGGGCTGTCAAGAATACGTTTTGTCAATCCTGGGGCGCTGGTAATCCATGGCCGGCAGGATTTGGTTTTTCGAGCATTGCTGCACATCATTGAGAAGACCAGTGGGGATTCTTTGGCAAAGGGTTGTACGCACATTCCCGATTGCCCAATCATGTCGACCAAGGTGATCGGTGGTTTGTCATTACGTCGCTGGTTAATCCTGCGAACAGTATCGACGACAATCCGATGTTGACTTTGGCGTGATGTGAGGAAGAAAATATGTTTTCTTTGGGTAGAGTTCTGCGTTATTTCAAGGGCGGCGGCAAGAGCTGCTGCAGTTTTTCCAATACCGGTTGGTGCTGCGGCCAAGTGGTAACCTTCACTACGAAGTGCTTCGGTCGATTCTTGAATCATCTCAATTTGACCCGGACGAGGTTTTTCATGTGCAAGAAACGGAAAATGCTCCGTATTTTCTTGACTTTCGCCCTCACCCATACAGACCGTTCAGTGTCGACACCTCTAAAGGATTGGGGGATGAACTGAATGCAGCGGTTGCACTGCTGTGAATAATTGTGCCCAGGTATGTGGGGGCCCTGAGCACGTGGGAACCATCCAACTTAGGAAGCTGGATTGGAATCTGAGTCCCCCCGACCGTCTTCCGAGGGGAGGTATGTTGGGTTTTTTAGTCCGGCGCGTGCAAGACGGGCACGCAGACGCAAAGCGGCAAATCCGTACGGCTCGGACAAATCCCGTACGGCGTTGAAGGTGGCATCACGAGTCTCGCTAACATCGTTTTGCCAATTCATTTTCCATCCCCTCCTGCACTCTCACCCACTCATTCGTGGTATTCTTCGCGTCGTATCGTTGAATTCTTGGCTTCCGCCAGAAGTTCATCGAGTTGTTGTGTCATTTCAGAACGGCTCTTAATTGCCTGTTCTATGTAGAGTGAAAGCCCTTCTTGGGCTGCTGCTTCTGGGGTTGTCCCTTGGAGTTCGTAGAGTTGGCCGAGAAGCATCTTATCTCCATGGCCTAGAGGTATTCGGACGGAATCCATGCCAGTAAGCATTGGTTGTCCTTTGAGATATTGCTGAATAGCTGCTCGAATAACATCTGAGCGATTACGTGCGCCATCAAGTCCGACCCGTGCATCGAGTAATGCAATTTCATCCTCAGTTATTCTGAGCGAGACAAGGTTGCTTGGGGTTGCCATTTTGATTCCTCCGTATCCATTGGGTATGTGAGGCGGTATATCAATGTAGTGGAAATGATGACATTATGACTTACAAATGATTACAAGTAAAAAAAGGATGCAGTGCGGCATTCATCGCCAATAAACGATACTTGTGTGCACATTTCGAATACAATTGTCATACGATTGTATACCAATGCCTTCGAGGTCCAGTAGAACCTTCTAATACGGGCAACTTTAGCACGCATCATGGCTCTTGAACCATCCCGAGGACTCTATCTCTATCTGCGAACGCTTACCAGCGCCATGGATGATTCGATCATAACCGATGATGAAGCAAGTATTTTGCACGTCCTTGCTGTTGCCCTTGGCGTTCATCCCAGTGATACAGCAGTCTGCCTGGCTGTTGTTCGTGGTGAGGAGGTCAATCCGTTTGATGGCACTGAATTTGATTACTCTGGCCACCATACGGGTGATGTTACAACCTATCAATCCGCATTGATTGCAGCTCTAGATGATGAAGTCATCTCAGAAGACGAATGGGCTATGCTCACCACTCTTCGAAACATCATTGGGCTTCAAGAAGATCAACATGCAATGATTGAAGAAGCAATTCATGCTATGGCTGATATTGATTCCAATGGTTTGCGGCGAATTGAACGTTTGAAGAGGTTTAATTCCGTATGTCCCTTCTGATGCTGTGTCCTGCCCATAACTCGGGAACTAACCTTCTAGGGAACCCTTTCCATCGTAATACTTAGAAAGGGACTTTCATTCGGACGGCTCATACATATCCAAATGGTGCTAACATGAGTGTAACAAAAGAAATCTATGAATCAGTGGTTGCTCGCGACCCAAATCAACCTGAATTCCATCAAGCTGTTTGGGAAGTTTTAGAATCCCTTGAACCCGTTCTTGAAGCACAACCCGAATATCGGTCAATTGTTGAACGAATTGTTGAACCAGAACGACTTATTCATTTCCGAGTTCCTTGGGTTGATGATGCTGGAAACGTCCAAGTTAACCGAGGATTCCGAATTCAGTTTAACGGGGCAATTGGCCCATACAAAGGCGGACTTCGTTTCCATCCTAGTGTGAACACTTCGATTCTCAAGTTCCTCGCGTTCGAGCAAATTTTCAAGAATTCTCTCACCGGTCTGCCTATGGGTGGAGGCAAAGGTGGAGCAGACTTCAATCCTAAAGGAAAGTCTGATGATGAAGTCATGCGCTTTTGTCAATCGTTCATGATGGAACTTTGGCGACACATTGGCCACAACTGCGATGTTCCTGCTGGGGACATTGGTGTCGGTGGTCGTGAGATAGGTTACATGTTCGGTATGTACAAGAAACTCCGAAACGAATTCCAAGCAGGTGTTCTCACCGGTAAGGGACTTTCCTATGGCGGTTCCCTTATTCGGCCAGAAGCGACTGGATACGGTTTAGTATACTTCGCTCGAGAGATGCTCGCTGCTAAAGGCAAGTCATTTGAAGGTGCAACCGTTTCGATTTCCGGATCTGGAAACGTCGCTCAGTTCGCATGTGAAAAAGTGCTTGACCTTGGTGGAAAGCCAGTTACAATGTCTGACTCTAGCGGATTTATTCACGACACAGACGGTATCGACCGAGCAAAGTTGGCTTGGATTATGGACCTCAAGAACAACCGCCGTGGGCGTATTTCTGAATACGCTGCGGAATTTAGCAGTGCAACCTTCACACCATCAGCTCCTGAACCATCTTCCAACGGCCTTTGGGGCGTCAATGTCGATGTTGCTCTTCCCTGTGCAACTCAGAATGAAGTCAACGGTGCTGAGGCTCAAATGCTTGTCGATAACAACGTGATTGCAGTCGCAGAAGGCGCAAACATGCCTTGCACACCTGAAGCAGTGGAAGTGTTTCATAAGAACGGAATTATGTTTGCACCCGGAAAGGCGAGTAACGCTGGTGGAGTGGCAACTTCTGGTCTCGAAATGTCACAAAACTCGCTTCGAATGGGTTGGACCCGTGAAGAAGTTGATGAAAAGCTTGACAACATCATGGTAAATATCCACAAGAATGCTGCTGAAACCGCCGAAAAGTACGGCCGTCCTGGCGACTATGTCTTTGGAGCAAACGTTGCAGGCTTCCTAAAAATTGCTGAGGCAATGGAAGCACACGGTGTCGTTTGATTTCTATCGATGTCATACGATTGGACAATCTACGCAAGTATGATAAGGTCCGTACGAATGCGAATTTCATGCCTCAACTACAAATTGGTGATGAAGCACCTTCCATTATTTTACCTTCGATAGACGGAACAGATTTTGACCTTTCGAGCCTGAAAGGTAAGCGTGTTATAATGACCTTTTTCCGTTTTGATTCCTGTCCATTCTGTAATCTTCGAATCCATCGACTTGTCAAGCGTTGGAACGAGTTCCCAGAAGATACGGTCATGGTAGGCATCTTTGATGCGAAAATGAGTGCTTTGAAGAGGCGAATGAAAAAGCACGAAGTCCCCTTTACTCTTGTAGCGGATGAAACATATGAGCACTTCCTCAACAATGGAGTCAAGAAATCGATTTTCAGAGTTATGTTTGCACCTTTGAGAGCACCTCTCACCTTCTTAGAAACTCTGTTCCGGGGTTACGTCCCAATGACAATGTCTTTGTCGAAACTCTCTACATTACCAGTAGATATTTTGATTGATGAGAATGGGAAGATTGCTAAGGCACATTATTGTAAAGACACCGTAGACCATCTACCAATTGACGAAATGATAGAATTCGCGAAAGGGAACTGAATTCATTCGCGTAATTCTTTTGGCCGTAAAACCTTTTGACAAACCCACGCATTGTTCTGCTCAATGAAAAGGGCACACGCAGCTGTTGGCATAGGGTGATATTCTCCTGTCATCTCGTGTACTATCAATTCAGTCGCTGGGTTATGCGTGAGAACCATGAGTGTTTCATCATTTCTTGAAGATTCAATGACCTCTTGAATAACGGGAACAGTTGGGTGATATAACTCACTTCGCGTCTCCACCGCCACCACCCCAAGGGCATCACGCATACATTCGAGAGTTTCCAATGTGCGCCGAGAATCACTCACGACAATTCTATCTGGTATCCACTGTAATTCCGCTAATGCTGAAGCCATTCTTGGAGCATCTTTTCTTCCACGGAGATTCAAAGGCCGCTGGCGATCGGATAAAGAAGCATCATCCCAACCACTTTTTGCATGTCGCATGAGGATGACTCTTCGTGACATCAATCACTCTATTGGTCAATCATAAATGAGTCTTGCGAAGGTGGTTCCACGGTAATCACATTGAGGCTGTACACTTCCTCCATCGAACCAAATAAACCGATACTCCGGTTACTGTTCGTATGAAACCCAAGCGCCAGACTCATTGTCGTAGTAGGACAAAGAACCATCAGCGGCCTTGGACCAATTCACGCCATTTTCTTCCCATTGCTGAGTTTGCACTCCGATAGAAGGAAGTTCTTTTTCGACTTCCTCTGGCATGTAGGAGTTTGTAGCGGTGTCTGCATAATTTTGAGAAACGAATGGAGAACTCTGTTCTTCGCTCTTGTTACGAACAACGAGGAGTGCGGCTATTGCACAAAAGAGGAGAAGGCCAAGAATAGCGAATAACAATCCACCATAACCTCCACTTTCAGCAGATTGTTCTGAGCGAGTCGCATCATCTGGATAGTAATCATAGGTATCTGCAACTCCATCACCGTCAGTATCCATTGATTCATTTCGGTCCAATGGGAAGTCATCTTCTGCATCATTAACGCCATCTTGGTCAGTATCCATTTGAGTCAATGCGCATCCATCATCGAAAACAACAACTCCCGTCGGCGAGAGTGGACAGTCATCATCGATATTTTCCACACCGTCTTGGTCATCGTCTTTCTGGTATTCTGAGCATCCATCAAGGTCCACGCCATGTTCTTCATCGGTATCTGGGCACAAATCCTTGTTGTCTTTGATGTCGTCATTATCGGTGTCTAATTGTGAATCAGCACAGCCTCGGTTGTTGACTTGCTCGCCAGGAGGTGTAGCTGGGCATGAATCAATCGTGTTGTCAATCATGTCGCTATCGTCATCAAGTTGGTTTTCAGCACATCCTACCGAGTTTGTAATTTGGCCAACTTCAGTATCTGGACAATCATCAACATCGTTCATAATGGCATCATTGTCATCATCACGTTGAGCGTCAGAACATCCATTGTCATCTGCTTGTTCATCGCTACCAGTCATTTGACACAAATCATCCATGTCATTGACTCCATCTTCGTCAGTATCTCGTTCGGAAGATGCACATCCGACGCCATTGACAAGTGTTTGAGGTGGTGTTGTGGGACATTCATCCAGTTGATCATTGATGGAATCTCCATCGGTGTCACGTTGGGTGTCAGCACATCCTGCAGCATCAACTGAAGCTCCGAGAGGTGTCATAGGACAAGCGTCAAACGCATCCATGATTCCGTCATTGTCACCATCTTCTTGAGAGCCGGAACATCCTGTTTCATCGACTGTTTCTCCAGCCGGCGTTGTCGGGCAGGCATCAAGGTCATTGGTAACGCCATCCAAGTCGTCATCTTTCTGTTGAGCACTGCATCCCTTGGAATCGACTGCTTGTCCAGCAGGTGTATTGAGGCAGTGGTCAGGAGTATCTCCGTTCGGGTTGTCTCCATAGCCATCTCCGTCGGCATCGAACCATTGGCTTGGTTCAGCAGGGAATCGGTCAGCAGAGTTTCCATTTTGGTTGTCTCCGTAGCCATCACCATCAGCATCTTCCCATTGTGTTCCATCCATTGGGAAAGCATCCGGTTCGTTTCCATTTTGGTTGTCTCCATAGCCATCACTGTCCTGGTCAGCCCATTGTGTAGAGTCTGCAGGGAATGCATCACCGTTGTTTCCGGTTGGATTATCTCCATAGCCATCACCGTCTTGGTCAGCCCATTGTGTTGAATCGGTTGGGAAGGAGTCTGGAGTTGTGCCCGCAGGGTTATCTCCGTATCCATCACCATCTTGGTCAGCCCACTGGGAAGAATCTGCAGGGAAAGCATCACCGTTGGTTCCGGAGGGGTTGTCTCCATAGCCATCCGCATCACTGTCTTCCCATTGTGTTGAATCAGCAGGATATTGGTCAGCATAGTTTCCTGTAGCATTATCGCCATAGCCATCACCATCTTGGTCCGACCACTGGCTCGAATCGAATGGGAATGCATCTGAAGCATTTCCATTTGGATTATCACCGTATCCATCGCCATCTTGATCATCCCATTGCGAGCCATCGAGAGGGAATGCATCAGGTGAATTTCCGGTTGGGTCATCGCCATATCCATCGCCATCCATGTCGGAGTATTGGCTGCTGTCGAATGGGAATGCATCAATGAGGTCATTGTAACCATCTCCATCGGTATCTTTCTGAGAAAGTTCACAGCCATATTGGTCGACTGAAGCTCCAGCAGTTGTGTTTGCACACAAATCGTATTCATTCGAAACACCG
Organism: Candidatus Poseidoniaceae archaeon; assembly: GCA_949372875.1. Taxonomy (GTDB): domain Archaea; phylum Thermoplasmatota; class Poseidoniia; order Poseidoniales; family Poseidoniaceae; genus MGIIa-L1. Next base: position 141,139 of record CASIAW010000003.1, read on the forward strand.
TCATTATCGTCATCAAGCGTTAATGAGAAACAATCACTGTCGCCAATCAGTTGAACATTCACATCAGAGTAAAGGTTCACGACTACACAATAAATGCCACTCATGTTTGGAGTTGAATAAGTGAACGTCGGCATGCTCATGTTTTGGGCAGTTGCAGTGAAGTTGCTGAGTGAAGAAGATGCCATTGATGCCCCAGAGGAATCGGTGACTAAAATTTGATAGTTGTATTGGTCTCCAACCACAAGATCGTTGCCCTTTACCATCACATCATTGGTTATGGAAGTTGAACTGGTCGAATAGGAGTCGATGAGCATGGTCGGTAGTTGAGGGAAGAAATCTTCATTGTGCACGCCAATGAAACCCTCATTTGCGGAGAGGTTCACGAGTGTATTGTTGAATGAAAGGAAGGCGACAAAGCCATGTTGATTGAGTGTTGTTGGTCCGTTCCACGAAATTTGCCATGATTCACTTGTGGCCGTATCGGTAGTGAAAGTGACGTTCATCTGGTCAATCATCGATGCGGACAGAGCGGAATCGATATCGCCTGAATTGAGGTAATCATTATCGAATTCGACGAAGTCATAAACCAGCCACCACATGGTGTAGTCGGTGTATGCGCTAAGATTTGAAGCATAAAGATCACCAGTCGTCGATGAAGTTACACTAAGTTCAAGCATTTCGATGTAGATACAGTCTCCTGCTTCGTCAAGCATAGCTCCAGTCGAATCTTTCAATACCGATACAGAACAATACTCTGACTCTTGCATAACTGGGTTTGCCATTGTTGCATTGACCAACATTGTTGTTGCTGTAGCGTTAACAGTGCCATTTGTTGGTGCTGACCAACTCTCCGAATCATTGAGGAAAAACTGGACACTCGAATGGTTATAGAGATAGGAGTTTCCGACGGTCAACCCTGAAAATTCAAGTAATGAATTTGTCGTCCCATTCATGGTTACTTCAACTGATTCAAACGTTTGCCCTCCTCCAGGTAAATTTGTCGTGACTGAGATGTCATAGACATTCGTCGCTCCCGAATACCCGTAGACTTGCAGATGTGTTGTTTGATTCGAGGATGAAAGCACCGTCATCGATTCAATACTTCCAGTAGATCCTGAACTTGAAAGATAACTTCCAGCTGCAGTGTTCCAGTCTGTATCGATATCACCATTGAGCCCATTGAAGGTGATGTTCGCATAGTATGTCACGCCTGCTATCATGTCAATTTCAAAATAATCGAGGTCGACTGAGGAGTGAATCGAGAGGCCAGTGCATGAAAGCGGGAGCATCGAGGCTTGTGTAGCCGTAGATGTGGCGTCGTTTGATTCGAGAATATCCGATACCAATGTACCCGCACCCACACAGTTCGATGGAGGCGAGGTTCCATTGCCCCCAGTACCATTGCCCCCAGTACCGTTTCCGGAAGAGGTGCTAAAGGTCCAAATTTCTACTTCATACGCCCCATATCCCGAGTATCGGTAAATTTGAACGTAAACCGTGCCAGTGTGTGGAGTGAATGAGTTGTTGGTGCTGACAACTTCGGGATTGAACATGTAGGATGAGTCCATTGTGTTACCATTTGAGTCATACATGGCGATGTCAAAGTCATTGGTGAATGTTGAACCGTTCGTTGAGGTATTGGTAGAATTAAAGGACATACTGATGGTTAATCCTTCGTTGAGAGAAAGGTTAACTGCAAACCAATCTTCATCATCATTCACATCCAATTGCCCGTAATCGATTACATTGAAAGGAGCCATTCCGCTAAGGACTGCTGTTGAATTCATATTGACTGCAGACATGTTGTCAGGTAGGTCTGTTTGGCTATTAAAATCGTTTTGATTTGGTCCTATTGCTGAAGCTGTTGGTACTCCGAGAGTTACAGTGGTGAGAACCAACATCAATGACAGCAGAAGGGCATGATTTCTGTTCCGGTTTTCAAGACCCGTAGTGGAGGACATGGGTGTAGGTTTCGCTACTAGTTTAAGAGACTCACTCTTAATCATATAGCAGTTGGAGCAACATGGCCATCATTTTTGTCTTCAGGCTTACGAACTCGGGACCAAACTCCGCCCATCAGTTCATCATGACATTTGGTGCAATAGTAGAAGCGACGATACGCTTCTCGGAATGAATATGCTTTCTTGCCGGTAGCGACAAGGAACCCTTCAGGCGAAAGTCGCGATACAATGCTGCCTTCTTGACCGCATCCTAGAAAATCGCACACTGCTGCTCCGCCCATGGTTATCGTATGCGCTCACGGGTCTTTAATGGTCGTATCCTTCCATCGTTTGAAATGAAATTTTTCATGAATAGTTCATTCTGTTTCAGGAACCGGCTCGATAATGACTAAGGGAATATTTGCTTCAATTGCTTGCCCTTCCTCACAGTTTACCGAGAGAACAGTTCCTGAGACCGGCGCTTGAATCTCGTTTTGCATTTTCATTGCCTCAAGAATAAGAATGACTTGACCTTCTGATACTTCGTCACCTTCTTTGACTTCAACAGTGACTACTTTGCCAGGGATATTCGCAGAAACGGTTCCCGATTTTTTCTTTTTACCGCTTCCGCTGCGCTTCTTTTTGGCAACAGGTGCTGCATCCGGAATTTCGATTTGAAATGTTTTTCCTTCGACAGTTGCCGACCAAGAGGTACCATCGCCATCAAGGATGACTTCAAATTCAGTTCCATCAACAATCACTTTCCGAGTTTCAGTCATAATATCACTTCCAAGGAGAACGGCTCGCACGTTTTTGCATGAGGGATGAATGCCCCATGTTCATTCTTCGGTGGTCTTGAGACCAAGCAAGGCCCGGTTTCCGAGCGATTTGCCCAGGATCATCACCTTGTTGAGAGAGGAGAGAAAGAACGGCAGCAATCGCAGCCATTCGTAATGTCTCATCATCATATTCGGCCATCATATCGCCTCATAGTGGGATGTTTCCGTGCTTTCTTGCTGGGCGTAATTCTTCTTTGTCGAGTAACATTTCCAATGCCCGGCAAAGTTTGCTTCGCGTTTGGTTTGGTTCAATCACATCGTCCAGATATCCTAAGGCAGCAGCAGTGTAAGGGTTGGCGAATTTCTCATTGAAGTCATCGGTGAGTCTTTGACGCTCTTGTTCAGTATTCCGAGCACTCGAAATTCGCTTGCGGTGAATAATTTCAACTGCGCCGTCAGCACCCATAACTGCAAGTTCGCCTGTAGGCCATGCAACGTTGTAATCTCCACGGATATGTTTTGATGACATCACATCGTATGCACCGCCGTATGCCTTACGAAGAATAACAGTGAGTTTGGGGACTGTTGCTTCAGCATATGCGTAGAGAAGTTTTGCTCCGTGGCGGATAATTCCACCCCATTCTTGACTTGTGCCTGGCAAAAATCCAGGAACGTCTTCAAGTGTGATAATTGGGATGTTAAACGCATCACAGAACCGAACAAAGCGAGCGGCTTTATCACTCGCATCGATGTCAAGGCAACCTGCCAGCACTTTCGGTTGGTTTGCAACTACGCCAACTGTGTGGCTTCCAAGGTGGCCAAAACCGATGACAATGTTTTGTGCCCAATCTGCTTGGACCTCAAGGAACGCACCATCATCCAGAACTTCAGAAATGACGTCAACGACATCGTATGCCTTGGTCGCCTGGTCTGGCATTATCGAATCAAGAGCATCGCAGGACCTGTCCGTTGGATCACTTGTTTTCTTATCCGGTGGTCTTTCAAGATTATTTTGTGGGAGTAAGTCACACAAATCACGAGCTAATTGTATTGCAGACTCATCATCAGGGGCGGAGAAGTGGGAGACTCCAGACTTTGCGCCATGTGTTGAGGCACCACCTAAATCTTCGAAATTAACTTCTTCATTGGTTACGGTTTTGATGACTTCTGGGCCAGTAATGAACATGTAGGATGATTCTTCAACCATAATGACAAAATCAGTAATTGCTGGTGAGTAGACCGCTCCACCTGCACACGGCCCCATGATGACTGAGATTTGGGGGACAACGCCTGATGCTCGAACATTTCTAAAGAAAATCTCTGCATAACTTCCGAGCGATGCTACGCCTTCTTGGATTCGTGCGCCCCCAGAATCGTTCAAACCGATGACAGGTCGTCCAGTTTTGAGAGCCATGTCGAGTACTTTGCAGATTTTGAGCCCGTGCATTTCTCCTAATGAGCCGCCATAAGCAGTAAAATCTTGAGCGAAGGTGAAGACTTCTCGACCATTGATTGAACCATGGCCAGTCACGACACCATCTCCGGGTATGATGTCCTTATCCATGCCAAAGTCACGACATCGGTGTTCAACCAATGCATCGATCTCTTGGAACGTACCTTCATCAAGTAAAATTTCGATACGTTCTCGTGCCGTCAATTTTCCCTTTTTGTGTTGTCGGTCGATGCGCTCTTGCCCTCCACCCATTTCGCTACGAGATTTACGATTTCGCAAATCTTGGAGTCGTTCTTCTGTTGATGCCATAGGCTTCACAAGGGGGGCTACGAAAAAGCCGCCCTTATGCGTTGCCTTTGGTAAAGGTGAGTCTGTGTGTTCTCTCAACCGTTTCTTTTCAGCGTAATTCTCTTGTTGAAAGTGGTCTCTTTTCATGATTCACTTTATGAGTGGATGCATCTGATGAGGAACTGAATCTCTCCCTTTTGCTGAGGCGAAGGGGTGCGTTGATAGGGAGGTGACGCCTCCAACAACCATGAGCGAACCGTGGCGCATCGTTGTTGCGAAGCCCGGCCTTGATGGTCATGACAGGGGTGCGAAAGTCGTGGCTCGTGCATTGAGAGATGCAGGAAATGAAGTGATTTACACGGGCTTGCGTCGCAGTGCTCAACAAATCGTGGATACGGTGCGCGATGAAGATGCTCGTTTTCTTGGTCTTTCCTCTCTTTCTGGCGCCCATCAACATCTTTTCCCGAAAGTCTGCGAATTGCTCAAGCAACAAGGACTTAACGACGTCATTGTTTTTGGTGGTGGTATTATTCCTGTCGATGACCGTGAACCCCTCTATGCTTGTGGAATTCGAGCAATCTTCGGACCTGGCACACCAACTTCTGAAATTTTAGAATTTATTGAGCATTCAACACAACTTGAGAATACTGGTGTTGGTCAAGACAGCGATTGGCATTGGACCTCATCGTCATGAGGTGCTGGGATGACAATTGATTTTCTCAACCAAGCCAAATCTGGTGACAGACGCTCACTCGCCCGAATCTTAAGCGCTCTTGAAAACGGCACGCTTGGTATTGAACATGCACTCAGTGTTCTTGGGCCTGTCCCGAGTCCACTTCAAGACGAATGGCAAACTTTAGCCGTTACAGGGGCGCCTGGTGTTGGCAAATCATGCCTTCTTGATGGATTGCTTCGGAGTTGGGCAGAAAAGGGGCTGCGAGTGGCGGTTCTAGCAGTCGACCCATCCTCTCCAAGAACGGGTGGTGCTTTACTCGGTGACAGAGTTCGAATGACGGTTGTCGATGATGTTGATTTGAACCAGTTGATTTACTTGCGTTCAGTTGCGACTCGCAAAGCTTCGGGGAGTGTTCCAGTTATTGTTGAAGACATGACAAAGGTACTCTTGGCCCTTGGATGGCAGAAAGTTATCATCGAAACAGTAGGTGCCGGTCAATCAGAAGTAAGGTGTGCTGCGTTGGCAGACCGGATTGTCGTTGTAGAGGGTCCTGCACGTGGCGATGGAATTCAGGCTGAAAAAGCAGGCTTGCTTGAATTGGCTGATGCAGTGCTTGTCAACAAGTCGGATTTACCCGGTGCGGAACTACATGCAGACGAGATTCGAGAGTCTTTTGAATTGGGTGTTGGAAACGCTCCTCCAGTTTGCCTCACATCAGCACTACAGAAAAGCGGAATCTCAGAGGCAGCAGAGATGCTTCTCGATCTTTCCTCTTCGGGTCGCTCTGAACGTGCTCGCTGGCGAGAACGCCTGTTAGCGCATCATGAACGCAAGATATTGGAGTCTCCAAAACTCGATGATTTACTCGTAAAATTAGCGAAGGGTTCAATTCTCTTAGACGAAGCGTTGGATATTATTGGAGGTACCAATGATGAGTGAACAAGTTGAGTTAACCAACCCAGTTGAATTATCTGTAGGTGGGATGAAAGGACACATATTCCGCCGCTTGATTCATGTTGGGATGGTCTTACTCCCATGGGTTTATTTTGATCATGGTGATGTGGTATCTGACTACTTTGGACTAACACTTCCTCAGTTTGTTTCCTCAATGGTTTTTCTCTTATTCCTTCTTGAAGGACTACGATTGACTTTTGGAATTACCATCTTTGGCCAAAGAGAATACGAAGCGAATCAAATTTCTGCACTGGGCTGGGGTGCTTTTGGAATCGGCATTGTATTCCTCATGGCGCCTATTGAACAATACGCCTGGCCCATCATTCTCTCACTTTCTCTCGGCGACCCTTTCCTGGGAGAAATGCGACGTAGAGGTATGACGACGAAGAACGTAATACTTTCTTCCACAGTCTTTTTGTTCTTCGTTTGGATTGCGTGCTGGCATTACTTTGGAACTCCGTGGTGGTTAGCATTCTTCTTTGCTCCATTGTGTGTTGCATCTGAATGGCCTCGACTACGTTACATCGATGATAATGCGACCATGGTGCTTATTCCTCTGGGAATGATTTTACTTTTAGAGCCATTTTTGCAACTGATGTAATCAAGGCAAATGTAGAAACCGCCTCAATATGTTCAAATGTCGGATTGTGTTCGCAAGGTTGAGGGATACGTATGAGTGAAGAGAACAAGAGTTCAGAACCGCCGCAAATCGCCTACTTCGTTGTGTTTTCACTTGCAGTTATTTTCCTTGCTATCTCGATGGTACGATACCCATTGTGGGGCCTTTGATTTCTAAGCGATGCTTGAAGAGGGTTCCCCTCTTCGATAACCTATGTGTGGCATAGGTGGGATGTTTGGTCACCCCGATGCTGCCGTTGTTCACCGAATGAATGCACTCCTTCACCACCGAGGACCAGATGGAAACGCAGTTTGGTCTGATGAACAGATTTCACTTGGCCATACCCGTCTTGCTATTGTAGATTTAGGCGGTAGTAGCCAACCGATGAATGGTTCGAAAAACGAAGTACTCATCGCCAATGGTGAAATTTACAACTTTTCTCAAATTCGTTCAGAGCACCCCCATTATCCATGGATGACACAAGGTGACTCAGAAGTAATCTTAGCTCTTCATCAATCTGCGAAGTCGAAGGATTACAGAACATTATCTGCTACACAACATGCAGAATGGATTTCAAAATTGAACGGTATGTATGCATTCGCTCTTTGGGATGCAGATTCGAAACGGTTGTTACTTGCTCGAGACCCGATGGGAATCAAACCACTGCTTCGAACCATCGTTGACGGTTCACTGCTTTTTGCTAGCGAAAGCAAAGCATTACGAGCGCATGAAGGACATATTCCAAAAATCGATGAAGAAGCAATGGTTGCTCGTCTTGCATGGGAATATCCTCTTGATGGAACTACACTTCTCAAAGGGGTGACGCAAGTTCGACCTGGTACGGTCGAAGTATGGCAACTTGATTCCAAGGGCAATGCCCATTTAGCCAGCAAAGCCACAATTGAGTCCCAGCACGTAGACCCCGCACCTTCATGGAGTCCGGAATCTGATGCATCACACCTTTTGGAAACATTTGTTGAAGGGGTTTCTGAGCGATTGATGTCGGATGTCCCTGTGGGAATTGTGCTTTCTGGCGGACTTGATTCCTCTTTAGTTGCGGCCGTTGCTCATGAAGCAGCGGAACGTGCTCACCAACCGGTTCCTGCATGCTGGACCGTGGCAGAAAGCGAAGAAAATCCGGATTGGATTGCTGCGGAGGAAGTCGCATCCCATTTCGATTTAGGCCATCATCAACACATTCTCGAACCAGATTCGTTTGACGCTCTACTGCCAGATTTATCCTGGCATGGTGAAGATCTGGACGTAACTGTATTGTTTTTCCAGCCACTCTTCCAGAAAATGTCACAGCACGTAACGGTTGGTTTGTGCGGTCAAGGTGCTGATGAATTACATGCAGGCTATCCCCGTTACAGAGATTTACAGCAGCACGGTGCTCAAATTGATGCTCGCCTTGCTTCAATGTCTCACCCTTTCGCCCGCCAATTAGAACATGAAAAACTTCCACAAAATGATGCGTGGTATGCTGAACGACATGCAGGAACATCCCACACAGAATCACTTGAACAATTCCTTCAATTTGAACTCGATCATGGGCAACTTTCAAACTTTCAATTACGTTTGGTTGATCGTCACTCGATGGCTCATTCCCTCGAGGTCCGTGTACCGTTTCTTTCATCTTCCCACCGTCAAGCAAGCCATCGATTGCCGATGAAATGGCGCCTGCCCTCAGAAGGTGAAGAAAAAGCAGCACTTCGGGCAGCAGCCTCGCTGACTTCTTTGCCAAGAAACATCGTTAGTCGGCCTAAACTCCCTGCAGGTCGAGCCACATCCCCTCGTTTAATCGACACTCTTCTTGAAGAATTCAAACCGCAGACGGATGCTCTTGTTCACCGATATCCGCTTCTTTCAGGGGCTTTGAAAACACAGCCTGAAATAGCCTTGGGCCTGGGTTTATTTGAGGCAGTACACATTTTGGACCGTGGGTCTCAAAAACCCACGGGCTCGGCCCTAGACTTACTGAACGAGGTGATTGGATGACATTTGTAAACGATTTCGCATCTTTACTCGAAAGTAAACGCTCTGAAATTACGGCGTGGATGACGAAAAAGAGAAGTGAAGTTCCCATACCAATCTATGGCAGTGTCGACATTCGTGATGCAGGTTGGAAGGTTGGAGTGGTTGATGCCAATCACTTTCCAGCAGGTTTCAACAATATTGCCGTTGAGGAAAAGCCAGCGATGGCCCAACTTCTCAAGACACACATTGAACGAGAATTCTCCGAATGCAGTTGGGTTCACCTTTACCCTGAATCTCACACACGCAATACCGGCTATGTTGAAAACTTGATTGCCTTGAAAGAATTACTTGAATTAGCCAATTTCCGATGCACTGTTGGTTCTGCAGACTTCGAAGACCTCGGGCATTTGAACGGAATTTCTGGCCCTTTAAAGCTGGATCAGGTGGTTCGAACAGAAGAAGATGGAAAGGAAGTTCTCCAAATTGATGGCCACACCCCTGACCTTGTTCTGTTGAATAATGACCTCACAGATGGTTTGGTAGAGGGAATGGGCAGCCAAATGGTATCTCCACCACCTTCAATGGGCTGGCATCGTCGAAGGAAATCCCAGCATTACGAGGCGCTTCAAGGATACGTTGAGGATATTGCAGAAATGTTAGGCATTGATTCTTGGCACCTCATGACCGAGTGGTTTGTTTCCAAGGATAAATGTCTCGATAAAGAAGCTTGCCGCATAGAACTCGCAGCAGAAGTCAACAACTTCTTACAAAGTCTCCGCGAAAAATACCAGGCTCTTGGCATTGAACGAGAGCCAGTTGCATTCATCAAGAACGACAGAGGTACCTATGGACTGGGCATCATGACTGTACGTAATGGTGAGGAACTCCTTCATCTCTCAAATCGAAAAATGAAGAAATTGATGTATTCGAAAGGTGGTGTTGATGTTGAAAACTTCCTCATTCAAGAGGGTATTCCAACAATTCTGAAAAATCAAGATGATGCTCCTGTTGAACCGGTTGTCTATTTGGTCGATGGTCAAGCCGCTTCATGGTTCTATAGAATTAATCCGAAGAAGTCCGACATCGATAACCTCAATTCACCAAGTGCACAATTCGAATCGTTTTCACAATCAGGTGTCCGCTATGGTGAGCATGCGCACAGCTGGCACGCTCTCGTCGCTGAGTTGTCAATGTTAGCCATGGGGAAAGAATTACTTTCATACGGCACTGAATGACCCGTCCTTGCTAAAGTCAGGAACTCCTCGGATGAACATGCACAGGGCGTGGGTCTACATTTTGACCATCGCTTTCGGGCTTTGGTTTTCAGCCACTGCTTGTAACGGTTTACTTGCAGATGAATTCGCAGAATGGCCAGTCAATGTGTGGTGCTGGGGGCTTTTTGCTTGGCTTTACAAAGACGGAACGAGAAAACACCGTATTGAGATGATTACTGTTGTTGCAATTGCGACTCCGATGGAGTTGTTCTTTAGTGAAGTTTGGCTGATCTATGAATATCAGCGCGACCTTATGCCGCTCTTCGTACCAGCAGGGCATTATTTCCTTTTTGACCTCGGAAGAATGGCTGCTGAAAAAATGAAGGAATCGTGGGCTCTGCCATTGCTCGGGCCATTTGTTCCACTGGTGATCTATGGTGCATGGACTGGAGGCGATACTTCAGCTGTATTCCTTTTGATTCTCGTTCTCGTGTTTACCAAGTGGGGCCCACAGCCACGGTTGTATTCCGCTATGGCTTGGGCAGCGTTGGCAATGGAATTATGGGGAACATACCTTACGAATTGGACATGGGCTTCAGAAGTACCGTGGACAGGGCTAACTGCTTGGAATCCACCCTTACTTGTCGGCTCCTTCTATTGTTTAGGCGACCTTCTGGTGAACATGGCGGTCGTCAAGTTTGAAGGGAAGGACGCATTGGAGGTAACTGTATGACCTCCTCGGACGAGTTGCGAAAGCGTCGAGAAAAAGAGGCGGTTCGCATTCGTACGTCTCTTAACCGATTGCGTGGAGAGCAACGTGCTTCGATAAAGGGTGGAGAATCAACCGTTGCCTTTGTCGAAGAGCGCTTGTGTATCGGATGCGATCAATGCACTATCGTTTGTGATGATGATGCCATCGAGATGTACAAAGTCCCAATGGCTAGCCCTCTCATTCAGGTGGAATCCAATCAGAAGGCTAAGATTCTTCGAGCGGATTGTACGGGTTGCCGGTTGTGTGTTTTAGCATGTCCAACCGATGCCATCACAATGATAGACAGATGAGGTGTAAATATGTCCAAAAAAGAGAAACAAGATACAGCCCAACGCTTTGGTGGAGAATTTGGCCCTTACCGGAAAGAGGGAACTCCAGGAGTTTCACTTTCGACCTTCAAAACGCTGGTTTGGACCTCCAATATTGGCGGGATGATTTTGGTCGTAATTGCCCTTGAGATGCTGTTTGTCCGCCAAATGTTTGGCTGGGGTCTCGCATCACTCATTCTTGGAGTTTTGATTGCGTTGTTCCCATCAAACTATGAAATTGTAGGAATGGATGACGGTCAATCACCACCGCAAGTCGAGTAATCAAACATTCATCACTGCTTTGCAGGATGGGCATTCAATTTTTCCTGAATAATCATTTGGGATTTGTAGTTCGGTTTGACACGAACTGCACATGACCTTTTTCTTCCCACCTGTATTTGATTTTCCTAAGAGGTTTTCAATAGGCTCAGGCCATCCTTCTTTGAGTGGCGTAATCAAGAGTGGAAGTGCGACCGTAATCATGCAAATGGCTGAGCACATGATTGAAGTCATAACCATCTGGTCTCCAAATGCAATGGATACAGGGTTGACTTCATCACCATGGAAGGCGATGCTAAACAATCCGGAAATGCCGAGAATTCCTAACGTCAGAAATATTCCATTTTTATAGCCTGCATAGGTAATTGCTCCACCGACCAAAAACCCGAGGCCGAGAATGAACGCTACAGGGGAAAGAAGCCAAGCCTGCTCTCCACCTGCGCCAAAGGAAAAAATCACTGCCCAAAACAAACGGAATATCGCATAGAGGATGATGCAGATTCCGATTCCGGAGGCAAGTTCACTTTCTTTCTTGACATAGATGGGATTTTGTGGAATATATCCTCCAGGAATGTGTTGTGGGTATACTTGCTGTGGCATACGTGCACGTGCAAGGGCAGGGGCAGGGGCAGGGGCAGGGGCAGGGGCCATATGCTCCTCATCATTCTCCATCAATCGAATAATCACTTCCGATTTGTTACCCGAGACGCGGAGGCCCCGTTCCTTGCACAAGGTTTTGAGTTGCAGGACAGTCATGCCGTCATATACCATGAGGCTACTATCCCGACTGGAGTGATAAGGCTTTATCCGTTCTCTTGCTTCAAGCCTCGACTTCTTGCAGACTCACTGAGTCGGCAGCCGCCTTTGCTTTCTTTGCTTCAACTTGGCGAGCAAGGAATGAAACGACGTCGAGGATTTCGATATCTTCGTAACGCTCGTCGCCTTCAAATTTCAAGCACTCAAAGTGTGAGACACACTTTGGACACGATGTCAACATTGTGTCAGCACCAGTTGCACGGATCTCTTCCATGCGGGTCACACGTAGGGAACGTGCGTTCTCGTTACAGGACATCATGCTTGAAACTCCACAGCACATTGCATCTTCGCCATGGTGTTCCATCTCGACAATCTCTACGCCTTCAACACCAGCGATCAGTTGTCGTGGCTCTTCATAGATTCCCATTTGTCGTCCAAGTCTGCAAGGATCGTGATATGTTACAGTTGTTTCTTCCTCGGCTTTGAGATTCATGTCAAACCCATTTTCAATCAAGAATTCGGTTGTGTGCATGACCTTAACGCCTTCAAGTTCGTAATCACGAGCAAAGGTTCGGAAACACTCAGCACATGAGGACACAAGTGTGTCGATTCCGGATTGTTCAATCTTCTTTTGGTTGTAAGCCTTCAATTTGTCAAAGACTTCATCAAGACCTTGCCACTTTTGGTCGTGACCACAGCATTTCAAGAAGTCTCGTCCAAGATAAGATACATCCATTTCCATCTCATCAAACAAAGTGAATGCAGAGGTGGTTGCATCTCCAAGGTTCATTTCTCCTTCATTGACGTGAGAGAAGACCATCTCTTGGTCAAGGTAGTCAACACATCCAGGATAGTAACCAATGTTTGATGTAAGTGGATAGTCTTCTACAGTAATGAAATCCTCATTCGCTGCTTCTTCTGCTTCAGCAGCAAGAACTGCTTGTAAAACGGTGTGGGCAATTTCAGCTTGCGGGCCACCAACAATGAGTGAACGGCGAATGTCGACATATGAATCGTAGTCGACCAGTTGAGGACATGCGTTGGTACACGCAGTACACGTGAGACAAGAATACAACGGAACACCGTCGTCCTCATTGTTCCAGGAGTTGTAAATGATGTTGAGTTTGTCTCCACCATTGAACAGTCGGACCGGGCACGCATCGTCACACAAGTCACAGCCATAGCACTTATTCATCTCAAACTCGTAACCACGGCCCATCGATCTCAAGAGAATGAAAACCATGGCACCAAAGGTCAAACATGGGATGAACATTGCATAGGTGAGCTTTGCATCCAATGCCTTTGGATTGGTGTGATAGGTCGGGTTTTCTATCGCAGCGAATTGAGTTCCACCAGCGGCCATGTCTTCAGCATTTGAGAGATTAACGGTGGTTCCAGCAAGTGCAACAGGTGCATCTGCGTCCCAAATCAAGAGGGGTTGGAATGAGGCAATACCGAAAGCAGTTTCAGTTTGAATGCTGTTGTTCAGAGCGAGAGCACCACTCACTGTTGCGGAGTAGGTGTAGTCATAGGTTCCAACTGGCAATTCAATAGTAGCACCAGCACAGTTATCGAACGATGAAACTGTATTTCCATTACTGTTCGTTACAGTTAGCGTTGTTGAGACCATACTTGCAGTTGCGATATCGTTAATCTTACGTTCTGATGAGCGGTACTCGCAACTCAAGTCTGTCGTCAGTGTTTCAATCGATTCGTGATGGCCATCCGGGAACAGAGCGATGTCTTCAGTAATCGTAAACGATCCAGAAGTTTCCCATCCTTCTCCGCCGTTGAATGTTGTAGTTCCAGCAGCGGCATTGATGCCGTTCTCAGCATCTTGGTGGCCATTTGCGTCGTTGAAGTCCGTAATGATGTAACGAGCAGGTTGGTAAATTACCCAATCAAGCCATGCACTTGTAGGCACTGTCTCTGCTTCACTCCAACCACGATCATCTGTGAATTCATTTGTTGCATGAACGTGAACATCGGTTGGCTGGGTTCGCATTGCCTCAAGTTCAGGATAGTAATCGTGTGTGAGTCCCTTGATGGTGAGTAATCCACCTTGGTCCCAGAATCCATCATCATAAGTATCCCATGTCGCCACTGTTCCAGCAGTGGATATCAACAAAGTTCCAATGAGGATTTGCTTTGCATGGCTTGGCTTGAATCCAGCACCCCATGCTTTCACCATCAATCCACGTGCTAAGAAATAGATACATATCCAAGCAAGAACGCCAGTCATCACCCATGGTATCGAGTTGAATGCGTCTGCAAGCCAAGGTTCTCGAGTACCACATAACAGGTCGCCATGACTATCCAGTTTACAATAGTCTGAACGGTTTTTCGCATAGAGTTCAAGGAAGATATTGATTGAAAATACCGAGATGAACCAGATGTGTGCTAAGTATACTGCACCGGCAGTAGCAAACCAAGGATCTTCAACAGGTCTCTTTTCCCGTCCGCCTAGGAACGGAGGGAGTGCGAGAATACTGACTGGGATTCCAGTGAGTGCTGCTCCCCACCATGCAGCGTTCCATGGGAAGACTGGTTGGCCAACGATTTCACCAATGAAACCAGTTGGAACCGTAAATTGGGGGAGGTATTCACCCCAACGCAAGTAACCGTAGGAGAACAATACATACCAATCAGGGAAAACGAATCCTGCTTGAGCATACGGGTCAGCAGCACTGTGGAGTGGCGGTGGAATAAGCCATGCATAAAACAGCAGAACTGCTGCCATAAACGAAAGCAAGATTGTATCACGAAGCACTTCATGAGGCCAGAAACCATGGCCCGTCCTGGTACGAGTTCGCTTTCCTGCGACCTCTTGCAATTGCTCTTTCTCTTCCATATAGGAAGTAGCTACACGCCCGAAATTCTCGATTAGTCCCATGTTTTACCCTCCGATATCAATGTGGTTCAGCAATGCCTTGTACCCAGACAATGAATAAATGTATAATGATTAACGTTGTGACAATCACTGGTAGAATAAAGACGTGAATGAAATACATTCGAGTTACTGTTCTTGCCGTAAGTGATGAACCGCTAAAGAGAAGAGTTGCGATATACTTTCCAACCAGTGGGCTTGAGTTCGCTAGATTGATTCCAATAACCGCTGCACCATATGCCAAAGAATCCCAAGGCAAGAGGTATCCAGAATATCCGAAAACGATAGTAAGTGCCATCAGTGCAACACCGATCAACCAGTTTAACTCTCGAGGGTTGCGGTATGCGCCAGTGAAATAGACGCGGCACATGTGCAAGAATACGCTTGCTACCATGAAGTGGGTACACCAGTGATGAACTGCTCGAATGATGTATCCGAATGGAAGTTCAGTCATGATGAATTGCATGCTTGCGTAAGCAGGTGATGGGTCACCTTCTCCACCTGGGACATAGTAAATCCCGAGAACGGTTCCAGTAACGACTAAGATGATGAAAGACAGGAATGATATTCCGCCAAGACAATACAATGGGTACCAATACCAAATAATTCTGAGTTTATACTTTTCAGCGTGTGAAAGAGGCATTTGGCGATGCATGTTGTAGTAGGCACCTTTGGACATGTTCCAGTAGTCTTGCAATCGGAATCGCGTGTCGAGCCACGAAAAGACCCACAAGAACAAGCGTTCTGCAAAACCCATTTTACCGGTTGATTCCACTGCACGTAGAATTTCCCGGCGAGGCATGTCACTGCTTTCTTGCCGCAGAGTAAGCGCGACAAGAACCACGACAAACGCGATAAAGAACCAAAGAATCCAGAACATTGTAGTCATCATATTCACCTCAGTCGCAGTATGTGTACCAATCGAGATAGTCCGTGATGCCCTCGATAACATCTCCATTCAGGATAATCGGGATAATCGGAAGTCCGACAGGTGCAGGCCCACCAGCTTTGCGGATTCCTGCATACCTAAACGTTGAACCGTTTGAACGGTTACGGTTTGTGTTCATTTCCAAAACCGTTGGGTCAAATCGGGATGAGTGGCAGATACAGAACAGTTTGGTACCGCCGTCATCTCCGCCTCCTGGAGTCCAAGAGTCATCGGTGAATGAGTTCGAAACCAGTTGCCATCCTGGGATACAACACAAGTGTGTGCAACGGCCAAAAATCATGACAAGGTTGTCTGAAGGAAGGAGGCGTGGATCAGCATCGCTCAAATCTTCGAAGTGACCGATGGTTTTTCCAGTTTCATCAACGCCTTCTGTGAATTGGAATCTCGCTTTACCGTTTGAGAGGGGAGTTGATGCATATTTTGAGTGGTTCACGTAAGTGACGACAACCGGAACGCCGTTCCATATTCCAGCAGCACCGGAAGTCTCAGTATTTGCTTTCGCAGCTTCATCGACGAAATCCTGTCGAGTCATCACTTGTTCGTGCTTTGCTCCATACCATGCAGAGTCTTCTCGACCCTTTGCCCAGAACTTCACGCCGAGTTCACCTTCATTGGTTCCACCGGGTGGGAGTAAAATCGAGGCAAATCCGAGCACGCCAAGTGATGCGGCGAGGACTCCTGTTGCCGTATTGAATCCGTAGCGTAAAAATTGCCGACGGTTGATAGAAGCGCTTGTCGATGTTTCAAGGCCCCCCTCTGCGGAAGGTGCTGGTTTGAGATCATATTCACGTGCCATAGTTGATCACCACTTGTATTCCTTCCAGTCTTTCTGGTGTTCGGGGATGAACTTATTCATTCCATGTTTGACGATAATGGTGTCTGGTAAGACGAATTTCAAGTAAGCCATACCCATGAGGCAGAGCGTAACGAGCATCATTGCAAGATGGTAGGCCAGCTGTTGTTGGTCCCAGCCCTTTGCAAGACCGTAAATCATGGAGAAAATCCAAAAGCAGGACCAGAAAAGGCCCCAAGCAAAGAAGATGATGATGAGGTTTGAAGCGCCAGATGGTGCAAGTGATGCACTCACGATGGTTCCCGATTCAGCGATGTTAAACACGCCATGGTCGATAGCAGACTGCATTTGGTCTTCGGTCATTGAAGCATCTTCCAATGCAACACGAGCGTCTTCGACACTGACTTTGCCATTGGCAACCTTTCGAAGAAGTACGGTGATTGTATCATCCATCACTGGTCACCTCTTCGCATGAGTTTGTATCGCAATCGCAGTTGATTCGTTCTGCCTGTATAGGATGTCGAGAAGCTGAAACGTAGCATGATTCCAGCAAAAATGATGACCAATATAACGGCTCCGAATCCGAGGAGTCCGAGCCAGTGTGCACGTAATTTCGCACCCATGTGATGCAAGTCGACACCGTGGTGGTCGGGTTCAGGAGGGCTAACATTTCCATCGCCTGCGAACAGCGTGCGGGTGCCGAGGGCAGTTGTGTCGTCGCTTCCCTCTTGTAAGGAGAACAACAGTTGATTCCACTTGTCTTCTTGATTGCCGCCGTTATTGAGTTGATCGCCATTGACTGCGTTTCCAGTAATCCAGAAGTCAACACTTCCAAAACCAGTTTCGGGTGCTTGCCACGTGAGTGTCCACATTCGGTCTACTTCAGCAGCAGTTGCTTCAGTGTGGGTCAATGATGTCACATCGCCTTCCCAGTTCTGTAAGCCGTCGCCGGAAAGTACGCCTGCGGTTGTTCGCATTGCGAATCCAGCGGTGTAGACGCCGGTTGCAGGTGGGCCGCCGATAATTTGGAGTTTCAGTTCGTATGATTCGCCTGCAATCCAGCCGAACGGGACATCATCAAGGATAATTTGAACGGTATTGTCGGCAGCGCCATTGTGGCAAAGACAACCGGCTTTAGCGACGTCATCAATGGTTTCTCCTGCATTGTCTTGGGGTCCGCCAACGCCTCCATGAAGGGAGGACGCAAATCCTGGGACGAAGAGTAAAACGGCAAGAGCCAAGACGACTCCGGAACGTATGGAAAATGTGCTCCCGCGCATAGCCTCACCCAACTTATTGGTCCCACTCGCAAGTGCTCCTTAAACATTACCAGCAAATACGATAAAAAATATCTACGCAGTGTGCCGTTTTTTCAAACTCGAAACCCGCTTCAACTCTAGCGATACTTTCCACATTTTTATGTGAAATTACGCTTGAATCGACGCTTCAAGTGGGAGACTTCTTGAAGGACTGGTTCAGGGGCTGGTATGAGCATACCATGGCAGCCCACTTTGACAACACCTATGAGTTGACTCCCGAACAACTCGAGCAACTCGACCAAGCTGAAGAAAAAATGCTTCGTAACGACCTTGGTGCTGCCGAGAAACTTCTTCTTTCAATGCTTGAGGCTGACCAAGAATGTATTCCAGTTCTTTCTAACCTCGGGCACTTGTATGGGCGTCATCTCTCGGAGTTTGAAACCGCCATTGAGTATTACGATCGGGTCTTAGTTCTCGAACCTGATAACGCGTGGGCTCGAGATGCTCGACGGCGTTATTTGCGGTATGTTTGACATTCACCCTCACTGCAAAGTTCATTGAGGTTCGGTTGAATGGCCTGTTATGGAAGCGTCTCACATCCTTATTGCAGGTGTGGGGGGTATAGGCTGCTCATGGGCCAAAGGTGCCCATGCGCGATGTGAAGATTTCGCAGACATGTGCTTGGTCGACGCTGATGATTCCAGTTTTCAAAACAACGAGTCTGCTCATGTGTTAAGGCTAGGGCATGCACTCGATTCAATGGGTTGTGCAGCACTGCCTCCGCTTGCAGAACAGAGGATGCGTGGATTATCTGCACTTGCTCGAACCGTATTGGAGCCAGTGGAATTGGTCCTCTTGTTGGTCGGTCTCGGTGGCGGGACGGGGACGGGAGCTGCTCATGAGTTTGCACGTCAAGCACGACAGTCAGGAGCCATTGTCGTTGCCGTAGCTGCCCTTCCGTTTGATGTTCAAGAAACACGCGCCGTCATCGCTGAAGAAGGCTTGAAGAGACTTGAGAAGAATGCTCATGTCACAGTTCGCCTTTCACTTGAACGCCTTGCACGTCAAGCACGTGAGCGAGGTACAGCATGGCAAATGGGGGCGGAATGGGTGGAGGATTTAGTCGAAGGCCTCGTACGCACTTTGATGCGAATGGGCCTCATCAATTTGGACCTCATGGATTTGAGAGCCATTGTCGAGAAAGAGGGTGAAGCAACAATGTTGGTTGGCATTGGTAAACCTGATGACCCGGAAGGCATACTTGAATCAGCGATGATGGCGCCTTTGGCTGAACTCGATGTAGGGGGTGCCCAAGGCTGCCTCATACAGGTCGAAGGTGGCGTTGGTATGACAATCGGGCAACTCGATGAAGTAGCGAACATGTTTACTGAAGCCTTGGATGCGAATGCGCAAGTCATATTGGGGGCGAGAGTTAGTGAAGATCTGGAAGATACAATTCGGGTTGTGACGCTGCTTTCAGGAATCCAAACAGACGCTTAATCATCCACTTCAATGACATCGCCCCATTCAACTCCGTCGCTGATGGTTGGGCCCACTGCACCATCCCACTCGACGTTAATTGCATCTGAATCGTCGATTTCTTCGTCTTTGCTTTCGCTCTTTGTCTTCAGTTCAGACTCCTGTTGATTACTGCTCTCCTCGTTTGTAGATTGAATTTGAACTCTTTTGGACGAGACTGCAAGATCATGCTGGTCAAGAATTTTGCCAAGAACACTTCTTTGCATCCATGTTATTGTGAGTAGTGCGATGATGTGACCGGTAATCATTACAGTAGTTATATCATTAAACGCAGTAGCAAGCATTGCCACGCTTCCAGCATAGGCATAACCAAAAGCGAGCCCCCAAGGCAAAGCATTGTCTGTAGAAAGAAGTTTGAACTTCTCGCCAACCGATTGCGAGGTAATGGACCAAATGGCCATGAATACCGTGAACATCATCAATAAGACCTCTTCGATGAAGACTTCGACGGCGCCAGGGTTCATGGCAAATTGGCGCCAAACTGTGAGCAAGTGCCATGTTGCAAATACGTGTGCGAACAAGGTCCACCGTGACGCAAATTGTTTCAGTGCCTTGTCTCTGAGGGCCATTTTGCGATAATTCCATGTCCATGCCACGGTCAATGCATAGACTGCGAGTGCCGCAAAGAAAAATCCGATATTCGAGAGAAGGGCTCCAAGTGCATCAAATTGTGTGTCATAAAGCGATTGAAATCCAATAATACCTATCGCAGAAAGGATAATCACAATCAAAAGTTGCGTCCCAATCATCACCTTGATGTTGCCTGAAGCACTCGTTTTTTCAGGTAAATTCTTAGCAGCCATTGAAGATGCCCATGCTCCAAAAGACCGTCCTTGCGCAATTGCCCAGAGAATGAATAACGAGCCAAGGGAGATTGGGAATACTGCTGGTAAATCAAAGCCTGAGCCCTGTCCGAACAGCATCATGATGAGGACCCCCGTCACTCCAGCTGCAGCCAACGGTAATGTGCATATTTTGAAACTTGAAAACATCCGTGCTACAATATTTCGTTTGACATTTTCTTCTGAACGACCCTCTAATGTAATCAAAGACTTGACTCGTTGGTTGTTGGAGAAAAGTGCTGTAATTACATAACCGCACGATAGCGAAATGAAAGCGAGTGAGGCGAAATCTCCGTCATCCGCCACATTCGCAATTGTGTAGAGTACCGTGGACAAGAGTGTGATAAGGGCGAGATGAGGTAATGTACTCGGAGATAGAAGAGTTTGAACGAGCGCCAAGAGTGAGGTCTCGTTTGATGCTAACTCTGTCAAGAGGTTTGTCTCGACGGTCGTGGTTTGTACTTCTTCGATTTCTCCCTCCATGGGTACTCCTCTTGCTTCTCTATTTTCATTCTATGCACGATTTTCACGGTCAAATGTATTGAAGGAGGAGTTCCTCCTCCGTTCGATGGCTAAGCGCTTGTCCAAGGCACTGCGAGGAAAACGCAGATGGGTCGGTATTGAATGTTCGGCCCAATTCGAATCTCGTAAATCACTTGAACATCACCTTCATCACACCCTCCAGTCTCTGGAAATTGAGGGGAAGTGCCGTCTCATGGATTTTCATGCAGCAGATTCACAGGAGGCGGTTTTAGTCGCTTCTAAACTCGAACTTGGAGGGGGAAGAGGATTTGCAATTCTGGAAGTACCCCATCCTGCTTACCAAGCAGTTCGTGAATGCTTTGGTGCAGAGGATTCCCTCGACCTCCATGGAATACACACACTTACCAGCAGCGGTAAAATCCGACTGGTTCGTGAGCGAATGTGGCTCCCACGGCCAAATCGTAATCGTTGACACCATCACATTCATGTGATTTCGCTTGCTCGTTAGGCCATGGCTGGAGGCGGAAGTGCACCTGCAATGAAGATGAGCGATGTGTTTATCGTTCTCGGCGTGACCTTTTTGATTGGAGGTCTTTTCATGCACGGTCTGGTGTCTCCAACTTCTCTTGATTCTGATTCTGAGCCCTACTCCAATGGTGCTTCTCTGCTGAAGGGTGATTCTATTGAATTCACTATTAATATCGAAAATCAGTCTGCTCTTGTACTGGAAGTGAAGGATGAAGATGGCACCACAGTGTTGGTTGAATCTCACGTTCTCGCCAGTGGTGACGAGAAAGTCATTCCTTTCGAAGCGGAAGAAAGAGGATTCTATACCTATACTGTTGAATTTTCAGAAGGCTCCGGTGAATTACTTGTTGATGTAGATCGTAAACTTTTACTCGATTTCCTTATCTATCCGCTCGGTGTCATTTGCATGTTGTTTGGGATGGCAAAAAGGAAAGATGAACAAAGCAAAGAAACAATCGATGCTGTTTTGGTTTCATCCGATTAATTCGGCGAATAGTTCGACCAATTTATGTCTTCACCGTCTTCGATTAAATGTACTTTCGAACGATGGTCAAGAAGAGTGATTTTCCCATCAACTTCCACGCCGTTATATCGCATCTCCAATTTTCTATAGAGCGGATTCCCGAGGTCTTTTTGAGAGTCGGAAAAGGCGGAGTCATATCCTGATAAAACCGCCTTGTTTTTCAAGTCGGGGACACCGGTTTTTTGCTCAAACCATGACGCTACCGAACATTGGATAGCATGCTGAAATCTGGACAGCGTAATCTCCGCATTCAACTCGTCGAGACTGGAAAGGGAATACGTCTCCTTTTGCGGTTCAAGCGAAGAGATATTGCAGCCTATTCCAAGAACGGCACGAGTGTTATTCCCTCGGCTGATACTCTCAACCAAAATCCCACCAACTTTACGCAGTTCGCCGTTAATCCGGAGAAGAACATCATTCGGCCATTTCAAAACAACCGCGTTTGAAGATCCTGCGAGCGATATTATTGCTTCATACAACGCAAGACCACCTTGGAGTTGAAGTAGCCCAGGATTTGGGAGTTGCGTCCGATCATGAACAACCCATGACCCTGCAAAAGCCACCTTCTCATGTGTCCACACCCTTCCCCGGCGCCCATGCCCCGCTCTCTGAATGCCCGTTTGGAGGAATCCACCCTCCCCTTCATCGGAACTCAGCAATGATGTATTTGTTGAATCAAGTTCTTCGTGGAACATTTTGGATTGATGCTCAAATGGCCTCCAGATGCTGAGCACTTCGAGGCATTCCCCGTCATCAAAACGGTGGGCTGCAGCACTTCGAACTGCAAATCCTTTCTTAATGCAGGTCGAACGAGCCGTTTTCCCTCTTTGGTTTTGAGATACAAGGAGGAATATTACGCCTCCTTCTGCGAGTATTTTAGAGGTGTTAACATGGTCGAGTAGTCGAGATACAAGTCCCCTGTCATCCGTGTCAAGGAGTGCCGCCTCCTCCATTGGGCCAAGGAGGTCAGAGTTTTTTTCAGGTGACAAATAGGGGAGGTTCCAGAGAATCACATCGTGAGCAGTGTTTCCTGACCATTGGCTGACTTCTCCATCATTTTGGGGGCCAGGGCCTCCTTCATTGACTGTGATTTTGAGAGAATTTTGAATCGCTGCGTTTCGGCTACTGGCGACAGCATAAGGGTTGATATCGCAAGAGGTTACGATAAAACCCAGTTGAGCTGCAAAGAGCGAAACAGCCCCAGAACCGCACCCGATTTCCAGTAATCTTTTTCCGTTAGGCTTCGGATATGAATGTATGATTCGTGCGAGTAAGTCTGTATCTTCTCTGGGAGGATAGACAGTCGGTGGAATCATGAGGTGAATCTGACGGTTTTGAGGAGTGGACCAAATCTGCTTTTTTGCAGTTCGATTGAGTCGTCCAATTTCTTGCTCGGCGTCGTTTGAGCCGAAGTATTCGTCATCAGGCATTTGGTTCGATTCGGGCCAACCTTTCGGAGTCTTTATGACTATCCAATCGAAGCAAACCGTGCAACCCGACGCTCAATTCACATTTTTGGCATCGGTTATAACAGTGAAGAACAGGGACTCGTCTGCAAAACAGTGTCAACATGTGTCTGCGCAAGGTATAAGAACAGTTGCAAAGTCGGGCAAAAAGCCCAAGTTGCTAATTGGGCCTGTAGCTCAGTCAGGTAGAGCGTCGGACTTTTAATCCGATGGTCGCGGGTTCGAACCCCGTCAGGCCCGCCTGACTGGGCTTCCGGCTCCAACTGCGGGGTATGAAGGGGTCTGAGCATGGTAGTAAAAAGCGCAACAAAAAAACGACTCATGGAGCTTGGAGTCTCCGAAGAGTTTGCACATAAATTAGCAACTGACCGAAACATGACCGATATCAAGGCTATGTCCTCTGATGAAGTCGCCTCGACGCTCGGAGTTTCCAAAGACTCAGAACAATTCATTAGCACCATGTCGGTTATTGCCGAGCAAGGTTCACGCCGACGTTCAAAGTCGAAGAGTAAGAAAATTACAATTCGAGCAAAAGCAATTGATGATTTCGACCGACCTGAAATCACAATGCGATTCAACGCTCTCAACCACGTTCTCGTTCCTCATCAAGAACTCGTTGGTGGAGCAAATATTTCTACTGAAGAGCAGTTCACTGTCGAAAGTGAAGAACTTGCTCCGTGGGAAATGGTTCAACCAGATGAAGAAACTGGGGAGCCACGACTTGCAAAGGAATGGCTACCTAAGATTTTGATTACTGACCCCGTTGTTCAAGTCATTAAAGAAACAGCTGAGGCTCAAGACAATGCTCGTCTTGCCGCAGACCCAGAACACAAACCACTCGCCGCAGGTTGGATCGCCGACCGCGTACTGAAAGTTATCCGCAAATCACCATCTGCGGGCAAGACAGTTGCCTACCGACTCATCGTTGAGGGTAACTAAGGAGGGTTTATCATGCAAGAAATAATTCAATCATTTTTCAAAGAACGTAGCCTTGTCAACCACCAACTCGCATCGTATGACGATTGTATTCCGTCGGGCGATAACACCATTTCCCGTATGGAAAAAATCATCCGAAACATTCGTGTTGGGACCGATGAAGAAATCAACGACGATGACGGCGGTTACATCAAACTCGACGTTGTCGACCACGACATCACTATCCGTTTGAAGAACATCAAACTCGGAGAACCAACAATCCGTGAAGCGAATGGTGCTGAACACCCTTCGACTCCAATGGAATGCCGACTTCGTAAGTTGACCTACATGTCACCAGTCACCATTGATTTCCAAATCTCTCGTAATGGAGTCCCTTCTCCCGTCGAAGCAGGCGTTCAAGTCGGAAGCATGCCAATCATGGTACGCTCGACCCGATGTAATCTCCATGCAAAGCACATTGCTGGAGAACGCCAATTGTATCCTACGACATCAGCAGAAGACTCTACAATGTGGGATGATTTACTTCGCAAGCGTGGTGAAGACCCTCTCGATCCTGGAGGCTACTTCATCATCAACGGAACAGAACGTGTCCTCATCTCCATGGAAGACCTTGCGCCGAACCGTGTTACCGTTGAAATTAACAAACGGTATGCAAAGCGAACTGAAGTTGCAAAGATTTTCTCTCAGAAAGACGGAATGCGCAAACCACTCAATGTTGAAAAGCGCCGAGATGGAATGCTCATGGTCAAAATCAGCACTGCAGGAACTACTGCAATTCCAGTGGTCTTGTTGATGCGAGCACTTGGCATTGAAAATGACCAAGAAGTGTTCCAAACTGTTGCTGGGCCTACAGAGACCTTCAAGTATATCGTCGCCAATCTTAACGAAGTCAACGATAATGAAGAGTATGCAGTTCAATCCATGGTCGAAGCACACGAATGGTTGCAAAAGAAATTCGCAGCTGGACAACAAAAGGAATACCGTGAACAGCGAGTCAATCAATTGCTTGACCGTGAACTTCTCCCTCACTTGGGTGACCAACCGACCGATCGAAAGAAGAAGGCAATTTTCCTTGGCCGTATTGTTCGTCAAGTTCTTGAAATGGCTCTGACGAACCGTGAACCAAACGACAAGGACCACTATGCAAACAAGCGTGTTCGCCTTGCAGGTGACCTCATCGAAGATTTGTTCCGTGTTTCATCCGGTCAACTTGCTCGTGACCTTAAGTACCAACTTGAGCGCCACCACAACCGCAAGCGTGAACTGAAAATCACTTCATGCCTGCGACCAGACGTTCTCACATCAAAGATCATGCACGCACTCGCCACAGGTAACTGGGTCGGTGGACGCTCCGGTGTTAGTCAATTACTTGACCGAACAACATACCTTGCATCCCTCTCCCACATGCGCCGTGTCACTTCACCTTTGGTTCGCAGTCAACCTCACTTCGAGGCTCGTGACCTGCACCCGACTCAATGGGGCCGTTTGTGTCCAAACGAGACCCCTGAAGGTCAAAACTGCGGTCTTGTAAAGAACGCTGCACAAATGATCGATATCTCGGAACACATCAGTGAAGTCGAAGTTCGAGAACAACTTGACGAACTCGATGTCAACAGCGAACTTGAAGATTGGAGTTCTGGCGACAGAATTCACGTTAACGGTGATATCTACGGTATTCACAAGAACGGTAAGAATTTGGTTCGCCATTTCAAATCCGCTCGCCGACGTGGAACAATCCCTGCAGAAGTCTCTATCCGACACGACAAGGAAAACAAGGACATTTTCATCAACACTGACAAAGGACGTATTCTGCGTCCTCTGGTCATCTTGTATGATGGTGCTCCACGTTTGACTGGAGAACACCTCCAAGCTCTTCGAGATGGGGAAATGACGTTCAAGAATTTAGTCAATGACGGAGTCGTTGAATGGGTCGATGCAGAAGAAGAAGAAGACCTGCTCATCGCAGCACGTCCTTTCGTCCTTCCTGAAACCATCCCATCCGGTCCTTTCGAAGGACGGCCGCTTACCAACGAAAATGTGGATTGGGTTAACCTTGGAGAACCGGGTGCAACCGAAGCTAACCTCGTTGCTAAGGTTCGTATGCCAAACGGTGACTGGGAATCAGCAGAAGTTTCTGTCCCATTGCTGTATGACGAAGAATACACGCACTGTGAAATTGACCCTCAACTCGTTTTGGGTGTCTGTGCTTCACTCATCCCATACCCAGAACACAACTCAACACCTCGTGTCACTGGTGGAACTGCAATGGTCAAGCAATCTCTTGGTCTTCCGAGTTCCAACTATCGTATGCGACCTGATACACGTGCTCACATTTTGCACTACACTCAGACTTCGATTACACGAACTGCTGCAATGGAATCTACTCACTTCGATGAGCGTCCGGGTGGTCAAAACTTTATCGTGGCTATTATGTCTCTTCACGGGTACAACATGCAAGACGCAGTTATCATGAACAAAGGATCTGTTGACCGTGCTCTTGGTCGTTCTACCTTTAACCGAACATACAATGCTGAACGCCGTAGGTTCCCTGGTGGTCAAGTCGAAGAAATCGAAAAGCCAGGCAGTTCACTTCAAGAAGTTAAGGGACTCAAACCTGAAGAATCTTACCGCCACTTGGAAGCTGATGGTTTGCCATTGCCTGAAATGTATCTTGAAGGTGGAGATGTTCTTGTTGGTAAAACAAGCCCACCTCGTTTCCTCGAAGAATCCGCAGGCGGTGCTTTCTTACTTGCTCAAGAACGCCGAGAATCCTCAATGCTCGTTCGCCATGGCGAAAAGGGCTGGATTGACAACGTCTATGTTACTGAATCACTCGACTCTGGTCGATTGGTCCGTGTCATGGTCCGAAGTCACAAGGTTCCAGAAGTTGGAGACAAATTCGCATCTCGCCACGGTCAGAAGGGAGTCATTGGACGACTTGTCGAACCGGAAGACATGCCATTTACCGCTGACGGAATTGTGCCTGATTTGGTTATCAATCCTCACGCTATTCCATCACGAATGACTGTTGCACACGTTCTCGAAATGATCGGTGGAAAAGTCGGTTCTATGGAAGGTCGCCGAATTGATGCTACTGCATTCCGTGGTGAAAAGGAAGGAAGTCTTCGTGACGGACTGGTTCGAAACGGACTTGCTCACACTGGACGTGAAACCATGATTAACGGTGAAACAGGAGAAGTTTATCCTGCTGACATCTTCATTGGATGTATTTACTACCAACGATTGCACCACCTGGTGTCCTCAAAGATTCACGCTCGTTCCCGAGGCCGTGTTCAAATCCTCACCCGTCAACCAACTGAAGGTCGTGCCCGCCAAGGTGGTCTTCGGTTTGGAGAAATGGAGCGTGACTGTTTGATTGCTCACGGTGCTTCGATGGTTATCAAAGACCGTCTACTCGATGAATCCGATGGTATTGACATGTATGTCTGTGCTCAATCCGGCCACATTGCGTGGTTTGACCCGAAACGTCGCACGTATGTCAGCCCAATCCACGGTGATGGCGCTGAAGTGTACAAAGTGCAAACATCCTATGCATTCAAGCTGCTCCTCGACGAAATGAAGAGTTTAGGTGTAGCCATGAGACTCGAACTGGAGGACCGACGATGAGCCAAACAAATACAATGATCCCAAAGCGTATCGCTCAGATTCGCTTTGGACTGATGGAACCAAAAGAAATCCGACAAATGTCCGCTGTTGAAGTGAAGACTGCTGACACATACAAGGATGACGGACACGCTTACCGCCAAGGATTGATGGACCCTCACATGGGTGTTATCGAACCAGGATTGGTTTGTCCAACTGACAACTGTAAGTATGACGAGTCCCCTGGTCACTTTGGCCACATCGCTCTGGAACTTCCAGTTATCCACATTGGTTTCGTTAACCTCATCAAGACCGCTTTGAAAGCAACCTGTTCGAAGTGCAGCAAGATTTTGTTGCACGACACCCCGAGCACTCACCCTTCAAACCCGGAATTGAGTGAACAAGATTACTACCGAACTCGTATCCGCGATATTATCATCAAGCACGGTGTCGGTTCAACTGAATTTTCGAAGATCATCAAGGAAGTTGAAAAGGTCACCACCGGAACTCGCCGTGGTCAATGTATGCACTGCCAAGCAATGCAAGGTAAGATTATGCTCGACAAACCGACGACCTTCAAGGAAAAGATTGAATCCCAAGGTGCTGGAAAAGGCGAAGTTGAACGCAAATTGAACCCTCGTGACGTTCGCGAATGGCTCAGTGCTATCCCTTCGGAACACTTGATTTTCATTGGAATGGATAAGACAAACCGTCCGGAATGGGTTGTGCTCAAGGTTCTCCCTGTGCCACCTATTACTGTTCGACCTTCGATTACACTTGACAGTGGAGACCGCTCAGAAGACGATTTGACACACAAGCTTGTTGACGTTCTACGAATTAACCAACGTCTCCGTGAAAACAGAGACACTGGTGCTCCTCAATTGATTGTCGAGGACCTTTGGGAATTGTTGCAATACCACATTACCACCTACTTTGACAACCAAACATCTGGAATCCCTCCAGCCCGCCATCGCTCCGGTCGTACACTCAAAACCTTGACTCAGCGTTTGAAAGGTAAGGAAGGGCGTTTCCGTAGTAACTTGTCTGGAAAGCGTGTCAACTTCTGTGCTCGTTCCGTTATTTCACCTGACCCATATCTTGGTGTCAATGAAGTCGGTGTTCCAAAGAAGATTGCAAAGGAATTGACTGTGCCTATCCGTGTTACTTCTCGTAACCGTGAACAGATGCGTCAAATGATTCTTCGTGGTCCTGATGTTCACCCTGGAGTGAACTACATTATACGAGGCGACAACCGCCGTGTTCGTATCAATCAACGAAGCCGATTGATCAACGCAGGATTCCGCTGCCACAACCCTGAATGTAACGAAGATACAACACTTCGTCCGGATATGCACCAATGCCTCCCGGCACCAAACTTCCTGCCAGGTCTTGTTATCAAGCCAGAGATTTTTGTCAACCCAGTTGATGGTTCTCAAGAAACCAGCTACGTTGTTGACGACGAAGCGACTCTTGCAAACCTACGTGGCGAGGATACGAACTCTCAGAAACTCCCTGAAGACGATCCTCGAGCAAAACTTCACTACCGCTGGATGCATGAACTCGCCCAGGCTGACAAAGTTCATCCAGACCCACACCCAGAACATCTCCAAGTCAGTTGCCCGCACTGTGGCAGCCCTGCGGATGAATGGGGCGACCGAACACGGGTCGAAGACCGTCTTTCCACTATTGACCGAAACGGAAACCCGAAACCGGGTCTTCTTGTTGAGCGTCACTTGATTGATGGCGATGTTGCTATCTTTAACCGACAGCCGTCACTTCACAGAATGTCAATGATGGTTCACGAAGTTCGAGTTATGGAAGGACATACCTTCCGTTTCAATCTTGCAGTTTGTACTCCATACAACGCTGACTTTGATGGTGACGAGATGAACCTGCACGTTATTCAATCTGAAGAAGCACGTGCTGAAGCTAAGATTTTGATGCGAGTTCAAGAACACATCCTCACACCTCGTTACGGTGGAGCGGTTATCGGTGGTATTCACGACCACATTTCCGGTGCTTACTTGCTCTCCCGTCCGGGGACGCTCATCAGTCGTCGTCACGGTCTTGAAATGATTGGGAACATCGGCTGGACAGGCGACTTACCGGAAATTGTCAAAGATGAAAACGGTAAGGAATGCTTCCGAGGACAAGACATTATCTCGTTGATTATTCCAGACAACATCCATCTGCGATTCCGAAGCCGTTCCGACGACGATGTTATCGTCAAGAACGGAATGGTTGAAGGAACATTGGATAAGCGAGCAATCGGTGCTGAAGACGGACGTCTTCTGGATGCAATTGTTCAAACCAACGGTCCTGAACTCGGTGCAAAGTTCCTCGATGACTTCACACGCCTCTCTATTGCTGCGTGCACATCTCTTGGATTTACCACCGGTATTGATGACGAAGATTTGAGTGCTGGTGCATTGCAATCTATTCGTGATGCAAACACTGAAGCGGGTGTTCTCGTTCAAGCAGCTCTTGATAAATTCGGTACAAGCGGTAAAGGATACGAAACTCGACCTGGTCGAACACCTCGTGAAACTCTTGAAGAAGATATCATGGTCATTCTTGACCAAGGTAAGCAAGAAGCTGGTGACGTAGCAAAGAACGAACTGGCTCAGTCCGGTTCAACGAACGCTGCAGTGAACATGGCTATTTCCGGTGCTCGAGGTTCAATGGATAACCTCAACATGATGGCAGGTTCTATTGGACAAGCAAAGGTTCGTGGAAAGCGCCTTGAACGTGGATACAATGAACGTGTTCTGCCTCACTTCCGCCGTGGCGGTCGTGCAGCAGCTGATCGTGGTTTCATTGCCAGTTCATTCAAGCGTGGTCTCGAGCCTACGGAGTTCTTTATGCTCTCCATTTCAGGCCGTGAGTCCCTGGTCGATACAGCGGTTCGTACTGCAAAGTCCGGATACATGCAACGTCGATTGATTAACGCAATGGATGACTTGAAGGTTTATGATGACCAAATGTTGTCTGTCCGAAATACTGCAAACCGTATTATTCAATTCAGTTACGGTGAAGACGGTATTGACCCTTCACGTGGTGTTCACGGTTCTCCTTTCAACATCGATGTTATCGTCGATGAAGCCCTTGGAACTGAAGGCGCTACTGTCGTAGTTCGAGAGTCGAAAGACCGAGACGAAAAGGAAGAAGACTTTGGCGGATGGGAACATGATGAGCCGGATACTCCTGAAGGAGGTGAGGCTTGATGGTCGTAAAGAGTGCAACCAAGAAGAAGCTCATGGATTTGGGTATCGCAGAAAATCATGCGCATGCTCTTGCCGATGACAAGAAGTGGGACGATGTAAAAATCCTCGCCGCTGGTGAAATCGCTCAAATCTGTGAAACAGATTCCGAGACTGCTGCTACCATCAAATCAACGATTGATGCTGCAAGTAAGAAAGGTGGAGATTCAAACAGTGAAAACACCGGTCCAACAACTTCAGTCCGACTCCGTCGAACTGGACGTTCGATTGCCCGTGCAAAGACCTCAGTTGCAATGACTGATTACAATGTTGAATCGAAACTTCTAGAATATGAAGACGAACTGGCTCAAGACCCTGTGTTCAAGTCACTCGTCGCTGCAGTTGAAGAGAATGGTTCCTCCCGGTTCACCAACCGGATTTTCCACGATCTAACCGTTGCTATCCACGCCCGTGGTAAGAAGAAACTCACCAAGCCACAAGCTAAGAAAGTGGTCGGCGAGGCAGTCGTTGCTCTTGACCGAGCAAGTATCGACCCCTACGAAGCAGCAGGAATTATCACTGCTCAATCAATTGGAGAACCTGGAACTCAAATGACCATGCGTACGTTCCACTATGCGGGTGTAGCAACAGTCAACGTCACCCAAGGTCTTCCTCGTATCATCGAAATCGTCGATGCTCGAAAGGTTCCAAATACCCCAACCATGATTATTTACCTGGCTGGAGAAAAGAGTACCTCCGCTGATGAAGCACGTAAGCTTGCTGCAGCCATTGAAGAAACCCACACTGTGAACATTGCTTCTCTCGAAACCGACGTTGCTCAGCGACGCTTGGTCTTGAAGCTCAACAAGGGCAACCTCAAGCAAAAGAACATGACTGGTGCAGAAGTTAAGGATAAACTTGAGCGTGCTACACGTCTCTTGGTTCAAGCTGATAAAGAAAAGAACCCTTCCACATTAACCCTGATTCCAGGCGTTCACACAGAGGAAGACCTTGCTGAAATTGCTGAAAACCCACCGTCCTATACCATGCTCTTGCAATTGGAAGAAAAGATTCGTGACATGCGACTCAAAGGTATTCCAAACATCGCTCGAGCAAACGTTCAACTGAACGACAAGACTGGTGAATACTATCTTTCAACAATTGGTTCGAACTTGACTCGTGTGAGCGAGATCGAAACCATTGACCGTAACCGGACCTACACAAACAACATCATCGAAATCTTCGACTTCCTCGGAATTGAAGCAGCACGACAAGCAATTGTTAACGAACTACAAGCCACTCTTGACGGAGCACGCTTGGAAGTCGACGTTCGACACCTGCTCCTCGTTGCTGATGTTATGACCTCAGAAGGTGAAGTCCGAGCGATTGGACGTCACGGTGTGTCAGGGACAAAGCACAGTATCTTGGCTCGTGCAGCTTTCGAAGTTACCGTCAACCACCTGCTCAAAGCGGGTGTTATCGGTGAGAAGGATTACCTCACAGGTGTTGCAGAGAACATTATTGTCGGACAACCAATTTCACTTGGAACTGGCAGTGTTGAACTTTACTACATACCTGAGTGATGAATTTCCACCCATGAGAAACAATGTGGAGTATGGAGGAATAAAATATGGACCTAAACCGACAATTAAAGAACGCAATAGCAACTGGAAGCCTACGATTTGGACAACGCCAAGCACTCGATGCGTGTGCTCGTGGTGAAGCGAAACTCGTGATATTTGCAGCAAACTGCCCGACTGAATTTACTGATGATTTGCACGCAAATCACCCTGAAGTGACAAAGTTCCGTGCATCAATGGTCAACCGTGAACTCGGAATCGCATGCAGCAAACCATTTGCAGTTTCTACAATCAGC
Organism: Candidatus Poseidoniaceae archaeon; assembly: GCA_949372875.1. Lineage (GTDB taxonomy): Archaea > Thermoplasmatota > Poseidoniia > Poseidoniales > Poseidoniaceae > MGIIa-L1. The sequence goes on from CASIAW010000003.1 coordinate 174,038, forward strand.
ATCATCGATGCTGGTGACAGTGATTTACTACAGCTCGAGTCAAATCTTGAATGATTCACACTCTTTCACGCTGATGCCTTGGCATCTTCAAAGGAAAGGTTTGATGTCGGTATACTTCTTGGTCGGGTTATGCGCCCAAGACTTGCAACGTGTTCTGCAATTTTGATGACCTTCTTGATGCTCTCATCCTTGATGGCTCTTGAGCATCCTGGATCCTCATCGGAAGCACTTTCTGATTCCAAAATAGATGACTTTAAATTCACTTCAGCCCGCAGTGCCTCGAATTCATTCCTCGCATCTGGTGGCTCATCAACCCAAAGCATCGATGGGGAATATATTGAGGCTTCACCGAATGGAGAATGGGTCATTGGCTCAACCTTCAATACCACGCTTACTTTTGGAACTCAGACTCTTCAACCAACTTCACCTTACACTTTTGGTGAATTTTTCATAGCTTCAGTTGACAGCAGCGGTACATGGACGTCACTTTTTGGAGCCGATCATAGTTTTGGAGGGGGCGGACTCTCATCGCTAAGTGATATTTCAGTTGACGTAACCGGTGAAATCGTCGTTACTGGCTTCTTTTATGGTGATATTTCTTTCTCCAACAGTGGAGGTGGGCCAGGATTTATTATTTCGAATACCAATTCCGGTTTCCATCAAGAAGGTTTCATAGCGAAAGCAGACCAAATGGGTAATTGGCTTTGGGCAACGAGTTTCTCCACAATCGTCAACGGTTCAGGAGAATTCAGTACAACTAAAAATGTTGAAGTTAGTGCCAGCGGTGATGTCTATGTTTCTGGAAGTTTCCAAGGAGAAACTGACTTTGGAGGCATTGCACTTAATGTCTCCAATACTCAAATCTTTGTTTCACAATTTGACGGGAGAAGTGGATTATTAAATTGGGTCATTAGTGGTGGCGGAATAGGTACGAACCAAGTTTTGGATACGGCCGTAACCACATCTGGTGGCGTCAAGATAGCAACCATTACCGATGGTTTTTGCCAATGGGGGACTTCAAGTTATGTTGCATCTGGTACCATTGACTCCGTCATCGTCGAATTAGACTCCGCTGGAAGCGTTACCAATGTGAATGGAATTGGTGCCAGTGGCCAGCAGACCATTGTTACTCAAATTGTCATCAGTCAGTCTGGCGACACCTATCTTGCCGGTTCCTTTGGTGGTACAATCTCCAGTGGCGGTTGGACTGCAACTGCTTCTTACGGCGGTAATGACGTCTTTGTAGCAAGAACTGCCGCTTCGACTTCTAACAGCTGGGCCGTAGTATCTGGTTCGAGCGCTGAAGATGAACCATGGGCACTTTCAGTGACGTCCTCTGGTCTTGTATCCTTTGGAGGCTATTTCTCCGCAGCATTCACCGCAGGTTCAACGACCATGAGTCCATCAAATCATGACGGCTATGTAGTCGGGCTTTCTTCAACGGGTGCCGTTGACTGGACCGAGAGAGTTGGTGGTTCAGGATACGACTATGTGTGGAGTATGGTAGTCAATTCGAGTGATTTCATTGGAATCGGTGGTTCCTATTCAGGCTCAATGACTCATGATGGAACGACACTCACTTCATCGGGTGGTCGAGACGTCTATGTTTGGGTGTTTGATCCCTCAACTCTCAAGGATACAGACGGTGACAGTATTGTCGATGTCGAAGATAACTGCCCCACCGTCTCGAACCCTTCTCAAGCGAACACAGATGGTGATGAATTTGGTGATGAATGTGATTCTGATGATGATAATGACGGATTGACTGATAATTTCCCCGACCTTTGCCCTCGAAACGGGGAATTCAACTGGACCAGTAGCCAAGACTTCGATAATCCATCTGCCTCGACAGATTGGGATAACGATGGATGCAAGGATGATGTTGAAGATTCGGATGACGACAATGACCAAATCCTCGATGTCAATGACTTGTGTCCTTACACCTCATACAGTCCTCCACGGCCAACTTGGGTTTCTGACTCTACCAACGATATTGATGGTGATGGATGCAGAGACAGTGACGAAGACGTCGATGACGATGCTGATTCCTTTAACGACGTCAATGATGATTGTCCAACGCTTGCAGGGACTTCCACTCTTGGAACCACCGGCTGTCTTGACTCCGACAGTGATGGATGGTCTGATACAACTGATGATTGCCCCAATCAAGCCGGTAACTCCACCCTTGGTGGGAAAAATGCTTGTCCGGATAACGACGGCGACGGATGGTCGAATGTTGATGATGCATTCCCTGATGAAGTAAGTCAGTGGGCTGATGCTGATTCAGATGGCTTTGGAGACAACATTGAGGGTGTAACACCTGATGATTGCCCATCAATCCCAGGCACTTCATCGGTTGACCGTCTCGGCTGCTTTGACGCAGATGAAGACGGTTACTCGAATGCAGATTCGACATGGTATGTCGAAGACGGAGCCGATTCATTCCCTACCGATGCAACCCAATGGTCAGACTTTGATGGAGATGGGTATGGAGATAACTGGGCCAATGCTACTTGGGATGACCGAAAGACTTCATGGCCAGGTGAATTTGTCGAAGGCGCTACGTCTCAAGACGCCTGCCCCACTCGTGCAGGAGATTCTTGGAGAGCCGATACAATAGGTTGCCCAGATGCTGACGGTGACGGCTGGTATGACCTCATGGACGCCTTCACGGACGATGGAACTCAATGGGAAGATGCCGACATGGATGGTTATGGAGATAACGAATCTGGTAATGAAGCGGATGCCTGCCCTACAATTCCAGGGAACTCAACCCTTGATAGATTTGGTTGTATCGACACCGATGGTGACGGTTACTCAAACGCAGATATTTCTTGGGGCTTTGACATGGGTGGCGATGCTTTCCCAAACGAGCCATCACAATGGCTTGATGGAGATAACGATGGCTATGGCGAAAACCTTCTTGGAATCACTCCAGACGCATGTCCTACAGTTCGAGATACTTCCAATGTTGACCGCTATGGTTGCACTGATACGGACGGAGACGGAATTTCCGACCCTGATGATTCATGGACCCTAGCCGATGGAGCTGATGCTTGTATCGCTGGTGCCGGCAACTCAACGGCAGACCGAATTGGTTGCTTTGATGCAGACGGAGACGGCTATTCGAACCCTGCGGCAGACTGGAAAGTGAGCGACGGCGCTGATGCATACCCTGATGACCCACTACGTTGGCTCAAAGAAGCATCTTCCAGTGACGGTGCTTCTTCTTCTAACGCACTGTTTCTTGGTATCGGTGGACTTCTTGTTCTTGGCGTCATCGTCGCTGTTGCAGTTCTGTTCTTGAGGAAACCGGATGAAGACGTGCCAGTTAACAAGACATGGAATGATGGCTCTTTTGCTCCAATGGGTAGTGATATGCCAGCAATGCCGAACATGGGTGCTCAACCGGCTGTCATGATGCCGAATTACGCAAATACACCACAGCCTGTTGCTGGTGGAATGCCAAACATGTATGCACAACCTGCTGCACTACCTGCAGCACAGCCATCAGTCGCCATGCCAGACTTCACTGCCCAACCAGTCGCTCAGCCTGCTGCTGTTGCGCCAGTTGCACAACCTGCGCCGGTCGCTCAACCAGCTCCTGTTGCACAGCCAGAATCAGTGGCACAGCCAGATCCAGCTCGAGAATATTACCATGGACTGATTGCTCAAGGTTATCCTCAAGCGAGTGCACTTCAATACACGCAACAATACTATCCAGCGTTCCAAGATTGATTTTCTTCGATTAAAGGAACTGACAATTATCGCGTATTGGGGCTGAGAAATGGTTGAATTACCTAAGAAAATAGTTGAGGATTTGACGGCGGGTAAGTTGTATTCGTTTGCAGAACGCCCTGGCAAAGGTCTTCCTCTGGTGGCAATTGGTATCTATACAATTTGGAATGGAGAGGAATTTGCGTATGTCGGAATCTCCGGTAGGGGTGTAAGAGAAGAGGATTACAAGAAAGACAAAGCTAAGGGTTTGAAACAAAGACTCCGATCTCATTACCGTGGAGGCATAGGAGGGGACAAATTTTGTGTATATGTCTTCGAACGTTATGTCTCGAAAGAAATTACTTCCTTTGACTTGAAGAAAATGGCAAGAAAAGAATTGTTCTTGAGGGAATTAACTCGCAGTTTCATTCAAGGAAACTTGTCGTACAGATTTACAATTCTTGATTCAAAAGAGCATATACTTGATTATGAGAAATTGATTAAACAAGGTGGTATCAAATCTATTGGCAAACCCTTCCTTAATCCGATAAACTAGGCGAAGTTGTCAATGACAAATTGCTAATGCCGGACATGGTATTTCAAGTGAATTCGAGGGCGGGCTCGCAGCGCTTATGTGGGATTTCGTATCCAGATTTTGAGTTGGTTTGATTGAATCAGTAGACGAGTTGAATGTCAGTTGCTGCACTGAGTTCGATGACTCCCGGGGGACCACTCCAAGTCATCCAGTCATTCCAACCTTCTAGTAAGAGTTCCGCTGCGTTTTCTTTCGTTACGCCGTTGGCTGCTTGAGAGCCTGTTGACACATAGACTCCTTTCGCGCCATCTGTGACTGTTTTCATCATCGTCAAGACCATTCCATCAGGAAAATCCCCACTGCTATCAATTGCATGAATGTATTCTGAATTGAGAAGTCGAACTGCATTGGATGCAAAGAACATGCTGACGTCATGCCCTACTTTCACTGCTTGAGCAGCACATGCTAGCCCAACGATGCATTTTCGTAGATCTACTTCAGGGTCGGTTACCAGTTTGATGAAAAAAGTCTTCGTCATGTATTTACGTTCAAACTGTTTTGTATAAAGTTAATCAAATTCTTTCCAGTATTTTTCTTCATCTTGTATTGAGAAGTTCTATGATTGATGACAATCTTTCAAAAGCAGGTTTGTTCATTTCGATTTATGTCAGAGTTCATTACGGCGCTCCGTAAAGTAGCTTCTGACATCAAGGATTGGCACTTTGTCGCTTACGATCAACTTCACCAAGTCCTTCTACCGGATACATTACCGCCCTCTTCTCTTGGATTAGTGTTCATTGAGACCTCTTGGAAAGCAAATAGGCTTCCCTACCACAAACAAAAACTGGCTCTCCTCCTTTCAAATCAGCGGCATTTTGCTCTGGAAATGCAGGAACTTGGCCATCCTGTTCGATATATTTTCAGCGACAAAGGGTATGACGAGGTTCTAAGCCAATTTTCTCTACAACATGGTCCACTTACAGCGATCATACCCGCAGAACTCACCTTGAGGCGTACTCTTGAACCACTTGAAGCGGCCGGTATTGTTACCCTTCAAGAGCACAAAGGTTGGCTGACGACACGTGAAGAGTTTCGAGGCAGCGTCGGGGAAAGTCCACCGTGGCGAATGAACAAATTTTACCGCCATGTCCGAAAAAGTCGAGGTATCCTTCTTGATGATGATTTGAATCCACTTGGCGGTTCATGGTCTCTTGATGAGCATAATCGCCTGCCTTGGGATGGAGCGGTTCCATTACCCGAACCACCTGTATTTACTGCCGATACAATCACTCTGGAAGTCATTGACATGATTCAAGAAAAGTTTTCTCACCATCCTGGCCAAATCAACTCGACGAATTTGCCTTCATCCAAACTACAGGCTCAATCACTTTGGAACTGGGCGAAGTCCACGGTTATGCATTGGTTTGGACCCTATGAGGATGCAATGACTCTGGAGCACAAAACCCTGTTTCATACCACTTTTTCTTCCTTATTGAACCTGAATCGATTGTTGCCTTCTACACTACTCTCTGATGCGCTGGAACTTGACATACCGCTTAATTCCAAAGAAGGCTTTGTCCGTCAGATTATTGGCTGGAGGGAATTTGTACGTCATATCCATGAACAAACCAATGGATTTGAGATTGAGCATGAAACCATTCCATCACGAAGTGGTGGAGGATGGGAAGGTAACTGGGCGCATTCAAGACCAACCCCGAATCTACTGGAGCAATCATTCGGTTTGCCACCTGCATATTGGGGTGAGAAAAGCGGAATGCTTTGCCTTGACACTGCGGTCTCAGATGTTCTTGAAACAGGCTATACGCACCACATACCTCGGCTCATGGTTTTAGCAAATATTGGAAACCTTTTGGGGATTCAACCTCGAGAACTTACCGATTGGTTTTGGGCTATGTTTACCGATGCCTACGACTGGGTTGTCGAACCCAATGTTTTGGCAATGGGCACCTACGCCGTGGGTGGTGTCATGACGACGAAGCCTTACATTAGCGGCACGCCTTACATCAAGAAAATGGGAGATTACTGCGGTGATTGTTCACTTCATTTCAAGAAGTCATGCCCGCTCTCTGACATGTATTGGAACTTCTTAGATGAGAATCAATCCTATTTTTCGAATAATCATCGAATGTCGATGGCCCTAAGAGCGTCTGCAAAGAGAACTCCCGATGTGAAACACAGAGCGAGAGCAGTGACGGAATATGTGAGAGACCGGTTGTCAAAAGGACTCGAATTGGAACCAGTTACTCTTGAATCACTCAAATCTTAGTGTTGGCAAACGGGGCAGTAGTCTAGCCTTCGTCCACCTGGCCGAGTATGTAGTATCAACTCGCCACACTGATGACACGGCCGTTCATTTCGAGTAAAGACCCAGTGCCTCGCTTGACCTCGGGACATGCCGAGGCTCCGGAGTTGGTCATACAACTCAAGTTCAACAGTGATTCCAGGGACGTCATAGGATTGGCGAGAAAGAAACAATGCTTGCTCAGATAACTTGGTTTTTTCTTCATCACTTAACGAGGATACCGTTCGGTCTGGATGGAGTCCAGAGGTGAACAAAACTTCACTTCGAAGGTAATTTCCAATGCCTGCAAAAAAACCTTGGTCTAAGAGTAACGTTTTCAATCGTCGTCGTTGAAATTTCTTATTCTTCATGTGCTCAACTAACTGCGAAGTGGTTGTTTCTGGAATGACTACATCAGGGCCAAGTTTCTCAAGATAAGGATGGCCAGATAACTCCCAAGGCTCCATCAATAGGATATCGGTTGCAGACCACAATCGACAGGTATGCTTGTCTGTTGTCAGTGATATCCGTAACGAGCGGTTCCATTTTTTGGGCTCAGTATCTTTTCGGTTGACGGTCCATCTTCCATACAGTTGATTGTGGCTATACATCACAAATGTATCAAAATGAATTAACATTGCTTTTCCACGTGCTTCAACACGCTGAACCGTCTTTCCAAGGAAATCTTGGGAACGTTCAAGGTATCGAGGTAAAGTAATTTCTATGTCTTCGATGACCTTTCCTTCAAGTGCTTTACGAATCTTGTTCGCAGCACGGTGGATTTCAGGTCCTTCTGGCATAGTCAATACTCACCCCGCCCGAATAAGAAGGTCTGTATTTTCCAGTGTTTCAGAGTGCTGGGTCAGTAATCCAATACATTGTAGCCTTCTTGCATCCAGTGGAAACCTTTGACGGCCCAATGAAGTAATTGGTCCACATGTTGTTTCGATAGTCCGGCAGCAGATGCTACTTTCAGTAGGACTGCACGCTCAGAGTCATCAACTTCTCTGTCAGCCATTGTCATTAAGCAGATGTCTCTCAAGGCCAACTTAATCGAACGAGGTTGCATCCGCGACAAGTGCGCATCTAAATCCAATTTTTGCAGCATGCTTTCTCGAAGCTGTTGCTTGCGACTTGGAGAGAGAAGAGTTGCACCAAGTCTCTGTTCATAAAATGCCATTTCAATACGAGTAATATCGTCATCAACACTTGCGAGATAAGCCAAAAGTTGTGCATATTGAAATCGTTCCGAGGGGTCCATTTCGTGGATGACGTCATGAAGCATGAGCATCCGTCCCCACCTTCATCCAAGAGCATTTTGGTATTGGTTGGATGGAAAATAGACATAAGGAGGGTTTGAACAGCATGGCACGAGGGGTAAAATGAACAAACGCCGAATCTCGATTTTTTTAATTATCCTCCTGATGATGCCCTTATTGAACACAGTTCAAGCAGACGGCACAAATGGACCGGATCTTGAAGCCAAGAACCTCACTGCTGCGTTTGATTTGACGAACGAAACTGTTACGCTCAGTTGGGAGAATATCGATACAAATGATTTCGTAATTCTTCAAGATTTACAAAAGACCAATTATTCACTTTACCGCTCGGATGAACCGTTGAACAGTTCGAATTATCAGAGTGCTCAACTCATGAAGGAAAATATTCAAGCATGCTATGAACTGGACACCTTTGCTGAATGTAAAAATCGACAACACATCGTCGTATTGCAGACTCCTGCAAATACTGATGGTGGGTTCTACTATGGCGTTCTCAGCACGTTGCTCAATGGCACCATTATTGATAATTTTTCGATTGGAAATGCTGCATTGGGTCAGCCGCTTTACGAATTTGGCTCGCCAATTGCTTCTCCATACAACCTTCAAGCAACGTATGATGCGGAGAACTCGACCACTGAACTAACATGGATTGATGTGTCGCAGGTTGATACTTCCGTTGATTCAAACCATACGACTTCCATTTGGTCACATGCGGTCAAAGCCAACCGAAGTAACTGGTATACCATCGCAAAAACCAATGTGGCATCAAACCTTACATCAGATACCTATTCTTTTGAGATTCTCCATCCTGCTGATGTCAGTCGGGTTCAATATTACACCGTCTTGCATACGATTGGCGGCGAACAAGATGAAAGGTTTTTGTCGAGTAATTCTCTCACTCAAGGAGTCACTGAAGACAATGTTGGCTCTTCAATCACTGGAACTCTTCACGTTAACTTCGATGCAGTCAATTTGACCACTGCACTGAATTGGAACGGTTCAATTATCGAAGATGCCAATCATACGCTGCACATTTGGCGTAGCCCTTCAGTAATTCTTGATCTACAAGCAGGTGAGGTGCAAGAAATCATTCAATTATCAGCAAATACCACGCATTACAACTTCTCAGTTCCAGCAGGATACAGTGGTGATTCGTTCTACCTCATCACACTTTCAGACGAACTTGGAAATCAACAAACCAATCTTTCCGCTGCTCCAAATGGACAGAGTAATGAATTCACTCTTGAAGAAAACCAAAACATTGTGACGGATTTAGTTGCAACCCATTCGTTGAGTATTACACAATTGACGTGGACGGATTTAGTCAACCACTCTGAGGCAAAGTATCACATTTGGCGCTCTATCACCGGTCAAATTGTATCGGTCTCTGACGGTACGCTCATTGCGACCGTTGATTCCGGCATTGGACATTACAACTATACTTTAGATTCCGGAGTTTCGGAAAACTCATGGTATGCTGTTACCGTTGACGCATCTTTTGGAACTCAAAACATAACGTATGCACAAACCAACATTTCTCTCGGCCTCAATTCGCTTAACTCGCTGCTTGTCGAAGATACCAAGAAACCTACAGTTCCATCTCTTCTCAATGCAAACTATCGCTTGAATGGAACCACAGAACTCAGTTGGATGGGAGATGGAATGGAAACTGGAACCACTTGGATGCTTTATCGCAACCTCTACGCAGACATGGACGAGCCAGCCTTTTGGGAACTCGTTGCTCAAGTTGAAAACACTGTTGCTTCCCAGTACACCATCTCTGTCGATTCAGTAGCCCAAACAGGTGAGGAAGTTTCGGCAGTCTACGCCATTGGCGGAATGGATGTCTTTGGAAATGAAGTCGCCTTTGAAGATTGGAGACTGAGTGATTCAGTCAATGAAGACCGGAAGGCACCCGAGGTGCAATTGAAACTCTACAATTCGGAATCAACGCTAGAGACCAGTCGCTGGTTTGTCGGTGGAGAAAATGCGACTTTTTCGAACCTTCAAACCGATGATTATACGATTCAATTCCTGCTCAGTGAAGATACAGCGTCAATTGATTACACCATTTCGACGCTTGCTCAAAGCCAGAGTGTCGACGTATCACAAGGTTCAGCTTCCATTGATCTCTCGCTTTCCAACCAATCTCCAGACATCACTCTCACAATTACAGTCACTGATGTAACTGGAAACTCCGCATCGTTTTACACTGTCTTTTGCACCTCATGTTTGATTGAAGTCGCCGCAGAAAACCAGGGTAATGACCAAACTCTTGATGAAGACACCATGGCATCAGATGATTCAGATACAGATTCAAACATGCAGGTCAATGTCCTCATTGGTTCGTGTATTGTTCTCCTTCTCGCCCTTCTCAGCATGGTGATGCGTGATCCAAAGTCCGCTAAAACGCCATCCGGTCTTCCGACAAAAGCCGAAGATGAATGGCTTTCCAAGTATACAGACAAAAAGTGAGAACCGGTTGTGAATCCACTCGAACTGACCTTACTGAGTCGGCCCTGAGGCGCCAAAATAGTTGGCAAATTGTATGAAAATCATTATTTACCTTGCATCGCATACTAAAGTTATGAGAAAAATTGTAATTTTACTTTGTTTTTTGCTGATGACTGCCGGCCTATCTGGTTGTATAGGTGATACTGGACTTGAAACCACGGAAGAAGATGAGGTAATCCTTGAATTAAGCGATGATTGGCCAACCTACTATGTTGCTACAGCCAATGATCTCCCTACGTGTGATTCAACAACCCAAGGACGCTTGTATTATGTTGAAGCCGATACCAACTTCCAGGCATGCATGTCGACTGGATGGCAAGTTGTCGAAATTGGCGGTTCAAATGCAAACGTTATCCTGAACTCAGCCCCTATAGTCTCGGCTAATTTCGTCAGCTCAGATGATGATGCTTTGGCCGATGATGGCGACGGAACTTATTCGCGACTTGTCTATCTGTCATGGTCTGCAATGGATTTGGACGGTACAATCGTCTCAATTGGCCTGGATTATGATTCTGACGGAATGGTTGACATTCCGTTTTCATCAAACTCAGGCATGTTGAGCGACCAAACACCTGTAACTTCTACTGGTGGCGATGTTTACGGAGGTTCATTCATTATTCCAATGGAAGTAGGAAATAACTACATTCAGGCAGAGAACTATGACGAAATGGCGTGTTCGATCATGATTCAGAAGAACTTGATGGTTATTGCAGAGGACGATGATGGAGCAAAATCGTATGTGCCCATGGTGTTCGACGGTATCGCAGGCAGTGCAGAGGGTTACTCTCCGGTCAGTCCGCTCGATGTTCAAGACACGTATTATTCTGCATTTGGAATACCACAATCAGATATCGATTGGGTGACTGGTGCCACTTCATCTTGCCCGTCTTATCCCTCATTCAGCGTCGCAGATCATGCCGATAACATTGGTACTGGCACTGCTGAGAATATCGTTACTGTAACATTAGACGATGCTGGTGACTGGTCTAGTCTTCTTAACTCACAAGACAACGGATGGGGTGGTGATTCCGGATACTACATGTCAGCTTCTTGCATCAATGCAAACGGCACGACCTGGTTAGAAGGCGGGTTTACCTCTGCGGGCTACACTGGTGCGGATATTGACAACCCTCAGTCGGGTGATACATGGACTGCAATGGACAGTACTTGGTCAGATTGTGATGAAGAAACGTCAGAAGTAGAAATCAAGATTTATTTTGGTGGCGACCGATTTACACTCATCACAACTGTAAGTTGATTTTATGACTGAATTCGCTTGGAGTAGAAGACACTTCGATTTGACGAGGAGGTGGTTTCCAACTGCTTCTAAATTATTCGAATGAGGACCCAGTAATAGTCGTTGGGAAATGGATTGCTGTAGCTCTGCTTATCTCTGTTCCGTGGATTATTATCCGAGTAAACTCTATCTTTTTCCGAAAAAGCCTCTGGGTTATGTGGTTTATGGCCATTTTATTTCTTGCCGCTTCGTACCTTGGATTACTAACGTATCATTATATTGGCCCTCAACTCGGATTTTCTGTTGATGGGAATTCGATGAATTGGTGGATGATTACCTTCGGCTTGTTTAGCGTACTACCGTTCATATTATCCGCAAGAAGGGGCGTCTTTGAGAAACCATTAGATTTAGCAGTAATTGTGGCATTTGGAGTTCTCCTTCTTGTTGGGCCCCCTGCATTTAATTCGGTTGCATTAAGCATCTATTCTCAAGGAGGAGGTGAATTTGATTCCGGACAAGGAGATTATTCTGGTGAAGTGTCAACTCCAACTGATCAGCAGTCATGGAATATTGCAAACGGTGCCGGCTTATTCGTGTGTAACCTCATCCCGCTGCTGGTTTTCATAACCATTTGGGTTCTCAGCAGTCGTTCAAAATCGGATTCGAAGACGATTGAGGACCAAAAAAGTACAAATCCCCAAAACAAGTAGACAAGCTACTCAACTTGCTTATTCACAACGCTACTCGTGTATACAGGCTGTATCCTATCCATGCTTGGACTTTCAAGCATTAGATTAGGATTCCTTGAATGCCATTAATATTACACTTCCAACGATTGGTTAGAGTTCATTTGGCACTGGTGTTTGGTCCATATGTAAGAACGCATAGACCGCCCACCATGTGACAATGTCCCAAGAATGAACGAGATTGTTAATTCCTGTAGAATTATCCGTGCCCATGTAGTCAATCATGGTTTCCATCGTATCGCATTCACGGTGGTAACACGGATATCCATCCACCAAACCGTTCCATCCAAGGGTTGCAACACCGATGTTTTGGAACGAGGCGTGGTCACTTCGAGCGGTTGGTGATTCGTAAATTGCAACGGTATCTTCGTAGATATCGCCCCATAACGGATTTTCTCCACCCTCAAGCCAGGCTTCTCTTCCGCGATCTATCTCGTAACCTAGATCGAGTGCATCACCACCAATCCATTCCGCCAAATAATACATACCGGCTTGGTCAATCGCTTCCTGGGATCCATCTGGGCCAAGGTATACTGAGAGTGCATAATCACCTGGATAATTGACACCAGCCATGTCGAGATTCAGATAATTGCTCACTGTAATTCCATCTGGGAGGTCGTTCGCGAACGAACGTGAACCCCACAATCCCTCTTCTTCAGAAGACCACAAACAGAAGACCATTGTTCGGCGAGCATCGAATTCCGCAAGTACGCTAGCAGTGGTTAATACCATGCTCGATCCTGCTGCATTGTCGTAAGCACCGTGTCTGGTCCCGTAACCTGGAACTCCGATTTCAGCACCAGGAGTGTAAGCCACAGGAGGTGCAATGTCAAAATGTGCGCCAAAGACGAGCCATTCATCTGGATAGACTGATCCATCTTTGTATCCGCAGATGTTGACTGCCCAGGCTGTATTCGATTGGAAACGATGGACTTCAACCCTATCCAATCCGTAGCCCTGCATTACGCCTTCGAAATAAGTAATTGCGTGCTCATACGAGGGGTTTGCATTTCCAATCCAGCGATCGAGATAGCCAACAGCTCCATCTGCACCGCATGAAGCACAAGGTGTATCGTCGGTAATGAAATCAACCCAGTCATAGACATCTCTACCATTGACCCAACCATCACTTGCACCAACACCGTTCTCTTCAGTAAGGTCTGCACGGAACGGTCGGCTTGTTTCCAGAACCAGAGAAATGGCATCGCCTCCGGATTGGTTTCCTGAAATTAACCAAGGCCACATCCCTTCTGCATCTTGATTTTCAACTGCTTGTACAGCAGAACCGCTGGTCGGATTTTCAAGCCATGTGGTCCAAGACTCGTCAGTTTCTCGAATTGGCCAATCAACTCGGCCAATCTCTCCGACGAAGAAGACGACCTTGTCGTTCCTTGGAGGTAGTAGGATGTTGACACTCACCTGTTCGCCAGAGTTCATATCGAGCACAGTACCGTTTTGAGCGCGCATCGAACCAGGATCTTGTATGAAGTACGGAATGAAGACTGCGAGGTCATCATTTGCATCGAGGGTTATGGTTTGCCACATTCCTGCCTCAAGTGAATCAGACTCAACAACTGTCAGAGACGATTCTCCAAGAGATTGAACTTCATTTTCCCCAAAGCAACCAGAGAGTGGTGCGAGGACCATCAAAAACATAAGGCCAACAGCCTGAATAGGAACGCGCATGTCAAAACCCAACCACCGCTTATGTTTGAACTCAGTGGTCTTTGGAAAAGATTCCTTCGAATTCAATGTGATACAACTGAGTCTAAGAGAGTCGAATGAGGAGCACATGATTACGAAAGGCTGCATAACACTCTTTTGCATGCATTAGACATTCACAAGCGATCTCAGTAGTCTCTTCACAACGGTACAGTTGTGAGGAGCACACTGCGAACCCTTGCATTCATTTCAATATCCACATGGATGTTAAGGAGAAGCCTTGTGAACAAATAAAAAAAACAAATTGTTATCAAAAAACGCATTCAATCCTAAGTACCATAAGGAATCAATATGTTTCGTAGGGCGATTCTGCATTCTTGTGATCCATGTAACATTCAAAACAACACGTGCCATAAAGATTCATTTTAGTTACTTCTGTCCCGCATTCTGTGCACTTTACTATGTCGAAACAATCACACTTGTTCTTTGTTATTTTGCATCTTGGACAATACCAATCAATGGGGTCGCCTTTTCTAAGGCAAGAACTACAGAAATGCTGATCTGGATTTTTAGAATAATCCCAGTTTTTTGTATTATCTGCTTTGAAAACAGTTTTGACTTGTTTCCTTATGGCTCCAAGTAGGCCGAAAAATCCTAATTCCTTTTCTCGTAGTGTTACTTCAAACTCATTTCCACAGTATTCACAATTTTTGTTCCAACCAGGTAGGGTTTTATCAGTAATGGGGCCTCTATTGTTCATTCGAATATTATCTTTCTTTGATATCGCGCTACCTGTAAACTGCGGTATGTATCTGTCTTTGTTCATTCTTTCAATTCCCAAGTTGGAAATTCTCTTACATGGTTTGCACAATTGCTTCTTTTGACTAATCATTATGCCACATGATTCACATTTATGCATGTAACTACTAATTTCATCGGGATAATGTAATCCACAATACCTCTTACTCTTGGATGTAGTATTTTTGCATCCTGCGTATTCACAGGATAGTTTTGATGAACTTATATTGGGTGCGCTTCGTTTAATTTTCATTTTTGGAGGTGGCTGGAGAGGAGTTGTTTTTACTCGGTTCATACCACCTTCTCTTTTGCATGGTTTACAATATTCCTTTCTTGGATTTAACTGAACTTTGCAACCTTTGCAAACGCCGAGGCGTTTTGAAGCGGTGGCAGTGTTTAACCGATTTTGATTGTCCGGTCCTCTGCGTCGGTTGGAAGAAATAGAAACCACTGCCTAATTGATTGTGGAATTTGACGGAAATAAAATTTTCGTGATTAACTCATAACCTGAAATCCCCAAATTTGAAAATATTTTCGTGCGAATTTGCGTTCATGGGGGCTTATACACAAGGGCTCTCCTTCAATGCGTATATGGCTACAACGGTAGCGTTGTATAGGACGGACTGCGAACCCACGAATACAGGTTGATCGTGTACAAGGGTGCTTAGCATAACCCCTCGTAGATATAAGTAAACCACTTATGGACTTTTGTGATGCGAACCCTGCATCATAACAGAAATTAACAAAAAACAATCAAGAAGTTATATCATATAGTTTGATTACCAATTGTTATGGGTAGTAGGCCGAAATCTTCAGGCTTCGATATTTTGAATGGTGCAATGTCCTTTGTGAACACTGTTCAATTATCAAAACTTAGAAAGAGTCAAAATTTGTCACATCATAATCTCGTTAAACAATTAAACGACTCACAATCGAGTATATTTGAGCAAACGATAAAAAATCAAATGGGGTTGGAAGTTGTCCTCAAGAAGCAGATTGATACATTCAAAGCAATGGGTGTAATAGGAAGCGTCTTGACAATATGTTAGACAACCAAAATGACCTTCTCAATTACTACAAGTCAAAAGATCTAGCGAAAGAAGTATTGGGTGACCAAAAAAATGTGCTTTTAGATATTGAAGAACAATACGATGAATTGCATATCTTGAGCGAATTTAATCCAGAATATGCTTACATTTGTGCAGAATCATTAATTGAAATTTGTGACAGAAATCAAATATCAGAGAATTCATTCAAGTCAATAGATTTCAGTGACTTGAGGGAGGTTCGAGAAATTATAAAGAAGATCAGGTCAGGTCCCAAGAGCATTAAATTACTACCAAATTGGTCAGGAGAAAATCATTCTAAACTTATCGATGCATACCAATTTCTCGATGATTATACAGAAAAATCAATCAATTATCAGAATCAAGCCACGATGGCAGGAGATACGATTCATGAATCAAATAAAAACAAAAAGAAACTTCTAAAAGAAAAAACAAAATTACTCGAAAACGTGAGAATGTTAGAATCAAAAAAGATGTCAACTAATGAATCTATTAGCGAAATTAGTGTCTTAAACCTAGATTCGAAGTTGCTACAATTGCAAAAAAAATTCTACGCAAGCGAAGATAAACTTGAAGAAAAATATTTCTTCATCAAACGTAGAACCTTTTCAGAAGGAATGAGAACGATTGAAGATCAACATTCTTTACTAATGGCTCAAGCTTCTAAAACTACATTTTTCCGGACTCAGAGAGTTTTAGACGATGAATTGGCAGAGGCAAAAAAAGAACCATCATACATTCAGGCCCTAAAGGAGGGAAATAATGCAAAAAGGGAATCGGCCAAGTTGCGCAAGGAAATTTCCAAAATGAAATCTAAGATCAAGAGATTTTCAAAAGGGAAAGACGAAGCTGAAGCAGTAAATTTAGAACTAAATGAATCTATATCTAAGGCGAAAATACTTGATAAAACAATCAAGGATCTCGAAGCAGTCATAATTAAAAATCAAAAACTAGTACCTAAACTTATGAAAAAGTTGGACCTTCTTAATCAAAAATTAGGCGAGAGTCAAGGGATAATTACTAAATTAACTCCTGATAATAAATTGATTGGAGCATAAACTTTTCAAACGAATTAGGGAGAAATTCAAGAAATAATTTGCTATACACAAGGGGGGCCCACGTGTTTGCGGGCGTTCACGACAGTAGCGTTCAATATGACCCACTGCGAACCCTTGTGATTGCCTAATTCAAACACATGGGTGTTATGGATGAACCCTCGTAAACACAGTCAAATCACTTATCCATGGGATTAAACAAAGATCTAGATCATCTGATGATTTTTATCTTAGATTTAACCGTCATCATCATCATCTTCATCATCAGAGGGACCCATTGTATCTCCCAAATTCGAACCCCAATCTCCGACATCATTTCCATCATCATATTCTACATAACGACTACGAGTTAATTTTCTTGAGTAGGTCGAACCTCCAATAATTGAACCATAGGTGGCAGTTTTCTTTCTTTCCAATATCACTTTCTCCGTGATTATTGGCGGAACAATCTGATTGGTTTTATCGATAATTCTCCAGTGATATATTCTTGTTACCATCTCATAAAAGAGTAAACCAAATGAAAGTATGAAGCCTGTAATAAAAACTGGAACTGGAATGAAAAGATCGTATAAATCGGCAAGAAATAAGTATCCTCCTAGCACCAACCACGGTATTCCCCAATAAAGAACGTGTATGTGTCCATGTGGTGATTTTTGGTGTTCTTTACAGTAATATGTACGTTCAAATGCTGGGTTTTTACATTTCAGTAATCCAAGGTTATCAAAACCAAGACAAATCCTTTCAACCTCATCATCGCCTGAATCTGCCATATTGAAACTAGTGGCATTAACTAGAAAAACACCAAT